>NZ_CP038493.1:669111-1338223 GCF_004752005.1 Thalassotalea sp. HSM 43 | reverse complement strand
GCTTGTATGAGTTAGTCGACGCGTTAGTAAATGCGTTGATTGCTTTAGCGTGCTTGATGATACCGCCAATGTAGTAAAGAGCCGTTTCAGACAGGCCGCCGTACAAATCACCAGAGAAAAGGTTAACACCGTCTTTAGCTAGTGATTGGTGAACGTGCATACCAGTACCGTTGTCACCAACTAGTGGCTTAGGCATGAAAGTCGCTGTTTTACCGTATGCGTGTGCAACGTTGTGAACAACATACTTGTAGATTTGAACTTCATCAGCTTTGTTAACCATGGTGTTGAAACGACAAGCAATTTCGTTTTGACCAGCGGTTGCTACTTCATGGTGATGCGCTTCAACAACAAGACCCATCTCTTCCATTACAAGACACATAGCTGAACGCAAGTCTTGTGATGAATCTACTGGAGCTACTGGGAAGTAACCACCTTTAACGCGAGGACGGTGACCGTGGTTGCCATCTTCGTATTCGGTAGCGCTGTTCCAGTGAGCTTCTTTATCGTCAATGCTGTACATTGCGCCAGCCATGTTAACGCTGAATTTAACGTCATCAAATACGAAGAACTCTGGCTCTGGACCAACAAGGATGCTGTCAGCAATACCTGTAGAGCGCATGTACTCTTCAGCGCGCTTAGCTACTGAACGAGGGTCACGGCTGTAACCTTGCATGGTTGCAGGCTCTACGATGTCACAACGGATGTTAAGAGTAACTTCTTCAGTGAACGGGTCAAGAACTGCAGTAGATGCGTCAGGCATCAATACCATGTCAGATTCGTTAATACCTTTCCAACCAGCGATAGAAGAACCATCGAACATTTTACCATCTTCGAAGAAGTCTTCATCAATTTGATGATAAGGAAGAGAAACGTGTTGCTCTTTACCTTTTGAATCAGTGAAGCGCAGGTCAACGAACTTAACGTCGTTTTCTTTGATTAAATCTAAAACTGCTTGTGACATGGAAGTCTCCGTATTTATTGCAGGTTAATTATTAAAATAACTTGTTAGTCGATTAACGACCGGATTGGCTAAAGATAAGCTAAATTCGTGCCAACTTTTTAACGCCTTAATATATAAGGGTTTAGCAAAATCACCATAATTTACACTAATTATAATGGATCTTTCTGGTGCGGTCGCGCACTAATATGGTGCGTCGCCCGTATTCGGTGCATAGTGTTGTTGATGAGGGCAATTATACCTGTAGTTGCTGACAGTTTCATTACGCTGTTTGTACACTTTTGTTATTTTGCCGACCATGTAACAAAAAACTTCGGCTTATTGCAAGGATTTAGTTTATAATACGCGCCAATTTTATTTGTAAGACATTAAAAGCCCCGAACCGGGCTACATTAAAGGCGAATACAGTGTTAGATAAACTACGTAATATTGCGATCATCGCTCACGTTGACCATGGTAAAACTACCTTGGTTGATAAACTTCTACAGCAATCTGGTACTTTGGATTCTCGTGCCGATCTAGACGATCGCGTAATGGACTCTAACGATATCGAGAAAGAGCGTGGTATCACCATCTTGGCAAAAAACACTGCCATTAACTGGAATGATTACCGTGTAAACATTGTAGACACCCCTGGCCATGCTGACTTCGGTGGTGAAGTTGAACGTGTTATGTCAATGGTTGACTCTGTATTGCTTATCGTTGATGCGCAAGAAGGTCCTATGCCGCAAACACGCTTCGTAACCAAGAAAGCGTTTGCTCAAGGTTTGAAGCCTATCGTTGTTATCAATAAAATCGACAAGCCTGGTGCTCGCCCTGATTGGGTAATGGACCAAGTATTTGATTTATTCGACAACCTTGGTGCAACCGATGAACAATTGGATTTCCAAGTTGTTTACGCATCGGCTATCAATGGTTGGGCATCTCACGAAGAAGGCGAAGTTGGTACCGACATGACGCCTTTATTTGAAACCATCATTGACTCAGTGCCAGCGCCAGATGCTGACGTAGACGGTCCTTTCCAGATGCAGATATCACAACTGGATTACAACTCATACGTTGGTGTAATCGGTGTTGGTCGTGTAACTCGTGGTACGGTTAAGCCTAACCAGCAGGTTACGATTAATGGTGCCAATGGCATTATTCATAATGGTAAAGTGGGTACCGTATTAGGTTACCTAGGTTTAGACCGTTACGAAGCCGAATCTGCGCAAGCAGGTGACATCATCGCCATTACCGGTCTAGGTGAGCTTAAGATTTCTGACACCATTTGTTGTCCAAACGAAGTTGAACCTCTTCCTGCTCTTTCTGTTGATGAGCCAACGGTTACCATGACGTTCCAAGTAAACACCTCGCCGTTTGCCGGTAAAGAAGGTAAATATGTAACGTCACGTAATATTCTTGACCGTCTAGAAAAAGAATTGGTGCATAACGTTGCCCTTCGAGTTGAGCAATTAGACGATCCAGATAAGTTTAAAGTATCCGGTCGTGGTGAGCTTCACTTAGGTATCTTAATTGAAAACATGCGTCGTGAAGGTTACGAGTTAGCCGTATCTCGTCCAGAAGTTATCATGCGCGAAGTTGATGGTCAGGTTCAAGAACCATATGAAACAGTAACCATTGATGTTGAAGAAGAGCATCAAGGTTCTATTATGGAAAAATTAGGTCTACGTAAAGCAGAGCTAACTGATATGTCTCCAGATGGCAAAGGTCGTATTCGTATGGACTTTATCATGCCGAGTCGTGGTCTTATCGGTTTCCAAACTGAATTTATGACACTAACCTCTGGTTCAGGTCTAATTTACCACACCTTCTTACAGTACGGTCCGCACAAAGGTGGCGAGATTGGTCAGCGTATTAACGGTGTTCTTATTGCTAACGCAACAGGTAAAGCATTAACCAACGCACTGTTCAACTTACAAGAACGTGGTCGCCTAATGATTGGTCACGGTGTTGAAGTCTACGAAGGTATGGTTATTGGTATTCACTCGCGTGACAACGATCTTACGGTTAACGCCCTTAAAGGTAAGCAGTTAACAAACGTTCGTGCATCGGGTACTGATGATGCGCAAGTATTGTCGCCGCCAATTAAAATGACACTTGAGCAAGCGCTAGAATTTATCGATGATGATGAGTTAGTAGAAGTGACTCCTGAGAATATTCGTATACGTAAGAAGTTCTTGTCAGAATCAGATCGTAAGCGTGAATCTCGCAACAAAAAGTAATAAATATACTTTCTGAACACGCTATTAAAACGCCAGCATAATGCTGGCGTTTTTGTTTTTGTGTGCTATTTACTTTTGCTAAAAACAGCGGCATCATACTAAAAAATCAATAATAAACAGGGATGTAAAATGAAATCATTAATCACTCTATTGCTGTGTTTTTCATTAGCAGCATGCATGACCACCTACCGTATCTCAGCCGACGAAGAAAGTAAGCCTCTAGCCAATAACGAAGGTTATTTTGGCCTGGTTTTTAATACCCTTGATCCATTGAAGAACATTCAATTTAAAAACAAGGAAACCGGCGAAGAGTTTTATGAAGGTCGTGTTGAAAAAGGTATCCATCAGTTAACCATGCGCGTACCAGAAGGCGAGTATTGCTTGATTGGTTTTGATGTATATAACTGGCGAGTCGATTATAAAGAGCAAGGTTTTTGTACCTATGTCGAAGCTGGTGAAGTCAATTATTTTGGTGAGTTTTTGGTGCGAGATCCGGTGACTGTCGCCAATGATAACTATCCTCGTTATGTTCATTTACTAGCGAAGCAGTTCCCACAACTTTGTCAAAACTACATTGGCGAAGAGTGCCAGTTATAATGCGTTTACTGGCCACGTTATTATTTATATTCAGCTTTGCCGTGTTCGCTGAATCAAGCAATCCCTGTCAGGATATGGAACAATTTTTTCCATACAAGGCAGGCATTCAAGCACAGCAAGACGAGCGTCACGAAGAGGCGTTTGATATCTTCTGTCAATTATCGTTTAAAGGCGATTATCGTGCCCAATTTCAAATGGCGCAATATTTTGCTGTCGGTGTGACAGATTATATTGAGGCGGACCCTGTATTTGCCGTGCTGTGGGCTGACTTAGCCAACAGTCGTAAAAAAAGTGTTAAGCGTCAACGCTTTATTGATACCACCAAGGCCACGCTGACGGATGAGCAGCACAAAGTGTTTATCACCTTGCTACCTAGATTCTTGCAAAGTGTGCCAACAGGGCAACGGATTGATATGCAATTTGAGCCACTGGATCTGAATAAGTTGTATCAAGAATATCAAAAGGCTAGAGAGCCGCAAGAATATACTGGCAGTCGTATTAAGCGCGACAAACCACCAATAAACGTTAACTCAATTAATTTTTAATTCTGTTAATTTGCGGCAACAAAAAAGGCGACTTAAAGTCGCCTTTTTAATTGGTTATTTGCGCAGATTATGCCGCGAAGTTTGCGTTAGCAAAATCCCAGTTAGCCAATGCCCAGAACGCTTCCATGTAGCTTGGACGAAGGTTACGGTAATCGATATAGTAAGCATGTTCCCACAAATCAACCGTGATTAGTGGAGTTACACCGTCTTCAGTAAGAGGTGTTGCTGCATTTGATGTGTTAACAATCGCTAAAGAACCGTCAGCGTTTTTCACTAACCAAGTCCAGCTTGAACCGAAGTTGTTAACAGCACTGTCGTTAAACTTAGCTTTGAACTCGTCGAATGAACCGAACTGAGCGTCAATTGCTGCAGCTAATTCACCGCTAGGAGCGCCTGCACCGTTAGGCGTTAGTGAGTTCCAGTAGAAGGTGTGGTTCCAGATTTGTGCAGCGTTGTTAAATACGCCACCTTCAGAGCTCTTAACGATCTCTTCCAAAGATTTTTCAGCTAGCTCAGTGCCTTCGATTAAACCGTTTAACTTCACAACGTAAGTGTTGTGGTGTTTGCCATAGTGATACTCAAGAGTTTCTTGTGAAATGTGTGGTGCAAGAGCATCCATTGCATATGGTAACGCTGGTAATGAAATAGCCATAGTTTTCTCCGGAAAAATATTTTTTAGGTTAATCAGGATTTTTGTCCCGAATTGGCGGATCATTTTAACGGCTATAGCGGGTTTTTCCAGTGACTTTTTAGATCTTTTCGTTGTTTTTTATAGATTATTTTATAAAAGCAAACAAAAAACCTCAAAATGGCAGGCTTTGTTAGCAAATAGCACATCTGACCAATGGCTATAAGCTGCGGAAATTATTGAATAAATTTCAGCCAAAGAGTAAGGTGGACAAGATAATAATAAATAGCCATACGTATTGCCTATGCTGGCGTAGGGTGAATAACAATAATAACGATAAATATTGAGGTGTGTTATGAATACGATGGAAATATTAAATTTCCTTGCTCGCTGGGGTCATGTACTTTTCGGGATAACTTGGATCGGTTTACTTTACTATTTCAACTTTATACAAGGTGGTTACTTTAAAAAAGCCACACCTGAAGCACTAGCGGATGCGAAAAAGAATTTGGCACCGGAAGCATTATGGTGGTTCCGTTGGGGCGCAATGATGACCTTCTTGACCGGTTTGATTTTGCTTATGGGTGTATCAAAGCTGAATGTCATGAATGACTACATCGTTATTGGTGCATTATTAGGTACGTTTATGTTCCTAAATGTTTGGTTAGTGATTTGGCCAAACCAAAAAATTGCTTTAGGTATGGTTGACGGTGACGCACCAAAAGCCGCAGGCAAAGCCTTATTGGCATCACGCACCAACACCTTGTTCTCAGGCCCAATGGTATTCTTTATGTTAGCTAGCCCGCATTTTTCTGGTGGTTACGGCCATGGTTGGGGCTCAACAGGCATGTGGGGTTGTGTTGTATTAATCGCCTTGCTTGAAGTCAATGGCTTAGTCGGTAAACAAGGCCCAATGGCATCAGTTCGTGGTGTTATTGTGTCAAGCTTAGTGCTAACTGGCGCGTTCGTCGCAGTGCTTAAACTTGTGTAAACGAATATTGAGTTAAATAAAAAAGGCCCGTACGGGCCTTTTTTTTGGCGATAAGAATTTAGCTAGCCTTTATAGCGAGCTGCATCAATGATCGCCCAAAGATGAAAGATTACGCCAACAAACCATAGAACGACAGTCCCGTATAATACGGCACAAAAAATGAAAAATATAATAGCAGCCATGATCCTGCCTTGAACCAATTGTCCTAAGCCGGGAATAAAAAAACTACATATTGCTGCGAGAACGTTGCCACCTGAACCTTGTCCTGCCATCAATTACTCCTTCGTGTTATTGCTAAAATTTAGTATAGTTTAATATAACCCAATATTAACAATGTGTTATAGATGAAATTGTCACAAATTCTTACACGCTATCGAAAGCTCGCCCCAGTACTGCGTTTCGGCAAGTATTTTGTTGAACGTTGCCAGCGTGATCAGATTCAAGTGTCAGCTGGTTATTTATCCTATGTCACCCTGATGTCCCTAGTGCCATTGGTGATGGTGATGTTTTCCATTGTCACTGCGTTTCCTATCTTTGGTGAGTTGCACAAAGATATTGAAAAATTTGTGTTCAGTAACTTTGTCCCTACCGCCTCAGAAACAATACAAGATCATATCGATGGCTTTGTTGCCAATGCATCACAAATGTCAGCCACGGCAATCTTTGCATTGTTTGTTTTAGCCATGATGTTGATTTATGCGGTCGATAAAGCCCTCAATCGGATTTGGCGAATTCATAAACATCGTAAAGTAATCACCTCATTTGCGA
Source organism: Thalassotalea sp. HSM 43 (assembly GCF_004752005.1). Taxonomy (NCBI): domain Bacteria; kingdom Pseudomonadati; phylum Pseudomonadota; class Gammaproteobacteria; order Alteromonadales; family Colwelliaceae; genus Thalassotalea; species Thalassotalea sp. HSM 43. The sequence continues at coordinate 1,331,511 of NZ_CP038493.1, read as the reverse complement.
TTTATTGGATGATTCTAACTCTCGGACCGGTATTGATGGGGGTGTCTATTCTTGCCACCAGCTACATCGTTTCATTGGTGTCGTTTGGCGGCCAAGACGTCAACAGTTTGTTGTTACGGGGGTTACCGTTTATTGCATCCTGGGCCGGTTTTATTGTGTTGTACATGTTAGTGCCAAACACGGAAGTAAAATTTAAGTACGCCTTAGCTGGCAGTATGTTCGGCACAATACTGTTTGAAGTGGCGAAGAAAGCGTTTGCTGCCTACGTGACCCATTTACCATCATACGAGGCCATTTATGGTGCGTTAGCAACCATCCCTATCTTGTTTGTTTGGGTTTATGTCAGCTGGTTGGTGGTGTTTATTGGTGCTGAGTTTACCGTATGTTTGCAAGAATTAGCGGAAGATAAACCGCAAACAGATGAAAAAATAGACTAAAATTAGCAGCAGTTGCTCTGATGCGGAGATATAGTGCGCCCCCTATACCCAAACATTAAGCCAAATCGAGAAGAATTTATTGAGCTCGGCGAGCATAAACTCTATATCGAAGAAAGTGGTAATGCCAATGGCATTGCCGTCATTTATTTGCACGGTGGTCCGGGCGGCGGCTCTAGCCCCAGTCACAGGCGCTACTTTAACCCTGAAAAGTATCGCATTATTGTTTTTGATCAACGCGGTGCAGGTCAATCGACGCCGCACGCCAGTCTAATAAACAACACCACACAAACCCTTATTGAAGACATGGAAGAGATTCGTGAGTACCTCGCCATTGACAAGTGGTTGGTAGCCGGTGGCAGTTGGGGAACAACCCTCGCGTTGGCCTATGCTCAAGCCCACCCACAACGGGTACTTGGTTTTATTTTACGCGGTATTTTTCTAGGTACTGACAGCGAGATTGATTGGCTTTATGGCCCGAATGGCGCAAGCCATATTTTTCCTGAGCATTATCAGGACTTCCTAGAGCCCATTCGATCAATGCCGGGTAATGATGTCATCAGTAATTATCATAAAGTGCTAAATTCAGATAATGAAATCGCTAAGATTGCTGCCGCTAAAGCGTGGACGTTATGGGAAACGCGAATTTCAGCCTTGTATGTTGATCAGCATAGTATTGATAGCCCGGAGGAAACCCATAACGCCATTGCCATGGCGTGTATTGAAAACCATTATTTCGTCAATCAGTGCTTTATGAAACCGCAACAATTATTGAAAAACATGGCCAGCATTGCGCATTTGCCTGCGTATATTATTCATGGCCGCTATGACATGGTTTGCCAAATTCAGCATGCTTATGTATTGGCACAACATTGGAATAATGCACGTTTGCAAATCATTCCTAAAGCTGGGCATAGCGGCTTTGAAGAGGGAATAATTGATGCCATTATTCATGCATCTGATATGATGGCAGCCTTCCTCGAAGATAAATAACACGTAATAAAAATATCATGATTGCATTATTACAACGGGTAAACAGTGCCAGTGTTACCATCGACGGTAGAGTCAATGGTGAGATAGATAAAGGCTTGTTGGTTTTATTGGCTGTTGAAAAAGCGGACGACGTGCAAAAAATGCAGCGCCTTGCCAAAAAAGTCGCAGGTTATCGTATGTTTGAAGACCAACAGGGCAAGATGAACCTAGACGTGGGTCAAGTCGGCGGAGATATCCTAGTGGTGTCACAGTTTACATTGGCTGCCGATACCAATAGTGGCAAACGGCCAAGCTTTTCAAATTCTGCTCCGCCTGAACTTGGTAACCAGTTATATCTGGCATTTTGCCAAGAATTAAGATCTTTTGGGTTTCGAGTACCAACCGGCGAGTTTGGCGCGAACATGCAAGTGGCGTTAGTAAACGATGGCCCAGTAACCTTTTCACTTAAGGTTTAAGTCATGACCTATCGTATTGTTAAGCCGACAACTAAAGCGCAAATTGCCGCTTATCATCAATTGCGTTTTACTTTATTACGTCAGCCGTGGGGCCAAGAAAAAGGCTCTGAAATCGATGATTTGGAAGCAAGTTCAGTGCACCGTATGATTGTCGATGAGCAAGATAAGGTTGTCGCGGTTGGTCGTTATCACAAAACCGATTGTTATACCGCGCAGATTCGCTTTATGGCGGTCGATGACAGTGTACAAGGGCAGGGCGTTGGAAAGTTGATGTTAACCGCACTAGAGCAGATTGCGGCGCAACAAGGTGTCGAAGTTATTGAGCTCAATGCGCGAGAAAATGCAGTGAAATTTTATCAGGCATGTGATTACCAACTGGGTGATAAATCACATTTACTGTATGGTCAAATTCAGCATTATAAAATGCGTAAAATGTTGCAGCCGAGCACGACCGAATATAGCGATGCACTAACGCAGTTAAAACAGGTTTGGCATCAAACCATTTCAGTATCTAAGCATATGTTAATTCACCCAGCGAGTCTCATTGAAGGTGTCTTTACTGTATGTGCTGACCGCCAAGCCAATATTAATCTACACAACACCATGTTTGCTGGCAGCATTTATACCTTGGCGACGTTAACCGGTTGGGGACGAGTGCATTTATTATTGGAGCAACAAAACCTTAATGGTGATATTGTTTTAGCTGATGCCGATATACGTTATCACAAACCATTGCATGGTCAGCCATTGGCGCAAACGGTAGATCTTGATGGTGATGTCAGTGTGTTACAACGAGGAAAACGGGCGCGACTTAAGATACATGTTAATGTTCTCGATGGGGATACCATCGCGGCAAGTTTTAGCGGTAAATATGTGGTTCTACCTAAGGCATAAATAGGAATGATTATGGATAAAAAGCTGCCAAACAGTGTGGCTATTATCGGTGCAGGTTGGTTAGGTAAATCGTTAGCGAAATCATTATTAGCTAAGGGCGTTGATGTCGTGGTCAGTGCCACGTCGTCGCAAAAAGTCGCCAGTTTACAGGCAGAAAACCTGCCGGCGACCTTAGTGCGCGCACCGGATTGTCTAAGTGATAGTTTGTTGCAATGTCAGGCTTGGGTTATTTGTATTCCACCGGGATTGCGCCATGGTCGAACCGATTACCCGCAACAAATACAGGCATTAGCACAGTTTGCTCAACAGGCGTCGGCTAAGCCTAAGCATATTGTGCTAATCAGTTCGACAGCGGTATATAACGGCTTGCAAGGCGAGGTTAATGAAGCCAGCAAGCTAAACTTGAATGGCGATAAAGTAGCGGTATTACACGATGCAGAGAATAAGCTGTTAAATGCCGATATCGAGCATGCTACCGTGCTGAGATTGGCTGGCTTATTTGGCTATGATCGACAACCGGGGCGCTTTTTTAAAGACGGCCGGCTGATCAGTGAACCTGATTCGGTGGTTAATATGATTCACCGTGATGATGTTATTGCACTGATAGAGTGTTTGTTGCAACAAGCCGACAAGCCAGCCATTGTTAATGGCGTCAGCCCACATCATCCAACTCGTCGCGCCTTCTATAACAAAGCATTTGCCTCGTTAGGCAAAAGTACGGCAGAATTTGCAGAACAAAAACTGCCGCAAGGTAAACAGGTGCAAAGCGATTTTACAGCGACATCGGCATTTAACTATAAGGTCAACGATCTACTGGCTTACTTTGACAATCGCGCATCGCTTGAGGTTGAACATGGCTAGACTGACAACTCGCAAATTAGCGACCTTTGCCGGTATTCTATTTATTCATATCAGCTTATTAAATTTGTTTTTTGTCTCCTATTACGGCGTGGTATTTTTATGGGAGCAAAACCTCAGAATCAGTACCTTACTCTTGCATATTTTCACCGTATTAAGCGCATGTGTTATGCTACTGATAATCAACTATTTTTATAAAATCATTTGGGAAAAAAGAGAAAGTAAATGAAGCAACAATTAGCGAAAACTCTTGTGTTAAGTTCAATGGTTACCTTATTAGCAGCCTGTTCGGCATCTGATGGTAATTCTTCACAGCAAAGCGATGAGCAAAATAACGACGCTCAGGCGCAAGTGAAAGTAATGCCTACGCAAAGCGATGTGGTGATCCCGTGGGGTATGGTACAGCTGAGTAATGACGATTTGTTGATCTCAGAACGCACCGGCAAACTGCGTCTGATCCGAAACGGGGTTATGATTGACGAAGAAATCACCGGTTTACCTAGCATTGTTGCCAATAATCAAGGCGGTTTATTGGATATCGCATTGCACCCTGACTATCAACAAAATGGTTGGATATATTTCACCTTTTCCAGTGATAAAGGCGACGACGAAGGTAGCAATACAGCATTGATTCGTGCCCGCCTAAAAGAGTTTGCACTTGTCGATCTTGAATGGTTGTACAAGGGGGCAGAAAATAGCGAGAAGGGGCATCATTATGGTTCTCGTATCACCTTTGATAAACAAGGTTTTGTTTATTTCTCTATCGGTGATCGTGGCCAACGCGATGCATTGCCTCAAGACATCAGTGTTGATGGTGGTAAAATTTATCGCTTACATGATGACGGTCGTATCCCTGCGGACAACCCATTTGTTAATGTGGAAAACGCTAAGCCAGCCATTTTTTCTTATGGCCATCGTAACCCACAAGGGTTAACGACTCATCCAGTCACTGGGGCTATCTGGTCACATGAGCATGGCCCTAAAGGCGGTGATGAAATAAATCTAATTGAACCGGGTAAAAACTATGGCTGGCCAGTGATCAGTTACGGTGTTAATTACAGTGGTACATCATTTACCGACATCACCGAAAAAGACGGCATGGAACAGCCTAAATTGTATTGGGATCCTTCGATTGCACCATCGGGTTTGATTTTCGTGACCTCCGATAAATACCCTGAATGGCAAAATAAAATGCTATTGGGCTCAATGAAGTTTAATCACTTGGTGTTGGTTACATTAGACGGCGACAACGTTGTTAAGCAACAAAAATTATTGGAAGGTATTGGTCGCGTACGCAATGTCTACCAAGGTCGTGACGGTTTTATCTATGTAGGTATCGATGGTCAAGGCATTAAAAAGCTGGTACCAGAGCAAGAATAAGCCAATTAACGCTATATTTTACTCAGCCCCGTGAATCTAATTTTACGGGGCTTTTTTATGTAGGTATGATCAGCACACCATAATTCAACATCATTGACTATGAAATTCGAACACACATTTACCTTAGATAAGGCACATTACCAAGAATGCTTTGAGCAATCCGATCATTTACGTCAGCAAGGTCCGAAACGATACATCAAAGCGGTGTTTTTGTTTGCGCTTGGTTTTTTTATCTCTGCCGCGAATATTGAAAAACTCAGTGGCCATTTAGGTTACTTTTTTTACGTTCTTGGATTGGTTGAAATACTTAGTGTGCGTTTTGCCAAAGGCTGGTGGGTAACCCGTCAAATGTTTTCTAAAGCGGCTGGCAATGAGGTGGCATTGACGATAGATCAAGAAGGCATTCACACCAAGTCGGATTTTGTCGATAACTTGCTAACCTGGTCTGATATTTCGGCATCAGAAGTAACCGATAAAGGTCTGATATTGCTGTTGAAAGTGGGTGGCACCAGCTATTTGTCGCGTTCAGTGTTAAGCGAGCAAAGCTATCAGTTTATTGTCGATAAAACGACACCATAGATTTTCAAAAGAGAAAAAAAAGGCACCCAAACTGGGTGCCAAAAATATAGGAAGGTTGAGACATAACTTGATAAGTTATGGTTACCAGATTAACAAGCTTTTAACCTTAAATGTGTAACCGAAATGTAATTTAAGATAACAAGTTGTAGTCTCGCCTTATTTCGTTTTGATGCGCTTATTATTTAGCCGTGGTATTTAACCCCATTGTGGTCATCCACTGCTGATAATCAAGCAAGTTCGCCGGCAACACCACTTTGCGATTTTCTTTACCTAAACCTTTCATTTGTTTTAGGTATTGCTCGCTTAAGCGCATCTCTAATGCCTTCTTACCACCTTCTTGGTCGATAACTAACGCAACTTTCTTAATCGAGTCTGCGGTTGCATGTGCTAAGGCTAAAATTTCCGAGGCTTTACCTTCTGCGGCATTAATGCGGCGCTGTTTTTCACCTTGCGAGATGTTAATGGTTTCGAGCTTGATACCCTCAGAACGATTGATACGACTTTGTTTCTCACCTTCACTTTTCGCTAATATGGCGCGACGCTCTCGCTCGGCGTTAACTTGCATTTCCATTGCGTTTCGCACCGTTTGTGGTGGCGCAATGTTCTTGATCTCATAACGGTGAACTCGAATGCCCCATGACTCACCAGCGGCGTCCAGCACTTCAACAACTTTGGCACTGATTAAGTCGCGTTCTTCAAAGGTTCGGTCTAATTCGAGCGTACCAATTACTGAACGAGTGGTTGTTTGCGCAAGTTGCATCGCGGCAAATCGGTAATCGGTAATGCCATAGCTGGCTTTAACCGGGTCCATAACCGAAATGTAAATAACACCATCAACTTCAACGTTTACCTCATCTTTAGAGAAACATTCCTGTGGTGGTACATCAATGGTCTCTTCTTTTAGATCTTGAATGTAAGCAACACGATCGATAAAAGGAAATAATGCATGGAAGCCAGCTTCCAGCGTTTTATGATAATTACCCAACCGTTCGACGACGTAAGCCGATTTTGTCGGTACCAGACGAATGGATTGAAACAATTTAACGATGAAGACCAAAAATATCAGTCCCCAAATAACGAACACAGCTAAATCTGTTACTGGTAGCTCCATTGGATTTTCCATTATTTACCTCCTTTAGCGGTTGCCGTAACCTTGTCCATACCTTCGAAGAAACCTTCTAGTTTGGCAATATCACCGGGCAGAATAGACACATCGGCTTTATCCAGAACTTTACCGGTTTGTTCGATAAATTCTTGCATCAAGCGCATTTTAATGGCGTCTTCACCACATGGTTGATTGGCGGCATCTGCTATCATGCTCATACCTTTTGCAGTCGCGTCAGCAATAATTTCAATTTCTTTTGCTTGACCTTCGGCTTCATTAATTTGTTTTTGCTTATCACCTTCAGATAGATTGATCGCTTCTTGGCGTTCACCTTCTGATAAATTGATGATCGAATCACGTTCCGCATTCGCTAGAGTGATTTCAGCACGTTTTCTACGTTCTGCTTCCATTTGTTTCTCTAGGGTGTGGATCACATTGGCTGAAGGCGTGATATTGCGAACTTCATAGCGAAGCACTTTAATGCCCCATGGATCCGATGCTTTATCAATTTCGCGAACAATGATTTCATTTAGCGCATCACGCTCTGAAAAGGTCTGTCCCAAATTTAACTTACCAATTTCACTACGCATCGTGGTTTGTGCAAGATTGACGCTCGCCCGTTTGTAATCTTCGATACCATAGCTGGCTTTAGCCCCATCCATGACCTTGATATAGACCAAGCCATCGACATCGATTTGAATGTTATCTTTAGAAATACAGCTTTGAGCTGGGATGTCTAAGACTTGTTCGCGGGTTTCGTGACGATAGGCGACCTTGTCAAAAAATGGGATTAAAAAGTGCAGGCCAGGCTGCATTACCGCACGAAATTTACCGAGTCTTTCGACCACACAAACTTCACGCATTTCCACTATCAACACCAACTTAAAGATGATGAATAATATGGCCAATAAGACCAGAGTTAATATAAACACATGACTCTCCTTAGTGAGACCTACTTTTGCTAAGCAAAAGTTGAGGCCTGTACAACGTTTATTACTTATGGAAGTGAGGGTAGTGGTGAGGTTTAACGCTCAACCACATATGAGATGTTTTCGCGACAGACAATTTTGGCGGTTTCTCCCGCTTTTATTTCGCTGCCGTCGCCCAAAGCGGACCACTCGGTACCCTGAAATTCGATTCGACCCTTTTTATTGCCCGGGCCTATTGTTGCGATGACACGCACTTGCTTTCCGTATACATCTAATTCTTCATCGGTATTATCGACGCGGCTATCTCCACCAACCATAGATTGACCTAGGTTGCGAAACAGCAATAACAGGACGATTGATAAAATAAACCAAAGGGTAAATGCATGCATCCAATTGTCTATAATGCCAAACTGTAATGTCGCTGCTACGACAAGCGCAGAGGTGCCCAAAAATACCACAATTCCGCCAGGAATCACTAATTCTGCTATGACCAGTAAAACACCTATGCAGGCCCAAGCGGTTACATCATTTGCATACTCCACAACCTACCTCCTTTATTGGAAATTCAACGAGAGAAATTTCCTCTGGTTGTTAACAAAGTGTTAAGTAATATAACAGCTTTTTGCAAAAAATGCGACATATTATGTCAAGATTCGTCGTTTTTCAGATGAGCAAATGAGTCAAGCCCAGAGAAAATAACGGCTGCCGAGATGTTAAACTTATTTGTATATTGTCTAGATGTTGTGGTTAATTACCTGACGGTCATTTGATATGGGTATGTGTAGGTAAAACCTTGAATTTTTTTGTAACAAAGCCATTCAATCGCTGTCAAAAAGGGCAATTATTTACTAGTTTTAAAGAAGATAATAAAAAACATCTAAGAGGTGCAAACAGTGCATGATGACCGAAACAAACTCAATCCACCGAGTGATCATCCTACGCCACCGGTGAACCCTGAGAATAGTGGTTATTATCCGCTAGGATCTGCAGTGTTTTGGATCTTTTCGCTGTATCTACCAACCATCCTTTTGAGCATTGGCTTTGCCGTTTACGCCGATATAAACCCAAATATTATTGACCCGAGAGTGTGGTTCTTCGATGGTGATACCACATCGCTATTCACCATACTTATGGCGTTTGTGACCTTACCTATGTTGTACCTTGGTAGTTTTCGAGAGCCATATCGACAAGCGTTTTTTGCCCTACATAAACCGTTTAATGTCATTGAGTTTCGACCATACTTTTTGGCGACTTGTGTGTACATTATTGCCAGTGTGGTTATTCATACACTGGTCAATACACCAACACCGGCTTTTATGGTTGATATCCTAAATACCACGGATTATATCTGGTTGAGTTTTTTGGCGATTTGCATTGTCGCACCGATATTTGAAGAGCTGGTATTTCGCGGCTTTATTTATGCCAAATTGGCGTCCACTCGATTACGACATTCCGGTTCTATACTGGTAACTGCCGTACTGTTTACCTTTGTTCATAGCCAATACAGTGGCTTAGTATTGGTCGATTTGTTTATCTTAGCTATGTTATTGTCAATCACGCGCTACAAGACAGGGAATGTTTATTATTGTATCGCCATTCATGCGCTCAATAATATGATGTCGATGCTGTTGTTATATACTTCAAGTTAATGGCTTTATAAAAAAAACAGCCCGAGCCAATTGCTCGAGCTATTGCCTTCTCTTTGTCTAGAAAGTCTTTGTCTGAAACACCTTAGTCTTCAATATCGGTGCCTGAATTATCATCACTAAACGATTCGAGCTATTTCGCTACTAGCCAAAGGCAACACTCGAACTGCTTGTGACAATTTCTGACTGGCTAATTTGCGCCAATGCCTTTTACTAGCGTCACTGTCACAATTAGCTATGGTTACTTATGCAATGATTTTCTGCTGTATACAAACAACAGTAAACCAAGGCCCATCAAAAACAACGTTTCTGGTTCAGGCACTTCCGCTGGTGGGTTAATGGGCGGTTGCACAGGCGGCTGCACAGGCGGCTGCACTGGTGGTTGCACAGGCGGCTGCACGGGTGGTTGCACGGGTGGTTGTACAGGCGGTTGCACTGGCGGTTGTACAGGCGGTTGCACTGGCGGTTGTGTCGGTGGGATAACATCGGTATTGGAGAATAAAAATTGCAGATCGTCGTAATCAAAATCAAACCCGCCAAAGCGGTCTTCAAAACCTACATATGTTTTACCACTTTCATGCATGGCATCGACAAATGTGTGCAAAATATTATCAGGGTTTAATGACGGATCATTGCCGCTGTAGTATCGGTAATCATTTTTAATTTCAAGAATGTAAAACAGCAGGATATCGCCTGCGTCGAATTCGCCAATGGTGATTAGGTCACCAACTTCATTTACTTTATTGTTGAATAAGAACAAGTCATCGCCATCTTCAACATAGAGAAACAACAGGTTGGTTAGCGATGCCGTATGGCTTAATACCTCAAGTACGACCTCGCCATCTTCTTCAACAACGATTTCGCCACCTAAAATTAAGGTCGAGTGCGCCTGTTGAGTTATAAACAGGGAACTCAAAATAAAGAGAAAATTGCGTATCCACCTTTTCATGTTTCGTCCTTTATCGGCCTTAAAGTCTTTCTTGAAGCCATGTATAGCTTGGTTTTAAAGACGCAAACTATATGCCATTACTATTGCAAGATTTATACCGCTAAATATCATTATGATTTTTCTACTCTTTTTATTGGCGTGTTTTTGAGGTGTAAAAATTTCTGACAGAAGACCGATAAAATGAGCGATTTCAGTCTGTTTTTTTCGCCTTAAAGCCTTTTAAATCGGGCTTTACGGTGATTGTGTGTACAATTTTTAATACCCTTTATTGTCGAATTTCAGTATAATCCGCGCCGATTTACTTTTATCCCTATCATTTGAGGTCAAGATGCAAGACGCTATCAGCAAAAAACAGGATTTCAATTTTATTAAATTGGAAAAACGTATACGCCGTGAGGTGGGTAAAGCCATAGCTGACTTTAATATGATAGAAGATGGCGACAAGATTATGGTCTGTTTATCCGGTGGTAAAGACAGTTATACCATGCTTGATTTGTTGTTACATATGCAGCGTGTGGCGCCAATTTCGTTTGACATTGTTGCCGTTAATCTTGATCAAAAGCAACCTGGCTTTCCAGAGCATGTATTGCCAAAGTATTTGTCATCAATCAATGTTGAGCACATGATTGTTAACGAAGACACTTACTCCATCGTTAAAGAAAAGATCCCCGAAGGCAAAACCACCTGTTCATTATGCTCGCGTTTACGTCGCGGTATTCTTTATAAAACGGCGAAAAAAATTGGTGCAACAAAAATTGCCTTAGGGCACCATCGTGACGATATATTAGAAACACTATTATTGAATATGTTTTATGGTGGTAAGTTAAAGAGTATGCCACCTAAATTGGTTACAGATAATGGTGAGCATATCGTCATTCGACCTTTGGCCTATTGTCGCGAAAAAGATATTATTCGCTACGCCGATGAAAAAAATTACCCAATCATTCCCTGCAACCTCTGTGGCTCACAAGAAAATTTGCAGCGTAAAATTATCAAAGAAATGCTTAATGGATGGGATAAACAATACCCTGGACGTATTGAAACCATGTTTAAAGCCGTCACCGATGTTGTGCCTTCACATTTAGCCGATACCAAGCTATATGACTTTGCTGGATTGCAAGCGACAGGAACGCCATTTGCTGACGGTGATATTGGTTTTGACAGCCCTGATATTCCCAAGCAGCCACTCATTGTTGATGAAGATGATAAACAGCAGCAGCAAATGAATCAGCTGAACATTGTTAATCTAAGCTAATCATTGCTGACAATTGCAACTCTCTGAAACAGCGCTTTTTAAGCGCTGTTTTTTTTGCTTTAATAAAGTAAATTCTCAACAAGATGATGCCCATGCGCCATTTCAATAAACACCTGATGCTTGCTTGTAGCTTTTGCTTGTCATCATTGAGCTATGCTCAGTCACCGACTTATATCAGTTACGAAGAGGCTAAAATAGCTCAAGCTGTAAAAGAGTTGCCGTTAATCGCGGATAAATACCAGCGTCAAGTAGCCCGATTTAGTGCCGAATTAACCTCGTTGAAAGATGCCAGTAAAGTAACTAGTTTGGTCATCGAGCACGCCAGTAAGCTATGGTATATCGCCCGTAATGATGTGCAACGAGAGCAAAGCTTTGATGGCAGAAGTTTGTACTGGGGGCGATTGCAATTGAGCAAGGCCCTAAAAGTATCGGCATTGTTTCATCAGCTGACCCCAGTCCAACAACAACAACTTTTGTGGCAACTTGAACTCGCGAGCCGTGGTAATGAGGACATCGATTTTCAACAAAATACCGACAAAAAAATTGTCATCACCGGCTTCGACCCGTTTTTCTTACATCGCAACATTGGCCAAGCCAATCCATCAGGGATTGCCGCGTTAAGTCTTGATGGCATGATAATCGAACACCAAGGTCAAACCGCCGAAATTCAAGCATTAATGATCCCGGTGCGTTTTGCTGATTTTGACCAGGGCATGATTGAAAGCATGTTAACGCAACATTTTAAAAATCCAGATGTCGATATGATCGTAACCATCTCTATGGGGCGAGAACACTTTGATTTAGAGCGCTTTCCTGGGTTAAGGCGCAGTGCGGAGGCACCGGGCAATCGAGGATTCTATACCGGCGCTAACAGTAAAGCTCCTTTAAAGCCTTTATTGCATGATGAGCCTTTACAAGGCCCTGAATTTGTTGAATTCAGCTTACCTGTTAAGGCAATGCAGCAGGCGCAAGGAGCTTATCAGGTGATTGATAATGGTAAGGTAGAAACCTTAGAAAAGGGTAAGTTTGCCGCAAAGACCTTGGCTGAGCTAGCGCAACAAACATCGGTCAATGGCTCTGGTGGTGGTTACTTGTCGAACGAAATATCATATCGCAGTATTTTGTTGCGCGACAAATATCGACGCGACTTCCCGGTAGGGCACATTCATACGCCGCGAATTTCCAGCTATGAACAACCGCAAGTTAAAGCCATTGTCGAGCAAATCAAAGCAATGCTGCAGTACAGCATTAGCGAAATTTAATCACTCGCAAGCATTTTATAAACGCCATTCATTCGTTATATTAGAATGAATGGCGCTTATATTTGAAATTTTAATCTTTCCAGTCGAACGCCATACTGTCCTTAATGAACAACATATCGTTAGGAAATATTATGGGCTTATTGGTTGATGGTGTCTGGCACGACACCTGGTATGAAACAAAAGAAAATAAAGGTGAATTTAAGCGTGAAGCGGCACAGTTGCGAAACTGGATAACCGCGGATGGCAAAGCCGGCATCACCGGCGACAGCGGATTTAAAGCTGAAAAAGGGCGCTATCATTTGTACGTTTCTTTAGCTTGTCCATGGGCGCATCGCACTCTTATCTTCCGTCAACTAAAAGGCTTGCAGGATTATATTGACGTCTCGGTAGTTAGCCCCGACATGCTTGATAACGGTTGGTCATTCGATACTCAGACAGGTTCTAGCGGTGATGCGTTATATCAGCTTGATTTTATGCATCAGCTTTATACAAAAAGCAAAACCAATTATTCGGGACGTGTCACCGTTCCGGTGTTGTGGGATAAACACAGCCAGCGTATCGTTTCCAATGAGTCATCGGAAATTATTCGCATGTTTAATAGCGCCTTTAATCATTTAACGGGCAACAAAGACGATTATTACCCTCAGCCGTTACGCGACGAAATCGATGAAATAAACGATTTTGTCTACGATGCGATTAACAATGGTGTGTACCGCGCTGGGTTTGCCACAAGCCAGCAGGCGTATCAACAAGCCTATGATAAATTATTTGCTGCATTAGATGTGATTGAGCAGCGATTAGCTAAGCAACGCTATTTAGTTGGCGACACATTAACCGAAGCCGATTGGCGTTTATTTACCACATTAATTCGTTTTGATAGTGTCTATGTAGGCCATTTTAAATGCAATAAACAAACCATTGAAGAGTATGACAATATCAGTAATTATCTGCGTGAGTTATACCAATTTAGCAGTGTCAGTGAAACCGTCGATTTCTATCATATTAAACGACATTATTACTTCTCTCACACCATGATAAATCCGACGCAAGTGGTGCCAGCAGGCCCAGAAATTGATTGCTTAGCAACGCATAACCGCTAACTAAGTAGCGCTTAATAGAATGACAAATGAGTATAAAATGGATCAATTACTACGAATTACATTAGAGCAATGGCGTATGTTTCGCGCCGTGGTGAAACATGGCGGATTTAATCAAGCAGCAGCACATATACACAAAAGCCAGTCGAGTATTCACAGTGCGGTAAGTAAAATCGAAGATTCATTGAGCCTTAAATTATTTGTTGTTGAAGGTCGTAAAACGGTGTTAACCCCGGCCGGCGAAAAACTGCTGCAACGAGCCGATTATTTGCTGCAAGAAGCGGCAAAATTGGAGGCAGTAGGTATGACTTTAGCGCAAGGTGAAGAAACCACCTTGCGTGTTGCGGTAGAGGAAATCTTCCCTGCGGCGGTATTATATCAAGTGCTAGAGAACGTATCGGCTCAATTTCCACAGCTTAATATTGAAGTGAGGGAGTCGATTCTTGGCGGGGCACGAGAATTACTCGAGAATGACGAGGTCGATTTAGCGATTTCACCTTTTAGCCTTGATGGTGGCTTTAGTGAGCAAATCACTCGCATTGTTTTTCAAATTGTCGCCAATCCTAATCATGCCTTGCATCAAGTCAGCAGACCGTTAACGATTGAGGATCTAAAGGCACACCGACAAATCGTGGTTCGCGATTCAGCGCTTAACACCAACACGGACGCCGGTTGGCTAGGTGCGGAGCAGCGTTGGACCGTTAGCCATATGCGCACCTCAATTGACATCATAAAAAGTGGTTTAGGTTATGCGTGGCTTCCCCATAGTTCCATCGCTAATGAGTTGAAATCTGGCGAATTAAAGCCATTGAATATGAGCTTTGAAAATCATCGTGAAGCACCTTTGTATGTCATATTTAAAGATGGTGATCGCTTAGGGCCGGCAACAAAAACCTTTTTAGGCGAGCTACGATACCTATGCGAGGATGAGCAATAATCCTAATCTGACGCGGTAAAACGCTCGCAAAACCCTGCTTTATAATCCATAACCCTTCATCTAGGTTAACCGCGTCTTTGTCTAAGGCGCTGCTCAATCTGCAGCGCAAATACCGCCCCGTTTTACTGTAAATATTTGCAAGCGCTACTCTTGTATATACAAGGGTTTTGTGACAGACTACGGCCTCTAAGATTGTATATACAAGTAAATGTGATGAATGAATCCATGCCAAAATTTGTTGTCATCAAACAACACATTTTTAATAACATTGAGCTAGGTCTGTGGCCTGAAAATCATAAAGTTCCTTCAGAAAATGAGTTGTCAGAGCAATTTAATGTCAGTCGCATGACGGCACGCCGCGCCTTGCAAGAGCTTACCGATGAGAATGTCTTATTCCGTACTAAAGGCATCGGCACCTTCGTTGCCAGCTTTAAATCGCAATCTTCGTTGTTAGAAATTAAAAATATCGCCGATGAAATTCGTGAACGTGGCCACAGTTACAAGGCGAAAACCATTCAAATAAAACAGACATCTTTGCCACAGGCATTAGCACCATTATTTGGGCTTAAGCAGGGCGCAAAGATTTTTTATAGTGAGATTTTGCATCTTGAAAATGATCAGCCGATTCAACTAGAACAACGTTATATCAATTCGTTAATCGCGCCGGATTATTTAGATCAAGATTTTAGTGAGCTCACGCCACACGAATACTTGTCAAATGTTGCACCGTTAACCGAAGCAACTCACGAAATAGAAGCTATTATTGCTTCAAAGCAAATTAATCAGTTGTTGGCGATTACTAGCCAGCAACCTTGTTTACAGGTAAAACGCCGAACCTGGTCATCTCAGGGTGTAGTAAGTTTTGCCATATTGACCGCTCCAGGTGATAAATATCGCCTCGGTGGGCATTTAACATTTTAAGAATATGTAGGAGATTACTGTGACGTTTAAATATGGTGTTGATCGTTTAGATCTAGATACTGTGAACGGCATAGCCGATGGGCGTATTAAAGCCGAGCTTAGCCAAGAAGCGTTGGATAAAATTAACCAAAGCCGACGAAATGTTGAGGTTATGGCAAGTTCTAACGAAGCTGTTTACGGTATCAATACCGGTTTTGGCCCTTTATGTGATACGCAAATTTCACCTGAAGAAACCCATTTACTGCAAAAGAATTTATTGATCACCCATGCCGTTGGCGTAGGTGAACCAATTGCCAAAGACATTTCAAAGCTTATGTTGATCACCAAAGTCCATGCCTTAAGTCAGGGATTTTCTGGTATCCGTTTAGAGGTTGTTGAGCGCATGCTTACCTTTATTGAGCTTGATCTAATACCGGTTGTACCAGAGCAAGGCTCTGTTGGTGCGTCAGGTGATTTGGCACCATTGTCGCACTTGTTTTTGCCTCTATTAGGCGAAGGTGAGTTTTGGCAAGATGGCAAAGTCGTAGCGGCCTCGCAATTATTGCAAGAGCACGGCTTAGAGCCAATAGAATTACATGCTAAAGAAGGTTTGGCATTGATTAACGGTACGCAATTTATCTTATCCCATGCGATTACCGCGTTAACCAAAATGGGTTACTTGTTAAATCTTGCTGATTTAGCCGGAGCAATGAGTATCGAAGGTATGCAAGGTAGCGAATCGCCATTTAGAGATGAGTTACACCAAACCCGTGCCTTTAAAGGTAACTTAGAAGTTGCAGCGCGTATGCGTGGTTTCTTTAAAGACTCGCAAAATATGGCTGATCATGAAGAATGTGATCGTGTTCAAGATCCTTATTCATTGCGTTGTATCCCACAAGTTCACGGTGCCTCGCGTAACGCTTATTACCACTTAAAAGAGTTATCAGAAATCGAAATGAACTCAGTGACCGATAACCCAATTGTTATCAGCAGTGAGGAAGCCATTTCAGGTGGTAGCTTCCACGGCCAACCATTGGCTATGGTATTAGACTATGCGTCGATTGCGGCGGCTGAATTGGGTAATATTTCTGACCGACGTTGTTACTTATTGTTGGAAGGCCTACACGGTTTGCCTCGTCTATTAACCACCTCTGGTGGTTTAAACTCAGGAATGATGATTCCGCAATACGCAACGGCAGCGTTAGTAACAGAAAACAAATCATTGTGTTTCCCACCATCGGCAGACAGTGTGCCAACGTCTATGGGTCAAGAAGACCACGTTTCTATGGGCAGCATTTCAGGTCGAAAACTCAACCAAATTCTAGGCAATTTGGATAAGATTTTTGCGATAGAGTTAATGTATGCGGCGCAAGCGCTCGAATTTAGACGACCAAATCGTTGTTCTGATTTGATTGAAGAAAACTTTGCTTTGATCCGAAGCAAAGTTGCCAAGCTTGAAGAAGATAGACTATTGAAGCCAGACATCGATGCGATGATTGAGCTGGTTAAATCACGAGCATTTAACGTTAGCGTTGAACACTAAACAAGGGGCTTAGAATAATGACTGATTTTCAACAACAGATTACCCAAGGCATTCCTACTGAGTTGCCTGCAGCTAAGCCTTATCCGGTTGATGCAAACCGTGCACCTAAGCGTAAAGACATTCTTAGCGCCGAAGAAAAGCAACTAGCGGTACGTAATGCTTTGCGTTACTTCCCAAAACAATGGCACCAAGAATTGGCACAAGAATTTGCCCAAGAGTTGAAAGACTTTGGTCGCATTTATATGTACCGTTTTAAGCCAAACTATGAGTTAAAGGCGCGTTCGGTAACGGATTATCCAGCTAAGTGTGAACAAGCCGCGGCGATCATGCTTATGGTTGATAACAACTTAGACCCAGCGGTTGCACAACATCCAGAAGAACTTATTACTTATGGTGGTAACGGAGCTGTATTCCAAAACTGGGCGCAATATCTGTTAGCTATGAAGTACTTGAGTGAAATGGAAAGTGATCAAACATTGCACATATACTCAGGGCACCCGATGGGTTTGTTCCCCTCTTCACCAGATGCTCCGCGTGTGGTTGTTACCAATGGCATGATGATCCCAAACTATTCACAACCTGACGATTGGGAAAAGTTTAACGCATTAGGTGTGACCCAATATGGCCAAATGACGGCTGGCTCGTTTATGTACATTGGTCCGCAAGGCATCGTCCACGGTACCACAATTACGGTAATGAACGCATTTCGTAAAGTATTAGAACAAGGTCAAAGCCCACAAGGTAAAATTTTCCTAACCGCGGGTTTAGGCGGTATGAGTGGTGCGCAACCTAAAGCCGGTAATATTGCCAACTGTATTACCGTATGTGCTGAAGTAAACCCGAAGGCTGCGACGAAACGTCATCAGCAAGGCTGGGTAGACGAGCTTATTGATAATATGGATGACCTTGTTAGCCGCGTGCAACAAGCACAAGCCAATCAAGAAGTTGTCTCTATTGCCTATATCGGTAACATCGTTGATGTTTGGGAAAGCTTTTATGAGCACGACATTTTCGTTCACTTAGGCTCAGATCAAACGTCATTGCATAACCCTTGGTCAGGCGGCTATTACCCAGTAGACATCAGCTATGAAGAATCTAATCGTTTAATTCGTGAAGAGCCAGAGCTATTCAAAGTTAAAGTGCAAGAAACCTTGAAACGTCATGCCGATGCCGTTAACAAGCACACCGCACGTGGTACCTACTTCTTTGATTACGGTAATGCCTTCTTACTAGAAGCGTCACGTGCCGGCGGCGACGTGATGGCTGAAAACGGTATTGATTTTAAATACCCGTCTTATGTACAAGATATTCTTGGCCCGATGTGCTTTGACTATGGTTTTGGTCCATTCCGTTGGGTATGTGCCTCAGGCAAGCCTGAAGACTTAGACAAAACCGATGAGATTGCTGCACAAGTGCTAAGCAAAATCATGGAGCAATCTCCTGAAGAAATTCAGCAGCAAATGCAAGATAACATCACTTGGATCAAAGACGCCAAGCAAAACAAACTGGTGGTTGGCTCTCAGGCTCGCATTCTGTACGCAGATGCACAAGGTCGTATGGAAATAGCTAAAGCCTTTAATGACGCCATTAATCGTGGTGACATTGGTCCGGTTGTTTTAGGCCGTGATCACCATGATGTTAGCGGTACTGATTCACCGTTTCGTGAGACCTCAAATATTTATGATGGCAGTCGCTTTACTGCGGACATGGCGATTCATAATGTTATTGGTGACAGTTTCCGCGGTGCCACGTGGGTATCTATCCATAATGGTGGCGGTGTCGGTTGGGGCGAAGTGACCAACGGTGGTTTTGGTATGTTGCTTGACGGTAGCGCTGACTCTGAGCGTCGATTGAAGTCAATGTTGTTGTTTGATGTAAACAACGGTATTGCTAGACGCAGCTGGGCGCGCAATGAAGAAGCCAATTTTGCCATTAAACGCGAAATGGCGAGAACGCCGAAACTAAAAGTGACTTTAGCGAATCTTGTTGATGACGATATCTTAGACGATTTATCGTTCTAAAACATTAGCTGAGCTGTGCCATGGCTGCGCTGTAATTGGCGTAGATATGGCATAGCTCAAATGTTTAATACCATTGCCTACCGTCTGAGCATTGTCTCGACATTCTCTCACTTCATTACCATATTGCAGCCACATTGCGACCACATCGTTAGCATTCTAAGCTGACACATCATAAAAGTGCCAGCAGCATGGCGATACCAATCAATACACTAATATAGATAAACAATTTACCAAGCTCGCTATTGGCTTTGTGCTTTTGCTCATAATCTAACAGCATTTGCTCAACTTCTCGGTCTGATAAACCATGGCAGTGATGACAATTTTCTTGTTTTTTTGGAAACGACAATCCACAGCGTTGACATCGCTGACTAGGTCGCATTTTTATTGGTACGCGGATTGGGGACATACTTGTCTGGCCTATGTTCGCTAAGAACTCTTAATATCTAACAATAAATCATCGGCTTAGATGTTGATTGTGTCTATTGCATATGAGCGATAAATGCTATCGATAGATTGGTGCATGGTAAGCTCAAAACTATCCAACAATGGCTAACGGGTCAATGAATTGTTGCTCCGTATTGTTTACTTCGTTTGATAAAATCGAACAACAAGCGCCAATATTACTAATTTTATTCGCCTGCATAGCTTATTACACTGTATCTATTCAATCCGATACGGGAGTAAGTTATGAAATATGTTCGCCGCAATAATGAGCGAGGACAGGTCGATATCGGCTGGTTGCAATCCAAGCACAGTTTTTCATTTGGTCACTATTATGATCCTGCGCATATGGGGCTGTCGGTATTGAGAGTGATAAATGATGATGTTGTCGCACCGGGCGCTGGTTTTGGTGCGCATGGTCACCGTGATATGGAAATCATCTCCTATGTACTTTCCGGTAGCCTTGAGCATCAAGATAGCACAGGTAACCGCTACCAAATCGAGGCAGGGGAGGTGCAACGCATGAGTGCAGGCAGTGGCATTATGCATTCTGAATACAATGCCTCTCAAGATGAGCCGGTCAACTTTTTGCAAATCTGGATAAAACCTCAACATAAAGGGTGCACGCCATCATATGAGCAGAAAAAGATTGTCCAAAATGGCGCGCTGACGCCTTTGGTTACCCCTAACGGTAGCGGTGATTCTTTAACCCTAGATCAAGATGTGCAGTTATCTCGATTGCAGCTAGAGCAGGGCGATAGCTTTGAGCTGGGCGACAAACAATATCAGCTGTATTTACACGTGTATGCTGGTGAGATTGATGTCGCAGGACAGCGCTTTGTTGCCGGTGATGGCTTTGCTATTGACCGTGGTGAACTGTATACCTTGCAGGCCCAAAGCGAAGTTCAGGCCTTGCATTTTCTGTTACCCTAAACGCTTATCTAAAATTGGTAGCGCAGGTCCAGGTATACGCGACGTTGTTGTCCGGGGAAATATCGATCCCCGGCAAAGCCACTAAAGTCTGCACGAGCGGCGTATTGTTCATCTAACAAATTAGCAACTCTTAATTGCAGGTTAAATTCTGGGCTAAATTGATATTTACCGGAAAGATCAAACAGCTGATGGCCATCATAACGGTGTTCATTTTCAGCGTCGGTGTAATATTGATCAACAAATCGATACTGAATTTGTGAGCTAAGTTGGTCATTTACTTGCCAAGCTAAACCTGCCGTATGCAATTGCTTTGGTGCCGAGTCCATATCGTTACCGGCAATGTCGGCAAACTGATCGCTGTTACCATGGGTATAGGTGTGGCGACTGTAACTACTGTGTTGAAAGTAGCGTAACCACGAGGTTATTTGCCAGTTTAGATCCAGCTCAAGCCCTTTATGACGTGAACCAGCACCATTGACGTTAAAGGCATCGCTGTCGCGAATAATAATGTCTTCTTTTTCGCTATAGTAGCCCGCTAGCTTTAAGTTGATAGATGGGGTGATCATCGCATAACCCAGCTCTATGCTATCGGTTTGTTCAGAGTCTAAGTCGGCACTTTGTTGATCCCGTTGTAAACGGTACAGTTCGGTCGCTTGTGGGGCTCTAAAGCCATGACCAGCATTAACATAAAGCTGTGATTGGTTATCGATTTGGTATTGAGCACCTAACTGATATGACGGATTGTTAAACGAGTCTTCACGACTTTGCGGCCTGCTATAACGGCAACCGCCAAAACCACATGGCTCGCCATTTTCATCGGTGCGACCGCTTATCATAAGATTATCGTAGTCATAGTGTTGATAATCGATACGAGCGCCAAACTGCCAACTTAGCTTGTCAGTATGTTGCCAAACACCACGAACAAAGGCACCACCATAACTTGCATCCACCTCATAATCGTACTGTTTACCAACCGGGATCGTCTCTTGCAAAAACTCTGAGCCTTGTGTTGGTTGCTCTTGAAATTGCAATAGGCTGGCTTGGGTAAATTCACTATCGATACCGAATAACCATTGCAGCGCAGCTGTTTGGCGCAAATGGTACTGAGATTTAAGACCGACACTTTGCTGACGATTTTTTTCCACCGGCTGCCCAGGCAAAAAGTGCATTAAGAATTCCATATCAGCGTGGCGCAAATAGGGGGTAATACTCAGCTGATCACCATTTTGCATTTGCTGTTCAATATGCATCGATGCGCGCAAAGAGTAAGCGTCTCGATACGCTTCTGGGTTTGGGTTTGATTCGGCGATATCATCATCTTTATAGGCATCTTTACCAACAATATACCCCGCTGTTTGCTGTGCTAAGTGACTGGCACTGATGCTCGTGGTGTAACTGGTGTTTGCCGCATCATGTTGATGCTTGAGTTGAAATTGTTGCTGTTCAAAACCAGAATCATCACGCCAGCCTTTATCATCGGTAAGTGATAATTGGCTTCTGATGTTCGACTTAGCACTATTGCCATCAAAGCTTGCCCGATAAAGCTCGTCACTGCTGATACTGGTGCGAACCTCTAACATATCGTCATCGAGTACCTCTGGGGTGATGACATTGATAACACCGTTTTGCGCGTTAGAGCCGAACACTGAACTCCATGGCCCCTTGAATACCTCAATGTAACTGGCTTGATTGAACGGCGTTTCAAACAACTCATTGATATTACAAAAGCCAGCGGCACGAATTGGCACACTATCAACCAAGGTTAATAAACTGCCACAGGCGCCGGCACCGGTTAGTACAGGTGAGCGCAATGACGGCAGGTATTCGACACCACTACCACGATGAATGTCACTGCCACTGATACGTACCATGACTTGTTCAATATGCTCGGCATTGATGTCATTCAATGTTTGCTTATTTAAGGTGCTTATCAGTGTGTCAGCACCATTTTTGTTGTCGACAACGATACGCTCCATGGCACTGGAGCTCTCTTGTTCTGATACGGCTGCCGCCACTGAAAAAGGCACACTGGTGCTTACAATTAGGCTAATGAGTGAAACAGGTTTGGGTAAAGGCATAGAAATTATTTTGCTTGTTTTTATCGCTGACATACTAACACTTGTTAAATGAAAGTTAACAGTAAAACTAAACAATAAAACGGAATATCTAAGATGCTATCTGTTGCATTGTCGCTCGTACACATTGCTTGGCAAAATGCTGTCTGCTTTTAACGCTTTATATTTGCTCCAAAACAGCTTGCACCGTACAATAGCGGGCAATTACAGATATCAATATTTGAAAGGATTACTCATGCAATCAGTATTGTCTCACTCTTGGCAAACGGTGTTTATCAACGCCAATATTGCGACCATGACCCAAGCGGCTACGTCTTACGGCACCCTTGAGAATGCGGCGTTGGCAATAGCGGATGGTAAGATCGCTTGGTTAGGTCATATGAGTGTGTTACCGACATTAAGTGATGCCGTAGAGGTCGTTGATGTGCACGGCATGTGGTTAACACCTGGGCTAATAGATTGTCATACCCATATTGTATACGGCGGCAATCGTGCCAATGAATTTGAAATGCGTTTACAAGGTGCGAGCTACGAAGAGATCGCCGAAAGTGGCGGCGGTATTGTGTCTACGGTTAAAGCAACTCGCGCGGCCAGTGAAGATGAACTCTATGCCAGTGCATTTAAGCGCTTGAATGCGTTACATAATGAAGGGGTTACTAGCCTAGAAATAAAATCTGGTTACGGTCTTGATTTAGATACTGAATTAAAAATGCTTAGAGTTGCCAAACGATTGGGCCAAGCCTTACCGGTGAGCATTGAGAAAACCTTTTTAGGGGCGCATGCATTACCTACGGAATATCAAGGTGATAGCGATGGTTATATTGACTTAGTATGCAATACCATGATCCCAGAGGTAGCAAAACAAGGGCTCGCTGATGCCGTTGATGTCTTTTGTGAAGGAATTGGCTTTAACATCGAGCAAACCGAAGCAGTATTTACAGCCGCCAGTGAACATGGCATTCGTGTCAAGGTACATGCAGAGCAGTTATCTGATTTAGGCGGCAGCGAATTGGCGGCGCGTTATAACGCATTATCAAGTGATCATTTGGAGTATTTGTCCGAGTCTGGTGCAAAAGCCATGAGCGGTGCGGGTATGGTTGCAGTGTTATTGCCGGGCGCGTTCTATTTTTTACGTGAAACCAAATTACCGCCTTTACAGACCCTGCGTGATAATAACGTGCGTATGGCGATTGCCAGTGATGCAAACCCTGGTTCATCGCCGATTAACTCGATTCAATTAATGCTCAATATGGCATGTACCTTGTTTCGTATGACACCAAACGAGGCGCTAGCTGGGGTGACCTGTAATGCAGCTCGTGCATTGGGCATTGATGATAAAGTTGGTGAGTTAGCCATTGGTATGGATGCGGATATTGCTATGTGGGATATTAAGCAACCGGCGGAGCTTTGTTATCAATATGGTGTTAACCCATTAGCTGCACTGTATAAAGGTGGCCAAAAGGTATCTTAACTCTCTGATTTTACATTGTATATTGCATAAAAAAGGGCTGGCGTTATTTACGCTAGCCCTTTTTTTAATCTATTAATACCCAGCGATGTTAATTATGCTGTTATTCAATATCAAGTGGGTCTTGGGATAATATGATACCGGTGTTATCTGCGTAGATATGATCGTCCGGTAAAATCGTAACGCTGGCGAAATTGACCGCGACGTCGACCTCACCAACATTGGTGTCATCGGCACCGACAGGAATCGAAATCATGGCTTGAATACCCATGTCGATATCTTCTAACTGGTCGACTTCGCGCACGCTGCCGTAACAAACAATGCCTTCCCAACCGTTTTTCTCAGCCGTTTCTGCTATGTATGAGTCAATCAACGCACGGCGAGTGGAACCGCCACCATCAATAACCAGTACTTTACCGCTGCCATCTTGTTCAACCATGTCACTGATCAAGCCATTTGACTCAAAGCATTTAATGGTCACCACAACACCGCCAAAAGAACTACGTCCACCGTAGTTACTTAGCATAGGTTCGAGTACGTCAATTGAGTCACCATAAAGGTTGCATAACTCAGATGTATTGTATTGCATTTTGGGCTCCAAAATTCCTTTATTAAGGTTTTTCTTGGGAATCTGACTACTAGTATAACGGTTGTTCGATAACGAACAAGTGAAAGTTTTTTAACTGCAATGCTGCTTTGATGAGGCGATGTTAAAAGCGGCCGTTTGGCCGCTTTTTATTTACTGTTGATAGACCAAAGGTAAACTGGCTTTCATCTTTTTGTCTTCGAGTAAGAATGGCCCTTGATGTAATTTCTTTGGCCAGTTCAACAAGGCATATGCTAATACATTACGATGCTCACCATAGCTAAGGCTATCGCTGCCACTGATGGATAGCACCATATTTTTTTCCGGATCAACGGCGTCATTAATCTCACGCTGCATTGCCGCCAACGTTGGGTGGTCGTTTAAGCCTGCCAATAGATAGCACAAGCCAATCTCGGCTTGAATGTCTTCTTTTGATTTCTCTTCTATGCGCTGTTGGCGCTTTTCAAAATAGTCGAGAATCCACGCATGCTTTTCTTTGGATACCATTTGCTGGTAATAATTACTGTCTGCTAGGACGATATGGGTAAGGCCGTAGAGCTTGTTGTTGAATTGATTCTTACTTAATTGGTCATCTTTATCGTCTGGATAGGCGTTCTCAAAAGCCGAACGTAAATCTCCTGTCCAATCGACCACGCCGATGTATTTTAACCAATAAACGTAATTAGCGACTTGCGCCGCATAGGCATGAATAAAATCCGCAGACATCATAAAGTCATGCAAATCTGCGTGCTTTAGATAATTGACAAACTGTTCATGCGCTGGGTGTTTTAAACCATATTCATTGAGCTTTGCCATTTGATAAATTAAATACAAGGCAAAGCGTTTATCACCGGTTCCTTGCAGTGTCTTTTTACGCAACTTGCTGCGACGAGTATTAGATAAGCGATCAATCATTTTTTGCGCTTGCTGCTCACGCCACTTGCTGTTGCTAAGATTATCGGCGTACATATTTAGGCGATCGGTAATTTGATATACCTCAGCACCTGATTGTTGCGCATAATACGCCTCGCCGGTTAGGCGGTACATTCTTACTGCGTAATGATTTTGAGCATACGTCGCTAGGCGCACATAATTGCTGTCGTAGTTGTTGCGAATACGCTCTGCGGTGAGTTTGTATTGTTCTGCAAGATCTTGTTCAGCACGATCCTCAGAACGTGACGGACTCGCCACAGCAAAAAATAATGTCGCGGCTAATACAGAACAGGTGAAAAAACGTTTCATCTTAATGTTCTCCGTCATGTTCGTCTTCGATTTCAAAATTGTGCGCCGGTATGTATCTCTGCACACCATGAATTTGGTGGAAGAAAGGTCCCTCAGTTAATTCTTCTGGCCAGGTGTATAGCATATAAGCAAGCACATTACGGTGTTCGCCACTGGCAAGGTCTATTTTTCCAGAGACACTTGGTATCATGCCCGCTTGTTCATTAAATGCCTCAACTAAAGAGTCTTTTGCTTTACCGACCATAGGGTGTGACTTTTCTTTCATCAGCAAGTAACTGATACCAACTTCCGCCATAATATCGTCGGTCGAGTCTTTCATAATACGTTGTTCATTTTTGCTAAAATAGTTAAGGATCCAGCCAAATTCATCTTTACTGACGTACTGTTGATAATAGCTTGATGCGGCGAAGATAAAGTGAGTTAAGCCATACAGTTTATTGCGAAAATGCCAACGCGATAATTCGTGGTCTTCGGCATCTGGGTAGGCGGCAATAAAGGCCTCTTTGTATTGTTTGCTGTAGTCTGCAATACCTAGCTGTTTTAACCAATAGACGTAATTTGCCAATTGCGCAGCCCAAGCTCTAATCATGGTTTTATCCGTAAGGCCCGGCAGAAAGTCGTAGTTTTTTAGGGTGCTAGTGACTTGCTCTGGCAAAGCCACGCCAAATTCGTCCAACCTTGCCGCATAACGCAGTAGCTCGTCGGCATAGAAAATAAATTCAGGGTAATTTTCTAGCGCTTTGCGGCGGGCTTTACCACGGGTTCCTTTGCTCATCGCATCGGTTAATCTCTTCGCACTTTGTTCAATATAACCTGGGTTATCAAGGTACGGCAGGATGGCGTGCATGCGGTCGTTAACGACATAGTAATCGTATAACGCCGATGCGAGGTATTTATTGTCGCCCGTCATTCGATAAAGACGAATTCCATAGTGTCCTTGAGTACGCGGCGGTAACTGAAATAGGTTGCTTTCAAAGGTATATTTTATTTTACTGGCAACATCGTCATAACTTAGTTTGTCGGTCTGTTCGGCGCAGGCGACTAGACTGACAAGACTTAGTGATAATCCGCACAATAGTGAGTTAAAGATCTTTTTCATTTGCCACCCATAAAATGATGTCTTGCAGTGTTACCGGCTTTTTATACAGTTTAGAAATCATTTCTGTCATTTTGATACTGCTACCTTGTTCAAACAAAAAATGCAGGTAATCTTCGCCAGTGTATCGTTTAGCCATATAGTCTTCGAGTAAGCGTCGAGCAATGGCTTCTGACCAAATATAGCTGTAATATCGCGGCCCATAAGTCCCTAAATGAGAAAAACTATATTGGTTTGATGCGCCCTTAGGATAAGGGTGGCCGAGATAAATTTGTGAGAGTTTAGCGTTTATCTGTTCAATGTTGGCTGCGGTCACAGGTTGTGAGTAAAAGGCCAAACCTTGTGCTGCTTTAAATAATCTCAGTCTAAATTTGGTGCCGGTATCAGGCTTCTCGGTTGTGGCAACTACTTTACCAAACATGCGTTTTTGCATTGCCGGATCAAAACTTAACCATTCAAACCACTTGGCAGGCATCTCAACAAGATCTCGCTCAATACTGATACCGGCAACAACATGGTATGGCTGAATTGAGACTAAGTTGTGCAACAGATGACCAAATTCGTGAAAAAACGATTTCAGGTGGGTTTGTTGCCATTCATCTTCTGGAAGGTTGAGGATTAATGCGCTGACGGGCATTTGCACATCAGTGATACCGCGGCGCATCGCCCGATGTCGATTGTTGGGGTATTTTTTCTTGCGTGGATACAAATCAAGATAAAACTTACCGATGTCTTTACCTTGCTCACCCGCCTGTTTTAGCATGTAAACTGAGACGCTTTTATGCCAAGCCGGTTCGTCCAGTTTTCTTACCTGCAGGCCAAACTCGGTTTCGAGTAAGGTAAATAAACCTTGATGAGCTTGTTCTGGGGTTAAACTTTCGTTGACGTCGTTAGTTTTTTCGAGTTCTTCTTGTTGCTCTTGGAGATAGTAAAAGTTCCAAGGCGCTGGCGCTTCAGGCTCTTTTTTTACAATACCTTTTAAAAACGCCTCTACATCTTTGGGCGACTCGATCATGGTTGATTGCAACTGCAATTGTGCGTAATTATCAAAACCGAGGGCTTTGCCACTTTGATCGCGCAAACTTAACATGTCGAATAAATGCTCTTGATTGGTCTTGCTATGTCGTCCCTGATATTGGGCGTAGGCCATTTTACGGCACTGTTCATCAGGTAATCGTCTG
This sequence comes from Thalassotalea sp. HSM 43, assembly GCF_004752005.1. Taxonomy (NCBI): domain Bacteria; kingdom Pseudomonadati; phylum Pseudomonadota; class Gammaproteobacteria; order Alteromonadales; family Colwelliaceae; genus Thalassotalea; species Thalassotalea sp. HSM 43. Next base: position 1,303,252 of record NZ_CP038493.1, on the reverse strand, counting down.
ATAAATGTGGCATAGGTTGAACCTTCAATTTGGGCATCAATTCGGTCATTTTTGACGTATCGTTTTTTGTACTTATCTTCCAAACCATTGGCACAATTTGGTGGCAGCTTAAATTTTTCTTTTACTTTATCTTTTGTGCCTTTACGAAAAAGCACGGACGCTTCTTTGCCTTGCGCTTTTAAACTCGCAAAATCTTCATTACCAAGCAATTTATTGCGATATCGATATTTTTTTAACACCCGTATTTGCAAAGGCGTTTTTGCGTATGGTTCAGCATTATCAAGCACTGAGGTAACGGTTTGACTGCCGAGAAAGGCATCAATATTGACCGCTGCGGACAGCTGACATTGTTCTGCGGCTTTAATTAACTTGCTATCTGATAACACGTTAGCGTACAAAAAACTTTCGAATAATAGGTTGTATGCGGGGGTCAATATTTGTTCGAGTTGTTGGATGTTGCCGTCAAAACTGTCTTTTGCGGTAATGGCTACCGGTTGGTTTAACTTATCGTGCAGTTCAACACAACGCATTGCAATATCTTCACCAAATGTTACTGGCTGTTGTTTTTTTGATGCAGCAAAAGTCGTTGCACTAAACGCAGATGTAAAGATCAATAAAGTCGTAACCAAATGAATGGTTAGGTTAGTCACTAAAGTGGGTTTTGGCATATTCGACTCGCTCTTCAACGCTTTTGGGGCGACGATGGTCAAGAGCCTCAAGTTGTCTCAAACGAGGCAGCATACCCATGCCGTTTGCTATTTGAATGGCCAGACCAGGGCGAGCGTTGAGCTCGAGCACCATAGGCCCTTTTTCTTTATCTAAAACGATATCTGCACCTAGGTAGCGCAACCCCGACATTTCAAAACAGCCAGCAGAAAGCTCTAATAAGCGATCCCAGTTATGTATTTCAATATCGGCGAAAATTTTACCGGTATCAGGGTGAGCTTTTATCGGCCTGTCGTATTGCACCGCACGTTTGGCTTTACCTGTGGCTATATTGATGCCAACGCCAACCGCACCTTGGTGTAAATTTGCTTTGCCGTCACTGGCGTGTGTCGCCAAACGTAACATTGACATCATCGGGTAGCCTTGAAAGACGATTACCCTAAGATCAGGCACACCTTCATGGCTTAATCCGGCAAAAATAGGGTCGAACTGAATCAAGGCTTCTACTACGGCTACATCCGCTGCACCACCTAAACTGAATAGGCCGGCGAGAATATTACTGCAATGTCTGATTACTTCGTCTTTGGGAACGTATTCACCGCTGGCTTTCATATAGCCTTTTTCATCGGTCTTGAGAATAACCAATATGCCCTTGCCACCACTGCCTTTGGCCGGTTTTATGCAAAAGCCACTGTGTTGGTCCAGTAATTTAAATACCTGATTGACTTCATATTGGAAGCGCACAACACCAATTAGATCCGGTACCGCAATGTCATGCTCTAGCGCCAAATGCTTGGTTTTGAGCTTGTCATCGACATTTGGATACAAAGCGCGATCGTTGTAGCGGCCAATGTAGGAAAAGTTACGTTGGTTCATGCCCATAATGCCGCGGTCGCGCAATTTAAATGGGTTGGCAAAATCAAACATAATCTGCTCCCTTTGCCTTAATCTTCAGCCATAGGCTTAAAACGACGCAATTCTAACAGTCGGTAACCAGTGTATTGGCCCATCATTAAAATCAATGCCATGACGATGGCGTGAGCACCTAAAAAGTTAAATGCCCAGTGACGTATCATATGGTTGTCCATTAAGAGGTAGGCCACTATAGCGACGATCATCGAACCGGAACCTTGAATCAGCACTTCTTTGCCGCCTTCTTCTTCCCACAGGATACTCATCCGCTCAATGGTCCAAGCCATTATAATCATTGGGAAAAAGGTGATGGTCAGGGCTTCTGTAAGGCCCATGCGAAAGGCAAATACAGTAAACACGGTAATGATACCAATAACGACGATGACCACGGCTGATATCCTCGACACCAGCAGCAAATTCAAATGCGACAGATACGATCGAATGACTAAGCCGGCCGATACGATTAATAAGAAACCAACGACGCCGTTAAGCAATTCGGTTTGTATAAACGAGGTGGCGATTAATATCGGCATAAAGGTACCGCTACATTTTAGGCCGATTATGACCCGTAAAAACACCACAACTAGCGCACCTACTGGAAGCAACAATATTCCTTTAAACAGGTTTTGCTCTTCGAGTGGTAATTGATATAAACCAAAATCAAAAAAGTCGCCTTGTTTGGCCGAGTTGTTAGCCTCTATAACCGCGCTGGTGGTGGTTTTACTGATTGAGAATCTTACTTTAGAATTGCGACCGCCTTCTAAGTCTAACAGTGATGGTACGCCTTGCTGCCACACTAAGACAGGCAACTCGTCGTCGATTGATTTTGATTCAATGTCGAGTAATTGCCAATTATCATTAATGTATAGTTGCACCAATGGAATCAGACTTTGGTTGCGGCGACCATCTTCAAGGGTTAAACCGCGTACCCGCTGAGAAGGGATATCCGCCATTAACATTAACTGGGTAAATATTTTGGTTTTTGAATATTGTGATTTTAAAATGGCAACGTCTTGATCATCGGAGTTTAGCGCTTTACGAGCTTGTATAACCAGCGATGATTGACTGCCTGATTTACCGTAAATACTGTCAAATAAGGTATCTAATGAGCTTTGCATCGGCTCATCAAACGGAACTGGTTCTGGGGTTGTCATTGGTGCAGGCATAGGATCAGGTGCAACCGCAAGTTTGACCGACGCTTGATAATACAGCAGTTGCTTGCCTTCGGCCTCGCGCTTACTCCATGTGACTGAAGGGTTGTCTTCGTCACGATCTATGTTCATGCCGTAACCTGGTGATGCGGTAAACTCATCGACCAGTTCAAAGTTATTATCTTTTGGCAGTGTCAGTGTCGCCGTTACCGGATCGCCAGAACCGGTAAATTGAATACTCGCTTCAATTTGCCATATATCAACTTGTTCACCCGGGGTTAATGGTACCCCCATTTTTGCATGGCGATGATAAATGCTCGAAAGGCCCGCAATAAATAAAAACGCGATAAAAATTAAAAACGGTTTACTTGATGTCACTGATTATTCTCCACCTTGTAAGAATTTGGCACTAACATCGACCATGGCAATATCTTGTAAAAATTCTCGGCCAAGCAACACCTGGTATTCGAGGTGATCTCGATCAGCGAGTGAAAAATCGGCGCTGAAATCTTTGTCTCCGAGTTTGAAACGCATTTTAATCACTGGACGGCGATTAACGTCACTACTGGTTTGTTGAATAATGCGGATGATGCGATCTATTGGGTATTCATAGGTGTGAGCATTTTCATCTTTGTTTAGGCTAAATCGCACCCATTTTTTGCCGTCACGTTCAAATCGTTTTTCGTTATAAACACCCAGCGACGATGTTACTGCACCTGTGTCTATACGAGCCGAATATTTCAGTTTTTCTTTGGTAAAAAACACGCTTTCAATACCACCAATGATCATTTTGTCAGAGGCAACCACGGCGTCGTCCTTGCTTTCTTCACTGCAATTTTCAACATAAACTATTTCTTTTTCTGGGGATTTTTGATCAACCTTTTGTGCCTCCAAAGCCACCACAAGTTCATCAACCAGTGCTTGATTATCTTGTTGGCATTGGGCGTCAATTTGCGTGGTCAGGTTTTTTTCCATGCTATCGAGTTTGTTGTTTACTTGCTGTAAATGTTGAGCCGAATCTTCGCTCTGATCTGATGTTGCGACACATCCGCTGATAGCCAGTACTGCAAATATCGAAGTTAAGTGCTTGAACATATTGATTTTCTAGTAGTTGTTTTACGAAAGTGTACTATAAATTTTAAGACAAATTTCAGATTTTGTTACTTTTTAATAGTTTTAATATATTGCAGCTTAGATAAAGTGGACATCACGCGAATAAAAATGAAAAGATTTACTCGGCGCAAATAATAGAACGTGCTTTAGAAAGAGTTGTTGAGATTTTGCGGGCAATAGTTTGCACAGTGCTGTGCAGATAACGGAGATTAAAAAGTTATCGCTTTAGATAGCAAAAAAGGCGCCTGAGCGCCTTTTTTTAAAACCTTTCGGTCGAAGTAATAATTACTTCTTACCAAGCATTGCGAAACGCTTGTTGAATTTGTCAACACGACCACCAGTCTCAGCAGCTTTTTGCTTACCAGTGTAGAACGGGTGACACTCTGAACATACGTCTAGGTACAAATCTTTACCTACCGTTGAACGAGTTTCGATAACGTTGCCACAAGAACAAGTTGCCTTGATAGCTACGTAATTAGGGTGAATACCTTCTTTCATGGGATAACCTCTGTTTAGGCCGTATCGCCATCTGATCCTGTGCCAGACACCATACGAGTTACAATTTAAGGGTGCGCATGATACGTGATACAAGGCTAATGTTCAACTAAATTCTACGCAAATAAGTTATTTTTTGTACTTTTATTTTCGCTTGGCAAATGTCAGCATACTGGTCACAATATTAGACAGCTAATTTTACCAACAAAAAACGATACTGCTTTGCCTAATAAGGATATTTTCATCGATGTCGCTCTGCCCGTGCCGATGCGACAATCATTTACCTATCAATATGATTCAGCGCTGTCTGAACAAGCTCTTCTGCCTGGTAGTCGCGTCTTGGTGCCATTTGCTAATCGTAACCTGATTGGCGTGGTTTTGGCCGTCGATACCGATTGTCAATACGATGCCGATAAAATTAAATCGATCAGCGGTATATTGCCAAGTCAGGGCAACTTAAACGAAGAGCAAGTGGCGTTTTTAAGCTTAATCAGTCGTTATTATCATCATCCAGTTGGTGAAGTGTTTGCCACCGCATTGCCTGTGTTATTAAGGCAAGTGGCGCCACAAGATCTCGAACCTACACCATGCTGGCGGAGAAATCCGTTGTTGAGTGAGCAACAATTTGCTGATCAAAAAGCCAAAATTAAGGCCAGCGCCCATCAACAATTGGCGCTATTAGCATTTTTTACCGGCGATAAGGAATTAACCTGGCCAGAAATTCGTATGGCTGGTTTTAGCAAAGCACAATTGAATGCTCTGTTGAAAAAAGAGTTATTAGAAGAAGATGTGATAACCAATGAGGTTTATACCTTCCATCAACAGCAGTTGAGGGAAAGTAATAAGCCGCGTTTATCGGTAGAGCAATCCTTGGTTATCAGCGCCATTGCCAATGAACTAGAGTCTTATTCGTGTCATCTGGTTGATGGCATCACCGGTAGTGGTAAAACTGAAGTCTATTTGCAATTGATTGAAAAGGTACTGCAACAAAACAAACAAGTGTTGGTATTGGTGCCAGAAATCGGTTTAACGCCACAAACCTTAAGCCGTTTTGAAAAGCGCTTCGCCGTGCCTGTCGCCTTGCATCATTCCGCGTTAAGTGACAAAGAGCGGTTACAAACATGGCTGCACAGCAAATCCGGTAGTGCGGCGATTATCATTGCCACTCGTTCGGGTGTGTTTACGCCGATGCTTAATCCTGGACTTATCGTTATTGATGAAGAACATGATGGCTCCTTTAAGCAGCAAGATGGCTTTCGCTATCACGCCAGAGATATTGCCATTCTCAGAGCGCGACAATTAAACATTCCTATTGTATTGGGCAGTGCAACACCGGCGCTAGAGACCTTACATAATGCCAAGTCAGGCAAATACCACTACCACCAATTAACAGAGCGTGCCGGTAACAGTCAGCTGGCGGATATTGAATTGATTGATATGGCCAGAGAGCTCTCTGAATTCGGCATGTCAGGGACGCTTAAGTTGGCGATTGAACAAACCTTAGCGAAAGATGAGCAAGTGTTGTTATTTCTCAATCGACGCGGTTTTGCACCGGCGATGACCTGCCAAGAATGTAACTGGATTTGTGATTGTCAGCGCTGTAACAAGCCTTATACATTGCATCAAAATCAAGGCCTATTGGTGTGTCATCATTGTGGTAGTCAAAAACGTGTCATCAAGCAATGCCAACAATGCGGTAGCATTCGTTTAAAGACCATGGGCCAAGGCACTGAGCAACTTGAGCAGCGCCTTAATGAATTATTTCCCGAGTATTCATCGGTACGTATTGACCGCGACAGCACTCGTAAAAAGGGCCAATTAGCAAAATTGCTGCAACAGATTAATGACAATGAGCATCAGATATTGGTGGGCACACAAATGCTCGCTAAAGGGCATCACTTTGCCAATGTGACCTTGGTCGCGGTGCTCGATGTCGATGGTGCACTATACAGTTATGATTTTCGTGCGCCGGAACATATGGCACAACTGTTGGTGCAAGTGTCTGGCCGTGCAGGACGTGAAAGTAAAAAAGGTAAGGTGTACGTGCAAACGCAATTTCCTGAACATCCTTTATTACAAGATTTGGTCAATAATGGCTATGGTCATTTCGCGCAATTTGCCCTAACCGAACGACAACAAGCGTTTATGCCGCCCTATAGTTTTCAGGCATTATTTCGCGCTGAAGCCAATGCGTCGCACTTACCACAGCAATTTTTAAGGGATATTAGTGCCATAGAGTTGGGGGATTGTATGCTCAGTGGTCCGGTTCCGCCACCGATGGAAAAAAAGGCCGGTAAGTTTCGTTTTCATTTGTTAGTGCAATCGGCAAATCGAGCTGCGCTGCACAATGCCGTGAAACAACTCACCGATAATATTCAGCAACACCCATTGAAAAACAAGGTTCGTTGGTCAATCGACATCGACCCACAAGAACTCACTTGGTAAATCCTCCCTGTAATATGGCACTGTAACGAATAAATACCGTGCCTCGAGCGCAATAAAAGGGCTGTATTTTGTGCACGACTGAGTTAAACTTATTTTGTAACGACAATAATAATCTTCTCAATTAAAAGTGAACGCGCTATGGCTCATAAAGACTATGTGACTCGGAATCCGAGAGCCAAGAAAAAACAACGTAATCCCTATAAAGGCAAAAAAAATAGCAAGCAGGCTAAAACACAAGGTAATGCTAAGGTATACCTTGGCTTAATTGTTGTGGTCATTGTTGGCTTTGGCTATGGCTTGAAGTTATTAAAAGATAACGCCCCTGAAGTTGATACCGCGCAAACCACCTCAACAGCAAACGATGTTGCTCAATCCTCGTCAGCGCCTGTTGAAGACGTGGCAGATCAAATTGCCCCGGTGCCACAAGAACGCTTTGAATATCCTGAAGAACTTACCAACAAAAACGTTGAAGTAGACGAGTCCATTTACGATGTAAAACAAAAAGGCCCGTATCAAATGCAATGTGGTTCGTTTCGCAGCAAATCACAAGCTGACCAGCTAAAAGCGACCATTGCCTTTGCTGGATATGCTAGTGAAGTTCGCCGCACACAAGGTAAGAATGGCGTTTGGTACAAAGTGGTACTAGGACCGTTTGAACGCAAACGTATGGCTGAAAAGGCCAAACATACCTTGAAAAGCAATAAGGTTAATTACTGCCAAATTTGGCTTTGGACTTGAAAACACCGCCAGTCATTCCCACATTAATCTACAAGTAGATATTTCCTACCGACGTTCTATCCACAAGACCCTCTGTGTTTGGATATAACTTCGGTTTTTATTTGTAGAGGTTCGATGTGACAACCATAGTTTCTGTACGCCGCAATGGCAAAGTATGTATCGGCGGTGATGGTCAGGTAAGTCTGGGCAATACCGTGATGAAAGGTAATGCTCGTAAAGTTCGCCGTCTCCATAATGATAAAGTATTAGCTGGCTTTGCCGGTGGTACTGCCGATGCTTTCACGCTATTTGAGCGTATGGAAAGCAAGCTTGATATGCATCAGGGGCACTTAACGAAAGCAGCGGTAGAATTAGCCAAAGACTGGCGTAGTGACCGAGCCTTGCGTCGCCTAGAGGCGATGTTGGTTGTCGCGGATGAAACCGCCTCGTTAATCATTACCGGTAACGGCGACGTGGTGCAACCAGAAAACGATCTGATTGCCATAGGCTCTGGCGGTAACTACGCCCAAGCTGCTGCTACTGCACTGTTGGAAAATACCGAGTTGTCTGCTCGCGACATCGTTGAAAAGTCGCTTACCATCGCTGGTAACATCTGTGTCTTCACCAACCTGACTCAAACCATTGACGAAATTTAATATCTAAGCCTGGTTTGTCGCTGTAACCGGGTGTTTAAATAGGAAAAAAATATGTCGAATATGACTCCTCGTGAAATTGTTCATGAACTGGATAGCCACATTATTGGCCAAAACGATGCTAAAAAAGCCGTCGCCATAGCCTTGCGTAATCGCTGGCGCAGAATGCAATTAAGTGACGAATTACGTGCTGAAGTAACGCCTAAAAATATTTTGATGATAGGCCCTACCGGTGTTGGTAAAACCGAGATTGCTCGCCGTTTAGCCAAGCTTGCTAATGCACCATTTATCAAAGTCGAAGCAACTAAATTTACCGAAGTCGGTTATGTGGGTAAGGAAGTTGAAACCATCATTCGTGATTTAACGGATATGGGCGTAAAACTAACCAAAGAAGTTGAAATGGAACGCGTTAAGTTTAAAGCGGAAGAAGCCGCTGAAGAGCGTATTCTCGATATTTTATTGCCTAACCCAAGAAATACGTTTGGTGAGACCGAACAGGCCGACAATGCGTCAACTCGTCAAGTATTCCGTAAAAAATTACGCGAAGGCAAGTTGGACGATAAAGAAGTTGAAATCGATGTTGCGCAACCGCAGGTTGGCATGGAAATCATGGCGCCTCCTGGCATGGAAGAGATGACCAACCAGCTGCAAAGCATGTTCCAAAACATGTCATCGGATAAAACCAAAAAACGCAAAATGAAAATCAAGGAAGCGTTAAAAGCGGTACAGGAAGAAGAAGCCAGTAAGCTGGTTAACAGCGAAGACTTGAAAGAAAAAGCACTCGAAGCGGTTGAGCAAAATGGCATTGTCTTCATTGATGAGATTGACAAGATTTGTAAGCGCAGTGACGCCGCCGGTGGTCCTGATGTATCTCGTGAGGGTGTGCAACGTGATCTATTGCCATTGGTTGAAGGGTCTACCGTCACCACCAAACACGGTATGGTGAAAACCGATCACATCTTGTTTATTGCCTCTGGTGCATTCCAAATGGCTAAACCAAGTGATTTGATCCCTGAATTGCAAGGTCGACTGCCTATTCGTGTTGAATTAAGAGCATTGACCGTTGAGGACTTTATTCGTATTTTAACCGAACCAAATGCCTCACTAACAGAGCAATATATCGCCTTGTTAGCAACCGAAGGAGTGCATGTTGAATTCACTCAAGATGGTATTGAAGCGGTTGCCAAAGCGGCTTGGCAAGTAAACGAAACCACCGAAAATATTGGTGCTCGTCGCTTGCACACTGTAATGGAACGCTTAATTGAAGAACTATCATTTCAAGCGGATGCTAAGTCTGGACAAACCATTAGCATCGACAAAGACTACGTTGAATCAAAACTGACCGTTTTGGTTAAAGACGAAGATTTAAGTCGCTTTATCCTGTAGCGTGCGAGTCAAATAACTGAAATAAAGAGCAATATCTCTCGGGTATTGCTCTTTTTTTTGTATAATAGCGACATAGAGTTGTGTTTATTAAGTAGGTGAATGTGATAACGCAGATGCAATTGAATCACCAAGACCATGAGTTAGTCTTGCATTTCGACGATAATTTTCAGCAAAGCTTGAGCTATGAGTTCTTGCGCGTTTATTCGCCTAGTGAACAAACCTCGGCGCAAGGTAAGGCGAAGTCACCTGTCAGCCATAAAAAAATGGTTAAACTAATGGCCATTGAGCCGGTCGGTAAGCATGGCTTTCGACTTGCGTTTGATGATCAACACAGCGCCATTTATCCACACCTATTGTTAAAAGAATATGCCCACAATCGCAACCGATTATGGCATGAATATGTGCAAGCATTAGAGATTACGGGTCATAGCCGAGAGGCAATGATCGACATTAAGCAAGTTTAACCTGAGTTAGTACCCACTATTATGACCAATAACGATATTCTGCGCCGTCTACGCTACATCTTCAGTTACAGTGACGCCGAAATGCTGGCTATTTTTGCTGAAGCTGATGCTAAAATCGAATTACCAAGTTTGCATCATTGGCTGCGTAAGGATGATGATCCGAAACTGGTAAACCTTACCGATACCATGCTGGCAATATTCCTTAATGGCTTAATCAATAAAAATCGTGGTAAACGTGAAGGCGAACAACCTAAACCAGAAAAGAAACTGAGCAATAATATTACCTTGCGCAAGTTGAAGATTGCTTTAAATCTCAATGATGCTGACATGATAGAGTTATTGTCATTGGCGGGCATTCGCGTTGGTAAGTCTGAAATCAGCGCGTTTTTTAGAAAGGTGGATCATAAACACTATCGCCAGTGTAAAGATCAGTTCTTACGTAACTTCCTCAAAGGCATGCAAATCAAATATCACGACAACAATCCTTGGCGTTAATGTGCGAGACCGTTGTCGATGAAACGCTTTTTATATCTGTCTGTCGGTTTTGGTTTTGTCGGTTTAGCCTTGCTCGGGGTGTTTTTGCCGGTATTACCAACAACGCCTTTTTTGTTGGTGGCCGCCGCATGTTTTGCTAAGTCGTCACGCCGTTGGCACAACTGGTTACTGAACAATAAACTGTTTGGACCTATTATTCACAACTGGCAAACCAATCGTTGTATCCCAAAAAAAGCCAAACGCCTGGCCGTGATATCTATTCTGTTATTTGGTGGTTTTTCGGTGTTTTTTGCGGTGCCTAATCTCTACGGTAAACTTGCCACCGCGGCGCTGCTATCTATCGGTCTTTATGTGGTGCTGTCGATTCGTACCTGCCCTGACGCCTCAGCAAAGAAAAATTGATACATTAATTTCGTTTGCACACTGGCATGCTCCAGTGATACCGGCTGAAACCGCACTTTTTGTCCTGGCCGCATCTGTGCTAATTGCCAAGCGCTTTGACGGCTAAGGCTGCCGATCACTGGGTAACCCCCAATGGTTTGCGCATCTTTCATCAGCACTATAGGTTGGCCGTCTGCTGGTAATTGAATGGCACCAAAACAGGTTGGCCGTGAAATGACGTTATTCGATTCTATCTGTACCGGCTTACCTTTAAGACGATAGCCCATGCGATTGGACGCTGGATCGATGTCATAGTGTTGCTGGTGAAAACTGTCGCTAATATTTTGTGCTTGTTTTTGCAGCAGCAAACTGGGTAAGTATTGCAGTGTCGCCATTGCTGGGTAGTCTGATTGATAGGCTTTGGGCACGTTAAAACATCGCGATGGCTGCTCGAACGCATTGACTGATAACTGACTGCCTGGCTGCAATGGTTTGCCATCTAAGCCACCTATGCTCTCACCAGGGTTTGTCGCATAGGCATTATGGCAAGGCTTAAGTTGCATTTCACCGGCAAATGCCAAGTAGCTCCTCAAGCCTTGTTGCGGTAATTGTAAGGTGAGTATTTCATCTTTGTTGATCAGTGTTGACGTCCAGTTTGCAACCCTTTGCTTTGGCGTAGACAAATGCCCTGACATGTGCGGGCTATCGAGCTGTTTAAAGGCATTACAATCGGCGCCGGTAAGAGCAATAACACACTCTTCGGAAAACTTTATCTGTACTTGGCCAAGGGTTATTTCCAACATTGGCGTATTGATTGGGTTATTGAGTAACTTATTTGCCCATAAGAACGCGTGTTCATCGATGGCACCACTGCCACTAAAACCTAAATGCTGCACCTGAGCGCGGCCTAAATCCTGAATTAAGGTGTAGGCGCCGGCTTTGACGATGTCTAGATTGATGCGATTCATATTGTGCTTACCATGCATCGTTGTTTGTCATAACAGAGCCGCCTTGCTGCACAAACTGTTGCTCACTGATGGCGTTAAACTTCACTTGATCACCGGCTTGCAATACCGGCGTAGGTGACAGCTCATCTGCTGTTATTAGCGACATCGCAGTTTGACCAAGAATAAGCCATCCGCCAGGTGATGCTTTGGGGTATATAGCGGTTTGCTGCTCTGCTATCGCTACCGCACCTTTTGGAATGCTGGTGCGTGGCGTGCTGTGCCGAGGTAATATGAGCTGTTGGTCAATAATGCCCATATACGCAAAGCCTGGCATAAAGCCATTGGCAAAGACTTGATACGTCGGCGCAGTATGACGTGCAATAATGTCTTGCAAGGTAAGCTGACATTGCTGCTCCATATAGGCAAGATCCCAACCCGCATCGTATCCATAATAGACATCAATGTGATGCAGTTTACTCTGGACTTTGTTGGCTTCTGATGGCAATTCAATGCTTTTTTTGATGTGCCTGACCATGTCTTCAAGCAGCGCTGTATTGGCTGTGGTTGGCGGCTGTAAGTGCACTATCATGCTGCTATAAGAACAGACGATATCGACTATGATGTCAGTAAACTTGTTAGCGATTGCCTGTTTGCAACGATGAATGCATTGATTTAACTGTGGGTCGATAATCTCTGCCCAGCAAAATAAGATTGCCGTTTCACTTAATGCTTGAAAGCTTTTCAACGGGTAATGGTTAGCCATCCTCGTTTAATTCCTCAAGCACGGTACGAATCGTGGTTACGATATCAGCAGCATTTGGGTTATCGCCATGCAAACATAAGGTGTCTGCTTTAATGGTAATGATCTCGCTGTTGACGGTGGTCATTTCCTGATGAGCAATCAGTTGATGCACACGTTTTTTCACTTTGATGCGATCGGTAATTAAGGCGTTGTCGTACTGCCGAGATTGCAATCGTCCATCACTGAGTAAGCCTCTGTCTGCAAATGCTTCATAAATCAGTTCAATATTATATTGTTTGGCAATATCCCGCTGCTCGCTATTATCCACCAAAGCTTGAATCATCAGCTTTTGCTGAGGCGTTCGTTGGCGATTGGTTTTTGCCACTGCCGCACACACCGAACTAAATATATCAGAGTCTTTCATCATATCGTTGTATAACGCACCATGGGGCTTTACATAGCTAACTTTAGCGTCTTGCTTTGTTGCCGCACTGTGCAATGCGTCGATTTGCTCAACCAGGCTATTGACTAACGCGTCTTTAGGTAGCGTTAATGACACTCGGCCAAAATTAGCACGGTCAGGGTAACTTGGGTGAGCACCAATAATAACCTGTTCATTCTTCGCCATGGCAATAGTATCTGCCATCGTTTGCGCATCACCGGCATGACCACCGCACGCTATGTTTGCCATATCGATATAGGGCATAATGTGCGCGTCAGGGTTTTCTTCATTATTGGCGTGTTCGCCAAGATCACAATTTACTTTCATACCGTTCGCCTAAAACTTTGCTATCAAACTTTTATTTTTAGCTAAGTGATTGATATATTAAACATCCATGTTTAATTCTAGAATATTTTTATATTCTCTTTAAACCTTTTTAAAAAGTTGTACGTCATAGTTAATAACAACAGCCAAGGATAAAGGAAAATTTAACAAGTGTCCGCGGATAACACGGTTATAGATGCTCAGCAAATGTTTGCGCAAAAGCAGGAAGGCGAATGGATCGCAGCTGCCACCTTGGGTGATCGACAAGCGTTTGCCAAATTATATGAATTGCATATAGGTAAAGTGTATGCATTGTGTCTGAGAATGCTGACAAATCGTGAGCAAGCCGAAGATGTTGCCCAAGAAGTGTTTGTACAAGTCTGGCAAAAAATCGGCAGTTTTAAAGGCGATGCAAAGTTTTCCACTTGGTTGCATTCAGTGGCAACCAATACGGTTTTGACACATATGCGCAAACAAAAATCCTGGGTGCAAAAAGTATTCAGTATTGAAGAACAAGTAAACACCGAGCCAGCAGGAAACGAAATACAAGACCTGTCGGATATTGATAAAGCGATATTGCGCTTACCCGAAAAAGCTCGACTAGTGTTTGTTTTGTTTGCGGTAGAAGGTTATCGGCATGAAGAAATAGCCACCATGTTGAACATGGCGGTGGGGTCCAGCAAATCTCATTTTCATCGTGCCAGAAATTTATTGAAGGAGTGGTTATCCTGATGAGAAAAACTATGACAGATCAAGAGCTTCAACAGCAGATCGAGACGCTAGATAAAGACATTCAGCCACAAAGAGACTTATGGGCTGGTATCGAACACGCGATTGAACACAGATCACAGCAAGAGCAGCCAAAAAGCCGTGCGACATTCACGCCATATGCATGGGCCGCCTCAGTTGTATTCGCCGTTTTGTTGACTTGGCAACTATTACCGACTCAACAAGTGCAAGCACCGGTTGAAGTAGCAGCTGTCGACCCTGTGAGCTTGCTTCAAGAGCAATATCAAGAGCAACGAAACAGTATGCTGGTGAGTTTTGGTGAGCCGGATTTAACCCAGCTACCAGACAATATTAAACAACAATTTGATGAGCTTGATTCGGCACAAGAGTCATTATTGAAGGCGTTACAGGAAGATCCTAATAATAAGGATTTGCTTAACCTGTTGAAGTGGACACAGCAACAAGAACTGAGCTTGCTTGACCAATTGTATAGCCCTAAATGGCAATCTATTTAATTGATGAAGCGTGTAAGCCGATCAATTAAAACGAAAAGAAGAGAAAGAATTATGAAATATGCTCGCAATATAAAACATTACCTAGCGGCACTGATTGGTTGCTTTGCGCTGATAACATCGGCTCACGCTGAAAACCAAAGCGTTGATGAACGAAAAGCTGTTGCTGCGGATGCTCGCGTTAAAATTGATAACCTGCGTGGTAAAGTAACCATTATTGGTACCGATGATGATGAAGTATGGGTTAAAGGTCGACTGGATGAAAAGGCTACCGATTTTGTCTTTACTGTTGACGGCAAGCGCGTCACCATCGTTGTTAAAATGCCAAAACAAATGAACAGCAGTTTTTGGGATAACCAAGCCAAAGAAACCGATTTGGTGATCAATCTACCTAAGACCGCTGATGTTAGCTTTAAAGGGGTTTCCAGTGATGTTGTGGTATCAAATATTCATAATGACACTAGCATCAAAACCGTTAGCGGCTCTATCGATGCGAAAAACCTTAGTAAAGACATCGAACTGGAAAGTGTCAGCGGTAACGTAGATACCAATAACCTTGATGGCCATATTCGCTTATCGACGGTAAGTGGTGACATCAACGACAAAAATTCCAAAGGTATACTTAATTATCATGCCGTCAGTGGTGATATTGATGCACAAAGTGTGTCTTCTGAAGTTACCGCCAGTGTGGTATCTGGCGAGCTTGATATTGAATTAGAACAAGTCAAAGATGCCAACTTGTCCAGTGTTAGTGGTAATGTTGATGCCAAAGTTGAGCTTTCTGATAACGGCTTACTGCGCCTGTCGACTGTCAGCGGTAAGGTGGAGTTAGCCATGCAAAAAGGTGTTAATGCCGATATTACCGTCAACTCAAATGCCGGTGGTCGTATTATCAATAAAGTCAGTGACGATGAAGTGGATAAAGCCAAATATGGCCCAAGTTCTAAGTTGGAAACCCGACTGGGCAACGGCAGTGCGTTAGTTAAAGCGTCAACGGTGAGTGGTAATGTTGTTGTCGCCTATCAATAAGGCTTTTTAGCAACGATTTTAGGTAGCAGAAAAACAGCGTGTCACTGGTGTGATGCGCTGTTTTTTTATGTCTAATTTGTGGCCAAATACAAAAGCCAAATACAAAAGCCAAGACAAAAGCCAAGACAAAAGCCAAGACAAAAGCCAAGACAAAAGCCAAGACAAAAGCTAAGCAGCAGCTAAGTTAATCGACTGTGGTTAAAGCGAGCTGCTAATTGAATGCTGGATTATCGTTGAAAATGATGAGGGTTCGTCGCAAATAGATACTCGTATCGAGTTTTTAAACGCTTTTTCGGGCATATCACTCTTTTTGGGCCGCCTGTTTTGACGAAATGGTAGTCTGTTTTTTAATCGTTTTTGAGCAATCCAATTGCCGCGATTTTTCGTATATCTCTTCAGTATAGACAAACTTGCCAAGTGCTGCATTTGTGCCATGGTTAAATTAGCAGGTGAATGAAATGTTTAGGCTTTTTTGACACAAAGTGACTGTTTATTCACCCCGTTTGGAACCGCGATAAGAAGAATTTGGTTACAAATAAAAGCAGTGATTTTGGCAATTATTTGCAAACTTACTTGGATTTCCCGGTCTAATTATTATAAGAGACTATCGCAGTTGGAGGCGTTATGAGCATTTTTGAACATTACCAAAGCCGTTATGAACAGGCTCGCCAAGAAGAGATGAGTCTGCAACAGTTTTTAGACGTTTGCCGTGACGACAAAATGGCCTATGCCAATGCTGCGGAACGTTTACTGGCAGCCATAGGTGACCCGCAAATGATAGACACGGCTGCGGACCCTGTTATGAGTCGTATTTTCTCAAACCGAGTTATCGCTCGGTATCCAGCATTTTCCGAATTCTTTGGTATGGAAGAGGCTATTGAACAGATCGTCTCATATTTGCGCCATGCCAGCCAAGGCTTGGAAGAGAAGAAACAAGTCTTGTATCTTTTGGGACCTGTCGGGGGCGGTAAATCGTCTTTGGCGGAAAAGCTCAAAGGTCTGATGCAACAAGAGCCAATTTACGTACTTTCTGCTAACGGTGAATTGTCACCGGTGAATGACCATCCATTTTGTTTATTTGACGCTGATTCCGATGGCAAAATCTTAACCGAAGAATACAAAGTCCCGGCGCGTTACCTTAATACCATCATGTCGCCTTGGGCGGCGAAACGATTACAAGAATTTGGTGGCGATATTTCCAAATTTAAAGTGGTTAAGTTACACCCCTCAATTCTGGCGCAAATTGCGGTTGCCAAAACCGAACCTGGTGATGACAACAACCAAGATATCTCATCATTGGTCGGTAAGGTTGATATCCGCCGACTTGAACATTTTGCGCAAAACGATCCCGATGCTTATGGCTACTCTGGTGCTCTGTGTAGAGCCAACCAAGGCATTATGGAATTTGTTGAAATGTTTAAAGCGCCAATCAAGGTATTGCATCCGTTACTAACGGCAACTCAAGAAGGGAATTACAACCCAACGGAAGGCTTATCAGCACTGCCGTTTGACGGCATCATTCTAGCCCATTCCAATGAATCTGAATGGCAGAGTTTCCGCAACAATAAAAACAATGAGGCATTTCTCGATAGAGTTTACATCGTCAAAGTGCCGTACTGTTTACGTGTTAGCGAAGAAGTGAAAATTTACCAGAAATTGTTGTCCAATAGCGAATTAAACCACGCCAAATGCGCACCAAACACTTTAGATATTTTGTCACAGTTCAGCGTCTTGTCGCGCTTAATTGAACCTGATAACTCAAGCATTTATTCGAAAATGCGGGTCTATAACGGTGAAAGCCTTAAAGACACCGATCCTAAGGCCAAATCATTTCAGGAATACCGCGATTTTGCTGGCGTTGATGAGGGCATGAACGGTCTATCGACGCGATTTGCCTTTAAGATTTTGTCTCGTGTTTTTAATTTTGAACACGGTGAGGTTGCGGCTAATCCGGTGCACTTATTTTATGTGCTTGAACAACAAATTGAGCGCGAACAATTACCAAAAGAAAGTAACGACAAGTACTTGGAATTCATCAAAGGGTATTTGATTCCGCAATACATTGAATTTATCGGTAAAGAAATTCAAACGGCGTATCTCGAGTCGTACTCAGAATACGGTCAGAATATCTTTGATCGATACGTTGTGTATGCGGATTTTTGGATTCAAGACCAAGAGTATCGCGATTCTGATACCGGGCAAATCCTCGATCGCAGTGCCTTAAATGACGAGTTGGAAAAAATTGAAAAACCAGCGGGTATTTCCAACCCCAAAGACTTCCGTAATGAGATCGTTAATTTTGTGCTGCGGGCGAAAGCCAATAACAACGGCCAAAATCCGCTTTGGACCAGTTATGAAAAACTGCGTACCGTGATTGAGAAAAAGATGTTCTCAAATACCGAAGACTTGTTACCGGTGATTTCATTTAACACCAAAACCTCATCAGACGACCAGAAGAAGCATGATCAGTTTGTTGAGCGCATGGTCGAGAAAGGCTATACCCACAAACAGGTTCGCCTATTGTGCGAATGGTACCTTCGGGTGAGAAAAGCTTCATAGAGCCACACTTCAAATAAGGAAGTGAGCCCTGCCCAAATGGAGCAGGGCGAGTCAAGGTAAACAATTTGCAGGGAGGTACTATGGCAAATTTTATCGACAGACGTTTGAACGGAAAAAACAAATCTATGGTCAATCGCCAGAGATTTGTACGCCGCTATAAACGTCAAATTAAGGACTCTTTGGCCAAATCAATTACCGATCGTCAGGTCACCGACCACAAGTCAGAGCAAAATGTCACCATTCCCGATAAAGACTTAAAAGAGCCGTTGTTTCAGCGCGGTAAAGGTGGGCGCCGAGACATGGTATTACCGGGCAATGATCAATTTAATAGCGGTGATAAAGTGCCTAAACCACCACGTGGCAGTGGCCAAGGTCAAGGGCAGGGTAATGCCTCAAACAGTGGCAATGGTGAAGATGAATTTAGCTTTTCTATCTCCGCAGATGAATACATCGACTTACTGTTTGAAGATTTGGAATTACCGAATCTGGTCAAGAACGAGCAAAACCAATTAGAGGAAACCAAAACCGTTCGCAGCGGCTATTGTAGTGATGGCGTGCCTGCCAATTTAGACATCGTACGCTCGCTGGAAAAATCGATGGCGCGCAAGATTGCCATGACCTCATCTACCCGCAGCGAACTTAGAGGCTGTGAACAAGCGCATGAAGAATTAGTCGCGTTGCAAGCCTTACAGTTTGATAATCAACGACAACAACAAATTGAACAACTCGAGCAACAGATTGTTGATCTCAAAGCGAAAATCAGCAGAGTGCCTTTTATCGATACCTTTGATTTACGCTTTCGCAATTACCAGCAGCAATCCGTGCCTAGCTCGAAAGCGGTGATGTTTTGTTTGATGGATGTTTCTGGCTCGATGACCCAGCAAACGAAAGATATGGCAAAGCGTTTCTATATTATGCTGTATCTATTTTTGTCACGTAACTATGAAAAGATTGATGTGGTGTACATTACCCATCACACCACCGCCAAAGAAGTCAGTGAGCAGGAGTTTTTTTACTCCAGAGAGACTGGCGGCACCATCGTCTCGTCGGCATTATCATTGATGGATGAAATCATCAAAGACCGTTACCCACCGGGGCAATGGAACATTTACGGTGCCCAGGCCAGTGATGGTGATAACTGGCAAGACGATACCCCGAAATGCATGCAGTTATTGGAAAATAATTTGTTGCCAGTATGCCGCTACTTTACCTACATAGAAATCAATAAACTGGTCCCCAAAGCGATGTGGCAACACTATCAAAAGCTTGCCTTAGAAAATCGCCACTTTACCATGCGACAAATTAAGCAAGTAACCGATATCTACCCAGTATTTCGAGAGCTGTTTAAAAAACAAGACAACAAAACCGAGGTGGCTTATGGCTAATAAAGCAAGCAGTAATGAGCACGGTAAAGACTGGTTAGATGATGGTCCCGACTGGAGTTTTGATAACTTAAAAACTTACCAGAACCATATAGAACGCGTTGCTGATTCATACGGCCTTGATTATTATCCGAATCAAATTGAAATGATCACCTCTGAACAAATGATGGACGCCTATGCCAGCATCGGTATGCCCATTGGTTATCATCACTGGAGTTACGGTAAGAAATTTATTCAGACCCAGCAAAACTACAGTCGCGGTCATATGGGCTTGGCCTATGAAATCGTCATCAATTCTAATCCATGTATCGCCTATTTGATGG
Source organism: Thalassotalea sp. HSM 43 (assembly GCF_004752005.1). Classification (NCBI taxonomy): domain Bacteria; kingdom Pseudomonadati; phylum Pseudomonadota; class Gammaproteobacteria; order Alteromonadales; family Colwelliaceae; genus Thalassotalea; species Thalassotalea sp. HSM 43. The sequence goes on along the minus strand of NZ_CP038493.1, from coordinate 1,283,385 downwards.
AAGAAAACACCATGATCATGCAGGCGTTGGTGATGGCGCACGCGTGCTATGGTCACAATTCGTTCTTTAAAGGCAATTATCTGTTTCGTACCTGGACCGATGCCGATTCTATTATTGATTACTTGTTGTTTGCGAAACATTACATTCAAGACTGCGAGCAAAAATACGGTATTGAAGCGGTCGAAGATACCCTAGATGCCTGTCATGCGTTAATGAATCTTGGCGTTGATCGTTTTAAGCGCCCACAAAAGCTGTCGGTTGCGCAAGAAAGAGAACAGCAAATTGCCCGTGAAAAGTTTGTCCAATCACACCTCGATGATTTATGGCAACGCGTTGATAAACAAGTTAAATCTGACAAGGTACCAAAATCTCACAATTTCCCTGAACACCCACAGGAAAACATCCTTTATTTTATCGAAAAGAACGCGCCTAAATTGCACACTTGGCAACGAGAAATCGTCCGTATTGTGCGCAAAATAGCGCAGTACTTTTACCCGCAGCGACAAACTCAGGTTATGAATGAAGGCTGGGCTTGTTTTTGGCATTACACCTTAATTAATCACCTTTATGATGAAGGCCTGTTGAGCGATAACTTTATGATGGAATTTATTCACCATCATTCTAATGTGATTACCCAACTGCCATATAATCATCCGGCATTTTCTGGCATCAACCCTTATGCTTTGGGCTTCAAGATGTTTATGGATATTCGCCGTATCTGTGAGCAGCCAACAGAGGAAGACAAACATTGGTTCCCTGATATTGCCGGTAAAGACTGGTTGGAAACCATCAAATTTGCGATGCAGAATTTTAAAGATGAAAGTTTTATCAGCCAGTTTTTATCACCACGTTTGATGCGCGAAATGAAGTTATTTCAATTGCACGATGACGAGCGCAACAATTACATGGATGTTGTCGCGATTCATAATGAGCAAGGTTATAAAAAAGTGAGAAGCGCTCTGTCGAAACAATATGATTTGAGCCAGTTAGAAGCCAATGTGCAAATTATCAATGCAGATATCAATGGCGATCGTTCACTGACACTCGAATATATCCCGGTAGATGATGCGCCTTTGCATCAAAATCACCACGAAGTGCTTAAACACCTGCACCACCTATGGCAATTTGATGTCAAATTAGTGCAAAAAGAAAAGCTGGGTGAAGACTACCTCACTTTAGCGCAGTGCCCACCAACAAAGGACAAGGAATCTGACGCTAGCGGCATTTAATCACACTAAATATATTATTTTTAACTTCAAATTTGGCCTCAGATCGCTTAAATTGGACAGCTACCTTTGTAAAAACTTCAGCTGTACAGGATTTGAACACCCATGGCGCAAAAACAGGCATTCAAACAGCCCAAAGATAAGCAAGTCGAGCTTTTAAAAGTTGCCCCTCATTCTATGGAGGCTGAGCAATCCGTTTTGGGCGGACTGCTGCTTGATAATAACGCCTGGGATAATGTTTCTGAGCGGGTTGTTGCCGAAGATTTTTATTCTCGTGGCCATCGTATTATTTATCAAAGTATCGGTGACTTAATCGAGAAGGGTAATCCAGTCGATTTGATTACCTTGTCAGAAGATCTCGAGAATCAGAAAAAGATCGATGACGTAGGCGGTTTTGTTTATCTCGCAGAGATGATGAAGAACACCCCTAGTGCAGCCAATATTCTTGCCTATGCAGACATCGTTCGTGAGCGTGCCGTTACTCGTGAATTAATTAGTGTTGCCAATGAAATCGCCGATGCCAGTTATGACACCAGTGGCAGAAGCAGTGCCGAGTTATTGGATTTTGCCGAGGGTAAAGTATTTGCTATTGCCGAGCAACGCGCCAATAAATCCGAAGGCCCTGAAAGCGTGCACACCATTATGGAAAAAACGGTCGATAAGATTGAAAAGCTTTATGGCCAACCGCACGATGGTGTTACTGGGGTATCAACAGGCTTTACCGATCTTGATAAAATGACCGCGGGTATGCAGCCATCGGATTTGATTATCGTCGCAGCACGTCCATCAATGGGTAAAACCACATTTGCCATGAACTTGGTTGAAAGCGCGGCAATGATGCAAGACAAACCTGCATTGGTATTTTCACTGGAAATGCCGTCAGATCAAATCATGATGCGTATGTTGGCATCACTGGGACGCATCGACCAAACCAAAATTCGTACCGGCCAGCTTAATGATGAAGATTGGGCTCGATTGTCATCAACCATGGGCTTGTTGGTTGAAAAAGGTAAACTCTTCGTTGATGATGCCGCGGGTTTGACACCAACAGAAGTGCGCTCTCGTGCGCGTCGTGTTGCTCGTGATAATGGTGGTTTATCCATGATCATGATTGATTACTTGCAACTGATGCGAGTACCACAATTTAGCGATAACCGTACCTTGGAAATCGCCGAAATTTCCCGTTCATTAAAAGCCTTAGCGAAAGAGCTAAATATTCCTGTTGTCGCGCTATCACAGCTTAACCGTTCACTAGAGCAACGTTCGGATAAACGCCCAGTTAACTCCGATTTGCGTGAATCCGGTTCAATCGAGCAGGATGCCGATTTGATCATGTTTATTTATCGTGATGAGGTATATAACGATGATTCGGCAGACAAGGGCACCGCGGAAATCATCATAGGTAAGCAACGTAATGGCCCAATCGGTCGTGTGCGGGTAACCTTCCAAGGTCAATTTTCTCGATTTGATAATTTCGCCGGCCCTGGCGGCATTATGGATGAAGATTAATCATTGATGTTCAAGCTTCAACAAACAGCCACTGCCAGTATTGATCGTGATGCCTTGTTGCACAACTATCAGGTTATTCAAGAAATCGCACCACAAAGCCGTGTATTAGCGGTTTTAAAAGCCAATGCCTACGGCCATGGCCTAGTGCGTATTGCCAAGGCGTTACCCCATGCTGATGCCTTTGGCGTTGCCAGAATCGATGAAGCATTAGAATTACGACAAGGTGGTGTGGTCAAACCCATCGTCTTACTCGAAGGCTTTTTTGCTAGCGAGCACCTACCGATTATTGCCGCCAACAATTTGCAAACCATTGTCCACAATCGTCAACAACTTGAAGCGTTGCAGCAAGCGCAATTGCAGGAGCCGATTCAGGTTTGGTTAAAAGTTGATACGGGCATGCACCGACTTGGTATCGAACCGCAAGAATTTGCCGAGATATACCAAGCCTTGCAGCAATGTCCAAATGTGCAAAAAAATATTCGTCTAATGAGCCACCTTGCCTGTGCCGATGATTTAAACAATCAACAAACCTTGCAGCAACAGCGCTTATTTGAACAACTCACCGGTCATATCAATTGTGAGAAAACCTTAGCCAACTCAGCGGCAATTTGTGCTTGGCCAGAATGTCATTATCAATGGGTTCGCCCTGGTTTGATGTTATATGGTATCGACCCACGTATTAGTGAGCAGGCACATCAAATTGACTTGCAACCGGTAATGACTTTGCATTCAAGCCTGATTGCCATTCGTCATGTTAAAGCTGGAGAAAGCATAGGTTATGGCGCTGCTTGGCAAGTAGAAAAAGACACGTGTATTGGTGTGGTGGCAATCGGTTACGGTGATGGTTATCCGCGTCACGCTGCAAATGGCACGCCGGTATTGGTTAATGGCCGAGAAGTGCCATTAGTAGGTCGCGTATCGATGGATATGATCACCGTTGATTTAGGCTGCAATGCCGAAGACCAAATTGGTGATTATGTTGAGTTATGGGGCAAAAATCTGAATGTTAATCGTGTCGCTCATCATGCAACAACCATCGCTTACGAGTTATTGTGTAATATTTCCCGTCGCGTCAAAATTGACGTTCTTTAATACGACTCCTGCATCGTCATCCAGTCTGACCCTTTAATTTTGAGCAATCAGCGGTTTTTGACTATAGTTACTTAATCCATTACCTCAAAAGGACTTGTTGTCCTTTTTGCTTTCCCGGTAATTGCTAATAATTATCAAAAGGATACACTTATGGAAAGTGGTACTAATGCAGTAACTGTTTTGTATTATGAACAAGATGACATGGTGTCTTTATGTTCCGATGTTTTAACCAATGTGCGCATCGAAGCTGACAAACGGGTCATTTTTCCAGAATCATTTCGTGACAACAAAATCATTATCGCCGTGCTCGATGGCAATTGCCATGTGCGAAATTCTTTAGGCGATCGACCTATTTACGCCAGTTCCTGATAGACAGCTAGCTTATTGACAGTGTTTGCACGTGCCATGAGCTTCAACCACCTGTTTACTGATGGTAAAGCCACTGGCGTCAGCCATTGCTCTGAGTGCTAAATCTAGATTATTGGATTGGATTTCTTCGACCCGACTGCAGTTGTCGCAAATTAACAATTGCACTGGGTGGTTGCATTCGCTGAAATGATCACACATCAAAAACGCATTGATTGATTCTATTTTGTGGACAAAACCTTGGCTGGCTAAAAAGTCCAAAGCTCGATAAACCGTTGCAGGTTTGGCACCGGGATCAATTTGCTGTAATTGTTCCAATAAATCATATGCGCCAATTGCGCCATCATTTTTTGCCAGTAAGACAAATACCTGCTCACGAGTCGGGGTTAGGCGAGCTCCATTCTTTTTGCAATATTCTCTTGCCTGTTCAAGTAGTTGTGTAGAATCCATATACATCTTTAGACTGGGTTAACTGTTCCTAGTGTAACATACCTTGGTCTTGATGCCAGTACCGCCAATAGGGGATTAACCGCTAAGATACATATGTATAAAATTGTTACCCTAAGGTCATTCTTTGTCGCTTTTCATTTGCCTTGAACTATAATTTCCGCCAATTGTTCTCGCTGTAAAAATGAGTAGTAAATGCGTAGATTATCAATCACTTTAGTGATTTTGGCCGCCGCCCTTGGCATGGCCGCTTGTCAGGGACCTATCAACAAAGGCACGATACAGACTATCGATGTCGAACAGAGCCGTGTTTTGCCAGCCTATTATATCCGTGGTGGCTTCAATAATTGGAGTACAGACGCTAAGTTTGAGCAGACAAAGAATGGTCTATATCAGGTTGAGGTTGCCGTTGGATTAGGTATTCATGAATACAAAATTGCCAGCGCCGATTGGCAAACCCAATTGATGATCGCTAATCGACGACATGCGGTCGTCGACTTAAATCGCGAAGATAATTTACAGCGCCATTATCCATTAGCGATAAACCAAACTGAATCAGCGGATTTGTTGTTGGTCGAGAAAGCCGGCGTGTATCGTTTTACCTTGGATACCCGTCAATCTTATCGCCCAATCGTTACCATTAATCGCGTGAAAGACCTTGTGCTGGAAAGTGATCTGCAACATTTTAGCGATAAGCAATCACTGACGTTTCAAAGCTATGATAAACAATCTCGCCATGTGGTGATTTCAGCACAACAAAGTCAAAGCGGATTGCGCTCCTATGTTCACTCTACCGACCAATCGCTGCGTGACCCGGTACCACAAATTAATGGCTTTAAAGAAGACGCCAAGCAGCCTTATATTCGCACCGGCTCTATCGCGTTTGACGGTTTATTTGCTTTGGCGATTGACGAGATGAAAAAACTGTCGGTGAGCGACATTAATGATGGCAGCTATAACTTTGGTCAATCGATTAAATGCGATTGTTTTAAGACCGGGCAAAAATGGGACTATGTTTGGACGCGTGACCTGTCTTATGCGGCGCATTTGTCATTGGCGTTGCTTGACCCTGAACGGGTAAAAAATTCATTGGAATATAAGTTGTCACCGTATCGCCAAGGCGTACAAAAACCTGAATTCGCCAAAGGCGATAGCTCTGGTTTACAAATTATCCAAGATACTGGCAGTGGTGGTAGTTGGCCAATCAGTACCGACCGAGTAACGTGGGCATTTGGTGCACAAGCGGCATTGCAAAGTTTAGACGAGGATAGTCAAAGCGCTTTTGCAAAAACTGCGTTAAACGCACTAATTAACACCTTAGAAAATGATCGTATTGTTGCCTTTGACGCGCAAACGGGGCTGTATATGGGAGAGCAATCTTTCCTTGATTGGCGTGAGCAAAGCTACGCTGACTGGGTCAAGGATGACTTAAGCTATATGGCCACGTCGATCTCTGTGTCAACCAATGCGGCGCATTACCAAGCGCTTGTTTTGGCCAGTCAGTTGGCCGAAAAAGACGGACAGAACGATTTAGCCAAGCGTTATCGTTCTTGGGCTGAGCAATTGAAACAGGCGATAAACGATAAGCTATGGCTTGAAGAATACGGTATGTATTCAAGCTTGACCGCCGGTCACTTTGATAAAACAGCAATGCCAAAATTTGATTGGTTAGGTCAATCGCTGGCGATTATTACCGGTATCGCCAGTGGACAACAGAGCCAGCAAATTCTTGCCAACTATCCACATGGGCCTATGGGCGCACCCGTTATATTTCCACAGCAACCGGATATTCGTATTTATCACAACCGCGCAATCTGGCCGTTTGTTACCGCATATGGCGTTAACGCCGCGATAAAAGGCGATAATGCGGCAGTCGTGGACGCTGGCTACAATACCTTAATTCGTGGCGCGGCACTGAATCTATCGAATATGGAAAACCTTGAGTGGCTCACCGGACAGGCGATTTATTTGCAACGCGAAGATGTCAGTAAATCTGGACCTGTGATCAATTCAAAGTATCAACTATGGTCTGTTGCCGGTTATTTATCTATGGTGATTCACAATGTATTTGGCGTGCAGCAGGAGCAACAGCAGCTGCAATTTAAGCCTTACCTTACCGCACAACTGGTTGAGCAATATTTTGCTGACAGCCAACAATTAACCTTGTTTAATCTGCAATGGCAACAACGTACGCTCAATGTCACCATGGAATTACCGCAGCAACGCGCTAACGATGGAGTCTATCAATTAGAGTCTATCGAGTTAAATGGCAAGCCCGTGGCGAACAATATCAGCACACAGCAGTTGCTAGATAGCGACAATGAAGTGCGCATTCGATTAGCGACTGCTAAGAAAAATACTGCATCTGCGACGTATGTAGAAGCGCTACCTACCTTGCTTGATAACAAGGTGTTTGCGCCTAAAGAGCCGGTCATTGGCCTGCGCACCTATGTCGATAATGTCAGCCTATTTTTAGATGACAGACAGCAAGATGGTATTGCTTTTAATATCATCAAAAATGGTGTTGTTGTTGCCAAAGGCTTGCGGGAATCGAGCTGGCAAGACCCACAACCAATGCGCTGGCAATCGTGTTACAGCGCACAGGCGGTATTCGTCGACTCCGGGCTTGTTTCCCATAATGCCAAGGTACAATGTGTACAACCTGGTATAACCATCGATGTCGATGATAGCCGAGTGCAATCGAGCATAGCCTATAGCCGTAAAGACTATACTGCGTTCATTAAAGACTTTGGCGATGTCGATGACCAATTGTTGTTTGGCGACATTGCCGTCGAACAGGCAGGTCACTATGCGCTGCAACTAAGCTATCGCAATGAAAATAATAAAACCAATACGGGTATTACTGCTGGAGTAAAATGGCTGCAAATAGAAGACGAGCAGGGCAATGTCATTCAATCGGGTGTCATCCAAATGCCGCACATCAGCGCGTCGAGCAAGCCGGTATACTCCACTCCGGTTTCGGTTGAATTAGGCAAAGGCAATTACCAAGTGAGGATCTCTGATTTTTACAATATGAGTTATTTGCAAAATAACCAAACCTATACCCAGGCGGGTGGTATAGATGGAAGCCGCAATCAGGTCGATGTTTATCATTTGCGTTTACTGCCTGTGCCGAAGTAATTGCGGCCTATATATGCATGTCTGACGTTATCAGGCATGCATTATGGTTGATTGCCGCTACTTAGTGATGCGTAATTACCGAGTATTGCTCGTGTGTTGCTGTGCTAACGGTTTATAATAATGCCGTTAGCGCGGACAAGGGTTTTGTTTCTCTATCGCTATACTTTATAATCCGCGGCAGAATTTTTTAATGGCTCATATGAATGTCTGAATTTACCGAACAATTATCCGTTGCACCTATGCTCGACTGGACGGATCGTCACTGTCGTTACTTTTTACGTCAGTTATCCAAACATACGGTGTTATATACCGAGATGGTGACGACAGGAGCCATTTTATTTGGTAAAGGCGATTATTTAAGCTACAACCAGCAAGAGCACCCTGTTGTGTTGCAACTTGGTGGTAGTGATCCCAAAGCGATGACAGAATGCGCCAAGGTGGCTGAGCAATATGGCTATGATGCCATTAATATCAATGTAGGTTGTCCTTCCGATAGGGTTCAAAACGGTCGATTTGGTGCGTGTTTAATGGCCGAGCCTGAATTGGTGGCCGAATGCGTTAGCTCGATGCAAAATGCGGTGAAGGTGCCAGTTACGGTAAAGTCGCGTATTGGCATCGATGATATGGACAGTTATGAGTTTTTACATCGCTTTATTGATTTGGTCAGTAAAGCCGGCTGTGAGCATTTTATTGTGCATGCTCGTAAGGCTTGGTTAAGTGGGCTTAGTCCGAAACAAAACCGTGATATACCGCCGTTAGACTATTCTCGTGTCTATGATATTAAGCAGGATTTTCAACACTTGGCCATTTCAATTAATGGTGGCATCAAAACATTAGCAGAAAGTAACCAACATTTGCAGCATATAGATGGTGTGATGATTGGCCGCGAAGTGTATCAAAACCCGTATATGCTGAGTCTTGCGGATCAACAGGTGTTTGCTAAAGACTATGCGCAAATATCACGTGAGCAAGTGATTGAGCAAATGTGTGCCTATATTGATGAAGCGATAAAGCATGGCCCAAGAGTGTGGCATATCGTGCGCCATATGCTTGGCTTATGTAATGGTTTACCTGGCGCACGTAAATATCGTCGTTTCCTCAGTGAAAATGCAGGTAAAGAAGGCGCAGATTCTAGTGTGTTAAGGCAAGCCTTTGCGTTAACCGGTGTAGCGCAAGACGTTACCTAGCCAAACCTGGTCTAGAAAAAACAGTCTGGAGAAGCCATGCCGAGCTTTTTCGTTAGATAACATACCGATTTATCATTATAAAATCCTGATTTGCGGTTTATTTGCCGAAATCAGGATTTTTTTAACATTTTTTTAAACCTTTTTCTTATTTGTCGCGACTAATAACCATATTCAATAACTTTATATACGAGAAAAAGGTGTAAAAATGGTTGGCATGACACACTTGTTTTTTATTTTATTATTACCTGGGGCATTAACCGTACTGTGCTCACTAGCATTAGCTGTGACAGAAAAACTTTAAGCCCAAGACACACTTGTAAATATATACTTTTCAATACGTTACATATCATTTTTAGTACATTCGTACTTTTTAAATCAACTTTATTCCAGCGTTAAATCGACCTTAAACCGGCAATGGCATGCAGCTATGTGCATGGCTTTCTTTAGCCTATTTATATTTGTTTTTATTTTTTGGTCAAAATTACTAACCGGTTAGTCAAAAACACTAACTGTAGCATTGTTAATCAATTGTTAATTTGTCGTGTTAAAAATTTAAAATATATAAAAACCCCTTAAAAACAGGTACTTATAAAATTTTTAAAAACTTGGCACAAGCTTTGTATTAGTTATTACAAACGCGGCCAATAACGATAATAAAACGCACTTAACACACTTAATAATTATCAGTACCCGCAAGGGTGTAGGAGAAGACGATGAAAAACTTAACAAGTAAAGCAGCAGTATTTGCAAGCGTTTTAGGATTGGCCGCGATGGCACCAGGTGCAGCAAATGCAGAGCAAGTATCACTAGAAACCTATTTACAGTATGTAGTGGCACAACAATCAGAATCAGTATTCAATGCCGTAGCGCAAGAAGTAGCATACAACATCGAAGAAACCGTTGCTAACTTCAATATCGATTCAGTATTCAGTACCGAAAAAGGTACACCGTCAGTGACTATTTCAGAAACGACGGCTCGTGTTGAGTCATCATCAAGTCAGCTTTCTGATGAAGCAGCAGAAAATAAATAACAGGAGTACATCATGGGCATGTTTTCAAGAATAACAGACATTATCAACGCCAACATTAACGCCCTTTTGGATAAGGCGGAGAATCCAGAAAAAATGATTCGCCTTATTATCCAAGAAATGGAAGAAACATTGGTTGAGGTGAGATCAGAAGCTGCAAAGCACATTGCCGAGAAAAAGCATTTATCACGCAACTTGCGAAATGTGCAAAACAAGGAAAGTGAATGGCAGCAAAAAGCGGAAATCGCTGTTGCAAAAGGACGTGAAGACTTGGCTCGAGGTGCACTGATTGAAAAGCAAAAAGTTGCTACCGATCTAGAGAATCTGCAACAGCAAGTACAACACATTGATGAGGTACTAGAGAAGATTCAAGACGACAGTAATCGCTTGCAAGAAAAGTTGACTGAAGCGAAGCAACGTCAACAAGCGTTTAACCAACGTCAGCAAAGTGCAGAAGTACGTCTTCAGGCTAAAAAAGTCCTGGATAGCAGCAATATTGATAGCGCCATCGCTAAATTTGAGAGTTATCAGCAAAAAGTAGATGAGCTAGAAGCACAGGTTGAATCGTATGACTTTGTAGCAAGTAAGAGCCTATCGCAGCAAATCGCTGAGTTAGAGCAAGACGACGAAGTTGAACAACAACTTGAAATGATGAAAAAGAAGGTGGCTAACGGGTAACACCGTGCCCCTTTCACGAAACGCTAAGGAGCAGAACAATGTTTGGTTTATCACTGGTGATGACACTGTGGATGGTACCAGTAATTAGTTTCTTTGTTGGTGCTGGAGTATTTGGTTTAGCCAAGTCCTGGCACTAACCACAGATTGTCCGCAATCTATATTATTTGAATTTTGGAGAAAGTCATGAGTAGTTACAGCAAATACAATACGTTACGGAAAGATATGGTTAATAAGAAAGTCTGCGGTGTATGCGCAGGTGTCGCTCGCTATTTTGACCTACCGGTATTTGGTGTGCGTGCAGCGACCGTTGTTTTAGGCCTTATGATGCCAACAACGAGCGTCATTGCTTATTTGGTTGCCGCATTGGTTATGCCAAGTCGTTATTAAACGAGTTAGCAAGGCAAGAACATGAGTTTCTTAAAAGCGTTATTATTGGCCATTGTTGCCACCCTAGTAATCACTTGGGCATTAGGTGTTTCACTAATTGAATTGTTTAATGTCAGTTTGTATGTAGAACAACAGCAAATAGAATCCTGGACCGCGGTCAGTGTTGCGGCTCTAATAGCGGTTATTGTTGCCATTGTGACAGCCGCGATTCTGGTCAGCGTTTTCGGTTTTGTTATTTTTGTGCTGTTGTCTTTATTTGTCGCACTTGCGGCGCTCGGCATAGGCCTGTTTTGGCCTGTACTTCTGGTCGCCTTAGCGATTCATTTGTTAACCCGCGAGCGCAATGTGGCAGGACAGCAAACGTAACCGGTGTAGATAAATATGTGGTGTAAGGTATTTGCCCATTGTCGACCCGATAAAAATGAGCGATGATTAACCTAAGTTATTGCAATATATTGATATAGAATGAAAAAAATACTTAGCTTAGCATTCGCTCTTTTCACTTTTGACATCGCTGCACACCATCTGATTATTGAGCAACCTTACGCCAAGGAAACCATTCCTGGCAGCAAAGTTAACTCAGCATATATGGTCATCAATAATCACTCTGACAAATCGCTAAAACTGTTATCTGTCACCTCACCGATAAGTGATCGCATTGAATTACATGAACACACCTTTGTCGATCAAATGATGAAAATGCAGCAAGTCGATGCCATTACCATCGAAGCAGGGGATTATGTTGCCTTACAGCCTCACGGCTATCATTTGATGATCTTTAAACCAAAACAAGCACTTAAAGCCGGAAAAGAAATCGAACTGAGCTTATACTTTGATGATGGATCAACTGCTACTATTAAAGTACCCGTAGTTGGTTTATCTAAAAAATCTAACCCGTAAATGAACAATAAGGATTCGTTATGGCGCTAAATATTTCCGCCAAGTCGGCCTCGATCACTGCATCTGTCGTGGTTTTTCTATTTTATTTGTTGGGAGTATTCTGGAGTTTTGAGCCAGAGACTTTTGATATACGTGAAGCCGCGATTGCAGATGCAAAAGTTGACAATGTAAAGCCTGTGGTCGGTTATACCACGACAACGGCGATCATAAAAATTGCTGAGACCATTTTGAACAAACCAGGTGGTTATCTTGCGAATGACATTACGCCACCATCTGTGATGTTGGATAACATCCCAGCCTGGGAATTTGGCGCTTTGGAAATGGTACGTGATATATCACTGATTATGCGCCAATCGTTTTCTCGCTCGCAATCACAATCGTTAGAAAACAAGTTTCTAAAACGTGCGCAACCAAAATTCAATATCGATCATACCAATTGGGCTATTCCATCAGCGGAAGGCGAGTATGAGTCTGCCATTCAAGATTTATATTCTTACCGTAAAGACCTAGCGGATCCTTTGGTTCAGGACGCACAGTTTTATGCGCGTGCTGATAATTTACGCGATTATATTCGCGAAGTTGAAAAGCGATTAGGTAGCTACTCGCAACGATTAAGTGCCAGTGTTGGACGTAACCAATTAAATACGGATTTAGCCGGTGATAAAGTTGCGCAGCAGTCCACATTTACCGCGTCTGCTGTTATAGTAAAGACCAGTTGGTGGAAAATCGATGATGTCTTTTATGAATCACGGGGTGCTTGTTGGGCGCTATTGCATATGCTCCAAGCCATTGAAGTTGATTTTGCCGACGTGTTAGAAAATAAAAATGCTGCCGTAAGTGTAAGCCAAATAATAAGAGAGCTTGAAGCAACTCAACAAACCGTCTGGAGTCCAATGATTCTCAATGGTAGTGGTTTTGGTTTCGTTGCCAACCATTCGTTGGTAATGGCGAACTATATTTCCCGCGCCAATGCGGCATTGATTGACTTGCGAGAGCTGTTAAGTCAAGGATAAAAACAAAATGAAAAAAAGCGCTGCGTTAATTAGTTCGCTAATGATGTTAACCAGCCCAAACGCCAATGCCGATGCCATTGGCGTTTACATTGGTGCTCAAGTTTGGGATATGGCTGCTGAAGGCAGCTACGATGATAGTAAAGTTCAGCAAGAATTTAATTTCGACGATGATACGCAAAATCGTTTTTATATTGAATTTGAACATCCACTACCATTTATTCCAAATATCAAAATCGCTCATTCTGAGCTGATGACCACCGGTGTTGAAATAAACCCTGCCGCTGATTCATTGCAAGGCAGCAGTGAATTAGACTTATCTTATACCGACTATACCTTGTATTATGAACTGTTTGACAACGGCCTGTTTTCGTTCGATTTTGGTTTGACTGGTAAAGACTTTGAAGGTGAATTTATCACCCTTGATCGTTCTGGCCTAGACGTTGATAACGTTGATGAAATCATTCCTATGTTGTACTTGTCTGCAGAAGTCGAATTGCCACTAACTGGTTTAGGTGTATTCGCTGAAGGTAATATTTTAGCGCTTGACGATCACACTGCAGCGGACTATCAAGCCGGTATTTCTTACGCGCTTATCGACAACATGATTGTCGATGTCGATATTCAACTTGGTTATCGTTGGGCTCAAGTTGAGTTAGAAGATTTAGAAGGAATATATTCTGATCTGGACTTTGACGGTGCATTTGCAGGTGTCGAAGTACACTTCTAAATAGCGTTAATGATTAATAACGATTACTAAAAACCTGAATTAGACATTGATAATTCAGGTTTTTTTATGTTTTTCAGCGATGAAAATAGATTGTATGTAATAGGGTATAAGATAAACCCTTTCGATCTATCAGTGTAGTATTCGATTTTGGAATAAAAAATCGTTATCCATTCTTTTATGTTTTAACCAAAGCTGATTATTCTTTGCTCATGTTAATTAACTGTAATTTGTGAGCAAACACCATGTTGGTTAAAGCCAATAACGCCGCTAATGAAAGCGGCGCCAGCCTTAGCAGTGCCCAATTGGAGCAGCTGCAACAGGTGATCGGTCAATATACACCACTGCAACTCGCTTGGGCGAGTGGCTATCTTGCGGCCAAAAGCGAAACCTCGCCGCAAGCAGCACCCTCTGCGCAATTAAATCCTGCACCTGTACTGACCATTTTATATGGTTCTCAAACCGGCAATGCCAAAGGCGTCGCCGAACAAGTGAAAGCCGCGGCTGAACAATCGGGTCTAGCGGTCAACTTATACAACATGGCTGACTATAAGGTTAAAAACCTTAAGACAGAACGTCACGTCATTATTGTTGCCAGTACCAATGGTGAAGGCGAGCCACCAGATGATGCGATGGCCCTGCACGAGTTCTTAGCCTCTAAACGTGCTCCGAAATTAAACGACCTGCAATACGCTGTGTTGGCTTTAGGTGACTCAAGTTACGAGTACTTTTGTCAAACAGGTAAAGATTTTGACCAACGACTCGCGGCATTAGGTGGTAAGCCATTATTCGAACGTGTCGATTGCGATGTCGATTATCAGCCTGACGCTGACACTTGGCGCGACAAGGTGGTCGATAAGCTGGCAGAGCAGTTTAAGGCTGAACAGCAAAACTCAAACACAGGTGCAGACGTGGTCACCTTGCCGTTTGCGCAGAGCCCAGCCGCTAGTGTTTATAACAAGCAAAATCCGTTTACCGCGAGCATTATTGAAAATCAAAAAATCACCGGACGTGATTCAAACAAGGTAGTGCATCATATTGAAATTGATTTGCAAGGCTCTGACCTGCAATACCAACCTGGCGATGCGTTAGGGGTATGGCCGGTCAATGACAATGCCTTGGTCGACAGCCTGATTGCACAACTTGGTTTGAACGCCGACAGCAAGGTAACCCTTGCCGAACAACAGATGACGCTGCAACACGCTTTATTGCGTAAAAAAGAAGTGACCGCATTAAACAAAGCGGTGCTGCAAAAATGGGCAGACCTTGCCGACAACGCTGACTTGAATAGCTTACTCGCCGATGGTGAGCAATGTCGCCAGTATTTGTCGTCTACGCAACTTATCGATATGAGTCGTCAATTCCCGGTAAATATTGACGCTCAGGGATTGGTTGATTTGCTCGCATCCCTTGCGCCACGTTTGTATTCCATTGCCTCGAGTCAACAAGAGGTCGAAGACGAAGTGCACTTAACCGTCGGGTTGCTTGATTATCAGCAAGATGAGCAGCAACGTCGAGTTGGTGCTGCATCTGGCTTTTTGATTGAGCGTTTACAAGCCGACGATGAAGTTGACGTGTTTATCGAGCACAACAATAACTTCCGTTTACCAGAGAATGACGATACGGCGGTGATCATGATAGGTCCCGGTACCGGTATTGCGCCGTTTAGAGCCTTCTTGCAAGAGCGTGATGCACGCCAAGCTGGCGGTAATAACTGGTTATTCTTTGGTGACCAAACCTTTACTCAAGACTTTTTATATCAAACAGAATGGCAGGCTTATTTGAAGTCGTCGTTATTGTCGAAGTTGGATGTCGCCTTTTCTCGCGATCAGCAGCAAAAAGTCTATGTACAACACAAATTGCAAAAACAGGCTGAGCAGGTTTATCAGTGGTTGCAACAAGGTGCGCACTTGTATATCTGTGGTGATATGCAGCGCATGGCGAAAGATGTGCATAACACCTTAGTAGAGATTGTCAGTGAACAAGGGCAAATGAGCTTAGAAGATGCTGAACAATATTTAAAACAGTTGCGAATAGATAAGCGCTATCAGAAGGACGTATATTAAATGACTGCGAAACCAGCAAACCAAGCCGATAACCTCATTGTTACTGGCAAACTGGCTGATAACGAACGAATAAAAGGTGACAGCAATTATCTGCGTGGCACCATCGCCGATGATCTTAACGATGAGATCACCGGTGGTTTTACGGCGGATAATTTTCAGTTAATTCGTTTTCATGGCATGTATCAACAAGATGATCGTGATATTCGTCAAGAGCGCAGCAAGCAGAAGCTAGAGCCATTGCACAATGTTATGTTGCGTGCACGTATGCCAGGTGGTGTTATTACGCCAGAGCAATGGTTAGCTATCGATAAGTTCGCTGCGGATCATACGATGTACGGCAGCATTCGCTTAACAACCCGTCAAACGTTTCAATTTCATGGTGTGTTAAAGCCCAATATCAAATTGATGCATCAAACTTTGAATGCAATTGGCATTGATTCTATTGCCACTGCCGGTGATGTAAACCGTAATGTGTTGTGTACCTCGAATCCGGAACAGTCAAAACTGCACCAGACAGCTTATGAGTGGGCGGCGAAAATCAGTGAACATCTATTGCCTAAAACCAATGCCTATGCAGAGATTTGGTTAGATGGCGAGAAAGTTGAGCAGACCGACACGGTTGAACCGATTCTTGGCAAAAACTATTTGCCGCGTAAGTTTAAAACCACCGTGGTGATTCCACCGCAAAATGACGTTGATGTTCACGCCAATGATCTTAATTTTGTTGCCATCGCTGATGGTGAACAATTGATCGGCTTTAATGTCTTGGTCGGTGGTGGTCTGGCGATGACCTTTGGTGATGATGCTACTTATCCTCGCCGTGCCGATGATTTTGGTTTTGTTGCCTTGGCGGATACCTTAGCCATTGCTGAAGCCGTGGTTGGCGTGCAGCGTGATTGGGGCAATCGTGTCAATCGTAAAAACGCCAAAACTAAATACACTTTAGACCGAGTTGGTATTGATACTTTTAAGCAAGAAGTTGAAAAACGAGCAAAGGTGAATTTTGCACCGTCAAAACCGTTTGAGTTTACCTCTCGCGGTGACCGCTTTGGTTGGGTGGAAGGCGTCGATGGTAAACATCACCTGACCCTGTTTATCGAAAATGGACGTATTCTTGATACCGAGCAAGCGAAGCTTAAAACCGGTGCACGTAAGTTAGCTGAGATCCATAAAGGCAGCTTTCGCATGACCGCTAATCAAAACCTGATCGTCGCCGGTGTTGCAGAGCAAGATATTGCCGCGATAGAGCAAATCGCCATAGCGCATGGCTTGCTAGATAGCAGCCACTCTTCGCAACGTAAGCAGTCCATGGCGTGTGTGTCTTTCCCGACTTGTCCATTGGCAATGGCTGAAGCGGAGCGTTTTTTACCTGGCTTTGTCACCGACCTTGAAGGTTTGCTGGCAAAACACGGTATTGCCGATGAGCATATTATATTTCGCGTCACCGGTTGTCCGAATGGCTGTGGCCGAGCAATGCTAGCTGAAGTGGGCTTAGTCGGTCGTGGTCCAGACAAATACAATATGTATTTGGGCGGCAATTTGGCGGGTACCCGTATTCCAAAACTTTACCAAGACAATATCAGTTCGGCGCAAGTACTCGAGCATTTAGATAGCTTAATTGCTATTTGGGTAGAGCAGCGTAACGAGCATGAATGTTTTGGTGATTTTGTGATTCGTCACGGTATTGTCGATGAAGTCATCGTCAGTGCTAGAGATTTCCATAAGTAAGGATATGCAAAGAAGATGACAAATCTCGCTGTAAATAATCGTTTTCCAGCATCTTTACCAGACAGTTTACTGGATAGCTGGAATCAACAGTTGGCCTCGCTTTCGGCAACTGAACGTGTACTGTGGGCGATGGAACATTTGCCTGGAGAATTCGCACTAACGTCGAGTTTTGGTATTCAGTCAGCGGTAATGCTGCATATGATGACGCAAATAAAAGCGGATATTCCTGTGGTGCTAACCGATACTGGCTATTTGTTTCCAGAAACATATCGCTTTATTGATGAAATGACCGACAAGTTGAACTTAAATCTTAAGGTCTTTCGCTCGGAACTAACCCCAGCATGGCAACGCGCTCGGTATGGCGAACAATGGCAAAGTGGTGAAGAACAGCTTAAGCAGTACAACTTAGCCAACAAGGTTGCACCGTTAGAGCGTGGCCTTGACGAATTGGGGGTAAATACCTGGTTCTCTGGTGTACGACACAGTCAAACCCAACATCGTCAAAATTTACCTATTTTGCAGGTGATCAGAGGTCGTTTTAAAATGCATCCGATCATTGAGTGGAGTAACAAGGATATTCATCAATATCTGCAGACCCATAATCTGCCTTATCATCCGTTGTGGGAGCAAGGCTATGTATCGGTGGGAGATGTTCATTCGAGCAAACCACTTACTTTAGGTATGCAAGAGTCGGATACCCGTTTTAATGGTCAACAACGCGAGTGTGGTCTACATACCGATGGTGATGGCATCTAAGCGAACCTGACAGAGGTAGAATAAAAAAAGCCCGACGGATGTCGGGCTTTTTGATTGGTGTATTTACCAGTTACGCTTTATAGATCAGCGCGTTATAAAACCGGCGCGATAACTAGCGACACAATCGCCATAACATTTATTAAGATGTTCATTGATGGACCCGAGGTGTCTTTAAACGGGTCGCCAACGGTATCACCGACAACGGCAGCCGCATGAACGTCACTGCCTTTACCGCCGTAGTTGCCTTTTTCAACAAACTTTTTAGCGTTATCCCATGCGCCACCAGCGTTAGCCATCATCAGCGCCATAAGTACACATCCTAATAACGCACCACCTAGCATGCCACCAAGCGCTTGCGGGCTAATACCAAAGCCAACGACGACAGGGACACTGACGGCAATAACCCCCGGCAAGATCATTTTTTTCAACGCTGCCGTGGTCGCGATATCAACACATTTTGCAGTGTCAGGATCCGCTTTACCTTCCAGTAAACCGTCAATTTCTTTAAATTGACGACGTATTTCGTGAATCATTTCAAACGCGGCATCGCCAACGGCGGTCATGGTAATTGAGGCAATTAAAAACGGTACCATACCACCAATAAACAGTCCCATTAACACTTCAGGATCGCCAAGGTGTAATGAAAAGTCGGGGATTTTCACCGTCATAGTTTCGACATAAGCTGCAATGATTGCTAGCGCCGCTAACGCCGCTGCACCAATAGCAAAACCTTTACCAATAGCCGCTGTGGTATTACCTAATTCATCCAAAGAGTCGGTAATATTACGGGTTTCTTCGCCAAGCCCTGCCATTTCCGCAATACCACCTGCGTTGTCGGCAACAGGGCCGTATGCGTCAATCGCCATGGTGATGCCAACGGTCGCTAACATGCCAACCGCGGCGATACCTACACCATACAATCCGGCCATTGCGGTCGAGGCGTAGATAATTGCGCTTAGTGTTAACACCGGAATAACCACGGATTCCATACCAACTGAAAGACCGGTGATCATCACCGTTGCCGGACCAGTTTCACCGGATTTAGCGATTTTCTCAACAGGGGTACTAGAGGTATAGTATTCGGTTACTAAACCAATAATGATACCGCCAATAGCACCGGTTAACACCGCGCCCCAAACATATGCGCTAATACCTAAAAATTGTACAGTAAAGTAAGCGACGATAATAAACAGAACCGCGGAAATCATCGTGCCGGCACGCAATGCCACTTCGGCCTTGCTGGCAGACATCGCCTTCACTAATAAAATACCGATAATTGAACAGATAAGGCCAACAGATGCTAAGACCAGAGGCAGTGCCATTAGCGCGCCGCGATCGCCTAAGTTATCAACCGCCATGGTTGATGCGATGGCGATTGATGCGATCATAGAGCCACAGTAAGACTCAAATATATCCGAGCCCATACCGGCAACATCACCAACGTTGTCGCCAACGTTATCGGCGATAACACCAGGGTTACGAGGATCATCTTCTGGAATGCCGGCTTCTATTTTACCAACTAAATCTGCACCGACATCGGCACTTTTAGTAAAGATACCGCCACCAACACGAGAAAATAGAGCGACACAGGACGCGCCCATGCCAAAGCCATGAATATAATGTGCCGTGGTTGGATCGCCACCAAAGTACCAATATAAAGTACCCAGACCAATCAAACCGAGAGAGGCGACACAAAGCCCCATGACCGAGCCACCAAAAAACGCCACCGTTAATGCCGGCGCTGAGCCTTTTTCGTGAGCGGCATTGGTTGTTCGCACATTGGCTTTGGTTGCGGTGAACATACCAATATAGCCAGCCAGAGCTGACGATACAGCACCGACTAAAAACGCCAAGGCAGTATTTGGATCAACAAAGAAAAATAAAAGCACCAATAATATGCCTGCAAAGATGGCAAGCATTTTGTATTCTCGATGCATAAAGACCATGGCACCAAGATGTATTTGATCGGCGATTTTTTGCAGGGCTTCACTGCCTGCATCGTAGGATTTAATGATGTTATAGAGGATGAACGCAAAAATTAAACCGGCAATACCTAGTACCGGAGGCAGTAATAGCATGTTATCCATAATGTCCCCATTATTGTTGTTATCAGGCAAAACCCAACCGCAAAATAGGTTTCGATGGCTTTATAAAAAGCCTCATTGGGATACCACCGCCCAGACAACTTAACAAAGAGGTGAATATTGTTTCCGTTAAAATATCGTTAATTATTAACGCGTTAATCTTACCTTAGCTTTATAGATTGCAAATGTGTAGTAAAACTTGTCAAAAAATAACCAATTTGTTGGCATTATTTCGGGAAAAAGCCCAATATTTTGACTAAAGTTTCATTGTTTTTGGCTATTTTTAGGCCAAAACAGATGTTTTTAAAAATTAACTGGTTATAATAGCGGCCTTAAATTATTTAGTTATGTTTTAATGGGAAAAACCATGAGCTTAAACACTGTACCTGCGGGTAAAAACCTGCCAGATGAAATTAACGTAATCATCGAAATTCCAGCTCACGCTGATCCGGTAAAATACGAAGTAGACAAAGATTCAGGCGCTATCTTCGTTGATCGTTTCATGTCAACGTGTATGCATTACCCTACTAACTATGGTTATGTACCACACACCTTATCTGAAGACGGTGACCCGGTAGACGTTTTAGTTCCAACGCCATTCCCATTAATGCCTGGTGCGGTAATCACTTGTCGTCCAATCGGCGTACTTAAAATGACCGATGAGTCAGGCGAAGATGCCAAAGTACTAGCGGTTCCTGTAGACAAGCTTTCTACTATTTACCGTGGTATCAATGAAGCGACTGAAATGCCAGAGCTTCTACTTAACCAAATTTCTCACTTCTTTGAGCACTACAAAGATCTAGAGCCAAACAAATGGGTTAAGATCGAAGGCTGGGCCGATGCACAAGCCGCGAAAGACGAAATTACTGACAGTGTTAAGCGTTACGACGACGCAGAAGAAAAACCTGCTTTCTAAATTCGTATAGATTATTGAAAAAAAGCTCGCTATTGCGGGCTTTTTTTATGCCTGTTTGCTACTGATTTTTGCCAAATACACTACCTTTATTTAGTACCCTCAAATTATACGAAAATTGACATTTGCAAAATTAAAACGCTAAATTAAAACGCTTGTTTAAAAATATATTGATTTGCCAGCTAAGACAAGGCACACTCAGTCAACCCAAATGATTATTTAATCTTTGCAATATAACGATAATCCTTAACTGGAAAGGAGATAGGCATGATTTATCAAGGCGAACGCCTCACTGCCAAACTGCTCGATGATAATATCGTTGAGTTATGTTTTGACGCGAAAGGTTCAGTTAATGCGCTTAACCTAGCAACCCTGCAAGAATACAAAGAAGCTATTGCCGCCATCGCAGCAAATCAAGACGCACAAGGCGTTATTGTCACATCAGCTAAGTCCACCTTTATAGTAGGTGCGGACATTACCGAATTTACCGAATTATTCAAAACCCCAGATGAAAAAATTGCTGGCGTTTTTAAGTCAAGCAGTGACATCTTTGACGCGTTTGAAGATTTGCAAATCCCTAGCGTTGCCGCAATTAATGGTTTTGCCTTAGGTGGTGGTTGTGAAACCGCGTTAGTGTGTGATTATCGTGTTGCCGACACCAGTGCGAGCATTGGTTTGCCAGAAGTAAAGTTGGGACTAATGCCTGGCTTTGGTGGAACCGTGAGATTACCGCGCATTATTGGTGTTGATAATGCTCTTGAGTGGATGACCACAGGTAAGCCGTATAAGGCCGATAAAGCATTGGCGTTTCATGCTGTCGATGCGGTTGTTGCGCCGGAGCACTTGCGCGACGCGGCGCTCTCTATGGTAAAAGATGCAATTAAAGGTGACCTTGATTGGCGTGCTCGTAAACAAATCAAGCTAGATCCGGTGACCTTGTCTGAGACCGAACATTTGATGAGCTTCTCTACGGCAAAAGCCATGGTTGCAGCTAAGGCGGGCAAACATTACCCAGCGCCTATGGCTGTGGTTAAACTTATGGAAAAGTCGGTTAAGTTAGATCGAACCGAAGCCATGCTGTTAGAAAATGACGCATTTGGTAAAGTTGCTAAAACGGACGCTTGTACAGCTCAAGTAGGTTTGTTCTTAGCCGATCAAGTTGTCAAAGGTAAAGCCAAGAAAGCAGCTAAGCTAGCCAGCAAAAAAGTAAACCGTGCAACGGTACTTGGTGCCGGTATTATGGGTGGTGGTATCGCATATCAATCCGCTTACAAAGGCACACCGATAGTTATGAAAGACATCAATAATGATGCCTTAGACTTAGGCCTTACTACAGCGTCTGGCATTTTAACCAAGCTGGTTGATAAAGGCCGTATGAATGCCAAGAAAATGGCAGGCGTATTAAATAATATTACACCGACGTTAAGCTATGACAGTGTCAAAGACACCGACATTGTGGTTGAAGCCGTGGTCGAAAACCCTAAGGTTAAGTCTGCAGTTCTAAAAGAAGTGGAAGCCGTGGTCAGTGATGATGCCATTATCACTTCGAATACCTCGACCATCTCTATCGACCTATTAGCTGAAAGTGTGGCAAAACCAGAGCGTTTTTGTGGCATGCACTTCTTTAATCCGGTTCATAAAATGCCGTTGGTTGAAGTTATCCGCGGTAAAGATACGTCTGATGAAACCGTCGCAGCCGTTGTCGCTTACGCCGCTAAAATGGGTAAGTCGCCAATTGTCGTAAATGATTGTCCTGGTTTCTATATTAACCGCGTATTATTCCCTTACTTTGCTGGCTTTAGTCACCTGTTATTAGAAGGTGCCGATTTCAGCGCCGTTGATAAGGTGATGGAGAAGCAATTTGGTTGGCCTATGGGCCCAGCGTACTTACTCGATGTCGTTGGTTTAGATACTGCGGATCATTGTACTGACGTGATGGCGGCGGGTTTCCCTACACGTATGGCGAAATTAGCCAAGGATCCTATCCAAGCACTATATAACAGTGACAAACTTGGCCAGAAGAATGGCACTGGTTTTTATGACTACTCGAAAGATAAGCGTGGTCGTCCGGTTAAAGTGGCAAGTGAAACATCGGTCGGTATTCTAGCGGATATGTGTCAGCCAACGGCGGACTTTAGCAGTGATGAAATCATTGCCCGTTTAATGATCCCTATGGTTAACGAAACCATTCGATGTCTAGAAGAAGGCGTTGTTGATACCGCAGCCGAAGCTGATATGGGCCTGATCTATGGTTTAGGTTTCCCTCCATTTAGAGGTGGTCCAATTCGATACCTTGAAACGCTTGGTTTGGATAACTTTATCGCTATGGCAGACAAGTACGCGCATCTTGGTGAAATTTATCAGGTTACTGATGGCCTGCGTGATATGGCTGCAAGCAAGAAGTCATATTTCAACACCGATGTTAAAACCAACAAATAAGGGCGGATAATAGAATGAATGAAGTAGTAATTGTCGATTGTATACGTTCACCTATGGGCCGTTCCAAAGGTGGTATATTCAGAAATGTGCGTGCAGAAGAATTATCTGCATCGCTAATGCGTCAAATCTTACAACGCAATCCATCGTTGGATCCTGCCGATATTGAAGACGTTATTTGGGGTTGTGTTAAACAAACCAAAGAGCAAGGGTTTAATATTGCCCGTAATGCCTCATTGATGGCGGGTATGCCAAAGTCAATTGCCGGTGTTACTGTCAACCGTTTATGTGGGTCATCAATGGAAGCACTGCATCAAGCCAGCACCAGCATTATTGCCGGTCAAGGGGATGTATTCTTAATTGGTGGCGTAGAACATATGGGGCACGTGCCAATGATGTACGATGTTGACTTCGCTCCTGCGATGGCAAAATACATGGCCAAAGCGGCAGGTAACATGGGTTTAACCGCCGAGCTGTTAGGTAAACAACATGGTATCAGTCGTGAAATGCAAGATGAGTTTGGTGCTCGTTCGCATCAACGTGCGTTTGCGGCGCAGCAAGAAGGTCGATGGGACAATGAGATCGTTGGCGTTGAAGGCCATGATCAAACCGGTGCCTTAAAACTCATTAGCGAAGATGAAGTGATTCGCCCAGAATGTACTGTCGAAAGCCTGCAAGGTTTACGTCCAGTATTTGATCCGGCAAACGGTACAGTGACCGCTGGTACATCTTCGGCTATTTCTGATGGCGCCAGTGCCATGCTCGTTATGTCAGCACAAAAAGCAAAAGAGTTAGGGTTAACTCCGCGAATGAAGATTCGTTCAATGGGTGTTGCCGGTTGCGATCCTGCGACTATGGGCTATGGTCCGGTACCTGCGACTCAAAAAGCATTGAAACGCGCTGGTTTAACCGTCGCTGATATTGATGTCGCCGAATTTAACGAAGCGTTTGCCGCACAAGCGTTATCATGTATTAAGTCACTTGGTATGCTTGATGTATTGGATGATAAAATCAATCTTAACGGTGGTGCCATAGCGCTTGGTCATCCATTAGGTTGTTCCGGAGCACGTATATCAACGACATTGGTAAACCTTATGGAAAGTAAAGACGCGAATATTGGTCTTGCAACCATGTGTATTGGTTTAGGCCAAGGTATTGCCACGGTATTTGAACGAGTTTAATAACTCGCTCTATATAATAGCTTTTATACAAGCAACAAAAAGGGAGCGAATGCTCCCTTTTTTAATGACGCCTTATTGTTGTACTGCGCTATGTTTTATGGCGCATGCTGCACAAGGTTGTCTTTCTCATATCCAGCTTTAACCGCAATATCAATTGCCTTATCTTTATTGACACCGGCTTTTACCGCTTGATCAATAATGGTGTTGACGTGCTGTTTATCGACAGACTTCAAAGCCACTTCGACAATTTCTTCACCGCTGTCAGAAAAGTTAGCGAACACACTTTGTAAAAGGGTGTCTAACATATCGGGTAATTCGGTAAAGGCGATAGACAATAACTGATCAAAATCATCAGGATATTCTTCAACGGTTGTGGTCACGATTGTCGGTGCCATTACGGGTTTGGTTTGCAGAGCGGTAATATAGATATGGTCTCTATCATCGGGATGAATACGGCTTGCTGCTAATACGATGTCATCAGCGTAACCAGGCTCAGCTTTAATCGCTGCTTTAATAATGTCATTACACTGTGCCACTTCGTGTTGCATGGCCAGACTTATGACTTCGTCCGCGTAATTAGGATTTGCGTTTAATGAGCCTCTTATAACTTGACGATAGTCACTCGGGTATTGAGTAAATGCCAAGTCAATAATGGATTCATGAAGGTCCGGGTATCGTTTTAATAGACTGCTTACTGTTCTCTCGACAGATATTTCCTTTTCGACTGACTTTGACATCAGTTTAGAGAGAAACTTATTTTGTGATCCTTGTGCGTTTACTGCACCATTAACTGTTAGCGCTATTGCGATGCCCCAAAATATTTTTAGTGTTTTATTTTTCATGGGATACCAGCAGATTTAATTATTGTACTTATGTCTGAGTCTCTATCTAACTACAAGTTCAAATAATAAGCAATGAAATACGTCTGCTATTTATCGCAAAACAAACGAATTGTTATCACAAGTCAATAAATTGGTTATTAAATGTAACTTCTGTTTGAAAAAGCAGCGATCAAACTGTTTTTTTCAACTTTTCTTAAAATTGCTGTTGACGGCAGCTCAAAAATCCCTAAAATGCGCTCCACTTCCTCGGGGAAACAGCGGTAACTACCAATGTTGATTCGAATTAAAACGGAAGTTCGGTTTCAAGTTTGCAAGCCTTATATAATAACGCTTACAGACAACAACGAAATAATTTAAAGTTTTTTAAATTTAACTGTTGACTTCGAAACTGAGTTGCGTAGAATGCGCATCCGCTTTCAACGGAAAGCAACGCCAACAACGAATGCGATTGATTGGCTCGATTCGACAAGAATCGGTTCTTTAACAATTAGTTATCATGCAATTTGTGTGAGCACTCACAAGATAAGATGGTTTTACCATTAAGTCTTTTTTAAGACTTTACTTGATGAGTTCTCATGCAAACGACAATTTATGTCAAAAATGTTTTTCGAAAGAGAAACAGCAACAGAATTCATTGAGTCGAAACATTTGTTTCAAACAACTTTTTTAATTGAAGAGTTTGATCATGGCTCAGATTGAACGCTGGCGGCAGGCTTAACACATGCAAGTCGAGCGGAAACGAAGAGTAGCTTGCTACTCTGGCGTCGAGCGGCGGACGGGTGAGTAATGCTTGGGAATATGCCTTGAGGTGGGGGACAACAGTTGGAAACGACTGCTAATACCGCATAATGTCTACGGACCAAAGGAGGGGATCTTCGGACCTTTCGCCTTTAGATTAGCCCAAGTGAGATTAGTTAGTTGGTGGGGTAATGGCCTACCAAGACGACGATCTCTAGCTGGTTTGAGAGGATGATCAGCCACACTGGGACTGAGACACGGCCCAGACTCCTACGGGAGGCAGCAGTGGGGAATATTGCACAATGGGGGAAACCCTGATGCAGCCATGCCGCGTGTGTGAAGAAGGCCTTCGGGTTGTAAAGCACTTTCAGTCGTGAGGAAAGGTAAGTAGTTAATAACTGCTTACTGTGACGTTAGCGACAGAAGAAGCACCGGCTAACTCCGTGCCAGCAGCCGCGGTAATACGGAGGGTGCGAGCGTTAATCGGAATTACTGGGCGTAAAGCGTGCGTAGGCGGTTTGTTAAGCGAGATGTGAAAGCCCAGGGCTCAACCTTGGAACTGCATTTCGAACTGGCAGGCTAGAGTATTGTAGAGGGTGGTGGAATTTCCAGTGTAGCGGTGAAATGCGTAGAGATTGGAAGGAACATCAGTGGCGAAGGCGGCCACCTGGACAAATACTGACGCTGAGGCACGAAAGCGTGGGGAGCAAACAGGATTAGATACCCTGGTAGTCCACGCCGTAAACGATGTCAACTAGCTGTCTGTAGACTTGATCTGTGGGTAGCGTAGCTAACGCGCTAAGTTGACCGCCTGGGGAGTACGGCCGCAAGGTTAAAACTCAAATGAATTGACGGGGGCCCGCACAAGCGGTGGAGCATGTGGTTTAATTCGATGCAACGCGAAGAACCTTACCATCCCTTGACATCCAGAGAATTTACTAGAGATAGTTTAGTGCCTTCGGGAACTCTGAGACAGGTGCTGCATGGCTGTCGTCAGCTCGTGTTGTGAAATGTTGGGTTAAGTCCCGCAACGAGCGCAACCCCTATCCTTATTTGCCAGCGCTTCGGGCGGGAACTCTAAGGAGACTGCCGGTGATAAACCGGAGGAAGGTGGGGACGACGTCAAGTCATCATGGCCCTTACGGGATGGGCTACACACGTGCTACAATGGCAGATACAGAGGGCAGCAAGACCGCGAGGTGGAGCGAATCCCACAAAGTTTGTCGTAGTCCGGATCGGAGTCTGCAACTCGACTCCGTGAAGTCGGAATCGCTAGTAATCGTGGATCAGAATGCCACGGTGAATACGTTCCCGGGCCTTGTACACACCGCCCGTCACACCATGGGAGTGGGTTGCAAAAGAAGTAGCTAGCTTAACCTTCGGGAGAGCGGTTACCACTTTGTGATTCATGACTGGGGTGAAGTCGTAACAAGGTAACCCTAGGGGAACCTGGGGTTGGATCACCTCCTTACCTTAAGTAAAACGCTTACTTGGTCGAGATTGTTCCTTACAATCTTTCGACACTTCCTACATCCTTGTAGGTCGTCGAGTGTTCACACAAATTACATGATAACTATTGAAAGAAATCAAAGATGAAATCTTTGTTGATGAGATACCCTAAATTCAGTTTAGGGTCTCCCGATGATTTACCTTTGGTTTTTTACCAAAATCTTTGCCGAATGCGCGCATTGATTAATTCTTTAACAATTTGGAAAGCTGATATTAAACCCGGTAACTTATGCTTGCGACCTCCAATCGTAAGCGCTGAATAAGTTACCACGATAAACAACTTGTTGTTTATCAACCGAAACGTGTTAAAGCGTTTCAAATTATAACTAACACTATTCGTTGTGTTAGTTGTTCTTACTCAAGGCTCAAATGGCAACATTTGAGTTTGATAACGTAAGTTATCAACATTCTTATTGAATGCGTGAAAATGTCAGACATACATTTGAATTTGGATTTGTCTCCAAATTATTCAAAATGCCATTGCGCAGGATTTTGAGCGTTAGACAACGCCGTCAAGTTCATTACGCTGGGAGTTATCTTCGGACAATGACCAAGTAATTAACGACGACAAGGCAGTATAAGGTTCAAAAGACAAGCAAGACTTTTTGGGGTTGTATGGTTAAGTGACTAAGCGTATGTGGTGGATGCCTTGGCAGTTAGAGGCGATGAAGGACGTGTTAATCTGCGAAAAGCCCAGTTAAGCCGATAAAAGGCGTTATAGGCTGGGATGTCCGAATGGGGAAACCCACCCAACGTAAGTTGGGTATCGTTAAGTGAATACATAGCTTAACGAGGCGAACCGGGAGAACTGAAACATCTAAGTACCCCGAGGAAAAGAAATCAACCGAGATTTCCTTAGTAGCGGCGAGCGAACGGGAATTAGCCCTTAAGCGGTTTGTAAGTTAGTGGAATGCTCTGGAAAGGGCAGCGATACAGGGTGATAGCCCCGTACATGAAAATAAACTTACCGTGAAATCGAGTAGGACGGAACACGTGAAATTCTGTCTGAATATGGGGGGACCATCCTCCAAGGCTAAATACTCCTAACTGACCGATAGTGAACCAGTACCGTGAGGGAAAGGCGAAAAGAACCCCTGTGAGGGGAGTGAAATAGAACCTGAAACCGCATACGTACAAGCAGTGGAAGCCCTTCGGGGTGACTGCGTACCTTTTGTATAATGGGTCAGCGACTTATGTTCTGTAGCAAGGTTAACCGATTAGGGGAGCCGTAGCGAAAGCGAGTGTTAACTGCGCGTTTAGTTGCAGGGCATAGACCCGAAACCCGGCGATCTACCCATGGGCAGGTTGAAGGTTGAGTAACATCAACTGGAGGACCGAACACACGTATGTTGAAAAATGCGGTGATGACCTGTGGGTCGGAGTGAAAGGCTAATCAAGCCGGGAGATAGCTGGTTCTCCCCGAAATCTATTTAGGTAGAGCCTCGGACGAACACCATTGGGGGTAGAGCACTGTTAAGGCTAGGGGGTCATCCCGACTTACCAACCCTTTGCAAACTCCGAATACCAATGAGTGCTATCCGGGAGACACACTTAGGGTGCTAACGTCCTAAGTGGAAAGGGAAACAACCCAGACCGCCAGCTAAGGTCCCAAAGTCTATGTTAAGTGGGAAACGATGTGGAAAGGCCCAGACAGCTAGGAGGTTGGCTTAGAAGCAGCCACCCTTTAAAGAAAGCGTAATAGCTCACTAGTCGAGTCGGTCTGCGCGGAAGATGTAACGGGGCTAAACATAGCACCGAAGCTGCGGATTTGCGCAATAGCGCAAGTGGTAGGGGAGCGTTCTGTAAGCCGTTGAAGGTGTGTTGTAAAGCATGCTGGAGGTATCAGAAGTGCGAATGCTGACATGAGTAACGATAAGGGGAGTGAAAAACTCCCCCGCCGAAAGACCAAGGTTTCCTGTCCCATGTTAATCAGGGCAGGGTAAGTCGGCCCCTAAGGCGAGACCGAAAGGTGTAGTCGATGGGAAACAGATTAATATTTCTGTACTTCTATATATTGCGAAGGAGGGACGGAGCAGGCTAAGCAAGCATGGCGTTGGTAGTCCATGTGAAAGTATGTAGGCTGAGAATTTAGGTAAATCCGGATTCTCTTAAGGCTGAGATACGAGACGAGACTCTACGGAGTTGAAGTTGTTGATGCCATACTTCCAGGAAAAGCTTCTAAGCATCAGATATATAGGAACCGTACCCCAAACCGACACAGGTGGTTAGGTAGAGAATACTAAGGCGCTTGAGAGAACTCGGGTGAAGGAACTAGGCAAAATAGTACCGTAACTTCGGGAGAAGGTACGCCGGCTAGGGTGATGAGACTTGCTCTCTAAGCCTCGGTCGGTCGAAGTAACCAGGTGGCTGGAACTGTTTATTAAAAACACAGCACTGTGCTAAATCGTAAGATGACGTATACGGTGTGACGCCTGCCCGGTGCCGGAAGGTTAATTGATTGGGTTAGCGTAAGCGAAGCTCATGATCGAAGCCCCGGTAAACGGCGGCCGTAACTATAACGGTCCTAAGGTAGCGAAATTCCTTGTCGGGTAAGTTCCGACCTGCACGAATGGCGTAATCATGGCCACACTGTCTCCACCCGAGACTCAGTGAAATTGAAATTGCGGTTAAGATGCCGTATACCCGCGGCTAGACGGAAAGACCCCGTGAACCTTTACTATAGCTTGACAGTGAACATTGCTCCTACATGTGTAGGATAGGTGGGAGGCTTTGAAACTTGGACGCCAGTTTGAGTGGAGCCAATCTTGAAATACCACCCTTGTATGCGTGATGTTCTAACCTGGGGCCCTGATCGGGCTTGGGGACACTGTCTGGTGGGTAGTTTGACTGGGGCGGTCTCCTCCCAAAGAGTAACGGAGGAGCACGAAGGTTGGCTAAGTATGGTCGGACATCATACGGTTAGTGCAATGGCATAAGCCAGCTTAACTGCGAGACAGACACGTCGAGCAGGTACGAAAGTAGGTCATAGTGATCCGGTGGTTCTGAATGGAAGGGCCATCGCTCAACGGATAAAAGGTACTCCGGGGATAACAGGCTGATACCGCCCAAGAGTTCATATCGACGGCGGTGTTTGGCACCTCGATGTCGGCTCATCACATCCTGGGGCTGAAGTCGGTCCCAAGGGTATGGCTGTTCGCCATTTAAAGTGGTACGCGAGCTGGGTTTAGAACGTCGTGAGACAGTTCGGTCCCTATCTGCCGTGGGCGTTTGAGAATTGAAGAGGGCTGCTCCTAGTACGAGAGGACCGGAGTGGACGAACCTCTGGTGTTCGGGTTGTCATGCCAATGGCATTGCCCGGTAGCTATGTTCGGAACTGATAACCGCTGAAAGCATCTAAGCGGGAAGCAGGCTTTGAGATGAGTTCTCACTGGGACTTTAAGTCCCCTAAAGGGTCGTCGGAGACTACGACGTTGATAGGTCAGGTGTGTAAGGGTTGTGAGGCCTTGAGCTAACTGATACTAATTGCCCGTGAGGCTTAACCATACAACACCCAAACGGTTTTGTATGTGTTTGACATATTCGTCGAAAGACAGCGTTCATCCGTGAACACTTTCGACATTAGTGCATCCGTGCACGTCACGCATCATAAGAATTGAGTAAGAATTTAATATCACTTTCAAATTGTTTAACGTTTTTTGTCTGGCGACAATAGCGCTTTGGAACCACCTGATCCCATGCCGAACTCAGAAGTGAAACGAAGTAGCGCCGATGGTAGTGTGGGAGTTCCCATGTGAGAGTAGGTCATCGCCAGGCTCCTAATACCAAAAAGCCCGTTCATTAGAACGGGCTTTTTACTCTAAGCTTTAAGCTAAATTGATTTTTGAAATCTATTTATCTTAGCGTTTAGAACTTGAAGAGTTATAGCTTCAGGAGACCCTGAACATAATTCAGGGCGTTTCGAACGAAACAGTTTTTATCTAGCGACAATAGCGCTTTGGAACCACCTGATCCCATGCCGAACTCAGAAGTGAAACGAAGTAGCGCCGATGGTAGTGTGGGAGTTCCCATGTGAGAGTAGGTCATCGCTA
Source organism: Thalassotalea sp. HSM 43 (assembly GCF_004752005.1). NCBI lineage: Bacteria > Pseudomonadati > Pseudomonadota > Gammaproteobacteria > Alteromonadales > Colwelliaceae > Thalassotalea > Thalassotalea sp. HSM 43. Next base: position 1,251,385 of record NZ_CP038493.1, on the reverse strand, counting down.
GGTTCCTATTGAAAATGAAAAAGGGTATCCGCAAGGGTACCCTTTTTTACGTTTTACATCCCTATAAAACACCCTTCGGGGAGTTTCGCTCAGAAAATTGTTCCATACAATTTTTTGTAGCCTGTAATTTACTGAAGAAAAGTGCCTATATAAGAGTGTAATGGATACCCTTTTCCATTTTAGAAGAAGCGTGCATACTAATCCCGCGTTCACTCGATCCCGAAGGGGAGTCCCTGATAGCAACAAGTTGCTCTCGAAAATACCACGCGAAACACGTTTCGCTAACAACGTGATATTTCCCCCATGTGAGAGTAGGTCATCGCTAGGTTCCTATTAAGAGAAAAGCCCGTTCATTTGTACGGGCTTTTTTCGTTTCTGAATCTAAAAATATATTGAAAAATAGCACCGTCATTGCGTGATGACGGAGTGCAAATTGTTAATGTATGTTAACTTACCCTTACTGATAATAGTCCCTAGTCCCTAGTCCCTAGTCCCTAGTCCCTAGTCCCTAGTCCCTAGTCCCTAGTCCCTAGTCCCTAGTCCCTAGTCCCTAGTCCCTAGTCCCTAGTCCCTAGTCCCTAGTCCCTAGTCCCTAGTCCCTAGTCCCTAGTCCTTAGTCCCTAGTCCCTAGTCCTTAGTCCTTAGTCCCTAGTCTTAAAGCGCATTGATGTCTTCTTTCAACAGCGACACATCCAATAGCAAGTACTTATAGAGTAATTGGCAAATGCCTTGATAAAACCCTGAATTATCACAGCGGCTCATCTTGTCCAACAACAAGGGTAACCAATTAAGAACTCTATGTTGAATAAATTCAAGTTGCTCAGCACTTGCTCGTTTCGGATCTGGTGCATTAAGTGATGACAATACCAAGTTACCCAAATAATCTAATTGAATGGCAATATGGTCTGCGGGTTCATTAAAGTCTTCAATCACTGCTAAGCCTTGCTTTTTCAGCAGTGCCACCATTTCATCATGAGCTTGCTGAAACATCAGTTCTTCATTCGATAGATAAATTGAGGCGTACGGAGGTGCACCATTTTTATTATCCATTAAAAACAATTGAGAAAACTCAACCTTGCACTCTATATAAGGGTGTTTATGAATATTCAACTTGGCCAGACTTTGCTTGATAGCACTAACACTTTTGGCTAGTAATGGCTCAAGCGCTAATTGATCGAGCAGTGTCGCCCCCTGTTGATTAATATAGGCATTGAACTGTTCTTTACTCAGTTCTTTACTGAGCAAAGTAGAAAACCACCAAAAGATGGTCGCTCTGATTTCAATTAACTGCTTATCTTGCATCAACTCATCTCCGTTGGTTGGTTAAAGGCAGTAACATCCGGTGCTTTACCTTTGAATTTTTCAACCTGAACGACACAAGTGAATGCGCTACAAGCTTGGGCTAGTTTTGACGTACCAACATCCATCGTTAAGGTGTTTGGATCGCCATAAGTATCAATTGAGCCGATCTTCTCATCGACAGGTCCATACCAGGCACCTTCATGTATTCGTGTAACCCCAGGCGCATAGTTCGCATCGACGCGGGCACCGGCTATCAGTTGGCCACGTTCATTAAATACTCTGACTAAATCGCCATCTTTGATGCCTCGTGCTTTGGCATCGTCGGGATTGATGTATATTGGCTCGCGCCCTTGCACAGCATAGGTGTTACGAAACTCGGTAGATTCACACATTTGTGAATGCAGTCGTTTATCCGGATGACAGGACTGTAACCATAATGGGTATTTTGTCGACCCTGGACCACCGTGTGAACGTTCCTTTTTTTCCATCCATGTTGGATGGCCAGGGCAATCATCGTAGCCAAAGCGATCAATTTTACGAGAAAATATTTCTATAAATCCTGAAGGCGTACCAAGAGAATTTAACTCTGGATCTTTTCGGAAGTCGGCAAACTTGGTCCATAATGCGCCTTTACCAAAATCAACAAAACCTTTTTCCCAAAACTCAGCGAATTTAGGCATCTCAAATTTGCCTTTGTTGGCTTCTACGCAGCCATCATAGAGGTGTTTAACCCATTCCATTTCGGTGCGATTTTGGCTGTACTGTTTATCGGTGCCCATGCGTTTACACAGCTCGGTAAATATTTCAAAGTCTGTTTTTGAGTGGTACAAAGGGTCCACCAGTTTATGCATGGCAATAACCCCACGACTGGAATAGCTACCATATAAATCGATATCATTGCGCTCATATTGAGTACATGCTGGCAGAACGATATCAGCAAATCGACAGGTTGCGGTCCAGTTAAAGTCAACCGCAACAACTGTTTGCAGTTTTCTAAAGGCTTTCTTCATCTTGTTTTTGTCTTGATGATGATGCCACGGATTGTTGCCGCTAAATATGGCCATATGCACATCAGGGAAGGTCACTTTTGAGCCATTAGCGTCAATTGTTTTACCAGGGTTAAGAATCATATCGACCCAACGAGCGACGGGAATGACCGCACTGGCACCTTTAAAGTCATCACTTTTGTGTTTGATATGATCTGGCGAGTCTGGAATGCCAGGGAAAGCACCTGGGCCAGCAGCGCCAGTTGATGACACACCTACGCCAGAATAGTGATGCGCATAGCTTACACCACCACCGGGTAAGCCAATATAACCTAACATAGTCGCAAGTACTGCGCCCATCCAGTATGGTTGTTCACCATGTTGTTGTCGCTGAATACACCAACCATATAATAATTGAGTGCGATTCGACGCCATATCTTCGGCCAACTGTTTTAAGTCTTTGGCACTGATACCACAAATTTCGCTCGCCCATTCTGGAGTCTTAGGTTGACCGTCTTTTTCACCGGTCAGATACGGTAAAAAATCATCAAAACCAAGGGCGTACGTATCAATAAATTTTTTGTCGTATAACTCTTCGGTATAAAGGTGATGTGCCATGCCTAACATCATTGCCACGTCGGTTTGTGGGTTAATGTATTGATGCTCACAATTGAGGTAGTTTTGCGTTTTGCTTTTTACCGGATCAATACTGATCACGCGGATCTCTTTGTTGGCGACTTTTTCTTTAAGCTTGGCAAGGTACTCGTATGATTCATGGGTCTCACATGCCCAGCCAACTTGCAGGTTTTTGTGCAGGTCATTAGCCCAAAGAACAACAATTTTGCTGTTATCAAGAATATTTTCCCACGACGTGCTTTGTGCATACACTTCGGTAGAGCCTAATACGTATGGCAGTATGGTCTGTCCTGCGCCTGTTGAATAATCGCCAACTTTACGTACATAGTTACCGTGCATAGACACCGCACGAAACATATGATTACCGCAGGAATGTACTTGCCCGGTTTGACGCCAACCTGTTTGTCCGGCGTATAACCCAGACGGTCCATAAGTGGTTTGTACACGTTCAAGTTCTTCATAGAACATGTCAATTGCTTCATCCCAAGTCACTCGTACAAATCTGAAATCACCACGTTGACTGGTATCACTTTCGTGACGTTTGAGATAATAGTCGTATCGTACCATGGGGTAACGGATGCGGCTTGGACTGTAGATAATACCTTTTATGCCATTAAGCATATCGGTCGGATATTTATCCAGCTCAAACGGTTTTATTTTTGCGACTTTGCCACCGATAACTTGAGCGCGAAACGCACCCCAATGGGAACCCGAAATCTTCCATTTCGCAGCCTCTTCAAGGCTTGTTGCCGCTTTAGCAACCGTTAATAAGCTTGGGCCTACTAATGATGCGGTACTACCTATCATTAAGCCTTTTAAAAATGAACGTCTGGAAATAGTCATGATCTACCCCACAGGTTAATGATCTTTATCGAAAGTCGATGAATGTTTCTGCAGATACTTAAGTACAAGCGCTTGAGTATCACCATCAAGATTGACGAAGGACAACATGCCATTAAACATGCCAGGCCAAGTATTTGCGTCAAAATGATTTACCGCCGGTTGTGAATGACATACCGAGCAGCTTTTGTCGTAAGTTGATTTAGCATAAACCCAAAGGTCATCCGTGGAATCGGCCAAAGACTCTGATCGCATCCATACCGTGACTTTAATTTCTTGCCACGGCAAACCGGTTAATTCATCTTCGACTTCTTCGCCAGTGGCGACAACAAACTGCTCATTTTGAGCAACTTCAGGGGTCAAGAACCCGTCGTTGATGTTAAGAGAAAAGTCTTCATACATTACACGGCCAAACCCTTTGTTTTTGCGCCAAACGTGCAATTCAACTTTAATGGCTTCTTCGCTACTTTCTAGGACGGTGACTTTGGTTGCGGCATTCAGTTCGCCGGCATGGGTTTTAAGTTCACTGTCTTCAAAGAGGGCCAATTGTCTTACGCTATAGTAGCTACTGCCTTCTTCAAAACTGCTGGCCGCCATCGCTTCTAGTTCGGCCAACATACCGTCACCAGAGTGCATGTCTTCAGGCAATTCGTGGGCAATACCTTTATGGCAATCTATACAGCTTTGATCGCGTTCTGCCGCCATTTTCATTTGCACCTTGGCGCGTTCACTCATATCGTCAAAATCCATGGAGTCATAATCGTGACAATTCTTACACTCTAATGAGTTGTTGGCGGTAAATCGGTCCCACTCGTGGGTAGCAAGTTCCAAACGTTTGGATAGGAATTTTTCTCGAGTATTAATGGTGCCAAAGACCTTGCCCCAGACTTCTTTGGAGGCTTGCATTTTACGGGCGATTTTATCGGTCCAATTGTGCGGAACATGACAATCAGGACACGTTGCTCGCACCCCTGCATGGTTTTTCCAATGCACCGTACTTTGTAGTTCCTGATAGACATTATCTTCCATTTCATGGCAACCAATACAAAACTTTTCGGTGTTGGTTACTTCTAGGGCAGTATTAAAGCCACCCCAAAAAATGATGCCAGCAATAAAGCCGCCAAATGCCAAAGTACCTAAGCTGTAATGTACGCTTGGCTTGCGTACCACTTTTATAAATTCTTTTAACGATCTAAGCATATGGATTCTCGTCTCTGTTTATATATGTCTTAACCATGACCCGGAGGGCCAAAAATCAGCTGTGACATCCATACAATAAAACCATAGCCACCTACAGCCAGAGTAGTGACGATGGGAAAGAAAAATAAAATGATAAAAATGAACGCCTTAAACTCTTTGGTTCGGCTTACGTCATCTTGATTATTATCTGCGGTATTGAAGTCGCTTGGTTCGCTCACGTGCAATATCCTTGGTTGATGTTTCTAAATTAAAGTTTAGCCAATAATTATGATTGTGCAGGAGCTCGAGATATCTCGTTCTTGACCACCATGGTAGGCGCAAAGATGTTGGCACTGCGAAATTCTTCGTTCACGCGCAAGGTAATATCTGTTTCTAGCGCTTTTTCATATTTGGTATCTAGCACATAGACTTTAAGCGTTAATTTATAGGCAATAAAATTGTTGGTGAGTACTTGTGAGATCAGCACGTTGATTGGCTTATTTAGATAGGCAAACTTACTTAATGCGGCACATTCTCGGATGATACCCTGCGCTTTGGCTAAATCTTCATTAACACCAATATGAAAAGTAATCGCCACTTGCATGTCCAGCTCACCGTAGTTACCGCAAGATGTTAATTGATTGAGAAAGATATTATTGGGAATGGTGACGACGTTATCATCTAAGGTGTTCATTTTGACGCTGCGCAGACCAATCGCAATAATGTCGCCATATTCACCGCCAAATAACACCCGATCGCCTACTTGGAAAGGGCGGTCAAACATGATGATAATACCGGCAACAACCGAGGCTGCTAAATCCTTCATTGCAAAACCAACCGCAACCGCCAAGGTACCACCTAAGATAGCCAATAACTCTTTACTGAATTCAAAACTCAGTAAAACGGCGGTGGAAATCGCGAAGAAGTAAATAATAAATTGAAAAAACACCAACGCCTTTTGCAACAATAGGCGCTTCTCAGCAAATACTTCCGCCAAGTCGTTAACGATAGATTTGACCACCTTGAGTACAATCCATACCGTGATAAACAAAATCATCGACATAAACAGGCCGCCAGGTTTTATTACCTCGGCCAAAGTGGTAATGACCTGTAATTCCTTTGAATCTGGCACTTGTGCGATGGCGGAGCTGCTAAATACAGCAAGTAATAAGATTAGAAGACGAATAGGGGGAATCATATGGCGCTCCTAACGGGGTAACAGGTTCTGGCGAGCCAGATATTTAGACACAGGACGGAACCAAAGCCAGGTGATTTGATATCGACCGCTTACTTGCTCAAGGATATCTTGGGCAACAGAGGCTGATAATGCACTGTTGACTATCAGACCATGCAAACGCAGGTTGTTAACAATATCGTTGGTATTACAACGACCAAATTGGCATATGGTACGCAATACCAATAAGGTATTGATATCGAAACTCTCTATGATTTTGTTGTCTGGGTAGGCTGGGAGTTGCGCTAAATAACCACCCTTTTCAACATTAATCGAAGCCGCTAAGGTGCGACACGCAATCGCCGGATTACCTTCAGCGTAGCCCCAAATAATACGATAGATGCCACTTTTGTTGCGACCTTCAATGGTTTCATCTTCAACATCGACAAGTTGTCTCGGGATAATGAGTTGGCTGTAATCAACCTCAATGTTAGCCTCTTTGCAGCGTCTATCGAATAACTCGATAATCTGCTCTTCACTCCAAGGCCGTAATTCTATGGTGGCAGAATAAAAACCGGTGGCGATTCCTAAGGCACTCAGTAAAGGCCAGCTGCTATTATCAAAGGTTAGTACCCAGAGACACATGCCTTTGAGCTCATTAATCCAGCCATAAAGGCGGCGAATTTCTCGCTGTCCGCTGGCTTCAGGAGTCAATAAGCGGTGGCAGTTATCCATTAACACCAAATCAATTTGCTTCTCTTCTAAGGCTTTAATAATATCGCCGGCTTTAACGTTTTCGTTTTCTATCTCGAGCTGTTCGCGAACTTGTTCAATTATTTCACCAAAATCTTCACTGCATCTGAGAATCAATGCGTTAGGGTGTTTCTTCTGCAGTGAATGCAAGAAAAACGTTTTTCCCATGCCACGTTCACCAGTAACCGCAATATGCGAACGCTCGTTTTGTTCGAGCATGGTCATTACTTTTTCTATCGGCTCTTCGAGCACCGATGCGACGTAGGTTTCTTCGCTTTCAATTAATATGTCGGATTGCTCCGGAGAAAGATTTGCCAATGACTTTGACTTTTCTAACAGTTCCGAATTGTCACTGAGCAGTTTTTTACGATAAATTTCAGCGGTAATACGACGTCCAGATTCAACCTTTGAAATGAGACCAAGAAAGCCTTTGGTTATGACGTAATACAACACCATGGCTAATGCTAGGTTTGCCATGGCAAAACCTTTTAGGCCGGTTCTCGATTTTAATAACTTGGTGATAAATTCTGGTGTATCACGTTCTTGATCCATGTAGGTGAAACAATCATCACGCCACTGTTGAATAAAGAAGATATAAACCGGTAATAGCAACCATAAAAATGCGGTGAATAACCAAGATAAAATGGTACCGTGGGCAATAAAGATTTCCGCTAATTCAATACTGAGTTTGTACCAACCGACCCACCATACGGCAACTTTTAAAGACAGTGATTGCGCTCGAGTAATATTGCGCAACAAGTTTTGTTTGCCACGTTCAATAACCTTACTGAGAAAGCTGAACGCAAAAAATGTGACACAAACCCAAAACGTGATTGTGGTTAGAACCTCTATCACCATCGGGATTTGCAATATGTCGGCACTGCGCAACATATAATTGATAAAAATCAGCCACTCAAGCGGACTGCGAGTATGTTCGAAATACCAAACCGCTCGTGCGGCTTTGATTTTGCCCGATGTTCTTGGTCGTACGGCGAGTATTTTTTGCCGCCACTGACTGAGGCCTTCTTTAGCCCAATTGCGCCAGGTTCTAAATAAGATGATGCCTACAATAAGCATCACTAGGTTCATAAAAATATCGAGTGGAGCTGCGGCAAACCGTGCAGGCACTTCAAAAACCCGTTGAAAGGTACCTCGTATAATGATCACCAACTGCAATCGTAAGTAGCTTAATTCCAGTTTGGCTTCGGTTACGCCATTGAGTTTGGTTGAGGTAAGCAGTGATTTGAATTCGTCACTGGCTTCATTAAAGATTTGTTGCCTTAGCAAGTAGAAATTACGAATTTCACGAACTCGGGCAAACAATTCCTGATATTCAGAATCATTCTCCAGCTGTGTCATCAATCGTAAGTCGACATGCTTGGCACTTACGCGTTCGTATAATAGTTGGGTCTTTTCTTCGATGACTGGACGCATTCGAGCATATAGCTCTTCGTAATCATCGACACTGCGGGAAAGATCGATAATCTTGCCTTTTAACTCGTCAAACTCGGTTTCAAACTGCTGCAGTAAATCATCTTCGAGGTAATTGGCATCGCCGGTGTCGACAATGTCATTATCATCGATATCTGTGTCTAACGTCTCAAGTGCAGAACTGTCTTGCTCAGATTCATCAGCCTCAGAGTTTTTTTGTTTTGAGTCGCTTTGTTTGGCGTCGCTATCGTCTGCGTCTACAGCTTTATCATTAGCGCCTTTATCTTCATCGTTAGCTTGTTGTGTTTTGGCATTGCTGTCTTGATCGGTTTCAGCTGTTTTTGCTTTGTCTGATGGCGCAGGTTGCTTACTCTTTTGTTGGCTTTTTTGCTCAGTTGTTTGTTCAGCGGCAGGTTGGCTTTGTTCGCTTTTATCCGGTTGTTGTTCGGCAGAAACGCTCGGCACGAGCGTCAATAGACACAGCAGTAGACCGAGTATCAGATATTTGTACAGACCAAGGTGTGTATTTTTATTGTTAAGGTCGCAATACACTTTTGCCTACTCTCCCGTTAAAATTATTAACTTTGAGTATGGTCTAGATTACTGATTTTGCATAAAAATATACGAAATGGTAGATGGGGAATAGGAAAAACAAAAAACCGGCTTTGAGGCCGGTTTTGATAATCAATATGGCTGTTTAGATACAGCGCAGTTGGTTTGTGCTTACTTATAGTAGCTCAGACACTTCTCAACTTCTTTTTTGGCACCAAGAATAACTTCAACTCGTTGATGAATACCTGATGGTTCCATTTCCATAATACGGCCTGTGCTAGTCACACTCAAACCACCTGCTTGTTCAACTAGGAAGCTCATTGGGTTGGCTTCATACATTAAACGCAATTTATATGGCTTATCGGCACTTTTCGTATCCGCAGGGTAGGCAAAAATACCACCTCGTACTAATACTCTATGCACATCACCGACCATGGCAGCAATCCAACGCATGTTGAAGTTTCTGCCGCGAGGACCATCACTACCGGCAACCAAGTCGTCAATGTAGTTCTTCATAGGCTCATGCCAGAATCGTTGATTTGACATGTTGACGGCAAATTCTGACGTTTCAGGCTCAATTTGCACGTTACGTTCTGTGCGCATGAAACTGCCATGGGTGCGATCTAAGGTATAAAAGTGAGTACCATTACCTGTGGTCATCGCTAACATCGTCGATGGACCATAAAGTACGTAACCAGCACATACTTGTGAGGTACCTGGTTGCATGAAAATACTAGGATCAGACGGATCCGCATCTTCATCGACTTCCATGATTGAGAAAATGGTGCCAATCAATGAGTTGATATCAATGTTGGAACTACCATCAAGTGGATCAAAAGAGACGATATATTTACCATTTGGGTTGCCTGGTACTGAAGTGTCTTCTTCTTCAGAGGAAATGGCGCGAACAAAGCCTGATTCAAGGGTGATGTCCTTAAATAGCTGATTGGCAACCACATCAAGGCGTTTTTGTACTTCACCTTGAATGTTTTCATCAAGAGTCGAACCCATTACGCCACTCATTTGTCCTTGGCCAACACGGAAAGAAATTTCTTTACACGCGGCAAGGATTGTTTTTATCAGCGAAATCAAGTCTAAAGGTACGCCATCTTCACGTAGCGCTGGAGCGAGTCGTTGCATGTTTTACCTGAACTTAAGAATTAATGTTGTAATATTAAGTGAAAGTTATCATTGTGAGTAACCGAGATTAATTGTACTAAAGATAGGCAAAGATAGCTAAATAAAAGTGTCAGTTTTATCGAACATTGCATGCTTTGTTGTATGGTTTTTGTTCCAGTTTTAACCACTAAGATCGTTTCTACAATCACTTACCTAGCGCATTACATGTAAATTATCGGCAATCGTCAGCCGATTTCCAATCACTCACCAGGCAAAGCCTAGTTTAATCGCTAAATTTTATGGCTAGCCTATCGCCATTTACGTTTAAATTAAGGTATATTGACGCTTAATAATAATTCTAATCAGGTAACTTTCATGTCTCGTTTTACCAGCCTTTGCAATGTCATACTTTTGGCTATGGTATTGCTACCGCTTAAAGCATTAGCAGCTTTTGCTGACGACAAGTCATTTTTAGACGGTTTTATGCCTCTATATATTGACGATGCCAGCGGCAAAGTCTATTTGCAAATTGATAAAATTGATAAAATTGAACAACAGTTTTTATTTCAAAGCAGCATGCCGCATGGCATTGGCTCTAATGATATAGGCTTGGATCGCGGTCAATTGGGAAGTACCCGTTTGGTGCAATTTGAAAAGGTTGGCGATAAAGTTTTTTTACGTCAGTTGAATACTTATTACCGTGCCGATAGTGACAACGCGCTAGAACGCCAAGCCATAGATGAAGCGTTTGCCTCGTCTATTATTTGGGGATTCAAAGTGGTCGAGCAAGACGATGATAAAGTTATTATCGATTACACACCATTTTTGTTATCTGATATTCATAACCTAGCGGATACTTTAAAAGCGACCAAGCAAGGGAGCTTTAAAATTGACAGCTCGCGCAGCGGTTTATACAGCAAACGTACCAAAGTGTTCCCTGATAATAGTGAATTAGAAGCCACCGTGACCTTCACGGGTTCTGGTGCGGGTTCGCATTTAAAATCGGTGACGCCTGACGCAAAAGCGGTCACCGTTAATTTGCATCACTCTTTGATTCGCTTACCAGATAATGATTACCAAGTACGCCAATTCCATCCATTTTCAGGAATGTGGTCAGTAGCTTATGCCGATTACGCCAGTGCCATTGACGATCCTTTGGTGCAACGGGTGATTCCTCGTCACCGCTTAGCAAAAAAACAGCCAAACGCCAAGGTAAGCGAAGCTGTCGAGCCGATTGTGTACTACTTAGACCCAGGTGTTCCAGAGCCTGTGCGTTCGGCACTGATTGATGGCGCGTTATGGTGGGATCAAGCATTTACCGCGATAGGTTATAAGAACGCATTTCAGGTGAAAATGTTACCTGCTGACGCCGATCCAATGGACGTTCGTTACAATGTCATTCAATGGGTACACCGTGCCACACGAGGCTGGTCATATGGTGCCTCAGTTGTTGACCCACGCAGTGGTGAAATCATCAAAGGCCATGTCACACTTGGTTCATTGCGTGTACGTCAAGATTACCTAATCGCCCTTGGTTTAACATCACCGTTTAAAGGCAGCAACACCGATACTAGCCGTCAAAAAGACATGGCATTGGCGCGTATCCGTCAATTATCTGCTCATGAGGTTGGCCACACACTCGGCATAGCCCATAACTTTTCAGCCAGTGTTAATGGTCGCGCATCGGTGATGGATTACCCGCATCCGTTGGTCAGCCTTGATGGCAAAGGTAATATCGATTTGAGCAATGCTTATGACGATAAAATCGGTGAATGGGATAAGCATGTAATTGATTACGCTTATGGCGACGCCAATGACAGTGCCAGTTTACGCGCTATTGTTATGGCGGCGAAAAACAAAGGCCTGAAATATATGTCAGACCCGGACTCTAGACCGCAAAGTGGTGCCGATACCAATGGTCACTTATGGGACAATGGCGCAGATGCCGTAGCAGAGCTGAAGCGAGTTGTTAAAGTACGTGAAAAAGCATTGACTGATTTTGGCGTAGATACCATAACCACAGGCACGCCGTTCTCTGAAATTGAAAATGCCCTAGTACCGATATATAACTTCCATCGTTATCAAGTTGAGGCGGTTGTCAAAGCGGTTGCTGGTGTTGATTACAGTTACGCCATCAAAGGCGAAGATGCTCAGCCATTTAGTGTAGTAACAGCGGGTCGTCAAAACCAGGCAATCGATGCTTTGTTAGATACATTAGGTAGTGAGTTTTTAACGATGCCTGCGCATATTGTTGCGCTAATACCACCCAAAGCCTATGGCTATGGTCGTACTCGAGAAAGCTTTGCCAGTAACACTGGATTGGTCTTCGACCCAGTAACAGCGGCAGAATCGAGTGCTAAACACACCTTGAAACTGTTATTTAATCCGGCACGTTTGGCGCGATTGTATCAACAGCACCAAATTGACGGCAATATACCATCGGTAACACAATTGATTGAGCGTACGCTTGAACAAACCATTGAACAAGCGGCTACCTCAGGACTATCCGTTGCGGTGCAACAGCGCGTTAATCAGCAAGTACTTGATGGTCTAATCGCCTTATACCATAACGAAAAACTGGTGCCAGAAGTGCGCAGCAGCGTTTACTTAAGCTTGATTGACTTACAAGCTTGGTTAAAGAAACAGCAACAAAAAAGCAATCCGTTATACGGTCAATATTTATTGATGCAACAACAAATCGCCTACAGCTTTGAACAAGGTGATGTGGTTATTAAGCATCAACCAGCTAATTTGCCACCAGGCTCGCCAATAGGCATGGCAGGAGAGTAACCATGAGCAAGCATGTTCATATTCTAGGTATTTGCGGCACGTTTATGGGCGGCATTGCGGCAATAGCCAAAGAAATGGGGTTTCGCGTATCAGGCTGTGATGCCAACGTGTATCCACCGATGAGTACCCAATTAGAGCAATTGGGCATTGAACTCAAACAAGGCTATAAAACCGAACACCTTGCCGATGAACCTGACATGGTGATTGTTGGTAATGCCATGTCGCGTGGTAACCCTATGGTTGAATATGTGATGGAACGCAACATTGCTTATACCTCTGGTCCACAATGGCTATTAGACAATGTGCTTAAACATCGATGGGTGTTGGCGGTGTCTGGCACCCACGGCAAAACCACAACCAGCTCTATGCTGGCGTGGATATTGGAATATGCCAAGCTTGCACCGGGTTATTTGATTGGTGGCGTGCCACAAAACTTTGGCACCTCTGCACGATTGGGTAATAGCCCATTTTTCGTCATTGAAGCTGACGAGTACGACACTGCGTTTTTCGATAAGCGCTCTAAGTTTGTGCATTACCGACCAAGAACGTTGATCATGAACAACCTTGAGTTTGATCATGCTGATATTTTTGACAGTCTAGATGACATCAAACGCCAATTTCATCATCTTATTCGTATGGTTCCTGGTAACGGCTTATTGCTTGCGCCAAAAGATGAGCAAGCGCTGCAACAAACGTTGGATATGGGACGATGGACGCCACTTGAACTCAGTCACGATGACAACGGCTGGCAAGCGCACAAACTATGTGATGATGGCAGCGAATATGAGGTGTACTTTGCTGGCGTAAAGCAAGGGCAGGTTAAATGGCAATTGCTTGGCGACTTCAATATTGATAATGGCTTAATGGCCATCGCCGCGGCTCGTCATGCCGGGGTGCCAGTGCCGGTCGCTTGTGACGCTTTAGAATCATTTATTAACACCAAACGTCGCCAAGAGTTAGTCGGTGAGGTAAACGAGATTCGTGTCTATGATGATTTTGCGCATCACCCTACGGCGATAAGTAAAAACTTGTCAGGTTTTCGCGCTCGAGTCGGGCAACAGAGAATTCTAGCGGTACTCGAGCCTCGCTCTAACACCATGAAAGCCGGTGTGCACCGAGATACGCTGGCGTCGAGTCTTGATCATGCCGATCAAGTGTTCTTATATCAAGATGACAACGTACAATGGTCGGTAGAAGACATGGTTGCCGAATGCCAAGGGCAGGCATTTTTTCGCGACGATATCGATCAATTGGTAAGCTTAGTTGCAGAGCAAGCACAAGCCGGTGATCATATTGTGGTGATGAGTAATGGCGGCTTTGGTGGCTTTCATACTAAGCTTATAGAAAAGCTTAACACCTTAAATTAAGAGGAGTTATTGGTGGCATTTAAAGGAACGATTACCTTAGCCATAACCGGCGCATCGGGAAGTGCCTATGCATTGCGATTGTTGCAGTGCTTGTTGGCGGCAGAATATAAAGTCTATGTATTGATCTCTTCTGCAGCTCGTGTGGTGCTTGATACTGAAACCGGTTTTAAATTGCCGGGCAGCCCAGATGCTGCAACCGCCATTTTGGTGGAAAAGTTTAATGCCAAAGACGGTCAACTGAAAGTGTTTGGTAAAGAGCAATGGTTCTCGCCTGTCGCATCGGGATCTGCCGCGCCGAAACAAATGATCGTCTGCCCTTGTTCTACCGGCACTCTAGCGGCGATTAGTCAGGGCATGAGTGACAACTTAATCGAGCGAGCTGCAGATGTTGTCATCAAAGAGCGAGGCCAACTGATTTTAGTGCCACGGGAAACACCGTTTTCGACCATTCATTTGGCTAATATGCACAGCTTGTCGCAAATGGGCGTCACCATAATGCCAGCCGCCCCTGGGTTTTATCATAACCCTGAATCGATTGATGATTTAATCGACTTTATGGTGGGACGGATGTTGGATCATTTGGGCATTGAGCAAGCCATTATGCCTAGATGGGGATACCAATAATATCGCTCATTTCGTATAAGCAATTAATGCAATAAAAAGCCGGCAAATACGCCGGTTTTTTATTGCCGCTTATCGCAAAATATTGGTGTTTTATCTTAAACTATTTTGATTGTTTGTAACCATCCTTTACTCCTTGTTATCAATGTGTTGTAGTGCGTAAAAACTTTTACTATGCCAAACGTAGAACGTTTGGTTCATTGCAATAATAAGGTTTATTAGATGTCATTGTTTAAACTAAACAATAAACGCAAAGCGGCGGCTGTCGCGGTCGGTTTATTATTGGCTAGCTCTGCGGTTTACGCCGAAGAAGCGGAAACAGAAGAAAGCAAAGAGTGGTCGGTAAATGAGCCTCAGGGTGAATTTTACGATGTAAATATTAACGTTGATCAGGGTACCTGGATGAACGTTGATATATCACCAGATGGTAAAACGTTGGTGTTCGATTTACTTGGTGATATCTACACCATGCCAGTTAGTGGTGGTGAAGCGAAAGCCTTAACACAAGACATTGCATGGCAAATGCAGCCAACATTCTCACCAGATGGTAAGCACATTGCGTTCACCTCAGACCAAGGTGGTGGTGATAACATTTGGGTGATGCAAGCTGATGGCTCCAACCCAGTGCAAATCAGTAAAGAAACATTTCGTCTAGTAAACTCACCAGCCTGGAGCCCAGATGGTGATTATATCGTAGCTCGCAAACACTTTACTGGCACGCGTTCACTTGGTGCGGGTGAAGTATGGATGTACCACAAAGCGGGTGGTTCAGGCATGATGCTAACCAAGCGCCCAAATCAGCAGAAAGATTTAGGTGAGCCAGCATTTTCTCCAGATGGTCGTTATGTGTATTTCTCACAAGATGCGACGCCAGGCAAGACTTTTCACTATTCAAAAGACAGTGAAAAGGGTATCTATAAAATCAAACGCTATGACCGTGAGACGGGCGAAATCGACGTGATTTTGTCGGGTCGTGGTGGCGCCATTCGACCTACGCCGTCACCAGATGGTAAGAAGTTAGCGTACATATCGCGTGTTGATTTTCAGTCAACTTTATTTATCTACGATCTTGAGACTGGCAAAAAGACGGCGGTTTATGACAAGTTAGATCGTGATATGCAAGAAACTTGGGCAATTCACGGTGTTTATCCAACGATGGCTTGGACTCCAGATAACGAAGAACTCATCTTTTGGGCTGGCGGTAAAATCAATAAACTCAACCTAGATGACGCTGAGTCTGAAGTGATTGAGTTTAACGTGTCTGCGACCAAGAAAATGCAAAAAGCGTTACGTGTTGCACAAGACATTGATCAAGATAACTTTGATGTGAAAATGCTGCGCGATGTGGAGATTTCACCAGACGGTAAGAAAGTGGTATTTGAAGCCCTTGGCCACGTGTATGTGCGTTCATTGCCAGATGGCAAGCCAAAGCGTCTGACACGTCAAGATGATTACTTTGAATTAAACCCAAGCTTTTCACGCGATGGTAAAAAAATTGTCTTTGCTACTTGGAATGACCAAAAGCAAGGTAACATTCGTGTTGTATCAAGCCGATCAGGTAAAGGTAAAAACTTATTGGACGAACCTGGTAAATACATTGAGCCAGTATTCTCTCCAAACGGTAAAACTGTTGTGTTCCGTAAAACTCGTGGCGGTTATATTACCTCGCCACAGTTTGGTTTAAACCCAGGCATTTACCATGTTGCAAGTGACGGCGGCGACGCTGAGCTGGTTACCGAAAACGGTACTCACCCACAATTTGCTGACCGCAATGATCGCATTTATATGATGCGTTATGGTGAAATGCCAGAATTAGCTCGCATTGACCTTAATGGTAAAAACGAGCAAACCTTATATACCGGCAAATATGCGACCGAGTTTAGGGTTGCACCAAATGGCAAATACTTAGCCTTTGCAGAACGTTTCAAAGTCTTTGTTACGCCATTAACAGAGCGTGGTGATGTGATCCACATTGGTCCAGATGCGAAAAATATCCCGGTTCGTAAACTATCAAGTCGTGCGGGTGAGAGCATCAGTTGGAACGCTAACTCAGATAAACTGTATTGGAGCCTAGGCCCAGAACTTTATCAAGCCAGCCTTGGTGGCATGTTTGATATTGGTTACCAGCAAGATGAACAGCAAAAACCTGAAATCACCAACCTTGGCTTTAACAAAAAAGCCGATGCACCTGAAGGTCTAATCGCCTTAGTTGGTGGTACCGTGGTAACCATGGAAGGTGAGCAAGTGATTGAGAACGGTGTTGTTCTCGTTGATGGTAAGCACATTAAAGCCGTTGGCAAGAAAGGTGAGATTGATATTCCATCGTCGGCTGAAGTTATCGACGTCACAGGCAAAACGGTGATGCCTGGCTTGATTGATGCCCATGCGCATGGCTCACAAGGTAGCAATGAAATTATTCCACAACAAAACTGGAGTAACTACGCAACGTTGGCACTTGGTGTAACCACCATTCACGATCCGTCTAACGATACCACCGAAGTATTTGCTGCCTCGGAATTGCAAAAAGCCGGTGATATTGTTGCGCCGCGTATCTTCTCAACGGGTACCATTTTATATGGTGCGTCAATGCCTGGTTATACCTCGCATGTCGATAGCTTAGAAGATGCTCGTTTTCACATCGAACGTTTGAAAAAGGTCGGTGCATTTACGGTTAAGTCATATAACCAACCGCGTCGTAATCAACGTCAACAGGTTATTCAAGCGGCTCGCGAAATGGACATGATGGTCGTGCCTGAAGGTGGTTCATTACTGCAGCATAACCTATCAATGGTTGCTGATGGTCACACCTCGCTAGAGCACTCTATTTCAACGGCAAAAATCTATGATGATATTCGTCAGTTCTGGCAGCAGTCAGAAACCGCTTATGTACCTACTTTAGTGGTTGCCTACGGTGGTATCTCTGGTGAGCACTACTGGTACGACAAAACTCAGGTATGGAAACACCCATTGTTGAGCAAGTATGTACCGTCAGATGTGCTAGCACCTCGTTCAATGCGTCGTACCACGGCGCCTGAACATCACTACAATCACATTAACGTGGCTAAAGTGGCGAAAGAGATGCAAGACTTAGACGTTAAAGTTGCCATTGGCGCGCACGGTCAACGTGAAGGTCTGGGTTCGCACTGGGAAATGTGGATGTTTGCACAAGGTGGCATGACGCCATTAGAAGTACTGCGCACTGCGACCATTGATTCTGCTATTCACTTAGGTTTGGATAATAACATTGGCTCGTTAAAAGAAGGCAAACTAGCCGATATTATTGTGGTCGATGGTGATGTCTTAAACGACATTCGTCAGTCAGATAAGATCAGCCATGTGATGCTTAATGGCCGATTGTATGATGCCAACACCATGAATGAAGTTGGTAATTATGATAATGAACGTAAACCGTTCTACTTCGAATAGAATCTGCGAATACAGCATGTAGCAAAACAAAAACCGGAGCTTAGGCTCCGGTTTTTTATATCTGCTTACAATGCCAAGTCGATAATCATTTCAGTCAATTCTTCTTTGGAGATCGCATTATCGTGATTGGTATCAAATTTATGGAAAATAGATTCGCACATACGAATACCTTTATCCTGCAATAGTACATCAATCAACTCGACAAACTCAGAACGATTAATCACGCCGTCTTTATCTTCGTCAAACACTTCAAATAATTCATCTACCCATTGAGATAACTGCATAGTTAATCCTTGTCATTTAATGTCGGCGCCTTGTTACGATGCGCCTTAGGTTTGTTTATCTACTTTACTATTTGCTGTCGTCTAATACAAATATCAAGGGGCTATGCTGAGTTAAAGGTAAACAAAATGAAACCGCGAAAATGTAACAAAACATGCTTAACCACAAAAGCAGGCATATAACCCCTTGTTGTTATTTTAATTTTACAAACCATAATTGCGGTTTTAAAGGTCGCAGATTATTGGTAACATCAAGTCTATAGCGTAAATATCAACCATAATTGATAACCAAAAATAACAATAAAAAGAGCCGAATTTGTCATTTACCAAGGACTTTAATGAACAGCTAAAGCCTCTTATGGTCGTCTTGGCTGTATCCATTTTGGGTTTTATCGCCAACCTTTATCCTGTCCCATTGTTTGCCAATATCCACCTGATACTTGGTAATGTGGCGTTTGTTATTGTCGCCATGCGTTTTGGCGTGCTTTACAGTTCATTAAGTGCGGTTATTGTCGCGACCGCTTTTGTGGTTTCTTTTGGTCACCCATTTGGTTATGGCATTTTTGTGCTTGAGGCCATTGTTCTGGCGTATTTGCGCAAGCGCGGTTGGTATGTCTTGTATGCTGACATTGCCTATTGGCTGGTTATTGGTATGCCTTTAACGGCGTTTATCCTCAATTTTGTAATAGACGCACCGGGGCAGATTTGGATGTTTGCCACCGTAAAACAAGGGTTTAATGGCTTGATTTATGCCTGTCTAGCCGGGCTGATAGTGTATTTTTTTCCAAAGACCTTTGCCTTTTCGTTTCGCCAACAGCCGCGGGTGCAGCGCAGTTTTAAAGTGCAATTGGTTTATGCGACCACCTTAATTATTACCTTTTCGGTAATGACCACCTCAATATTTGTAAGCCAAAGCGTTATTGACCGCCAACACAGCATGTTAGAGAAAAGCATTGTTGAAAGCCGCGATTACATTTTATGGTCTACCAATAATATGCTTGATACTCATCGTCGTGCGGTAACTCATGGCGCCGATTTTTTAAGCCAGCTTGATGCAAAGCAGTTGCCTGAAGCAGGGCGTTATTTACAGACTTTGCGGGCGCAGTATCCACAGTTTCGCACCATGGCATTAACCAATAACACCGGCGATGTGATGCATTCAAGCCCTGAGTTCTTATTGGACGTTACTTCGATAAAAGACAAACTGAATATCTCTTTTCGGGAATATTTTCAGCGTTCGATGAATAGCTTTGAGGTGGTGGTTTCAAATGCCATGGTTGGCCAAGGGTTTGGTAATGATCCTATTGTTACTTTCAGTAAATCCTTTAAGTTTAAAGACTCAGCGTCGAACAGTGGCATTATCCAAGGCGCGCTTAATTTACATACGATTGAAGAGATTTTACCGAAAACAATGCAGCAAGATATCGCCATTGTTGTTACCGATGATGCGAATAAAATCATCTACGCCAGCCCTTCTCTTGATTTAGCGCCGTTGACGGTTTTTGATTCTCGTCCGAAAAAGGATATTACCTTTAAAAATACCGGGTTAGTGGAATTAGTTGCCGATGGCAAAGCAACCGGCGTTAATTACTTTCTTAGCCAAGGTAATCTCAGTAATGGCTGGCAAACCTTTGTCTTGTTGCCGTCTATCTCGGTCATGAAGTCGGTGGAAAAAGAATACTTATTGATTTTTTATTTGCTGTTTTTAGCGTTCTTAATCTCTATCAGCTTGGCGCATAAAATTGGCAAGCAAATCACCAGACCGCTGAAATTCATCATCGGTCAGTTGCATAAGTTTGAGCAAGATAAACAGCCTCAATTTGAACCTTTGTATCCTAATGCAGCGAAAGAAATCATCACCTTGTATGATGAAATGCAGCTATCAAAAAATGAAATTTTTAAATACCAACAGCATCTTCAAGAAAAGGTAGAGCAACGAACGGAACAGCTTGAAAAGGCCAATGATAAGTTAAAAGAAATGGCACAACGCGATGGTTTAACCGGTGTGTTTAATCGTCGCCATTTTGAAGAAACCTTTGCTTTGTTTAAGAAGATGGCGATTCGTAATAAGAATGATATGGCGTTGGTGTTAATCGATTTAGATCATTTTAAGACGGTTAATGATACCTATGGTCATGTCAGTGGCGATTTATGTTTGCAAACTGTATCGTCATTACTCGCTGAGGCTTTCTCTCGTGATACAGATTTGATTGCCCGTTATGGTGGTGAAGAATTTGTAATCTTGATCAACCATATCAGCCAAGAGCATTTGGCTCATAAGCTAGAGAAGCTGCGCTTAGCGATACAAAGTGAACGCATTATCGACAGCAACAACAAGGAAATAAAACTGACGGCGAGTTTTGGTGCAATTTTAGCGCCTGCTTCATTCTCTGCCGACGTTCAGAGCTGGTTAAAATTGGCCGATTTGGCCTTATACAAAGCCAAGCGCAACGGTCGTAATCAAGTGCATTTTGAAAATATGGTTGGCATCTTATAAAGATGCCATTTGCACAAGACAATAGCCAAACATCATCCCACTTTATGCAATAGAAATACGTTAAGGCCAAACATGATATTCATCTTTGCTCTCATTTTAGCGCTTATAACGCCTATCACATTCGCGAATGGACTTTCGTTAGACAGTATTGAGGATGGCAAAAGAGGGCGGGTAATACCGGTTGAGTTAACGTTGCCGGTGCAGCCTGAGCAATGCCAGGCAAACAGTAAGTGTCCGGTGGTGCTGTTAAGTGCGGGCTATGGCATGGCACATAACCAGTATTCATTTTTAGCGACATGGTTTAGTCAGCAAGGCTATCTTAGCGTTGCTATAGGGCATGAATTGGCCGGCGATCCACCATTGTCGGTAACCGGTAACTTATATGAAACACGCAGTGAAAACTGGATTCGAGGCGCTGAAACGTTAGATGTGGTGCGAACGCAATTAAGCGGCCAACTAAGCAATTATAATTTCGATGAGCTGCTGCTTGTTGGTCATTCCAATGGCGGTGACATTTCTGCTTGGCGTATCAATCAAAGTACACAGTATATAAGCGGCATCATTACCCTTGATCATCGCCGTGTACCTTTGCCACGAAATTCAGATATAAACACCTTGTCGATTAGAGCCAGCGATTTTGCTGCAGACCAAGGAGTGTTGCCGACGAGCGATGAGCAGCTACGTGATGGGAGTTGCGTGATAACCATTGCTGATGCTAAGCACAATGACATGTGGGACGGCGGCGCTGAACAACTTAAAGCCGATATTGTCGCCATTATAAAGGCATTTCTCAGTGCCACACCATGCCAACAGATAGCGAACCGCTAGCGCTTTCTTGATTGAATATAAAGGTTGCTCAGTTTACAGAGCGCTCAGTTTAAAAATGCCGTTAATTACATTGCCAAAAACAAACAAGAACAAACAAAAACACCGGCAATCGCCGGTGTTTTATTTTATCTGCTTAATCCAGCTTACGAAAGCGGATTAATAGTCGCGGACTATTTAAGGCTGATGGTAGTGTGTACGGTGTCACCATCTTGATGGTCTGGTTCAAACCAACGCGCCGTAACGGTTTTGGTTTGGGTCCAAAATTGCGTTACTTGCTTGCCGTTAGGTCCAAGATCACCAAGTTTCGAAGCACGTGAGCCTGTAAATGAGAAATACGCAACCGGTACAGGAATTGGTACATTGATACCAACCTGACCAACATCAATGTTATTTTCAAAGGTACGGGCAACATAACCTGATGAAGTAAAGATTGATGTACCATTACCATTTGGGTTGCTGTTGATGATTTCAATGGCTTCTGCCAAGGTGTCAACTTCAAGTACACATAACGCAGGACCAAAGATTTCTTGCGTATAAATGTCCATGTCCGTGGTAACACCAGAGAACATAGTAGGACCAACAAAGTTACCTTTCTCGTAACCAGGTACAACACAGTCACGACCGTCAACCAATAGGTTAGCGCCTTGTTCAACACCCGTGTTTAAGATGTTGATGATGCGTTGCTTAGCTTGTGGTGATACCACGGGACCTAAGTCTGCGGCACGGTTGGTACCAACATCAACGATCATCTTCTTCGCACGTTCAGCGATTTCTGGTAACCAAGTACGAGCTTCACCGACAAGAATTGTCACTGGGTTTGCCATACAACGTTGACCAGCCGCACCAAATGCAGAACCTAACAAGTCGTTAATCGCACGATCTTTGTTGGCGTCTGGCATGATAACCATGTGGTTTTTCGCACCCATCATACATTGTGCACGTTTACCGTGTTTGCTGGCGTGATTGTATACATGAGTACCAACATTGGTTGAACCAATGAAAGAAACTGCTTTAACGTCATCATGTTCACATAAACGGTTAACCACATCTGGGCCACCATGAACAACGTTAACAACACCAGCAGGAACACCTGCTTTAAGGGCAAGTTCAACCATAAACAAGCTGGCTGATGGATCTTGCTCAGATGGCTTAAGAATAAATGTGTTACCACAAGCGATCGCCGCAGGGAACATAAATGCCGGAAGCATTACTGGGAAGTTGAATGCGGTGATACCAACACCAACACCTAACGGTTTGTTGAGGGTGTAAACATCAACACCGGTCGCAGCGTTATTGGCGATTTCACCCAGTTGTAAGCGGGTAATTGAACAAGCATTTTCAACGGCTTCAAGAGCACGACCAACTTCACCTTCCGCATCAGGTAATGTTTTACCATGCTCTTCGGTGATTAACTTGGCGATCTCAACGGTGTTTTCTTCAAGCAATTGTTGGAACTTAAGCATGATGCGCATACGCTTGGTTAGCGAAACATTGCGCCATGTCTTAAACGCTTCTTTGGCGTTAGCAACAGCAGCTTCAACTTCGTCCATTGTTGCCATTGGTACTTTAGCCACAACGTCTTGAGTGGCTGGATTTAATACATCCAACCAAGTGTCTGATTTTGAAATAACTTTTTCGCCACCGATAATCAGTGGAATCTCGCGAATACTCATAGCTCGCCCCTTATTGTTTATAGCATTAGGCAAAAATGGTCATAAAAATGAAAATTGCCTTGGTTGTGCGTAGAGTAGGGGCTTACCACGTCTTTATCAATAGCATTGGTGCAACGTAGTGTTGCAATAATGCAAGACAGTGTTAACCGAATTTGTTATTCTGCAAAGATGAACTGGCACGACATTAAAATATTCCTAACCGTCGCTCGTACCCGCACGTTAAGTGAGGCTGGACGAAGCCTGCATATCGACTCTTCGACGGTGTCTAGGCGTCTGCATCAATTGGAAAAAAATCTCGGTGTCAGCTTGTTTGAGCGGGGTAGTGAAGGTCATGTGCTAACCGAAGAAGGCAAGCAGTTTTTGCGCAATGCTCGCAAAATGGAAAACACCTTGCACAATAGCCTAAACACGTTAGAAGGCAAAGACTTACAAGAAAAAGGCAATGTACGAATAGGCTGTACCGAGGCCTTTGGTAGCTTCTTTATTGCCAATCAGCTTAATCGATTTCAACAAGCCCACCCTAATATCAGTGTTGATATTCTGCCTTTGTCACGGCAAGTGAACTTATCTCGTTATGAGGCGGATATCGCTATTACGGTTGGCAAACCAACCAACACGTCGATGATAGTCACCAAACTTTGTGACTATCGATTGAAACTCTATGCCAGTAAGAAATTGCTTAATGCGCATTCGGTAGAGTCTGTGAAAGACCTGCAAAACATCCCCTGGGTTTCTTACACTGAGCATATGGACTTTGCCTCACAACTGGCGTTTATTGATGAGATCGCGCCAAATAATGATGCCAGTTTAAAAAGCAGCAGTGTTATTGCCCAATATATGGCGGTTAAAAGTGGTTTAGGTGTGGCGGTTTTGCCGTGTTTTTTGGTATCGCAGCAAGATGAGTTAGTGCCATTGTTTAGCGACACCTTTGATCTGGTGCGTTCGTTTTACTTAATGGCGCAACCTGATCGCAAACGTATTCGTCGAGTTGAATTGTTGTGGGACTATATAAAAGCGTTAACCGCTGAAAATCAACACGTCTTATTACCTTAACTTGAGCATGACCGCCTAAAAGCAATAACCGTTGAGTTTTAATCGATCAGAACTGACGGTGTTATAGACATAGCGCCGTCACAAATATATAACCTTCATTTCTGACGCTATTTGCATTAGCACATGCTGTGCGTCATTGCGGCGATGGCCGCAACCTCCATCAAGTTCGAGGTAACTTTTTAAGTCTGGTTTGTGCCATTAACTGCCGTTCATTAAGCAGCGTGATTATGTTTATTTACTTGATTTTATTAACTTCTTTAAATAATCATGGAAGTCATTAAAATTTACTAATGTTTGATTATATTGTTGAATTATAGAGCCTTCTCCCAAGGTTTTAATTCTAACCTCTTCAGGGATTAACATATTATTCAGTTCAAAAACCAAATAATCGTCGTAATCAATCTTAATAGCTCTTTGTGGGAATGAATCGGCTTTAAGGCTATGTATTTGGTTAAGACAATTACTGGTTGAATCATCAATACCCTCTGATTCATCGATAGGTTCACCTGATTCATCAACGAGTATCATAGGTGGTCCCCATTGCCCACTATACCAGTCTTTGGAGTCCTCTTTTCTTAAAAAAATCAAATACTCAGTACCAACTTCAATGCTATCAGCTATTGAAAACTCTACGAACTTTTCTTCATTCTCAATGTAATCGTAAAGGATTCTAGCTCGTACATTGGTTCCGCATGAAGGAATGTCTATTTCATCTTCATTAGTTTCAAATTCTACAACTTTAGCTTCTAACACTTGGACGTGAGCTACTCGGTCAGATTTCTCAATTACTTCTATCGGTTCTACATTGCGAAGAGTTGTTGCTTCTAAATTAAAGCTTAAATTGTAGATTAGCAATAGCAAGCTAATTTGCTTGTAGTTGATTAGATATCCTTTCAAAAGTCTAGCTCCATATAGTGGTTATAAAACGTCGGGTCATCGCTCTAACCAGTCGTTAGATTTTTGATTACATTACGTTAAATCATTTCATGACTCAATAGTGCCAAGAGCGATCATTGTTGGCTCGAAGATGCTTGCATTTAAGTAGAGCTTTTTGCATTTCGATAAGCTTTATAAATATCAGTCAAATTACCATCATAAAACCAAATTAGCCCGCATGTGCAATATAAAACTAGAGAAGCCAAAAAGTTTACGTCTCTCATTATTTCTAGTGCTATTGGATCAACGAAGTACCAATAAATTGAATAGCAACCATCTACACCAAACCACATAAAAAAGAGCATTAAAGGAAACTTAGACCATTGTCGTTTTATTAATACCCTCATGCTCCAAGGTGCTGTTAAATAAGCCACAAATGCCATAATAAGACTAATAGGTATATCCCAGTCTGGGGCTTCGTAATAATAAGAGCCAACGATGAGTAATATCACGCCAATTAACAGTGATACTAGCTTCCAAGGTCTTGCGTAATCCAATAATAAAGAGTTGATGATTAGCTCCTAATCCAAATATTTGTAACGGTGTTATTTTTCACAGACAGCCTATAGCCGCTTGTCACTCTAATTAGACCTTAGCCTGTTCAGTCGTTTATCGTTTATTATGCTTGGAACTCATTAATATCGATCGGCGATTGCCTTTATAAACTATCATAAAGTAGTTAGTTTTCAATCGATTAAAGTTTGTTTGTGCTGCTTTTTAAAGTGCAATTTGTGTCTAGAGATTGTCGCTTGGCTCGAGCATCCTTAACAATTTATCCGGCATTTTCCTAAATATTTAGGGATTAATTTCGCGCATAAAAAAAGACCGGCTAAGCCGGTCTTTTTAGATAATAACCAAGGGTTAGGTCGTTATTATCGACAGCGAGGTCCATTACCTTTACATGGTTCTGGCTCTGGCTCTGGTGGAGGAGTCGTACCGCCACAACCATTTGCTGTTAAGTAAGCATCGGCTGCTACTGCATCAACAATACCGTAACCAAAGTAAACATCATGACCGCTTGCGCCTGAATCCGTTGCACTTGCTTTCAATGCTTCACGAATATCAGTACCAGTACAGCTGCTGTGGTTAGACCAAACAAGTGCTGCAATACCAGATACTGCTGGTGTTGCCATTGACGTACCACTCATGAAACCATAGTCACTCGCATCGACAGAAACAGAAGCTGAAGACGCTGCGATTAGGCTGCTGCGGTCGGCAAAATCGGCACCAACCGCTGGAATGCTAGTTGCATTCGTCTCACCTAACGTACCGTATAACATACCGGCTTCGTTATTAACGATGATAGCGCCTAGGCCACCTGAGTTTTCACAGTTTTGTACTTTGTCATGGAAGCTGATGTTGCCGCGATCGATAACACAAATCTTACCATTGGCACTTGAGTCAACCGCTTCAGCAGTGCCCATGTAGTATGCCGCACCACTTGCAGAACCGGTGTTTTCCATTGCCGACGTTGCATAGGCTTGTGAATCAGCGCTCATATTCGCTGAGGTTGCCATACCTGCAGGGTAGGTTGATAAGGTATCAACACCACCGGCAGTAGCTTCAACACAGATTGTTTCATCAAATGTTGCATTCTTTCCTCGACCTGCAGTACAAGACGGGAATTGAGAGAAATCTGCAATGTTGTTATCAGCATCATTTGCACCAATCATCATTACTGATTCATAGCCTGCTGGGTATGAACGAACGCTGTTACCGTCGTTACCTGCAGCAGCAACAACTAAGCCGCCATTAGCTGTGAAGTTAGCGAAGGCATTTGATTCAGTGTTATTCGCACCGCCACCACCTAAACTCATTGAAATGATGTTCGCGCCAGCTTGCTCACACAAGTTAGTCGCGTGGGCTAAATCAGACGAGTAACCCCAGCCTGAGGCATTAAATACTTTGATGATGTGCATATCAACGCCTGGCGCCATACCTACAACACCAACGTTGTTATCTTCAGCACCTACAGTACCTGCAACGTGAGTACCATGTGGACCACCATTCTCGTCCCAGTTACCTGTACCACTGTCATTGTCGCCAGTGATGGTGCCCCAATTAAAATCAGGGTTAGAACGGTCAAGACCTGAATCGATAACACAAACCTTCATACCAGCTTGGCTATTGAAACTCACTTGATTGGCTTTTGATTGGTAAACAGCGTACGGCGTAAGCTGCTCTTGCATGGCATCGCCAAGGTCATCGTTGTACATGGCCATTGGGTAACGACGTTGATCCGCCTCAACCAATTGTACATGTGGGTTGTTTAATAAACCTTTAACAGCAGCTAAATCTTTGCCTGCGAATTTAGCAACAATAAAACCTTCAGAATCAAGTTTAATATCGCCACCTAGTTTTTTCGCCAGTGCTTTTACCACACCTTTCTTGCTGTTATCTACTTGGATTACGTATCGGTCATCAGCGGCATTGGCGGCAAAACTTGTGCTTATTGCCAAGGCTAATGAAGAACTTAGAAATGTTTTTAACTTCACTTTGGTTTTCTCCCTTACATTATAATTATTTTCCAGTCGTTTGAGTTTTTTGTGATCTCTGGGGAAGATCAATTGGTATTATGTAAACGACAAGAGTTTTTCAGTGTAGAGATATAATTTTAAATGTCAGCGGTAAAAGGTATAACAAAAAGTTATAGCTTATAACTTTCTTAAGTTATTGATGTGTTAGTGATTTTGTTGTTTTAACGATGTTTTTGTAATTGATTTATTGTACAAAAAAGCATCGTATGTCATTGAAGTTACATGTTAAAAACTTGTTAAATTGTTTGTTTGTGCAAAGACGTTTAGCCGCCCAGATGACTAATATTTAGACAGATAAACTGCATAAATATTTGTTCTAATTGTCGATGATTTTGATTTTGATATAATAAAATAGTTTAAGAATCTAATCTGTCATATCTAAACTGCATAAAGTCTTGAGTAATACGCTGCTCAAGAGAGACTGCTTGCTCGGTAGGGCAAAACAAAATTATGGTGAATTTAAAATTACCAAGCTCTGTCGTTGTAATGCGAATGTAAGGTTCTTCACCGGGCAAATCGACACCCAATCTTTTTTCAATCACCGAATTATAGCGTTGGCCTATTTCTAAGAATTCTTTAGTGTATTTATCCATACGTTGGAATATATGGTCTCGCGCATCAAACATGTTTATCTTGGTATCACAGTGAATCGAAAACGTGTGATACACATAGCGCTTCATAAAATTCATATTTTTAACCGTCTCGGTTAAAAACTGGCTGTTCGGGATGATGGCGGTGCGGCCGGTGTAATTGTAGGTATTGTTGGCAAAGTCGACTTCTTGGATCAAGGTAGACAGTATATTATGTTCTATCACTTCACCATGATTATCGCCGACCTTAATCCAGTCACCTATCACAAACGCGTTCGAGGTGGCGCGCAATATCGAACCACTCAAGCACAGTATTAATTCTTTTGAGGCGATAACAATTGCCACTGCTACCGCTGCAATTGAAAGTGCAAAGGTTTGTAACTCTCCCCACCACAGGCTCAGCAGAAAAATCGCCATAACCATGGCTTTAATATTTTTAGTTCGTGATATCCAAGTTCGGTGCTGTTCATTTAGGATGTCATTATCACGTTTAATAAAGACAACGATGTACTTAGACAGCAACTGCAATACCACCACAATGGCGATGGTAAGAAAAATCTTATTAGTAATTAGCAGAGAAAATTGTTGTAAAAAGTGCTCCATAAATAGCCCTTCCTAGATACCTGAAAAATGCCTGTTAATGATAACTATTTTCAACAAGCAAGATAACAAAAACAGAGTAACGAAATGTAACCCTTTGATTTTTTGCAAAGAATGCGTGAAAACATTTCATGTTAATAGTTTGTAAATGCGCTCTAGGTCAGATATAAAGGTAGTTGAAGTATTAATAATATACTCGTTAATAAAAAAAAATGTGAGGGAGAAATCTAATGTCTAGGAACTTCAAATTGCGTCACCTGACCCTAGCGGTCGGTATCGCTCTGGGTAGTCAGCCTGTGCTGGCAGCCGAAGAGGGCGAAGCAGTAGCCGATGAAAACATCGAGCAGATCGTTGTTGTTGGTACTCGTTCTGCACCGCGCTCGGTAGCGGATTCACCGGTACCGGTTGATGTCGTAAGCGGTGATGAACTATCTAAGTCTGGTGCGTCGGATTTACTTGATGCACTACAAAGTGCGGTACCGTCTTTCAATGTACGTGCGCAACCTATCTCGGATGCTGCGACTTTGATTCGTCCAGTTAACTTACGTGGTTTGTCTTCAGACTCCACACTAATTCTTGTCAATGGTAAGCGTCGTCATCGTGCATCTGTTATTGCCTTCCAAGGTGGTGGTGTCAATGATGGTGCTCAAGGTCCTGATATCTCAGTAATTCCATCCGTTGCTCTTAAGCAAGTGGAAGTACTACGTGACGGTGCGTCAGCACAATACGGTTCAGATGCTATCGCTGGTGTTATGAACTTTATTTTACGTGACGACAGAGATGGCGGTTCTATCTCGGTTAAATACGGTGAGTTTTCTGAAGGCGATGGTGAAACCACCGTTGTTGACGGTAACATTGGTTTACCATTTACCGATGATGGCTTTGCTAACTTCAGTTTCCAATTGAAAAACGTTGACCCGACAAGTCGTTCAGTACAGCGCCCAGACGCGGCTAACCTGATTGACCAAGGAAACACCGACGTTAACGATCCAGCGCAAATTTGGGGTAACCCAGAAGTTGAAGACGATATCACTATCTTTGGTAATATCGGATTGGATTTAGAAGATGATAAAGAAGCGTACTTATTTGGTAACTACTCTGAGCGAGATGTTACCGGTGGTTTCTATTATCGTAATCCACATAACCGTGGTAACGTTTTCTCAATTGATGGTGGTGAAACACTATTGGTTGGTGATGTTGCTCAATCGGAAGGCGCAGCACGCAGTTGTGCGGTGGTAAATATTCCTAAGAACCCTGATGGTTCAGATGGTAACGTGCTAACCTCGCCTGAGTATTTAGCCATGTTGGCCGATCCAAACTGTTTCTCAATGAACTCAATCATGCCAGGCGGTTATACACCGCAGTTCGGCGGTAACATTACCGATACCTCCATTACTGGTGGTGTACGTGGTGATATCAATGCTGGTTTGATGAAAGAGTGGAGCTTTGACTTAAGTGCCTCTGTTGGTCGAAATGAGTCTGAATTCTTTTTGAAAAACACTCTTAACCCATCGCTTGGTCTTTCAACACCAACCAACTTCCAAACAGGTAAGTACATTCAGTTAGAGAAAACCTTTAACCTTGATTTAGTACGCGGGTTTGATATTGGTTTAGCGGAAGACTTAAACTTTGCAGTTGGTGCCGAGTGGCGTGAAGAGAGTTTTGAAATCGTTTCTGGTGAAGAGTCATCTTGGAAAGCGGGTCCTTATGCTGACCAAGGCTTCAACATCGGTTCACACGGTTTTAAAGGTTTTGGTCCAGAATCACAAGGTCGCAATGAGCGTCGTAACTGGGCATTTTATGCTGATGTAGAAACTTACTTCACTGAAGGCTGGATGGTCGGAGCTGCGGTACGTTACGAAGACTTTAACACCTTTGGTGATACTACGGATTACAAAGTTACGACACAGTTTGAAATAACCGATAACTTGTCAATTCGTGCGTCACATAGTACGGGTTTCCGTGCACCAACTGTTGGTCAAGAGAACGTTGTTAATACGCAAACGTCCTTGGTTGAAGGTGAGCTAATCCAGTCATTCTTAGCGCCACCGACTGATCCTCTATCAGCATTCTATGGTGGTAAAGTGTTACAACCTGAAGAATCAACATCGTACGCAGCGGGTATCGTATACCAAAATGGTGATTTCTTCTTAACCGTTGATGCATACAGCATTGAAGTAACGGATCGTCTAGCGCAATCGAGTCAAATCGATGTACTAGAAGAAGATTGGGATGACCTACGTGACTTAGGTGTTAAAAACCCTGAATTGATTTCAGCGGTAACGTACTTTAACAATGACTTTGATACCACAACTGAAGGTGTGGATGTTGTTGCTAACTACTCAA
The DNA here is from genome assembly GCF_004752005.1 of Thalassotalea sp. HSM 43. NCBI lineage: Bacteria > Pseudomonadati > Pseudomonadota > Gammaproteobacteria > Alteromonadales > Colwelliaceae > Thalassotalea > Thalassotalea sp. HSM 43. The sequence goes on along the minus strand of NZ_CP038493.1, from coordinate 1,219,868 downwards.
TGGGTCTGTTAGGCGGTGACACCAAGTTTAGCTTGGCATACAACTTCAACGATACAACGGTTGATAAGTTTAATCCTGAAACCACGTCGGAAGGTAAAGTGGAGCGATTGGAAGATGGTATTCCAGATCACCAAGCAACCTTTACCGTTAGTCAAAGTTGGGACGCGTTTGGCGCCTTCCTACGCTTCAACTACTTCGGAGAGTACTACGCGGTGCATGCCGATGATACCTCTGATGGTTGGTCAGAAACAGCTGACTCTACTTTCACTCTAGATGGTGAAGTAAGTTGGTATGCGACTGATAGCCTAACCTTTACGGTTGGTGGTAATAACTTGCTTGATGAAGAAGCACAAGAGTTGCAGAAAGGCCCTGATGGCGCTTACTCCGTTGTTGGTGGTAAGTACTACGAAAGTGGTCCATTCGATTACAACGGTGCATTCTACTACGGTAAAGTTACCTACAAGTTCTAAACTAGCGATAGTTTAAGATAAAAAAAACCTGCTCAATGAGCAGGTTTTTTATTGTCTTTTTTATGGCTTAATTAGCGGTATTTGCTAGCGGTAATTGCTAACCATCTTTAAGCCTCTTATTTTTGGTGACTATTCATGTAATCTAACGTCAAACCTATCAGAGTTTGCACACCGGTTTTCAAACCTGACTCATCGACAAAAAACTCTGGTGTATGGTGCGCTGGCGCATCTTCTTTCTTAGTACCTTTTGGCATTCCGCCTACACCCAAAAATAACCCAGGCACTTGTTGTTGATAGAATGAAAAGTCTTCGGCACCGGTTTGTGCTTTTGATAACACCACGTTCTCGCTGCCCAAATTGTTTTGTAAATAAGGCAACATTTTGCCCATTAACGCCGGATCATTATAGGTAACCGGGTAATTAGCGCCAAATGGCACGGTTACCTCGGCGACTGCGCCCATACTCGCGGCAATATTGATTGCTTTGCGTTTTACCGCTTCGCGAATGTGCTCTCGCATTTCTGGGTTTAAACTTCTTAAGGTACCAACAATTTCCACTTCATTAGGGATAATGTTCGAACGTACGCCACCGTGAATACTACCGACGGTGACAACAGCCGCTTCTTCGATTAATTCTAACTCGCGAGAAACGATGGTCTGTAAGCCCATAATTATTTGCGCGGAGGTGACCACAGGATCGACACTCTTCCATGGGTAAGCGCCATGCGCCTGTTTACCTTTAACGACAATTTTAAAGGTATCAACCGCGGCCAATGTGCCACCTGGCTTATAACTGATTTGTCCTGCTTCTAAGTTGGACCAAATATGAACACCAAATACGACGTCAACGTCAGGGTTTTTCATTACCCCTTGTTTAACCATCAATTCGGCACCGCCTTCTTCACCTGCGGGCGCGCCTTCTTCGGCAGGTTGAAAGATAAACTTCACTTTACCGGTTAGCAATTCTTTATGCTGACTAAGCATTTTTGCCGTACCTAATAGCATGGCTATGTGGGTATCATGGCCACAAGCATGCATAACCGGTACTTGCTGGCCGTTATACTCGCCTACCGCTTTGGAAGCAAAAGGTAAGCCGGATATTTCTTTTACTGGCAGACCATCTATGTCAGCGCGTAAAGCTACGACCGGGCCAGGTTTACCTGAATCTAATACAGCGACAACACCCGTATGGGCGATTCCGGTTTGCACCTCTAAGCCTAATTGCTTTAACTCGTCGGCGATTCGCTTGGCTGTTTCAAACTCTCGGTTTGATAATTCCGGGTGTTGGTGGAAATGGCGGCGCCATTCAATTACGTCCTGCTCGACACTTGTTGCCATCGTTTGTGGTGACAGATCTTTGGCAAAGCTGCTTGTTATGGCGCAGTTGAACGCTACAAAACAGCTTGCGGCTAATGCGGTTTTTCGAAAATAAGACATAAATCTCCCTAATAGGTGTTATTGCTATGTACTTGAGAGTAGAGAAGATTTAGGGAAATGAAAAGAACAATTTAGGAAATGTAGCAGATTAGCAATCTAATAAGTGGGATTTATAAATCCCACTCATCTTCGTCAAGCAACTCTTTAAGTCGCTTCTTTTCAAGTAACTCATCGATACGGCGTCGGGTTTTTGCTGTATCTGGGTTACCCGCATCATTTTCTGTGTTTGACGAAACCTCATCAGTAAAATCCATATCACTGTTGGTTAAATCGACATCATTAATGATTTTATTTCGAGACATTACTGCATCCTCAAGAATTTCGTTTGACCGTTATTTGTGAAAAATAGGCAAAAATAAATCGTACGTCAAACAAAATTTGCGATTTTCAAATCAAATGCATAAAAAAACGTCATCCCTTTGTTTACAGGCTGTTCAGGCCTGTTTCTTGCTTGGTGTTTGCGAGTAAATACACAGTGAATTTATGGTTTTGACTGACTTAGCGGCAAGGGCGGTATTTAAGTTTATGGGAGACATCGTTATCTTTATTAGGTAAGTTATTGGACAATAACCATGTTTGATAATTTTAAGGTGTTTGTCGAATACAACGACAGACTTACTTGGTTTATAGCACGATAACTGATGAGACAATGACGTCATGCAACGCAAGAATATTATAATTACCGGTGCCAGTTCTGGTATCGGCGAAGAATTGGCCAAACAGTTTGCGCAAATGGGGCGAAATCTGGTGCTATGTGCCAGACGCACCGAACGATTGCAAGCGCTAGCGAGCGAGCTTGAGCAGCAGTACCCAGCCATTACGGTGTTGGTTTTTGCTCTGGATGTAAACCAAGATGAGCAAGTGTTTACAGTATTTAAACAGGCAAAACAGCAGCTTGGCAGTATTGATAGGGTGATAGTTAATGCCGGTATTGGCAAAGGAGCATCCATAGGCACCGGCTATTATGCGCAAAATAAGCTGACTGCGGTTACCAACTTTGTCGCTGCGTTATGCCAATGTGAAGCCGCGATGGAGATTTTCAGAGAGCAAAATAGTGGTCATTTGGTCACCATATCATCGGTAAGCTCACAACGAGGTTTTCGTCGCTCGATGACTGTCTATGCTGCAACGAAAGCAGGGTTGGCGTCATTAACGGAAGGCATTCGAATCGATACCTTAGGCAGCCCTATTAAGGTGTCGACCATACATCCTGGTTATATTAAAACAGAAATTACCGATACCGATAAAAATCCCCCGTTTTTGGTTGATGTCACATCTGGTTGTAACAAGGTCATCGCTGCTATTGAAGCGGAAAAAAACATTGCCTTTGTACCGGGGTGGCCATGGGCTGTGATGCGTTATATTTTACCTATATTGCCATTATCGATAATGCGCCGATTGAGCTAGAGTACGCATATAAAATACATGGGATGTGAAAAGATTAACGCCCTGACTCAAAAACATCGAGCCAGAGCGTTGGGGGGAAGCAAGGTCCAGGGTGACAGATCAGTCCTCGCTGTTTATGGGCTTAAAAATTTACCGCATAAACGTTTGCCAAATCGGTAATTTCACTACCGCCTAGGCGTTCTTGCAGATGACTGGCGGTGTTATATGCACCGGCATTTTCTGCAAAGTTAACAATATTTTCGCCATTACATACCACTTTTGCTGCAACGGTTTTCTCTTTTAGGTGATAACCTTTAATAGTGCGACGCATATCGCCAAGGTCGTCAGCTTGCGCTGATTTACATACTTGAATTAGTGCATTTTCAAGATAAGGATCCATGCCCGCGGTTGCATTCATTGTAAAACCCATGCTGGTTGCCATTACTGCTGCTAAAGTTAGTGCTTTCATCGTCGTTCTCCACATTCTCATTAAGTATTCTGTAACAGTGTTGTTGTCGTTCGCTGTTAATCTAATAGTGACGCATTTTGCGAGAAAAGTTGTTAATGCAGAATGTGTGAATGTAACAACTTTGCCGGGCCTTTATTTACCGTTAATTCGGGCAAATTCAGTTAAAATCACGAGGTTAGTAGAGTTCATCAAATGTTAAAGATGTGTTAACAGAAACATTTTTTTACATCGGTGCATAAAAACACGGTTAAATCGTATATTTAGTCAAGGTGAGTTGCGGGTTTTGTGCGATGAGTGAAAAAGGAAAAAAAATTTTTTCTGGCGAGTCATAAAAAAAGCTGTTAAATTACTGGATAAATATACACTACTTGAAACAATTTACATTAAATGCACGGAAAATACTGGCATTATACGGCCACTATTTACGTCATACACTGGGTAATAAGGAAAGACTATGGCTGTTGAAAGTCGCTTTGTAGTGGTTCGAAATGGGGTGGAGGTTGAAACGTTTATGGACAAAAAGGCTGCCGATGAGTACGACAAGATGCTCGACATGGCCGATAATTTGTCGGCGTTACTCGATCAATCTTCGTTAGCACTTGAAGAGCAAATGATTGAAGATGTCAGTATCTTCCTCGCGAAAAATCGTGAACAAGTATTGATTTCACTATTGGCAAAAAAACCTAAGCCGGCGGCGGAACCTGTTGTTGAAAAGCAACCCGCGACCAGTAAAGCAAAACCTGCCGCAAAGAAAGCGACGGCAAAATCGAAAGCTAAATCTGCCTAATGGCGTCAATTGATTATCAACTGGTGCGCAGTAGTCGGCGCAAGACCATCAGCTTGCAAGTTAAGCATGGTCAAGTACGAGTGCTTGCTCCGGAATTTGTTAATGAGCAATACATTGCCGAGTTGGTTGTCAAAAAGCGCGCCTGGTTACAGCAAAAAATCGCTTTGCAGCAGCAAAGCAGTGAGACCGTCGAGCGCCAGTATCAACATGACGAGGTGTTTTACTATCTAGGTAAGCCTTATCGTTTGTCGGTTGTTGTTGCCAGTAAAAATAGCGTGTCGATTGAAGCGGAACACATAGTCGTTGCGGTTAAGGTGGCTAACGATGACCCAGCACTGATAGCCAATGCCGTGAAAAAGCAACTGCACGCATGGTATAAACAACAAGCAATGTCGATATTGTTAGCGCGCAGCGAACAATGGCAGCAAGACACAAAGTTAAAGGCAAAGTGCAGCACTGTACGTTATTTTAAGTCTCGTTGGGGCAGTTGTGACAGTAAAGGCCATGTAAAACTAAACTGGTTATTGGTCATGGCGCCAGACTGGGTTATCGATTACGTTATCATCCACGAGCTTTGCCATCTTAAACACATGAACCATTCTGCCGAATTTTGGGCACTGGTCTCGTCATTTTATGGTAACCACAAAGTCGCCAAAACATGGCTAACGCAACATCAATCTCACCTCTACTGGATAAACTAGTCGAATTTTTATCGGCTATTGTTTATTTATTCTGCAATTTGTTGTCCTACATGTAATTTTTCATTGTTAATTTCTTGTGATTAATGGCTTGACAGCGGCGAACCGCTGGTGCAGAGTGAAAGCATGAGAATATTTATGCACCTGACCAACATTACAATTACCACCACCATTGGTACCCCAATGGAGGTCAGTGGCTAGCGTGTAAATAAAACGTTCAAACATAAAAGCCCGTGACCTGCAAAGTTCACGGGCTTTTGTTTTTAAAGCAAAAATTATTTGCCACACTTGTTAATAACAATGGCTAATTCGAGGAAAACAATATGAGAGTGATAAAATTCGGCGGTTCTTCCCTTGCCAATGCAGACCGTTTTAATACGGTTTGCGAAATCATCGAAGCGAAAAGCCAGCATTCACCGGTTGCGGTTGTTGTCTCAGCACCAAAAGGCGTTACCAATCATTTGGTAGCGATGACGCAAAACCTAGATGATAGCAACTCTCTCGAACAACAAATTGACCATTTGCAAAAAACGGTAAACGCGATTTTTGATGATTTAGATAATGGCCAGCGGGCGTTTAATCGTCATCACGCTGACCAATCTCTGGCTCGCAGTCTCGGCCAGTTAAAACGTTGGATGCAGGGTTCAGCGATGTTGAATCATTGTCCAGATCATATTCGTGCTTGTGTGATCAGTCTTGGTGAACGTTTAAGTGTTGCTATCCTCGAAGCGCTGCTTAACACCGAACAACAAACCATTGCGGTATTAGAGCCAGAGCAATTTTTAAAAACCAATGAATCGTCACTCGATGCGGTTGCCGATTTGGTGTTAGCACGCCAACAATTTGTTGATAAATACAATCAACTACCGCGTATCAGCGTGATGCCAGGTTTTATCGGCGTAGCCCCATCTGGAAAATTGACCACGCTGGGTCGTAATGGCTCGGATTATTCTGCAGCGGTATTGAGTGTTTGTGTCAATGCCGAATGCTGTGAAATTTGGACTGACGTCGACGGTGTCTTTAATGCCGACCCGCGCTTAATTAAAGAAGCGAGCTTATTAGAGCACTTGTCATATCAAGAAGCGATGGAGCTTTCTTACTTTGGTGCCAAGGTGTTGCATCCTAAAACCATTGGCCCGATTGCTCAATATCACATCCCATGTTTGATTAAAAACACCTTGAACGTCGATGCTAAAGGTACCTTGATTTCCAATGAAGACAAGGGCGAAAAGCAGGTTAAAGCCATTTCAAATCTTGATGAGCTAACCATGATCAACGTCTCAGGACCAGGCATGAAAGGCATGGTTGGTATGGCGAGCCGAGTATTTGCTTGCATGAGCCGAGAAAATATCTCAATGGTAATGATCAGCCAATCGTCTTCAGAATACTGTATTAGTTTTTGTGTTTATTCTGCCGATGCTTATCGAGCTCAGCAAAGTCTGCAGCAAGAGTTTGAACTTGAGTTACTTAATCAATTGCTTGAACCAATCGATATGCAATCGCATTTGTCTATTGTCTCCTTGGTCGGTGATGGTATGCATCATCAACGTGGCGTCGCCGGCAAGTTGTTTAGTTCGTTGGCGCAAGCGCGAGTGAACGTCATCGCCATTGCTCAGGATTCATCAGAGCGCAGTATTTCAGTCGTCATTGAACAACGCAAATGCACTGAAGCGCTGAAAGTATGTCATCAAAACTTCTTTTCAAGCAGACAAACGATTGATGCGTTTGTTGTCGGTTGCGGGGTTGTTGGTAGTGAATTGTTAGCGCAAATTTCACGTCAGCAAGCATCATTAAAACAACAAGGGATTGAACTGAACGTTTACGGAATTGCCAATTCAAAAGGCATGGCGTTTGATGCTCAAGGTATTCCTATGGATAACTGGCAATCGGCGTTAGCAGGCGAACAAAAAACGCTGAGTGTCGATACCGTCAAGCACTTTGCCCGCAGTCATCATTTGATTAATCCGGTACTGGTTGATTGCACCTCGGATGCAGAGCTGGCGCTTAATTACGCCGATTATCTTGCTGAAGGCTTCCATGTTGTAACGCCAAATAAAAAGGCTAATACCGACAGCTGGCAGTACTATCGTCAAATTCGTGAAAATGCGCGTAAAACCAATCGTCTGTTTTTATATGAAACCAATGTTGGTGCTGGTTTACCGGTAATTGATACGTTGCAAAACCTTTTTAAAGCCGGTGATAATTTACAGCAATTTGACGGTGTTTTATCAGGCTCGTTATCGTATATTTTTGGTAAGCTAGATGAAGGCATGAGCTTATCGCAAGCTACCGAAATCGCCAAACAAAACGGCTTCACCGAACCTGATCCTCGTGATGACTTAAGTGGCATGGACGTCGCTCGTAAACTATTGATTATGGCACGCGAAGCGGGTATGGCACTGGAGCTGGATAACATCAAGGTCGAGTCGGTATTGCCAGACAACTTTGACTCAACTGGCTCGGTCGATGAATTTATGCAGCGTTTACCTGAGCTGGACAGCTATTTTCAAGATAAAGTTGAAAGTGCCAAAGAGCAGGGCAAAGTGCTGCGCTATGTTGGTAAAATCAGTAATGGTGAATGTCAGGTGGCCATTGAAGCCGTTGATAGCAGTCACCCACTTTACGCGATTAAAGATGGCGAAAATGCCTTATCGATTTTAAGTCGTTATTATCAACCGATTCCACTGGTATTAAGAGGCTATGGTGCTGGCGCTGAAGTTACTGCGGCAGGTGTGTTCGCCGATATGCTGCGCACTCAAGCTTGGAAGCAGGAGTTGTAATGACAGTAAAAGTTTATGCACCAGCGTCAATCGGTAACGTAAGTGTCGGATTTGATGTGCTTGGCATGGCAGTCACCCCATTATCGGGTGAATTGCTTGGTGATGTGGTCAGCGTTGAGGCCTCAGCCACAGGTGAAAATCAACTTGAAGTGGTCGGTGATTTCGCCGATAAATTGCCGGCAAACTATCAAGATAATATTGTTTATCATTGTCTGCAGTTATTTGAAAATGCGCTGGCAGATGTAGGTAAACAGCCATCTCCTGTGGCGATGCAACTTAACAAGAGTATGCCGGTTGGCAGTGGCTTGGGTTCGAGTGCTTGTTCTGTTGTTGCCGCATTAGTTGCACTTAATGAGTATTATCAAAAGCCATTTGATGACAGTAAATTACTCACCATGATGGGACAAATGGAAGCGCAAATCAGTGGCAGCTTGCATTACGATAATGTCGCACCGTGTTTTCTTGGTGGCTTGCAACTTATGGTCAGTGATGATGGTGTTATCACTCGAACTTTACCTGAGTTGGCCGACATCTATTGGGTTATGGCTTACCCTGGTATCGAGGTATCGACTCGTGCTTCAAGAGAAGTGCTGCCTTTGCAATATAGCAGGCAGACATTGATCCAATACGGACAAAATCTCGCTAGCTTTGTTGATGCCTGTCATCGCCAGGATAACAAACAGGCATTGTCGTATATTAACGATGTTGTTGCTGAACCGTATCGACTTGAGTTGATTCCCAGATGTCAGCAAGCAAAACAATATGTATTAGAAAATGGGGCCGCCGCGGCTGGTATTTCTGGCTCTGGACCGACATTGTTTGTCGCTTGCGAAGATTTATCTAAAGCGCAGCAATTAGCACAATATTTAACAGAGAACTATCTGCAATCTGATGCAGGTTTTGTTCACATTTGCCTTGCGGATCAGCAAGGTGCCCGAGTGATTTAAGGGGACAGTATGCAGTATTATAATTTAAAACATCCACAGCAAAGCTTGTCGTTTGCCGATGCCGTCCGTCAAGGCTTGGGTCAGGATCAAGGTTTGTTTTTTCCTAAAGATTTGCCGCGCTATGACAATATCGATGAGTTATTAGCGATGCCGTTGGCTGAGCGCAGCGCGAAAATTTTATACCCTTTCGTTGCTGATGAATTTAGTGAAGATGCGTTTTTGCAGTTGATTAATGACGCATTTAACTTTCCTGCCAATGTACAAGCGATTGATGAAAAAATGGCGACATTGGAGCTGTTTCATGGTCCAACACTGGCGTTTAAAGACTTCGGTGCGCGCTTTATGGCGCACTGTTTACAGTCGTTTAGTCAACAAAGCAGCAAGCCTATCACCATTTTAACCGCAACCTCTGGTGACACCGGTGCTGCGGTTGCCCATGCCTTTTATGGGTTAACGAATATCAAGGTGGTGATCCTTTATCCAAAAGGCAAAATCAGTCTCTTGCAGGAAAAGATGTTTACCACGTTAGGCGGCAATATTGAAACGATAGCCATTGATGGCAGTTTTGATGATTGTCAGGCGCTGGTTAAACAAAGCTTCGATGATGAACATTTAAAACACAGCATTGGTTTAAATTCGGCTAATTCAATCAACATTTCTAGATTGCTGGCGCAAATCTGTTATTACTTTGAAGCCGCGGCACAGCTCAAGCGCCAACGTGGTAGCATTGATGATGTTGTCGTATCGGTGCCAAGTGGTAATTTTGGTAACTTAACGGCAGCCATGTTAGCCAAAGCCATGGGCCTACCTATTAAGCGTTTTGTCGCAGCTACGAATGTGAATGATACCGTACCAAGATACTTGAAGAATAAGATGTGGCTACCAAATGACACTATCTCGACAATGTCGAATGCCATGGATGTCTCTAAGCCAAATAACTGGCCGCGAGTAGAGCATATGCTGACCTCGGGTATTATCGATGACCAAGATTTAGCGGGTATTGCCATTGACGAAGAGCAAACACAAATCGGTGTAACTCAATTGAACCAGTTAGGTTATATCAGTGAGCCTCATGCTGCAGTCGCCTACAAAGCGCTTAAATATCAACTTAAAGACGATGAGTTTGGCTTATTTTTAGGGACCGCACATCCTGCTAAATTCAAAGATACGGTTGAAAGCATTTTGGGCACACCGATAGCCTTACCAAAAGAGCTAGCTGATTGTTCAACGGAAGAGATTTTGTCCGTGTCAATGGCTAACGACTTTGCTAAGCTACGGGATTTTCTGCTTGGCTAAAAAGACATGAATTGGCAAGAGTTTCTCGAACAGCAAAAACAACAGGATTATTTTCAGCAGCTAATGAGCAGGGTGGCTAATGAACGCGACTCTGAGCATGCTATTTATCCACCTGAAAATCAGGTGTTTTCAGCGTTTGATTTAACCCCGTTTGAGCAAGTTAAGGTGGTCATTCTTGGCCAAGATCCATACCATGGTCCAGGACAGGCGCACGGCTTGGCGTTTTCTGTGCAAGATAGCGTAAAGGTACCACCTAGCTTAAAAAATATGTACAAAGAGCTGCTAACCGATATCAATGGCTTTGATATACCAGAGCACGGTAACCTCACTTGCTGGGCAGAGCAGGGGGTGTTACTACTCAATACGGTATTAACGGTGCGTCAAGGACAGGCTCACTCGCATGCTAAATTTGGTTGGGAAACATTTACCGATGCGGTGATAGCCGCATTAAATGAACACGCTGATAATTTGGTGTTTATATTATGGGGTAAGCATGCGCAGCAAAAAGGTAAGTACCTAGATGATACGCGTCATTGCATATTATCTGGCGCGCATCCATCACCACTATCAGCTTACCGCGGTTTTTTTGGTTGTCAGCACTTTTCATTGGCCAATCAATATCTACAGCAACAAGGCAAACAAGCTATTGATTGGCGTGTACCCGAAATGGTGAAAAAGCAAGGCCAGTTATTTTAACTACCCTCGCCATTTTTGGTAATTAACTACTTGAAATAAATGATCATTTCAGCGGCTACACAGTGGCAATCATAGCCGCAAATAGTACAGTTGTAGCCGTTTTTGCTGTCTTCATTCCACTTGCCTGGGTGATCTTTGACCAGCTGTCCGCCGCATTTGGTAAAATATTTTACCGCACTATTGCCCGGACTTGGGCGCCACAAGTGACTGACGCCAGCTTTGGCACCTTGCGCTTGCAATGCCTTTATAGACAACTCTAGCAGTCGCGAACCTATGCCATAGCCACGATAAGTTTCATCGACAGTATTGCATTTAAAGTAGGCGGTTTCGCTGATTTCCGTTTGCCATAAATCAGGGCTGTACCATTGGTCTAAGCTAAACTGTTGCGCGGCATAGGTAATACGAAAACCGACGAGTTTATCGCCATCATAGGCGACATAATTTGAGTTAACGCCGTTTTTTAAACCTTTGCCATACCAAGTATGAATATTACTGCTATCGACATAGCCATCACCATGGACAAAATTGCCTAGCGCGATGATGGCGTCAAAGTCGCTTGCCTGCATCTCTTTATAAATAATATCTTCTTTCATATCAGCTATTGTCGTAATTCCAAGGCCTGATAGTATATAGCAAATTTGCACACATTTGTGCGACAGTTTTAGGTCGCAACCCAGGACAAATAACCCATGTACGATCCCCTTATTCAAAACCAGCTTGCCAATAATCAACCATACCCGGACAGTTACTGGGCCAGTGTTAGCGGTAAAGCGCCGCAAAATAAAGGCCGTTTGCAGCAGGACTTAGATACCGACGTGGTAGTGATAGGCGCCGGTTACACGGGCATGTCTTGTGCTTTGCATTTGCAACGTGAGTACAATATAAAACCGGTAATCATAGAAGCAAATGAGACCGCCTGGGGCTGTAGCGGTCGTAACGCGGGTTTTATTTTAAAGTCGACGGGTCGCAAGTCGTGGACCAAAATGCAGCAACAGTGGGGCGATCCCGTGATGCGCATGGTGTATCAGGAAGCCTGTGAAGGTGTTGAACGTGTGCATGCTTTTATTAACGAAGGCATAGACTGCGATTTACAGCAACCTGGTTATATTCGTGTCGCTCACAAAGCCAACAAGATGCAAGAGCTAGAAGCCCAGGCTAAGTTGCTCAGCTCCATGTTTGGCTATGACGTTGATGTCTTGTCTCGCGCGCAAATTCATCAGCATTATATGGCCGATGAAAATGCTCATGGGGCGATACGATTTGAAGACGGTGTTGGCTTAAACCCATTAAAATTGGCATTCGGCTATCAACGTCTATTAAACGACGCTGAGGTTGATATTTATACCCATACGCCGGCAATTGATGTGCAAAAGCACGGTGCACGCTATCAGGTACATACCCCACAAGGCATTATCACCGCGACGAAGGTGGTTATCGCCGGTAACGGTTATATGCCGAAAGGTTTTCACCCCGCGGTTGCCAATAAAACCTTACCGGTGTTATCGCAAATTATCGTCACCGAACCATTATCTGATGCACAGTTGGCGGCATGTAATTTTGTTACCTCGAATGTGATCATGGATACCAGAGCGCTAAAATACTACTACCGTAAACTGCCGGATAATCGAATATTGTTTGGCGGTCGTGGCGCTATTACCGGCAAAGGTGCCGATGATCCTTATTTTGCAGAGCGTTTATTGCAGGAGCTTAAACGCAGCTTCCCTGGATTAGCAGACATTCGTTATCAATATCGTTGGTCAGGATGGATCTGTATGACCCTCGATGATATTCCTCATATTGCCCAAGCAGAATCCGAGCCGGGGCTCTTTTATGCCATGGGATATTGTGGCAACGGTTTAAGCTTTTCTGTGCAAGCGGGAAAACGGTTAGCGGACAAAGTGGCAGGCCAGTCGGTGCCGAATATACCGCTATATCAATCGCAATTACCTGCGTTTCCATTACCGATGTTTCGTCGCGTTGGTCAGTGGGCATATTTTCATTATGGCAAATTTGCTGATCGCTTTATGTAGCAGGGTATAGCGGGTAAATGTCGCTGCACTACGCTGAAAAAAAGACCTTATTTAGGAAAAAATATCTTGACCTATTTACTAGGAATTATTAGCGTAGAGGAGGAACGGAATCGACAATATAAGTGTTTAAACAACCACTTATGGTTAGAATGGAACTCAAAATAATAACGATAAAACTGAGTTCAACAATATGAAAAGCGATAATGTTAGAAATGTCACCGTCATTTATTTTGACAGTGAGACCCTAGAGCTTAATCACCACGTGGGTGACTTCCCAACACTCGAGCAAGGCCGAGTGGTACTTTCCGAAGCGTTTAAAAAAGGCAAATCCATTATTGCTGTTTGTGAAGGCGATAATCAGCCTTTAGAGTTGGAATACGCCAGCTAACTGTGCATGTTTTATGCAAACCACGAGAGATTATGCATTCCTACTGAGTGCTAAGGACAGGTAGTAAATCCATGCAAGTAACCGTCATTTATTATGAAACTGTATCATTAGAACTTTTACATGATGTTATTGATCTTGAGGTCAGTGACGAAGGTAAAGTGATCATTCCGGTGCAGTATAAACAAGGCAAGTCGATTATTTCTGTATACAAAGGCGAGCTAAATATCATCAACAAAGTCGGCGAACGAATGCCGGACTCAATGCAGCACGCCGTGTAAGCATCCTGTTATAAAAAACCGTGTCATTCGACACGGTTTTTGCTTTTAAAGTCTGCAATATTTTTACCGATACCATTAATTAAGCGTTGCTGTGCCTGTTGAGAACCCCAGGCAACATGTGCGGTTAGATAAAGGTTTTTTAGCTTATTATTGAGTAAGGGATGATTAGCAGGCGGTGGCTCTACCTCCAGCACATCTAATATGGCGGCACCTAGTTGCTTACATTTTAATGCATCAACAACGGCGTTAGAGTCAACCAAACCACCACGAGCGGTATTGACCAAAATGGCGTCTTTTTTCATTATCGCCAAAGTCTGTTGGTTGATCATCAGTTCAGTTTCAGCGGTCAATGGCGCGTGCAAGCTCACAACATCGGCAACGGCTAACGCTTGCTCAAACGGCGTGCGGCCGCTACGAATCGATTGACTACCCTGGCGTTCAGCAATGAGTACCTGCATACCAAATGCCTCAGCAATAATGGCAACGCGTTGCGCTATCGTGCCATAGCCTATGATCGCCATGGTTTTACCAGCTAGTTCGTTAAATGGTTGACTGAAATGACAAAATACCGGACTTTTTTGCCACTGACCCTGTTTGACGTTGGCAATATACTCTGATGATTTTTGCAAATGCTCTAACAACATCGCAAATACGTATTGGCTAACAGCTGTGGTGGAATAACCACTGACATTCATTACCGTTACGCCTTGTGCCTTGGCGGCGAGCAAATCAACATTGTTGGTACCGGTTGCGGCGATACAAATTAGTTTTAATCGCGGTAACTGCGCCATCACCTGTTTATCTATAATTACCTTATTGGTAATAATGACATCGGCAAATCGACAACGTGATACCACTTTATCGGCTTCGGTACAGTCAAAGTAGCCAATAGTATCAAACTGGCTTTCAATTGCTGAAAAGTCTATTTTGTCATTTATAGTGCTTTTATCTAGGAATACAGCGCGCATTTTTTTATCCGGGTCTGCCATCTTTTCGTGGTTGCATCAACATAGGTGCATATTTTATAACAAATATTGTAAAGGCTATTAACCAGCACAGGCTACTTAAATTGATAAACAGCATGTGCAGTTGTGGTGCCAGCCAAGGGCCAAAGCCTCGAACTAGGGCGGCAACAATAACCAATAAAAAGGCTAAGCTCATTATTTTCGAGGGTTTTAGCGGTTGCCCTGTATGGCCAAGACTAACTCTCGATATCATCGCTAGAATCAATCCACCCATGCCACCTATGGTCAATAAATGCCATATATGGCTTAATGCGACGGACTGCATAAATAACCCTATACCAATGGTTAACAGGCCAAACCAAACAAAGAACATACTGGCGTGTAGTGACCACAATAACGGCACTGATAAGGTAATCCATGGACGCCATCGTATCCATCTAATGGCTTGCAATGCGGCGCTGATAACAAACAATGTGGCAACAATGTCGTTAGCGATCATTAGGTTGGCTTGCGTTAAGTGAACCACAATAAGCAATAATAGGCTGATTGTACATGACCATTCAAGCCACGCCCAAGGTGCGACTTTTTGCGTACCAGTACCATTGGCAGTAAACATCGGTGTTACCCGTCCCGCCATGATTGACATCAGCAAGGTAATTAATAACAACACCGCATAGCTCAAGGTTTTTAATGAGATAACGAGGTAGCCTTGAATACTGCTATGCATAAGCGTATTGAGCAACGCAAAAAATAGCAGCATTGGAATAAAAAATAAGTTGCGGGTTTGCTTCACTTTAATGATGGGAATCGCCAAATAGATAGCAGCAACCAGCAAAAAGCTAACATCAATAATGGCCGCTAAAGTGGCACCAAACCAGGATGGCATGAGCATCACCAATCGGCCTAAAAACCACAATAATACAAGCCACATCAAAGGCTTGCCATTAATGGAACGAATACCAGTCCAATTTTGCACCGCCGTTAGTAAGAAGCCGACAACGATGGCGATGACAAAACCAAAGACCATTTCATGAATGTGATAAAAATAGCCTCCACCGTACACCTCGAAATGCAATGAACCTGACAGCACACCAACCCAAACAATTAAGGCAAGACAGCTGAAAAATGCACCTAAAGTAAAAAATGGGCGAAAGCCCAATCGAAAGAATGGCGCAATATTTTGTTCTTTAGTGAGATCAGTGATTTGCATCTTAACGAGGTCCGGTTAGCTACTTACTGTCTATTTTAGCTAATTACGCTCAATCAAGTTACTGAAAATTGTAATTTTTATGTGCTATACCTAATGGAAACAGGAGGATACATGCCTAAATCATTAAGATATCCATTAGCGGTGATTCTTGGCTGGATTATTGCCATCTTTATGGTTTATTCCGTAGAGCAGCTGGGACACCTGATTTATCCGCCGCCGGCCGATTTAACCAGTCAGCAGCAGGTCAACGAATACATGAAAACTGCGCCAGCCGGGGCGTTGGTTTTCGTCATCATTGCTTGGTTTGTAGCGACCTTTGTCGGTGGCATTGTCAGTTGCTTTATCGCCAAAGGCGCGAGCATGATGATGGCCTTCTTTGTTGGTTTGCTGATCTTTTTTGGCGCCATCAGCAGTTTGATGATGATAGACCATCCTGTTTGGTTTTCGGTGATCACTATGGTGGGTATCCCTATTATCGTCGCTTATACGGGACGGTATGGTAAACGTTTTGAGCAGCAGGTAGTGTTGTAGTAGTAGGGTTTAAAAGTAACAAGGGAAGCTGATGCTTCCCTTGTGTTATTGGCTATTGTGACGCGGCGAGGTATTAGTCGCCAACGCTAATTAGGTCAATGTCGTTCAGCTCGTCAACGCTGTCGGTTAGACGTTGTTCAATATCATCCAGCTCTTTTAAGTTCTGACAAAGATCTTCCGCTTGTTTCTCTAGATCTTCGGCTTGCTCTTCGACGGTGCTCTCGATATCTTCACCCATTTTTTCCATTTTCTCGCCGAAAGCTTCCATATTTTCTTCAAAGCTGCCATCACCTTCGGTCATTGCTGTACCCGCTGCAATAAGGATATCACCGACAAAGCTTGACACAACGCCTTCAATTTCGGCTTCTAATTCATCTTCTATAAAGCGATCAAACTCGTCAAAGTCTTGTTGCGCGACATAGTAACTGCCTTGGTCTTTATTAAAACGTTCGGCAACTTTTTGTTCAATACGAGCAAAGATTTTCTCCAGCTTTTCACTGTTATCTGTATCTTCACCACTGAACGCCGTGGCGACATGACTGATGGCGGTGAAGGCAATGCCTATGGCTTCGTTGGCCAAATTGACCACGTTCGGTACTTGCTCGTTGATTGCATCGGCGTAATCTGACAGTAATTGTTTTTGCTCACTGGTTAGACGAACCTGTTTGCCTTTAACAAATAGTTGGTCACCGTCATTGATTTGAATAATGGTTTGGTCTTTATCAATAAAGCGAATGTGTTGCTCTTCAACAACCACACCATAATTAACATTGACAGAGCAATGCTCTGAGCTGAAATTGTAGCTATCGTCGTCATGGGCAAATGCACTACCCGAAGTCAGGGCAATGCTGGTCAGTCCCGCTAGTACAAACTTTTTCATGCTAAATATCTCTCCCGTGAGTCATTAATTATATTTATATACAGTAATTAATGAGCAATATCGGTGCCATAAAGTGAAATATACTTATAAATCATGTGTTTACAGTGTTTTCAAATGTAAGTGATATAACCTTATAGACAAATGACTGGTGATATTTACCAACTATTAGTCATTTTCATTAACATTTATTTTTGTTTCGGTAATTGACGCTCAGTAACGTATCTAGGCGTTTCATCAATCTCGAGCACTTCGCGACGAATTAAATCTAATGCGGCATTAGCAACATAGGTTTGAAAGTAAGCGCGACCAGCTGGAAAATACAATTGTGTGGTTTGCAACGCATCTTTGCTGCCCCAAGCAAGCCATACCGTGCCAACGGGTTTTTCATCGCTGCCGCCATCGGGGCCGGCAATGCCAGAGACGGCAACGGCATAATCGGCATTACTTTTAGCTAACGCACCCTTAGCCATAGCAATAACCACGGGCTCACTGACTGCGCCATGCTGGGCTAAAAGCTCGGCGTCGACATCGAGCATAGCTTGCTTCATTTGATTCGAGTAGGTGACATAACCGGCTTCAAAAACCTGTGATGAACCAGCAACACTGGTCACTTTCGCCGCTATTAGGCCACCGGTGCAGGATTCTGCCGTGGTCATGCGCAGCTGTTTTTGTTGTAACAGCTGTACTAATGTTTGTTGTATGTTGGCACCATCAGTGTTGATTAAATGCGAACCAAATAGTGTTTTTAATTTATTAAACCAGGTTTGTCTTAACGTATTTTGGCTTTTTTCTCTGCTGGTAAGCTTTACTTCAAGCAGTGGCATACTGGCTCGAAAGCCTAACTCTAATGATTCCGGCCAATCAGGAAATGATTCATTGATCATTTTTTGTAAGCCTGATTCGCCAATGCCAAATACTTGCATTTTGTCGGTGACCACTTGTACCGAGTCTGGCAACATCTGCTTTAAGATTGGCTTTATCTGTTCGTTAAACATGGCTTTAAGCTCACGAGGTACACCGGGAGTACAGATGATCAAGCAATCGTTATGACGCAGGCTAAACCCCGGCGCACTGCCAATAGGGTTATCGACAATGTCACATTCCATCGGCAATAGGGCTTGCTTCATATTAGGACCGGTGAGGCGGTAGTTACGTTTTACGCACCATGCTTTCACTTGCTCTAACGCGATGGGATGAATCGTTAAAGTACGACCACTCATCTCGCTTAACGCTTGTGCGGTCATATCATCTACAGTGGGTCCTAAGCCGCCATTAATAATGACAACGTCGGCGCTTTGCGACAGGGTTTGCATCTGCTCGACCAACAGTGGCAAATTATCACCTACCGTTGTTTTTCGCGTTAACTCAACACCCATAGATTTGAGTTGTTGAGCTAGGAAAACCGAGTTGGTATCGACAATATCACCGCTCATTAATTCATTACCGGTGAGTAATAACTGCACATTTAACATATCAGCTTCCAGAAAATTAAAATTGTTTTTAAACCTTTTTCAAACTTACTGCATCATAACAGACAAAGAGATAGATTAATTGGAAAAATCAGATGAAAACAATCAATAAAATAATCCTGCCTACTTTGTTACTTGCGTCGTTTGGCAGCATTGCTGCGGCCAATGAAACCAAAGAGCAACGCTTTGATTTAACAGGTAAAGGTCAGTTGTTACTGGAGAATGTTAATGGCGATGTTGAAATCACTTCATGGTCAGAAAAAGCGGTATTAGTCACCGCCAACATAACCGCAGATGATCAAGACGATCTGGACAATGTTAAAGTTATTATGAAACAAAATGGCAATCGCATCATTGTCGAGACCGAATACCAAGAAAGCGATGGTGGCTGGGGTCGTAATAGCAATAGTGGCAGTGTTGATTACAGTGTCAAAGTGCCAGAGAACATTGATTTACGTGAAATAGATTTAGTCAACGGATCATTATTGGTAGAAAACGTTGCTGGTGAACTAAATGTCGATATTGTTAATGGTTCGGTAGAAGCGACTGGAATGGCCGCTGACGTTGAAGTGGATTCTGTTAATGGTGGCGTTGAGTTAACCTTTGCCGATGATGCCAAGAATGTGGATATTGAAGTAGAAACCGTTAACGGCGGTATTCGTTTGTACCTTCCAGAAAACTTTGGCGCAAATGTTGATGCCAGTACAGGCAATGGCTCAATAAAAACCGATTTTGGTATTAAGTCCGTTAAAGGCGAATATTGGGGCACCGATTTAGAAGGCAAAATTGGCGATGGCTCAAGTGACATCGAATTAGAAAGCGTTAACGGTTCGATTCGACTGTTAAAGAAATAAATTTACAGTTGCTTATCTAAGCACGAATAAAAAAGGGCTATGTTTTCACATAGCCCTTTTTCGGTTTGTAACAAAGCTTAGTCGCTGATTTCCATTGTCATCAACGAGGCATTACCACCCGCTGCTGTGGTATCGATGGTAACGGTTTTTTCGGTTACCAAACGCTCAAATAAGCTGGCATTACTTTGTGCGGTAATGACAGGTAAAATCGCGCCACTGCGAGCCGCAAGCTTCTCACTCACTAATTGTTTTAGGCGAGAGTTACTCGCGATAACAGCACCGGTCAAATGTGGATTTTCCAATACCGTTGGCAAGTGGTTCAGTGATACCGCTTGGAATATACCTGTAACAAGACCGAACTCAGTGAATACGTTCTCGCATTGCTGTGCTTGTTCAAGGTATTGCTCTTCAACCATGGCGATAACATTGTTACCGGCCGCCAAAGCAGAGACCACAGACAATAACCAATATTCGAAACTGGTGTCTTGATCACGGATTACAGTAAGTACGCCGCGCGATTCCATATACAGTTTATTTGATTCACCTGTAGGACCTGGTAGCGTAATCGGCTTACTTAACGCTTTTTCAATCATAGTTAATTGTTTGCGTGCCGCTTCTACAACATTTTCTATTTCGCTCTGTTCTGAGGTAAATAGTTTATTCGCTGCAATTTGTGCCAATATTTGTCGACCAACAGAGATACGCACGGTAACGTCGGTATCACGCCACTTTAACTCATCGTTTTTGGCATTTTGCAATTTCGCACCAATTTTCCACGCTGACGTTGAGTAATCATTAAATTGATTCTCAAGTTGTGCTTTGTCGCTATCGCTCAGCACATGTTCCGCAGCCGCTGACGCTTCTTTAACCAAACGAGTTAAGTACATAGGGCCACCGGCTTTAGGACCGGTACCTGATAGTCCGCGACCACCAAATGGTTGCACACCTACGACCGCACCAATCATGTTACGGTTTACGTAAACATTGCCGGCACGAGAGCGTTTTGCTAAATATTCACTCTTTTCTTCGATGCGCGTATGAATACCCATGGTTAAACCAAAACCGGTACCATTGATTTGATCAATAACGTTTTCCAGTTCATGGGCTTTGTAACGGATAACATGCACACATGGGCCGAAAACTTCTTGTTTTAGAACCGATAGATCGCTGATTTCATATAAACGCGGCGCAAAGAAGTAGTGACCGTGTTCGAGATTTGGCAACTCGCATTGATAATGCAACGTCGCTTTATCTTTTAAGTATTCTACGTGGCTATGTAGGGCGTTAAAGGCTTTCTCATCAATAACAGGACCAACATCGGTGCTTAGCAATGCAGGATCACCAACGTGCAATTCTTGCATTGCACCGGTGATCATCTTGATTACTTTGTCGGCGATTTCGTCTTGCACAAACAATACGCGCAATGCTGAACAACGTTGACCGGCTGATTGGAAGCCTGAGGTAACAACATCGTCAACCACTTGCTCTGGTAGGGCTGTAGAGTCAACGACCATACAGTTTTGACCACCTGTTTCGGCAATAAGAGGCACTGGGTCGCCGCTACGTTCAGCCAGTTTTTGTGAAATCCAAGTACCGGTTTCAGTTGAGCCAGTAAACATAATGGCTTGAATACGTTCGTCAGGAACAATGTTGGCACCAACTTGACTACCACGAGCAATAACTGGAACGACAACACCTTCAGGTAGGCCAACCTCATGCATCAATTCAATGGTGCGTAAGGCAATTAAACTGGTTTGCTCCGCTGGCTTGGCAACCACAGTGTTACCGGTAACCACGGCAGCCGCAACTTGACCAAGGAAAATAGCTAGCGGGAAGTTCCACGGGCTAATACATAGCACAACACCGCGAGATTGCAGTCGTTCATCACTCATCATTTCTGTTGCACGAGCAGCATAGTAGCGGCAAAAATCGACCGCTTCACGGACTTCGGCAACACCGTCAGCAGGAATTTTACCGGCTTCTTTGATACACATGGCGATTAACTCGTCACGGTGTTCTTCAAGTTTGTCTGCGGTTTTCAAGAGAATGTCGGCACGAACTTGCACATCGACTTTTGACCAGCTAGTGAATGCGTCTTGAGCTTGCGCAAGAATGTCTTGCATTTTGTCAGCGCTAGCATGTTTAAGGTAACCAATCACTTGTTCGTGGTTCGCTGGGTTTATGACAGGTTGTGCATCATCGACAACTTCACAATCACTGGCTTGTTCGAACCAAGTATTCAGCTGATCACGCATTGGCGTTATCTGATCGATATTGGTTAAATCAATGCCTTTAGAGTTGGCACGTTCTGCACCATAAAGTTCAATTGACTGTGGGATCATTGGGTTGTACTTGTTTTGCCAACTGCGAACTTCTTCCACTGGATCGGTCAATAGTGACTCAACAGGAATGTTTTCATCAACGATGTTATTCACGAATGAGCTGTTTGCGCCGTTTTCAAGAAGACGACGAACCAAGTACGCTAACAGATCTGAGTGCTCACCAACCGGTGCGTAAACTCGACATGCGACACGATCACCTGTGACGACTTGATCGTATAACGACTCACCCATACCGTGTAGACGTTGGAATTCAAAACCGTGTTTGTCGCCAGCCATTTCTAATATGGTTGCTACGGTATAAGCGTTATGTGTGGCAAATTGCGGGTAGATAGTGTCGCGGTATGACAATAGACGCTGAGCACAAGCGTGGTAAGACACATCCGTAGATGGTTTGCGACTGAATACTGGGAAGTCTTCAAAGCCTTCAACTTGGCTGATTTTCACTTCACTGTCCCAATACGCGCCTTTTACCAAACGCACCATCATTTGACGTTGTGCTGTTAAGGTTTGCTCGCGCACCCAATCAACAACGTATAAAGCGCGTTTTTGATAGGCTTGCAGTGCAATACCAAAACCATCCCAACCATCAAGATCTTTATCTAAGAATACCGCGCCAATCACATCTAACGATATATCTAGACGATCAGCTTCTTCGGCATCAACGGTAAAACCGATATTGTATGATTTGGCCAGTAACGCCAGTTCTTTCAAGCGTGGAATCAATTCGCTTATAACACGCTCACGATGGGTAAATTCATAGCGAGGGTGAATAGCAGAAAGTTTAATCGATATGCCAGGGCTTTTTTGCGGACCTCGGCCTTTAGCGGCTTTACCAATGGAGTGAATAGCAGTGACATAGCTATCAAAATAACGATCGGCATCACTCATTGTGCGTGCGCCTTCGCCTAGCATATCGTAAGAATAGGTATAACCTTTGGCTTCGGTCTTAACCGCACGGTCAACCGCGCCGTCGATATTGCGACCCATAACAAATTGAGTCCCCATGATTTGCATCGCGTATCTTACCGCTTTACGAATCACTGGCTCACCTAAGCGACCGACCGTTTTCTTCAATAGGCCAAATTGTTGTTTTTTCTTATCGTCAGAATAGTTAACCAGCTTACCGGTTAGCAACAAGCCCCATGATGAGGCATTAACAAAAATTGAGTCAGAGTTACCAATATGTGAACTCCAATCGCCTTCCGCAAGTTTATCGCGAATCAAGCTATCGGCAGTCTCTTTGTCTGGAACACGCAACAGTGCTTCAGCAAGACACATAAGTACGACGCCTTCTTCAGTAGACAAAGAAAACTCATTTAATAAGGCATCTACACCGCCTTTACCGACTTGGTCCTTACGGATTTGGACAACAAGTTGACGTGCTTTTTCCCAAACTCGTGAACGGGCATTAGCGCCGATTTCGGCTAATGGTAATAACGTCTCAAGAACGTCATTTTCGTTTGCTCGGTAGTGGTCACGAATTTGTTGACGAATTGGATCGTCAGTGGTCAAGGTTCCGTTAAAAAGCATATTGCAAACCTATATAATAATTAATTGGAAATTTTTCGAATAATCGCAGATTCACCACAGAATGTGCTGATGAAATTCCGAATAATTCAGTGTAATATAGGGGTATTGTAAAAAATAACCCTATTAAATTCTAAATGAGTTACAAAAGTAGAACACTTGACCGTATTGATTTAACAATCCTTGATACTTTGCAACGAAATAGCCGTATTTCTAATGTTGATTTGGCTAAGCACATTAACCTTAGCCCAAGCCCTTGCCTCGATCGAGTCAAACGATTGGAAAGCGAAGGCTATATAAAACGCTATGGCGCGGTGCTGGATGCTAAAAAGCTTGATCTTGGTATGTCTGCCTTTATTCAGGTTACGCTAGATAGAACAAAAGCTGAGGTGTTTAACCAGTTTCGCGACAACGTTGTCGATATCAAAGAAGTGGCAGAATGTCATATGGTTGCTGGTGGTTTTGATTACCTCGTAAAGTTGCGGATAACCGACATGGATAACTATCGAGAGGTGTTAGGTAAAGTGGTTGAATTGCCTGGGGTAAGTCAAACCCATACTTATGTGGTTATTGAAAAAGTCAAAGAAGACTTAGGGTTACCTGTTTTAGGCAAGGCAATTAACTAGCGTATTTGTTCCAAGTCTCTAAATAATAAAACAAAATATGCAATATTAAAATTTTATGCCATACTCAGGTTTGAGTTGTAAACTCATTGTTAACAATAGTATCAAATCGGAGTCGACAGAATGAAAAAGTTAATGACACTAACCGGTGCGGTTTTGACCCTAGCTTTGACAGGGTGCGTTACCTCTAGTGAATTAGAAAGCCACAGCAGTGATATGAACGCGAAAATTGACGGTCTTGCTGCACAGATGGAAGCTCTTTCTGGTGAGCATGCAAGCCTAAAAGCTGATCATGCAAAAACCATGGCTGAAGTACAAGAAGCAAAAGAAATGGCTGCTGCTGCCGCTGCTGAAGCGCAAAAAGCTAATGAGCGCGTAGATAACGTCGTAAGCTCATACAAGAAATAAACAGATTTAAACAAAGATAAAATAGCCGGCTAAGCCGGCTATTTTTTTGTCTGTAAATAAATGGGGTTCAGTTTATATTGTCACTGAAGCTTGTCACTCAATCATAGGGGGCAACAGTGGCTTAAGCCGCAGATTATTCTGATCTGATCTCAACCGGCAGGCCGTTAGGGTCTAAAATCAATTCTTCCAATATCTCTAAATCTTCAGGATTATTGCCAATAAAGCGCTGTACGCCATTGGATATTGGCAATAAGCTCGGGATATTGCCTTCGTTATCGGTCAGCGGGCTATGAATTTCAATAATGCGCGTATCCGGCTCAATATAAGTCATTTTAATTGGCGTATTGATGATTTTTACTCGAGTACCCGATGGAGATTTTTTAAATAACCATTCGATATCTTCTGGGTGCATACGTATACAACCGGCGCTGGCGCGCATACCAATACCGAATCTTTGATTGGTACCATGAATTAAATAGGCACTGGTACCTATGCGCATCGCGTAATCGCCTAACGGGTTATCTGGCCCAGCAGGGATCATCTTAGGCATTTCTTTACCGTGCTTTTCTAAATACTCCTCACGATGGTCCGCCGTCGGAAACCAATTTGGGTTTTTACGTTTTTCGGTAATTTTATCGATTAAGGTTGGTGTCATATGGCCAATGCGGCCAATGCCGACAGGAAACACATGAACCTTTTGTTTTTTAGTATCAAAAAAGTACAGGCGCAATTCGGATAGATTGATGACTATGCCTTCATGCTTGCCATAAGGCAGAATCATTTGCGTTGGAATAAGTAATTCGGTGCCTGGCTCTGGGCGTAAAGGGTCGACGCCTGGGTTTGCTTCCATTAGAGCAAGGAAGCCAACGTTAAAATCTTCGGCCAGTTTTTGAAAATAATCCCCTTTTTTGGCAGTGTAATAAGTTAGTTCACCAACCAAACGACTTTTGTCTTGTGGTAAGTTAAATTCAAGGGCGTTGCTAGTAAAGCAGGTCAACAAAAGACATACCTTTGTGAACCAAAAAGCGATTTTATTCATTTGTGTGCTAACTTAATGCCAAATACGATAGACGTAGGTCGTTATTTAAATATAAAGTAAGTTTACTCTGGCCTTTTCTGGATTACCAGTTTTGAACAGCAAGCTGCCAAGTTTTAGTAGAAATTGCTGTTAATAAAGAGCAAAAAACAACATTTTTAATCATGGTATATAGGACGATTGAGTGTACGAATTAGTCGAGCGCAATTTACAAACAAAAGTCAGCGATATCGAGTGGCAAACGCGCCTAGATTTAGCCGCCTGTTATCGATTAGTCGCCGATATGGGGTGGGATGATTTAATTTATACCCATATTTCTGCCCGCATTGGTGATAGTGAGGAGTTTTTGATCAATGCCTTTGGTGTTGCCTTTGATGAGGTAACAGCGTCCAATCTGGTTAAAATTGATATTGACGGCAATATCCTTGATGGTGGTGAGTTTCAGATTAACCCTGCAGGGTTTACCATTCACAGTGCCATTCATCAGGTACGTCATGATGCCGCATGTGTGTTGCATTTACATACCCCAGCGACTATCGCCGTAGCGTCACAACGCCAAGGATTGTTGCCTGTTAGTCAATACGCCATGTTTTCACTACCAAGCCTAAGCTACCATGATTATGAAGGGTTAGCGGTCAATCCGGCGGAAAAGCAACGATTACAGCACAATCTTGATAACAACAATCATCTGTTACTGCGCAACCATGGCGGTTTAACTTTGGGTCCGTCAATTGCCGATGCCTTTATGCGCTTTTATGATCTTAATCGAGCCTGCGAAATTCAATTGCAGTTGCAGGCTTCTGGGCAAGAGTTGATCAATATTCCACAGCACATTATTGATAATATTTTTAAGCAGGCAAATATTGTTCATTCCGGTAAAACCGGTGGTCAAAAAGCCTGGCCAGCAATGATGCGCAAAGCCTACCGACTTGATCCCGGTTTTGCTAAATAACCTCGCGACTATTATTTGGATATCCTAAAACATGAAAATTAATCGAGTAGAAATTTTTGATATTGAGTGCCCTAAACGAGATGTATGGAACCCAGTATTTATTCGTATTCATACCGATCAAGGTATTAGTGGCGTCGGTGAAGCAGGGCTAGCCTACGATCTCGGCCACAGTGCCGCGGCACATATGATCAAAGAGATCGCCGAGGCCATGCTAATCGGACATGACCCATTTCAAACCGAAGCATTATGGACTCGCATGTTACGTGAAAGCTTTTGGGGCTTAGGTGGCGGACCGGTTATTTATGCGGCGATGAGTGCCATCGATACCGCGCTTTGGGATATCAAAGGTAAAGCACTTGGTGTGCCTGTTTATCAGTTGCTCGGCGGCAAGGTAAACCACAAATTGCGAACTTACGCGTCACAATTGCAATTTGATTGGGATAGCGAAGTTAATCGACTGTTTGCACCTGAAGATTATGGCAAGGCGGCACAGAAAGCGATAGACGACGGTTATGACGCGGTTAAGGTCGACCCGATTATGTATGATGCTGAAGGCACCTGCTTCTTTGATCGCACCAAATTATTCACCAATAAAGAAATGAAACTGTTCCGTGCGCGTTTGCAAGCGATTCGCGATGCTATAGGTGAAGATGCTGATATTATCTTTGAATGCCACTCACTGCCAGGTGTTACTAGCGCGGTCCAGTTGGGTGAGTTAGTTGAAGAGTTTCGTTGTATGTATTTTGAAGAGCCGGTTAATTACCTAAACCCAGACTTGCATCGTAAAGTTGCGGATAAGGTCAATGTACCGATTGCCGGCGGTGAACGCTTATACAATCGCTGGGGCATAAAACCATACATGCAAGACATGTCGATTGATGTGTTACAGCCGGATATTGGTTTGTCAGGTGGCTTCACGGAAACCAAAAAAGTCTGTGATTATGCGGACACATTCGATGTTCGAATTCAGGCCCATGTTTGCGGCGGCCCTGTTGCCACGGCGGCATCGCTGCACTTAGAAACCGCGATCCCTAATTTTCTTATTCATGAACATCACACCTACGCCATAAAAGATTGGAACCGTGAATTGTGTGTTCAGGATCCGCAACCGGTTAATGGCTTTTTTGAGGTCTCAGAGGAACCGGGATTAGGCATTGAGCTGAATGATAAAATCGTCTATCGCTCACCACATATGGAAGTGAAATAAACTTAATCAAAGCGATAGATTCGCTTAGCATTGTCATGGCAAATCGCATTTAACGTCGTTTCCGGCACGGGAATGGTTAAATAGCTTTGCCATAGTTGCTGATAACTGCGGGAAAATAAGGTCAATGGAAAGTTACTGGCGAGCATCACCTGTTGTTCACCAAAGATGTCAAGCAACTGCAACACTATCTGCTGCATCTCGGCATCTTGCCATTGACGATCACGCATTTCCCAGCCAGAGCATTTAATCGCAACCTGCCCAGTATTTGCTAACGCGGTTAAATGTTGATGCATTGTTGGCGTCAGCTGATTTTGCTGTAAACCACAATGATTAACAACGACTTGTAAATTTGGGTTTGTGGACAAAACGTGCAACAAGCCGCTAATGTTTCGCTTATCATGCAGCGCTGCCTGACATTCAAAGAGTAGGTTTTGTTGTGCTAAATACGCCAAATTTTGCTGGCTAATGTTTTGCCCAAGAATGGCATGCGCCTGATCGTCAAGAATATGGCGAATGCCAATAACACTGCCTTGATTCAGCAACGTCTGGCACTGCTGAGCAAAATTTTGCGCGCTGAGATCAGCGAAGGCGATGCTTTTAAATGGCTTGTGCAAATGTTGTTGCAACCATTGAATTTCACGTTCTGGCTGGTTATTGTCGAAACCCGCTTCGATATGCACCAACCCCGTTAACTGAATACTCGCCGGCAGCTGTAAATCATCTTCACTAAAATTTTTACGTATAACTGATTTATCAGGCCAGTGCGGTGGCTGGTCGGCATTAAGCCAGTGATAGTCACCAGCGTGTAAATCAAATAAATGCAGGTGCGGGTCAATAATATCCATATTATTTGCTGGTGTAACCACCATCGATGACTTGCAGCGAACCGGTAATAAAGCTGGCTTTATCGGATGCTAAAAATAGCGCGAAATCGGCAACTTCTTGCGGTTGACCAAGACGATTTAACGGCTGCAGTGCCGCTTCTTCGGCGTGAACCTTATTTTTATCGGCACCACTGCTTTGGCAGTAGTTATCGATAGCCTTGTGATACAGCGGGGTTTCTATGGTGCCTGGACAGATGGCGTTGGCGCGAATATTAAAGCTGGCGTAATCCAGCGCCGTGGTTTTCGCCATAGAGGCCAAGGCATGCTTAGATAAGTTATACGCAAATGACGATGGCTTACCGATAATGGCTTGGTCTGAGGCGATATAAATAATGGCACCATTATGTTGCTGCTTCATCATCGGCAGCACCGCTTGTGTTGCCGCGATAGCGCCTTTAACATTGAGCGAAAACAACTGCTCAAAGGCTTGCTCTGATGTGTTTTCAATATTGGCTGAGTAGTGCATTCCAGCATTTGATATCAGCACATCAACGCGACCATGACTATTGATGATGTTGCCAATAGCGGTATGAACTTGTTGACTGTCGCGCATATCGCAATCTATAAAATGGCCGGTGTTTGACGTGCTAATATCGAGGTTGTAAACAATATACTCTGCATCAATAAAGGATTGGCAAATGGCAAGGCCGATACCTGACGAACCGCCGGTGACAATACATACTTTGTTTTGTTGTTGAAGGCTATCGTTATTCATTGTGCTTTCTCACTTTTGACCCGTACTGATGTTAGCTGGCTTGACCATTAACGTGAAATTGTTGTTGATCGCTGATATTGCCTTGACGATCATATGTTTGCTCAAAAAAGCGTATATTACCGGATGTGTGTTTTAATACTAACGCACTGGAGCGGGTGCCATAATCATTTGACGTGATAAAAATACTCGACAGCATACGTTCCCAATCAAGACCTACGCCGGTATCCGGCAGTAAATGTTCTGGTGCTTGTTGTGTATCTTGTAATAAGCGCAACATTTGTTGGCAATCCGGTGCTTGTTGTTTGGCTTTAGCCTGTTTTACTAAGGCCTCTAGCGCTTGCTCACCGCGCGCCATTTTGGGCCAAACATCATCCATTTTGCCATTGCAAACCGCATGAAATCCTGCATTTAACGCACTTGAACGTGCCGTCATACTATTAAAGCAATGCAGTGTGTTATTGGCGCTATATATCAAGTTAAACGGATTGTATTGTTGATGATTCTGAGCAAGCCACTGTGGCGTTATTTGCTGAGCTAACGCTTGGCTTACCAAGTGACCACGAGAGAGCGCGTCATCGCTATGGGCTTTGGGCGCGCGAATGTTGGTCAGGGCAGCAAACTGTCCTTGTTTGTTTAAACCAAGCCAAGTGCCACCTTGTTGTAAATCTTTGCCTGCGATTATTCCGTCTGGCTGTTGCCAACGGTGCGCTGCTTGGGTTGGTCGAGCATGAAATTCATCGCGATTGGCAGCGATTATCAACGGATAATCTGGGTGCTGGTCAATGGCAATGAATAAAATACACATAGGTGAGTTACAACGAACTTTTCGGTCTTAGCGCCACATTGGCAAATATCAACCCAGCGACTAGTGACATAAATATCAAAAAGGTTTGTGAACCAATTTGCTCGGTGCTGACAATCTGGCTACCGGTGATCATCGCATTAAGGCCGATATAAACTTTTGAACCCGGTACCAAAACGACCAAGCCTTGCAGCATCACCACCGTCGCTGGCGCCTTTATATAACGCGCGAATAAGTTTGAATAGATACCAATGGCAAAAGCACCGACAAAGGCACCTAAAGCGAAACCTAAGTATTTACCAGCCCAGAGGCTAGCAGCATAGGCAATAAAGCCACTTAAAATACCCCAAAAGGCATGGCGTGGGCGTGCATTAAAGATAATCACCAGAGACAGTGACAAAATAAATACCGCTAACCACGAACTCCATTGCGGCACCATGGCAGCATCGATTTTATCTGCTGTGCCCCATAACAAGTTGCCTAAGGTTAGACCTAAAACAGCCCCGAAATACAGTTTAAACATGACCATGGTGGCATCCATGATTTTTGCCGTACCCGAGATCAGGTTTTTTTCTGCCAACTCACTTAAGCCGGTGGTCAATGACAAGCCCGGTATAAACACAATGATGCTCGACAGTATCACCAGCGGCGCATTAATGGAGGGATCAATAAGAGTAATCGCGCTCGCCAATATGGCGGTTACGATACTGGAAAGTGGCTCTAGAGAGTTGGCGATTCCGCTGGAACGTTGTGACCACAGCACCAATAAAAACACCACAAAGCCTAACATCGTCGACCAAAACACATCATTCCAAGAAGTGTGCATCAACAACGCAAAAGCACCACCTGAAGCACCGAAGCCTAAAAAGGTTAGGATGGTTGAGTAGGGGGATGGCTTTTCTTCAATTTCGCGTAGTCGTTCAATGGCTTCGCTAAGGGTTCGTTGTCCTGAAGCTAACTCTTCAACCACATCATTGGTGCGCGACAATGCGGCCAAGTCAATATCGCCTGGGTTAACACGAACAATAAAGTTGTAGTCTTGCTGATCTTCAGGGTTGTAGAGAACAAAGGTCATTGATGTCGGAGTAAGAACGAAAGACGCCTGCACTTCGAGTAATTTAGACACACTTTTGAGATGGTTTTCCAGAC
The DNA here is from genome assembly GCF_004752005.1 of Thalassotalea sp. HSM 43. Taxonomy (NCBI): domain Bacteria; kingdom Pseudomonadati; phylum Pseudomonadota; class Gammaproteobacteria; order Alteromonadales; family Colwelliaceae; genus Thalassotalea; species Thalassotalea sp. HSM 43. The sequence continues at coordinate 1,188,653 of NZ_CP038493.1, read as the reverse complement.
GATAAGCGGTTGCACCGAACTTATGCAGCATTTTACCTAGGGTAATAATAAAGTGACGTTTTTGTGTAAACGAGTCTGGTTTCAATGACGGAGCCCTGTAGAACAAATAGTAGTAATGAATTAGGCTAATTTTACTATCTATTTGCTAACTCTGTTAGCTTTTTTTGGTGCTTTTTGTGTTCTGGTAAAAATTGCTCGGTAATTTATATGTTGTTGAGCTGGTTAGTTTTATTAAATAGTTGCTGTGTTTTATATTACAGCTATAGTATAATTATTGACCAATCTGCAAGGAGCGCACAAAATTGAAAAAACTGATCCCCATTCCACTTTTATTTAGCTGTGTCATTCCCATCTGTTTTGCCAACAACTCAATTGGTTTTGATAGCGTTGCTGACGCCTTGTCATCATTAAAAGAAAAGCAAGGTACCAGTTTTCGTACCTACAGCGGTTGGACCGTGGTCAACTACACCGAAGATAATTACTTTGTGCTCTGGTCATTTACGCCAAAGTCACATGCCGCGCATCCAAGTGCGATCAAAAGGGTCTTAATAGAAAATGGCAATCGGTTCTTTATTAATTCGTCAACCTTATGTCAGGCGGAGCAACAAGCTTGTGAACAACTGAAAACACAAATTCGTAATTCCAATAATGATATTTATAAAGTCATGGATGGCGATTTATCCGGCTAAATATCGGCAATAAATTCATTAAAAAGGGTCGCTTTTTGCGACCCTTTTTACCTATTGGTTAGCAACAATCGATTAGTCGGCTAACATCATTTTGCGAATGATAGGGACCGGCGAGCTACCATAACTTAAAAATTTATTATGGAATTCGGTTAAATTGAAATCGTCGCCCATTTTTTGCTTCAACTCTTCGCGTAAATCATAGATCTCAGAGTAACCGGTAAAGTAACTGGTTAATTGTACTTGTGACAATGTCGCACGACGCCATTTGCCTCGAGCTTCCGCTTCTTGTTGGAATGCTTGGTTGATCATTAAGTCCAATGCTTCTTCTTCACCGATGCCTTTTACTTGAATCGAGTAATCAATGATAGAGTTCATAATGACACGCAGGTTCCACTTGTAGTACATCAACCAAAGTTCAGGCTCAAAATCACCGTAGCCTTCTTCAAGCATCATGCGTTCAGTGTAAACCGCCCAACCTTCGACCATGGCGCCATTACCAAAGATCGATTTAACCAAAGACTTTGATTTATTACTGTGTACCAATTGGGTGTAATGACCCGGTACCGCTTCGTGAATGTTCAGTATCTGCAAGATCCAATGATTGTATTCGCGTAAGTAACTCTCCGCCTGCTCATCATTAAAATTATCCAATGGGGTAACGTTATAGTAGGTGTTAGCGCCACTGTCATATGGTCCTGGGGCACTGATTGATGCACCAGCAAAACCACGCATGTAAGCCGGCGTTTCACGCACCACCAACGGCTTGTCGGCATCCATTTCAATCAGACCTTTTTCCATGACAAACTGTTCAAGTTCTGGGATTTGCGCCTTGATTGCGTCAACAAAGTCGTCGCGCTTAACGTGTTTTACCGATAAGTGATCAATCAGTTGTTTGACGGCGAGCAACTTGTCTTCAGGCATTGCTTGCTCGGCAAAATATTTTGGCCATAACTCTTCAGTTAGCTTAATGACCTCACCATGAACTCGCTCTTTTTCTGATAGCGCTTTTTGGTAAAGTTGTTTTGCGGTTAAGCCTGAATAAATATCGAATTTAAATTTCTTCTCATATAAATCTTCACCAATACGAAAATCACGGGCATTGCCTGAGGTCTTCATCTCTTCAAGTTTATTGCTTAAAAAGTCAATGTAACCATTAATCGCCGCGGTAGATTCAGCAAGGCGCGTATTAAAGTCAGCCTTTTCTAGCTCTGATAAACCTGAGTCGCTAACCGCTTGCAAAATGGAGTTATTAAACAGAGCCGCGGCACCTTGGTTTTGCTGAATTGCTAATTCGGTATGAGTAATGGTTGGATCCGTTAGATTGTCTTTTGCTGCTTGATAAAACGCTGGTACGTTTTGCATGCGACGGTAAATGGTGCGTAAACGCTCATCCATCGGTTTGTAATCGGTGTTAAGAATCACGCCAAAAACACCGGCTACGTTGTAGTTGGATGGGTCCCATTGATAGCTTTTCAGCTCTTCAAAGGTAAAGATTTGAGATTCTAAGTGGTTTTTCAGTATGTAGTAATCACTGGCGTTGCTATCGCTTAGCTGGTTAACATCCATGGCCAATAATTGTGCTAATTTTTCTTTCGCGACGGCAATTTCACTTTTTAATATGTCTTCACTTGGAACCGACATTTTGTCATCGTATTTGTAGTAACCGACATAAACCGCGTAACCCGGGTTGAGCTCCCACAACTTTTCAATTAAGTCTTCAGAAAAACGACTAAACTGCTGATTCAAATCTTGCTCAGCTTGGCTGTCTTTTGGCGCTGCTTCGCTGACTTGTGCTTCAGCGGTTGCTTGCGGCTTTTTTTGCTCTTCAGCAGGTGAACAAGCGGTTAAAGCCATAATGATGGCGCTGGCGAGTATGTGTTTTTTCATGGTAATCGACCCATTGAGTTGGTTTTAGTGTTCCTACCTTGCCAATAAAATACTGGCAAATCAATATGAACAACTGAATCAGATTGCATTATAATAACGCCAATACAAATGTTTAGGAGTTAAAATGCGAGTTTGTGGCGTAGAAATAAAAGGCGATGATGCCATTATCTGTTTGGTGGCACTTGAGAATAATTTATACGATATCCCTTATATGCGTGTACCAAAAATCAGTTTACAAAAAGGAACCGATGCCGAAAATATTCGCAAGTTTCAGTTTACCTTTGCCAAGTTGGTAGAAGATTACAAGATTGATGCAGTGGTTATCAAAGAGCGCGCGACCAAAGGTAAGTTTGCCGGTGGTTCACAGGGCTTTAAAATTGAAGCGGCGATCCAGTTGATTGATGATCTGCAAGTTGATCTGGTGCGTGCTAACGTTATTAATGAAAAATTAAAGAAATCACAGGTGAGTATTGATTTTAGAGATACGGGCCTAAAGCAATATCAGCAAGCCGCGTTCGAAACAGCCTTCACATCGTTTAATCCTTAGTAACGCTGTTGCTCACTTAAACATTAAAAAGGTCCCTATATTAAGGGACCTTTTTTATATCTGAACATTGCCGTGAGCTTATTTTAGCTCGATGCCGATATGATAAAAGTGTCGCTCAGAGGCAAAGCTATCATTAACATGCTGCTCTTCTAAGGCATCTTTGCCAGTGGCGTAGTAGTCGACATAGTCGTCATAATCACCGCTGTCATAACTGCGAATCAAGTCGACGAAAGTACCTTTAATGCTGGTATCTGTGCCGATGATATCTTGATAACCTGGTAGGCCATCAATAATCGGTAGGCTACCAGCAATTGGTGCATAGATTTTCCATCTAGCTGGCATATCTAGCTCTGTTTGCGGATCTTTTGCGCGATACACAAAGGTAAATACCGCCATTTCATGGTTATTCACTGAACCGTAATCGTATAAACCATCGTCTTGAATTTCAGTTAAGCGATCAAGATCGATATCTGGCTCATTTTTGCTTGGCTTTAAGTCCAATGCATCGTTGTAGTTATCGGAATAAATACTATGTTCTGAATAAACACTGACGTTACCGAAAATAGACGATGTATCATCAAATACAATCTGTGCGTTACCTGAGTAAACCGACTCCGCACTGTATTCATGGTTGTCAAAAATCAGTACTTCACCGGCATCTTCTTCGACGGTGATGGCAAAGTGACGCACACCATTAAACACCTGATCTGTGTATAGCTCTGGATTACTGGATGATATTTGAATCATGGCGGCTGACTCAAAGGCATTGACGTCTTCTAAGCCTGTGCCAAATCCGCCTAACGCCACCAAGTTTCCGTTGTTGTCAGTGCCTTGCACGGTAAATGAGTGAGTCGCCCAAGGTTGTGAACTGTCACGACAAACTTCAACACCTTTGAACATGGTACTGGTACCACTGATAACCTCAATATCTGAAAATTCGGCGCTGCTGTTGGCTTGCGTTAGGGCATCAATACGCGGGTGATTCAACGTTAAATCTTGGCTATTGCACTGACAATTTTCGTTATTGGTTTGGCCGGCATGGGTTGCGTAATAGGTGGCAGCAACATCGGCGTCGACTTGATGAAAGCTTACCGCTTCAATGCCTTCATCATCTTCACCTTGTTGATAGTTGGCTACCAAGGTGTAATTGATACGTTGGTTAATCACGTCGACAGCAAAGGCACCTTGTGCGTCGGGTTCGTGTCGGCTAATCACCTGCCAATTTTCATCTTGCAGGATCAACTCTACATTGGTAAATGGACTTTCACTGCCACAATCATTAATGACTTTGGCTTGCAAATTAAAGGTTACCGGCACAGGTAAAGGTTTGTTTTCGATATCTTTGGAGCCGCCACCGCCGCCACAAGACATCAACAAAATAGACGAAGCTAATACAGAAAAAGAAAATTTTTTCGACATGTGTTATCCGTAATATCGATTATTATTGTCATTTCTGGGCGAAGAAATAGTCCATAGCCCAGTTATTTAGCGCATTTTTGTACGTTACAAACTATCTTACCTTGCAGCCATATAGGAAGGAACAATAAAATCGAAATTTTTTGTTAACAACATGATTTACATTACTTGAGCTTTTTCAATTCTTCTTTATCAGCCTTGTCGATTGCTTCTTTGGCAGCCTTCTCTGGATCGGTGCTGTCCTTGCTTGCTTGTTTTATTTTTTCGCTTGAATATGCGCCGGCAACGCCCTCACCAATAGAGGTTGCTTGTGCTTGCAGTTTTTTGCCTTCGGCTTCTCCTGCTAGCCAGCCTTGCTTGTATGAATCATCGCTATTGAACTTGTCTTCATCGCGAATATAGCTTTCATAATTATTACCAGCTTCTTGCAAGCCACTGTGTCGGCCATCATGGAATCCTTGTACGTATGATTGGTCATAGCCAGCCTGACGTAATTCACTATCCGATGTACCACAGCCATAAAGTAGGGCGCAACACAGCGCCATAACGATTAATCGCGTCATAATCTTCACTTTTCATTTGTTAGTTTAGATATATCAAAGATAGTAGATATTTGCTTATAGATGAATGCGGCTGTTGTGGCATTGGCGATAAAAAAACGGCTACCAGAGGTAACCGTTTTTGTTTTAGCGCATTGCAGAGTCGGATTTGCAGACTACTTTTGCGTGGCTACCCAGGCATCAATTTTGTTGGCCAAAACAGGCATTGGCAAGGCGCCATCAATCAACACTTGGGTATGAAATTTGCGTACATCAAATTTATCACCAAGCTCCGCTTGCGCTTTATTACGCATATCACGAATTGCTCTTTGACCGGTTTTATAAGCCAAAGCTTGACCTGGTATCGAGATATAACGTTCTACTTCAGCGGTTATATCAGATAAAGCCATAGATGAATTGTCGGCCATAAATTGGATCGCCTGTTCGCGGCTCCAACCAAAGGCGTGCAAGCCGGTATCGACAACCAAACGCATAGCTCGTAATTGTTCATCCACTAAACGGCCATACCATTGGTATGGGTCACTGAACATACCCATCTCTTTACCTAAACTTTCAGCATAAAGAGCCCAACCTTCAGCAAATACCGTGTAACCACCAAATTTTCTGAATTTAGGTAGGCCTTCAACTTCTTGTTGAATGGTGATTTGGAAGTGATGTCCCGGTGACGCTTCATGAATGCTCAGGGTTTCTAACAAGAACTTCGGCTGCGCTTTTAAGTTATAGGTGTTGATATAAAACACACCTGGGCGCGAACCATCCGGTGCTGGCGCCTGATAGCTGGCACCGGCGCTTGATGCGGCACGGAATGCTTCTACTGGCTTAACAACGTAATCAGCTTTAGGGAAAACATCGAATAGCTGCGGTAAGCGAGCATCGATTTTTTCTTTAACATTGACATAAGCGTCAACGACTTCTTGTTCTGTTTCCCAGTAAAACTGCGGATCATTTTGCAGGAAGTCGAAAAATGCCGGCAAATCACCTTCAAAGCCAACCGTCTCTTTCACTTTGGTCATTTCACCTAAGATACGGGCAACTTCTTGTTGTCCATATTGATGAATATCTTCGGCAGTCAAAGGTAAAGTGGTGTTTACTTCAATTTGATGTTGATACCAAGCTTTACCGTTTGGCAAGGCCGATAAGCCAACGCTATCTCGAGCCACTGGGGCATATTCATTTTCTAAAAATTCTGCAAATCGAGTAAATACTGGTACCAGATCGTTTTCAATCATCGCCTGATAGGCACTGCTTAATTGTTGCTTCTGTTCGTCACTGAAGTCTTTATCTTGTAATTTATTAATCGGGCCCCAAAATACGCTATCACTGGCGGCTTCAACCATATGAGCCTGCATTTGTGGTAGGACTTTGGCAACAATGGCTTTTGGTAACACCATATTGTTTTCCATACCCTTGCGCATCGCTGCTATGGCGCTGTCCATGTAAACCACAAAACCTTCGGCACGTTTTATAAAGTCTTGATAGTCTTTTACGCTATTAAATGGTTGTGCACTTTCACCTGAACCAAGGGCGGCGAATGTATTGTGGATACCGTACATTTGGTTTAGTGGCATCATATAACCATTAAACTGATAACCTTTAATATTCAGTTCGCGGTCACGCTCAAAGATTTCAAAGCTAAGTAGGTCTTGACCTTGCAGCTTGCTTTTATCGATAGCACGCAGTTTGTCCAAGTATTTCTGTTCTAGCGCTTTGCTCTCGGCCAAGCTTTGCTCAGAAATCGGCGGGTTAAATTGGTCATTATATTGGTATTCACCGACATACACCGCGTACAAAGGGCTTAACGCTAAACTGTCGTTAAAGTAATCTTCAAATAATTGATTTACTTGTTCAGCGGCTGATACCTGGCTGACGGCGTCGGTTTGGCTTTGTTGTTTCGCTGCGGCATCTGTTGTTGCCGGCTTAGGCGTTTCTTGTTGACCACATGCTGCAAGTACTGCAACAAGCGAGGCGGCGATGGTTGATTTTACCAAAGGTTTCATAGTCACTACCTGTAATTTACGGATTGTTAAAATTTCGCCTAACAGGGTAAACCATCTGAAAATTTTTTTCAGTGAGTGCGGCTAAATAGTGATTATTTTTTGAAAAACGTTTTATTCTTGATCTGGATCAGTATAATGCAAATGAGAATTATTGCTATTTAGCTTTTGCTCTTCTATTATCAGAGCAATAAATAGACTTAAACAAAAAAATTAATACAAGGTCAGAGCATGTTAACAAAAATGAAGTGGATCAAATCGACATCGGCCGCGGTGCTAACCCTGATGGCTGGTTCTATCTTTGCCAGCGCCAACGCTGAAGAAGTTAATATTTACTCCTATCGTCAATCGTTTCTAATTGAACCTATTTTAAGCAAGTTTACCGAACAAACGGGCATCAAAACCAATGTTGTGTTTGCCAAAAAAGGTTTGGTTGAGAAATTGAAAAAAGAAGGCCAATACAGTCCAGCTGATGTATTGCTTAGCTCTGACTTTTCTCGTCTTATGGAAATGACATCAGCAGGCTTAAGCCAACCGGTTAACAGCGATGTATTAAATAAAAATATTCCAAGCCAGTTTCGTGATGTTGATCAACATTGGTATGCATTAACCAAACGCGTACGTAATGTCTATGCCTCGAAAGAGCGTATGGGTGAACTTACCGGTATCAGCTATGAAGCTCTAGCCGCACCTGAGTACAAAGGCAAAATCTGTATGCGTAGCTCTAAGCACCCATATAATATTGCCCTTATTGCCTCAATGATTGCACATCATGGTGAAGCACAAACGAAAACTTGGTTAGAAGGTTTAAAAGCTAACTTAGCACGCAAGCCACAAGGTAATGACCGTGCGCAAGTTCGTGCTGTGAAAGAAGGTGAATGTGATTTAGCTCTGGGTAATAGCTATTACTTTGGTGTTATGCAGTCTATTCCAGAACAAAAAGTGTGGGCCGATGCGGTCAATATCTTGTTCCCTAATCAAGACGATCGTGGTGCTCACGTAAATGTCAGTGGTATCGCCATGACCAAATACGCTCCGAATAAAGACGCTGCAGTTAAATTGATGGAATTCCTGTCATCTGAAGTTGCTCAACAATCTTATGCGTCAGTGAATATGGAATACCCAGTAAATCCGCAGGTAAAACCATCTGAGATTGTTGCCAGTTGGGGCGAGTTTAAAGAAGACACTATCGCATTGTCAGAGATCTCTAAACATCGCAAAACGGCAATTAAATTATTGGATCAATTGAAGTTTGATCTTTAAAAGTACGACAAGGCGCAAAGATTAGAGGTATAATTGCGCCTTTAATTTTTACGATGAACAGAGTTTATTTTGCTCACTCCTAAATGGTACTCACCGTGGTCGGTGGCTAGTTATACAACAGCGGCAATTCTGGTTTTGCCGTTGCTGGCATTGATAGCTCAGTCATTACTACCTGATACCGAAGTCTTCTCTCATCTGTTTGATACCGTATTGCTTGATTATGTCATCAATACGGTTTCTTTGATCTTGCTGGTCATCGTTTTTTGTTTGTTGATTGGTGTACCATTGGCGTTTTTACTCGCCAATTATTCTTTTACTGGTTCCCAGTTTTTCAATTGGGGTCTGTTGTTGCCATTGGCAATGCCTTCGTATGTGATGGCGTATATATATACTGATTGGTTAGAGTATGCCGGTCCGGTACAACGTTTTTTACGTGACGTATTTGCATGGCAAACAAAGCAAGATTATTGGTTTTTTGAAATACGATCGTTATTTGGCGCCGCTGTGGTGTTGTCGTTTGTGCTATTTCCTTATGTGTATTTAATCGTTAAAACAGCGTTTAAGGAGCAGTCGCAATCATTAACTCAAGCCGCGACCATGCTAGGTAAATCGCCAATAACGGTATTTTGGCAAGTGTCTTTACCTCTTGCCAGACCGGCAATAGCCATTGCTGCATCACTGGTGGCGATGGAAACCTTGGCTGACTTTGCGGCGGTCAGCTATTTTGCGGTTAATACCTTGACCACTGCGGTATACGATACCTGGCTAAGTTACGGCAGTTTAACCGCCGCAAGTAAAATATCGGTATTGATGCTGCTGATGGTGTTTTTGTTTATTTCCCTAGAGCGCTTTAGCCGCAATAAACAACGCAGCTATCAAACCTCAAAACAAGCGCAAAATAAACGCTTAACAGGTTATCGAAACTGGTTAGCTTTTTCCGTTTGTATGCTGGTACTGGTATTGGCATTTTTATTACCGGTTATATACCTCGCCAAAATGGCATTTACCTACAAAGAGCAGGCGCTGAATAGCGATTTCTTTCAGTTTGGCTTTAATAGCTTGAGCTTATCTTTGATTGTTGCCTTTATTTGCGTGGTATTGGCGTTGGTGGTGGTGATTGGCAAACGATTTAATCAACGTTTAGCAGGTGTAATGCCAATGCGTTTTGCCAGCAGTGGCTATGCCATGCCGGGTACCGTATTAGCCATAGCGGTATTGATACCGCTGACCTTAATGGATCACTCACTTAACGACTATTTGGTGTCGCTTGGACAAAAGCCGATAGGGCTCATTTTTACCGGTACCATTTTTGCGATAATTTTTGCTTACGTGATTCGTTTTATCGCCGTTGCTATTGGCTCGGTAGAATCAAGTTATGAACGCATGCCGCCGAGTCTTGATCAGGCCTCATTTACCTTGGGGCGAAATCGTTATATCACCATGGTGAAAGTACACTTTCCATTATTAAAACGTGGTGCGTTTACCGCGGCGTTGTTGGTATTTATTGAGTCAATGAAAGAATTACCGGCAGCCTTATTGTTAAGACCGTTTAATTACGATACCTTGGCAACGTATGTCTTTCAGTATGTCTCTGATGAGCAACTGGAATTAGCCTCGATGGCGGCCATTTCAATCGTTATTGCCGGATTATTGCCAATTATATTGCTCAATCGCAGCATGGAACGCTATCAACATTAAAGAGTAACGCTTTACCTATTATGAGTTTATTGACCGTTAATCAGTTAAGTTGCCATTATCATAAAACCTCGGTTTTAGAAGACTTATCGATCGAATTAAAGCAAGGCGAAATCTTGTGTTTACTTGGCCCGAGTGGTTGCGGCAAAACCACCCTGCTTAAAGCGGTTGCTGGATTGATTGAAACCGAGCAGGGGTCAATAACCTTAAATGAGCAAACCTTACTCGATCACGAAAATGATATTAATATCAGTGCCGACAAACGTGGTTTAGGGATGATTTTCCAAGACTATGCATTGTTTCCGCATTTGTCAGTCAAAGACAATATTTGTTTTGGTATCAGCGAGTTAGATAAAAAAGAGCAGCAGCGCATAATCAAAGAACTGCTGACTTTGGTTGACCTTGAAGGACTTGAACAACGTTACCCACATCAATTGTCCGGTGGTCAGCAACAGAGGGTCGCGATTGCCAGAGCCTTGGCGCGTAAGCCGAAAGTGTTATTGCTCGATGAGCCGTTCTCAAATATTGATTCTCAGCTACGAATGCCGCTTATCAAAGACATTCGTGAGATATTAAAACGCAGCGGCATTGCCGCCATATTCGTAACCCATGCGAAAGACGAAGCGTTTGCCTTAGCCGATACCATGGCCTTGTTAAATGAAGGTCGTATTATGCAAAAAGGCCAACCGCAACACTTGTATCGAAATCCGCAAAATCGATTCGTCGCAGACTTTCTCGGTCAAGGCACGGCTTTGTCTGGTACCTATCTTGGCAATGGTACGGTGCGCTGTATTCTTGGTGATGTTGCTATTGATCAACAGCAATTTGATCGTTTAGGCGTGTCATTGAATGACAAGCAGGCGGTTGAAGTGTTTATTCGTCCGCATCAATTTGATATCACTATGGCAGATGATGAGCAGCCTGATTGCGCTGAAATATTGCAACTGCAATTTCATGACGATGGCTTTCGAGCTCAGGCATTGTTAGCGCAAAACTTGCTTGATGTTTGGATTCCAGGCCACCTACCGGTATCGGTAGGTAGCAAGGTTCAGGTGAGATTGACGCCACAACCTGTGGTGATGTTTAAAGCCAGTTAAGCTGACTCGCGTCGCTTTAAAAGCTGGCGGTTACCTCGTACGAGGTGAATTTTCGAATGTTAATTACGCCGCTATCGAAATATAAATACTGACCTTTAATACCCATTAAAGTGCCACTCACTTCTGGGTTCTTATCAAAGTTAAATGATGAAATCTTGGTTGGGTATTCCAGCACAGGAAAATCAATTTCGACCATCTCTTCATCTAATAAAGTTACTGCATCTTCACCAAACTCCAACTTGATACCGGCAAGCTTTTCTTCGATTTGCGGAATCAATAGTTTGGCTCGCTCTTGCAAATCGATAGGATCGGCTTTGCCTTTAAGCATATTACGCCAATTGGTTTTGTCGCTGATAAATTCGGCAAGGGCTATTTCAACGAGGCCAGACTGTAAGCGAGTGTTCACTTTGAAAATTGGCAACGCCTGATTAGCCCCTTGATCTATCCAACGTGTTGGTATTTGCGTATGTCGGGTAATACCGACTTTGATGGCGGTGGTATTGGCCAAGTATACGTAATGCGGCACCATGCAATGTTGTTCTGCCCATTCTGGTTCACGACAAGTACCTTGGGCGAAGTGACAGGTTTCAGGTTTCATGATGCACATGTCACACTTGGCTAGTTTGATCATGCAGGGATAACAAAAACCTTGCGAGTAACTTTTCTTGGTTTTTTTGCCACATTCCTGACAATTGATATTGCCGGTAAATGTCAGTGATAAATGTTTGCCAATCAGCTCATTCATATCAATCGATTGTTCACCAACGGGCAGTTGATAATGGGCTAGACCGTCTTCGAGTTTGCTGGTCATCTTACGTAAGTGACCGGTTAGGCTATTTGTCATAATCGTTGTGTTTATTTAGCTTAAATTCGTATTTTGCCACGATTAGATTTTATCTGACCGCGTTGGGTTTTTTTATCCATGCGCTTGCGCTGTGAGGATTTGCTCGGCTTAGTCGCTTTACGCACTTTCGTTACTATGGTGACAGGGGTGATCATTTCCCGCAAGCGTTCTATCGCATCTTGGCGATTTTTTTCCTGAGTGCGGTGGCTTTGGGCCTTAATGATTATCACCCCATCTTTGTTAATGCGACTGTCTTTTAAGGCAAGGATTTTTTCTTTGTAATAGTCGCTGATGCTAGCGTTTTTGACATCAAAACGCAAATGGATCGCAGACGATACTTTATTGACGTTTTGACCACCGGCGCCTTGCGCTCTTATCGCCTGTAATTCGATTTCTTCTTCTTTAATAATCAGTCGAGGGGTTATTCGGATATCTGCCATAAATTACCATTGCTGTTATGCGAGTGATTGCATATAAACACTAATGATATTAACCTGCCTGAGTGTGCAATCCCAGAAAAACATCAACTTATGAATCAACCTTGGTACGTCTATATACTCAAATGTGCTGATGATAGCTTATATGCTGGCATCACTACCGATCTCGAGCGCCGAGTAAAAGAGCATAACCAAGGTGGTAAGCTTGGCGCTAAATACACTCGAGTGCGTTTGCCAGTTAGCGTGGTTTATCATGAAACCTGTCAATGTCGTTCTAGCGCCAGTAAAAGAGAGGCGGCGATAAAAAAATTAACGCGTAAACAAAAATTAGCGTTGATCGGCTAAACTGGTCTTATATGTTGATAAGTTCATGAATTGTGCGGCGAAGATTGGTAAACTAGCGCCCGCGTAAATCTCAAGACAAGGTAAGTTAAGTCAAAAATGTTTATAGAGCAATTTTATAGTGAACAAAATCAGAAAGTTAGTTTTACTCGTCAACAAGCGAGCGATTTTGCCAAACAAGTAGCTGATGATTTCAATCCAATTCACAACCTAGATGCCAAGCGTTTTTGCGTACCAGGCGACTTATTGTTTGCAATTATTTTGCATAAGTCAGGCTTAAGCCAGCACATGCATTTTGATTTTTGTGGCATGGTTACCGATGGTATCGAACTGACATTCCCACAACAACACGTTGATGCCGCTAAAGTGGTAGACGACAATGGTAAGGAATACCTCAGCGTGAGCGCTAACGGTGATTATAGCTCGTGTGAAACCTTGATTGAGTCATTAATCCGCTCTTATGTTGGCTTTTCAGGTCACACCTTCCCTGAGATATTAAACGACCTGATGAAGCGTAACAATGTGATGATCAACCCAACACGGCCAATGATCATGTATGAGAGCATGGAAATAAACCTAAAACGCGTTGATATGAAAGAGATTTCATTGCGATTTGACGCCGAGCAAACGGTTCTTAATGTTGATGGTAAGCGTGGTCAGGCTAAGTTGAAGTTTGACTTGCTTAGTGGTGATGAAGTCGTTGGCGACGGTGTTAAATACATGGTATTAAGCGGTTTACGTGAATATGACCAAGCTGTTATCGACCAAATCTGTGAAGATTATCAGCAAATGAAAGCCGACTATAAAGTCGCTCAAGTTTAGACACACAACAAAGCGAATTTAACTCCGCTTTATTGAATACGTCTGAAGCAAATCATTTAGATAAAGCCCGCCTAGTATTATCGCGGGCTTTTCTATGCTCGCATTTTACGATTACGCCAGTGGTATCTGCCCGCTTTGATCATATCATCCGTTTTATTGGCGGCTTTTCTGCTATAACGTTGATATTTTCTTAAATACACTTTCGCCACTGGGAACTGGGCGCTTAATAGCACAAGCCCTAATGGGATAAATAAAATTGCCGGACCAGGCAGGACGATAAATAGAATACCGATAAACAAACATATTGCACCTAGCACTGTTTTGGCATGCAATTTAAGCGTTTCCATGATTCTCTCCACTTGAATATTTAATCATAATCATTATTGCTTAATACGAAGCAATGGCCGTGCCATAAAATTAATACCTTTAAAAACAGTTGTTTATCGTTTTGCCTGGGCTTTTTAGAGCATGGCTTTAGTGAATTTAACTAAGATTTAGTCATACTGTTCACTTTTTTCTTCCATTGTTTTAACTGTTTGTTATCAAGTTTGTTGTTGATACATAGCCACCAAACACGCTTAATTTGTTTTTCTTGGTATTTCAGTCGTTCGCCTTCTTTAGGGCCGTAGCCATAGCGCAATTTACTGCGCACTTTATCGAGTTTATTGTCAAAGTATTGGCATTGTTGTTTACTAAACGCATAGCTGTTTGCTGAAAATAATAACATTGAGAGGGGCAGTAGTAGGGCGCGAATAAACGCCAATCGTAGAGTATGTTTCATGTGACATTCCTTGTCTTAGTGAGTGATACAATACCAAGATTAGACCAACATTGGTTTATTGCCAGTTGTTGACTAAACTGAGGTTGGGCTAATAGAAAAAGGACTTTCTATGTTTCACATAACCTCATTAAACTTCAATAAAATCAAAACTAAACTCAAAATATCACTAACCTTGATAGGCCGCGCTTTGGTGATCAATGTGATCTTTTATGGTGCGCTGATTGTGGCCAATATCGCATCCGCAAAGCCAGCTGACATGCAACCTGCGATGCAACATGGCAAAGCGTATCAAGGTGATGTGCAACTGAGTGAATACTTAGTCAGCGAAAAGCTTGATGGGGTTAGGGCGCGTTTTGATGGCCGACAATTGCTCAGTCGTAATGGCGTGGTATTTAAGGTTCCAGAGTGGTTTTTACAAGGCTGGCCTGAGCAGGCACTTGATGGCGAACTGTGGATAGACAGAAATCAGTTTTCAAAAACATTAAGCGTAGTGTCCAAAGAGCAGCCACATGATGGTTGGCAAAGCGTGCGCTTTATGGTGTTCGACATGCCAGACAGCATTAAGCCATTTGTTGATCGTGTGGTTGATATGAATCACATCGTTGATGCCAGTAACAGTCGCTATTTAGCGGTCATTGAACAACAAAACATCGACTCTGCAGCGGCGTTGCAAACTCTATTGGAGCTGGTAATCGCCAAGGGTGGTGAAGGCTTAATGCTACATAAAAAACAGGCATTGTATCAACCGGGTCGCAATGCCAATGTGTTAAAAGTTAAACGCTTTGCCGATGATGAGGCGGTTGTTGTGGCTCATCATGCCGGCAAGGGCAAGTTTGCCAATATGATGGGATCGATAACGGTGCGCAACAGACAGGGCCAAGAGTTTAAAATTGGCACTGGATTTAATCGTCAAGAGCGGGTGAATCCGCCAGCAATTGGCAGTACAATTACCTATCGTTATTGGGGCAAGACCGTTACTGGTTTGCCTCGATTTGCTTCCTATTGGCGGCCCAGAGCACTGATCAATCTTGCCCCACAGCCATGATAGTTATTTTTCGCTTTGCTATTGCTGGCTGTGTGATACAGTACAGCTTGAATTGCATTTTGAGGTAAAAAAATGGCACTAGAGCTTTGGTTATCACTGGTATTAGTTTGTATGTTAGGGGCATTATCCCCTGGCCCATCATTGGCGTTAGTGGTGAGAAATACCATGTTAGGTGGTCAACGTGCTGGCTTAGCAACCGCCATTGCGCATGGCATCGGTGTCGGCTTATATGCAGCCATCGCTGTTACTGGCATTGGCTTAGTCATTGTTAACTCGCCAACGTTATTTTCAGTGATTCAATACTTGGGGGCAGGCTTTTTGTTGTATATGGCTTACCAAGCATTAACCAGTAAAGGTGCACAAGTAAACCTCGACACGCCAGAGCAACAAGCAAGCGTCCACGGTTGGCGCGATGGTTTCTTAATTGCTTTTTTAAACCCCAAACTGGCGATTTTCTTTATCGCGATTTTTAGTCCTTTTGTTGACGTCAACGCAACCACCACACAGTTAACGATTATGGTGCTGACCGTCGGTATCATTGACACCGTTTGGTACTGTATTGTCGCCTGGGGTTTATCTCGTGGGCCGGTATTAAATAAGCTAAGAGCGAAAAGCCAGTTACTGGATCGAATCACGGGCGTGGTGTTAATTGCCTTAGCATTACGGGTCGCTATTTAGAGTCGGCTTGTGTGTCTGATATTAAGCTAACCTATGATGGATAGCGGAATAACAATACTTTTAAGCCTTTACCCGCTTGAGCTTCTTTGAATACTTGAGGTGGCTCAACACGACCAATAAATTGACATTGTGGGCAATGCTCAGCGATCATCTCGAAGATAAAATCTTCGCCTAAGTCTGGTGAATTTAGGCAAAGCATTAGCTCAGCGCCTGGATTCATTAACTCAGGTAAGCGTTTGATGATTTTTGGATAATCTCGTTTTACGTCAATGCTGCCTTTTTGAAATGACGGCGGATCGGCAATCAACAAATCATATGGGCCATGCTTTTTTAATCGTGCCCAAGACTTAAAGATATCAACCCCTTCAAATTTTACTTTGCTTAGTTGGTGATCATTCAAGCGGTGATTATCACGGCCTTTGGCGAGAGCTGCTTTAGCGATGTCTATATTGACCGCTTGTTTGCCGCCACCGGCGATACTGGCGACTGAAAAGGCGCAAGTATAGGCAAACAGATTAAGCACATTGCGGTCTTGGCTATTTTCCATTACCCATTGTCGGCCATTACGCATATCCAAAAATAAGCCAAAATTTTGGTTTTGGCTGAAATTGAGATGATATTTTAGACCATGTTCTATGGCATTAAGTTGTTCAATTTCATCTCCTAGCAGCTGCTCAAACGGTGCCCTTGGACGACAGCGGTATTGTACTTTGACAGAGCGACACCCTTGGATACTTGTCATCAGTCCGTGGGCATTCTCGTCAAGCCATTGTGCTGATTCTTCTTGGTATAAGGTGATTAACGCCAGCGGTGGGAAATAATCAACACTGACATGCTCAAGGCCAGGATAAGCATGACCACGGCCATGAAACAAACGTTGGCATTCAATGCCGTCAATAGTGTCGAAATCGATATGTTCGAGCATAGCTAACAACTAATAGAGGAAATAATATAGCGACTATTTTAACGGAAAAACCCGGCCGAAGCCGGGTTTTTTATATTCGTTGAGCGATTAGCCAAATACGTTATAGCCGAAATATATTTTCGCTACGGTATTGATCAGGATAAGCGCCAAAATAACCGGTATAAATGTACCTAATGAGAAGTCGACATATTTGGCTAAAAAGCTTTTGCCAAAGCTATCGTTACCTTCACTTAGCTCGGCATTCAAATTATGTTTCTTCCAGCGGTAGGTAACAAACAAACAGATGAGCAAGCCGTTTAGTGGCAAAATCGTATCGTAGAACATGTCATAAATGACATCGAACAACGACTTGTCTGCGCCACCGTAGGCGACAAACTTGGTTAGGAAAGGTACCAAGCCAAAGCTCAATGTCGCCAAAATCGCTAACACAGAGCCACTGATGAATACCGTTCTTAAGGCTTTTTTACGGCTATGTTTCTTCTCATCAATAAAGTACGACACGGGTACTTCAATGATCGAAACCAATGAGGTTAATGCGGCAAAAAATACCAGCAAGAAGAAAATAGAGGCGATAACGCTGGCGAAGAAAAAGCCAATACTGGTTTGTAAGGCAAGGAAGATCTTCGGTAGAAATACAAAAATCATCGATACCGAGCTGTCACTAAGTTCGTCAGGATTAATGTTTGGATTAAAACTGAATATCGCTGGTAGCACCATTAGACCGGCGATGAAGGCAACACTGGTATCGGTTATTGCAACCAATTTTGCCGAACCTTCAATATCGGTTTTCTTCGATATATATGAGCCGTAAGTAACCAAGATACCCATACCCAATGACAGTGAGAAGAATGCTTGTGACATGGCGCCACTGATCACTGCAGGGGTAATTTTGTCAATGTCTGGAATCAAGTAAAACTTCAGGCCGCTTACCGCATTATCTAAAGTTAATACAAAAATAACCAATAGTATCAACATGATAAATAGTGATGGCATCATGATTTTGGCGGCGCGTTCAATACCGTCTTTAACACCAAAGTTAAGAATTCCGGCAATTAACGCACCAACAACCACCATAGATGAAAATAAATAATATGGGTTATTAATGATTTCGCCAAAGCCTTGGCCACTGGCGAGGTAGTCGAGTTGACCGGTGACGGTCATGACTAAATAGATAAAAATCCAAATGGTAAGTACGGTGTAAAAGACCGCAATCATAAACGGCGTAATAATACCAAGCAGACCGGCAATACCCCATTTAGAGTTTTCACCTGCTAGCGCTTTGTATGCACCAACTGGGTTTTTTGCCGCTTTGCGTCCGACAGCCATTTCCGCCATCATCACCGGTAAACAAATCGCTAAAACGAAGATAGCGTACATAAGTAAAAATGCACCACCACCATTTTTTGCGGCGTTTACTGGAAAGCCAACGATATTACCAATACCAACAGCAGAACCTGCTGCTGCTAAAATAAATCCGAGTTTCGAACTAAACTCTTCGCGAGGAGCGCCCATAATAATTCCTGACGTATCAATGTATATTTATTATATAGGCCATTGTTATACCAATAACAGGCCGATTGTTATCTGATTGATGCTATCAAGTATTGATGTAAAAGTCTGTATCAAATTAAAGCAAAAGATATTATCGTTTGCTCAAGCTGTAAACATACCCTTAGCTAGCACAAATAACTAGCACAAATAACTAGCACAAATAACTAGTACAAAGAGCTGGCTATGCTGAGGTCGCTATTCAAGCTTTTCAAAGAATAATGTAACGTTGGCGACATTGAGGCCAAATTTGAAGATTTTAGCGGTATTTATCATGTGGTTTTCATCAATCAGTACCATGGTATCGTCAAAGCTAACTTCATAGTCTTCGCCATCTACCGTTAAAATCATATCGTATTGCCAGATTAATACCGCACCATGTTGTTGACCGGTGGCGGTACCGAGAATATCATCGGCCTCGCCTTGATAGTTATTGGCATCAAGTTTCTTCAAACGCCACTGGCGGAATTGTTTTTCACCGTCGTTGTAGACAAAGTATTCATCGAGAACGCCGCTATCGCCTTGCCAAGACGCGTCGATATCAACCACAAAACGACGGGTTATTTCATCGTTAAAGCCGGTAACCAAGCCATAGCCTCTGATTTTTCCGTCAAAAAATGTTTCGAGTGTAAATACCGGGGTGGTATCTTGATACTCGCTGACATCGGTAGAGCAGCTAGTGAGCCACAGTAGTGATGACATTATCAGTAGGCGTATGGTATTCATCCTTAATCCTTTTGCGCGTTTTGGCCGGTCAATTTGGCCATTAATTTAGGTCGTGTACTTTTATCGGATAGCCAAATAGCGAGAAATTGGTTTAGTTGCACGCTTGGTTCGAAGCGATAAATCAAATTTTCATTATGCAATAAATAACCCACATCGTTATCGTCAAGCACCATGGTCAGTGAGTCATTTTC
This sequence comes from Thalassotalea sp. HSM 43, assembly GCF_004752005.1. Taxonomy (NCBI): domain Bacteria; kingdom Pseudomonadati; phylum Pseudomonadota; class Gammaproteobacteria; order Alteromonadales; family Colwelliaceae; genus Thalassotalea; species Thalassotalea sp. HSM 43. Next base: position 1,169,166 of record NZ_CP038493.1, on the reverse strand, counting down.
TTGCAAGTCTGGAAAGACTTGTTTTAGTTGTCTCAACCAGGTGTTGTTATCGGCGTGTTCAAATTGCATTTCTTGCCACTGGTTACCTGTTTCTTCAGCAAGGTCTGCACCATCTATATCAATATAATAGGTTAAATGTAATTTTAACGGACCTTTTATGCCTTTGAAGTTGCCATCAGGTGTGTATAGCCGAGCTTGATACACATCCCAAAACAGTACTTCGAGTTTGGCCTTGCCAACTTGACGCCAGCTATGTTGTTCCAGCGCTGAAATGGTGAATGTTAGAACCAGTAGGGTGACAGCGACAAGCGCTATGCCAATATTTCTGAGTTGCATTGCAACCTCCTTAGCAGGGCTTGATACAGTGGTAACACTGCCGCCCAAAAAAGCAGAAATAACACAGTCAATGGCAGCATATTCCAAGAGATGCTAACCGCACCTAGTTTGGCGGCGGCCCAGTAGCTTGATGGACCACTAATTACGCCCAACAAAGCCAGCTGCCAAAGAGTGTATGTCTTGTAGTAAAAGAAAATGGCGCAGTAATATGAAAATGCCGCCCACAAAGTTATCAACACATAGGCAGGCAATACTTGATTATCGAATGTGATAAAGCCGGTTTGTACCAGTAGGGTGTCGACCAATAGACCCAGCGCAAAGGCTAGGCCAACGAAGATTGGTTGGGGCCGGCTTGGTTGCGGGTAGTAAGCCCAAGCAACAACCATAGCGAACCCCAGTAAAGGTTGTTTCGCCAATACGGCAGTCAGCCATATTGCATTGAAAACCAGTGAGTTGAGTATCAGAGCCATAGTCAGGTGCCATACGATAACTTTGAATATGTAGGGTTATACGCAATAACCGCCTTTTTGGATGACTATCGGCTGATTTAATTCGTTTTTTTTAACAATGTGACTAGCAGCGCGTTAAGGTCTAATTATTTACCGCGCATAGACTCTGAAAGGTTTGCTTAGCAGCACGGATTGCCGTGCTATTTTAGAGATGTGTTAGTGATATACTGTCGAGGATTATTATCGGCGTTTTTTGCGTTATGCTGCTGCGTGATGTCGCTGCGGTATGTTGTTGAGATAGGTGCTCGCAAGTTAAGCAGGCCATTAAATTCATTAACTGGCTTGTAAGTAACGCTGGTAAAGAATTTGCACCCGTTGAACATAGACCATGGTCTCAGGGTAGGGTGGAATACCTTTATATTTCGCTACTGCTGTCTCTCCGGCGTTATAAGCGGCAGCTACTAAATGGATTTGGCCATTAAATTTATTAAATAGATGGGCAAGCAGCTTTGTTCCACCGGCTATGTTTTGTTCGGCATTAAAGCTGTTTTTAACACCCATTGATGCAGCCGTTTTAGGCATTAACTGCATTAAACCAATTGCCCCAGCTTTGGATACCGCATCGGCTTGAAAGTGAGATTCGGCATGCATGATGGCGCGGATCAACGCTTCCTGTACTTTATGTTGCTGTGCATTCTTCGCCACTTGTTGGGCATAGGCTTTTTGATTAAGCGGTGTGGTATGCCAATCGACGCGAGAGCCAGGCTTACAGGCGTAACAACCATTATCAATGACTTGAAAGTCACCATGGCTAGGCTGAGTGTCGGAAAAGCTAGGTATGCCATTGCTTTGATACTTATATACGCGCGGATGATTATCAGCTGCCTGCAGTGAGGCAATACAGAATAAATAGCTACTTAGCATGAATATACGCTTGGTTAGTATCGGCAAGGTCAGTCTTATTATTGTTAGAAACTTTATTACAGGTTACACCCTTAGGGTGAGTAAATAAAGGCTCATCTGTATGCTTGTAAAAGCACTTGCAAAAGCACTTGCACAAGAGCTTATTGCGGCAGTTCGTTATCCCGCTTTTTTTCGAAGTCAGCAATGACGATGCGCAACGCTTTAATTGCCACATCAGACTCGATTTTATTTTCTTCGAGCAGTTGGATCAGATCGATAGCTAGCTTGATTTCATCAGGGGCTGTTTCTAATGACATTATTGCACCTCCTCATTGATGATTTTAGTCAATATTTGTTGCCATGATTCAACCGGATGCGCGCCACTGATCAAATACTGACCGTTAATAATAAATGCGGGAACCGCTTGAATGTTTTGTTGGTGAAACTGTTGTTGCAGGCTGCGAATATCATCAAGGTAACGATCTTCATGCAATACGGCCTCACACTCGGTCAATGGCAGGCTAACTTGCTGGCATATGGTCATCAGTACCTGATGATCCGATATGTCGAGACGCTGACTGAAATAGGCGTCAAACAGTGCCATTTTTAATGCATGCTGTAAGCCATGAGCTTTGGCGTGATGCAATAATTGATGCGCGGCTAAGGTATTAACAATGCGCATATCGTCGCTAAAATTAAATTCTATATCGAGTTCAGCGCCGACTTGACGCAAGTTTTCACGGGCGTTTTGTGACTCTTCAACACTGATTTGGTATTTCCCGATCAAATGCTCACGCAGGTTTTGTCCATCGCTAGGCATATCGGGATTCAGTTCAAATGGGTACCAGTTAATTTGGTATTCGACTTGCTCGAATTGTTTTAACGCCTGCTCGAGACGTTTAAAGCCGACAATACACCAAGGGCAAACAACATCGGAGACAATATCAAACGACAATGTTTTCAACATAATATGAGATTCACAAAGGACAATATTAATAAATATGGCGGTTTGCTGCTGACAAAACAAGGGCTATCACTGCCGATAGTGGTTTTTAGGTCTAAACTAAAAAGCAAACGACATTTATTGGTTTAATAAGGAGTTATTATGCAAGAAGTTATTTTAGCCACCATCGCCGGCTTTTCTGTTGGGATCTTATTTTCATTCCTTAAGCTACCTATTCCTGCGCCTCCAGTATTACCGGGTGTTATGGGCATTGTAGGTGTTTATCTAGGTGGTTTATCTTATATTTGGATCGTTGAACGATTTTTCAGTAATTAACGTATTTATCGCAACAGTTGCTAAGCACTTTTCTTTTGGCCGCTGCCTGACTTCTTGCGGAAGCGGCGTTTAGGTTTAAAGGCCTTTTTTGGTAAACCTGAAAAATCCTGCTTTTGACCGGCTTGAATAAAGTCGTTAATGGTCAGCAATAATGGTTGCATAAATTGTTGGTAACCCATTTGCTTTTCACAGATGGCATTTAAGCTAGACTCCCATTTGGCGGTTAAGTCTGGTTTTGTTGCGGGTTCTGGCAGGGCATTGATTAGTGCTTTTCCTACCAAGGTTGCTTTTATTTGTTTGCCGTTGCGTTCTAGATAGCCACGTTTAAATAACAATTCAATAATTCCTGCTCGGGTCGCCTCGGTACCTAAGCCATCATTCTCTTTTAATATTTGTTTAATGTCTTTATCGGCAACAAAACGGGCAATATTGGTCATCGCTTCGAGTAAGGTGGCATCAGTAAAACTGGACGGTGGTTGAGTATGCTTTTCTAATAAATCACCATTTTTGCAGTGCAGTCGCTGACCTTTTTGATACTGGTTAAAGTCAACGTTTTGCAATGGTTCGCTGTCATCGGCACTCGTTGTTCGTTTGCTTTGATACATTTGCTTCCAGCCCAGTTGTTGCTCATGTTTTGCTTTGGCAACAAATCGACCTCCAGCAATGTCTAGCGTCAATTGCGACTTGTTAAACACATAATTGGCAAGGAACTGGGCAATGTATTGCCGACAGATCAAGCTATAAACCTTTTCTTCAACGTCGGATAGTGTGATATTTTTTGCTGATTTTAACGTTGGCACTATGGCGTGATGGGCACTCACTTTACTGTCATTGAAGGCTCTACTTTTTTGTTTGCTATCCGCTTGCTCAGCAAACGACTTGTATCGGCCATTATCGCTAGCTAAGTTGGCTAATATTTTAGCGGCATCCGCGTGATGCTCTTTTGGTAAATAGCGGCAATCTGAACGAGGGTAAGTAATCAATTTATGTCGCTCGTACAGACTCTGACAGGTATCGAGTACGGTTTGTGCTTTAAGGGAAAATATCTTCGCTGCATCAATTTGCAAGCTTGATAAATTATAAAGCAATGGCGCGGCTTGCTTGTGCTGCTTGTCGCTAATATCGGTAATTTGTGCCGGTTGATTGGCTATGCGCTGCACTACGTTTTCAGCAAGCTTACGCACCAGTACATGACCTTGTTCGTCCATGTAAGGCTGACATGCCTCACTTGGTTGCCAGCGTGCCTTAAAAGTGGTGCCTTGGTCATCTGCGACGATGGCATCGACTTGAAAATAAGGCTTAGAGACAAACTCATCGATTGCTTGGTCGCGCATCACCACTAAGCCTAATACCGGTGTTTGTACTCTACCGACCGATAATACTGAGTTGTATCCGCTTTTTTGACCGGCCAAAGTATAGGCTCTCGTTAAGTTAATGCCATAAAGCCAGTCTGCACGGGAACGAGCCAGAGCAGAGATCGATAATGGCATAAACTCGGTATTTCGCTTTAATTGAGACAGTGCCCGTTTTACTGCGCTAAGGTTTAAATCGCTGATTAATAGTCGTTGGCAGTCGGATTTCTTTCGTTCACCGATGTTTAGATAGTCGAGCACTTCATCAACCAGTAGCTGACCTTCTCGGTCTGGATCGCCGGCATGGATAATTTGCGGGCATTGTTTTACCAACTTTCTTAATACCGCTAGTTGCGAACGCGTTTTATATTTTGGTGTTAATTGCCATTGCTCTGGCACGATAGGCAAATGTTCAAATTGCCATTTTTTAAACGCAGGATCGTATTTTTCTGGTTGCGCTTGTTCAAGGATATGGCCGATACACCAACTGACCAAATCGCCATTACCGACCTGGTAGTAACCATCGAGCTTTTTATGAGGTTTAGGCAAAGCGGCAACAATCGCGCGAGCCAAACTCGGTTTTTCAGCAATATAAAGTTTCACAAAACCATATTTATTAGTTAGGACTGTATAAAAATACAGTTTAATGTCGTTGATGTAAAGTGAATAAATGAGGCAAAGTGGTTGCTGGATTGGTTAAAAATAAAAACCATAGGCCAGACCATAAATATCCGCACCTTGATTATCACTTGCTAAATTGGCATTAGAATAATGCTGCCAAAATAACGTCAATTGATGGTCTTGTTGATACAGCAGGTTTAATTGGACTTTATCTTCAAACATCCATCGCGAGCCAAGTTTGGCATAGCCCCAATTATCATCATTTTGATAGCTAACACCGATGCCAAAGCCAAACTGCAGTAACCATCGATCGTCAAACTGGTACAAGGGTAATTTTATTACTGGGGTTACTGATAAGCCATAGATATCGTCATACCATTGGTCAGCAAAGCTGCCGTAACGTTTACTGTTGTCGCGCCATTGATTAACTGAGGCTTCTAAATCAACAGTTAATGAAAAGTCATTGCTGATATCAAAGATGCGCGGTTCTATCCAAGTAATTTGATAAGCATCGTTGTCATCGTGACTGGCGTATCTTGGCGGTGACGTGCCAACAGACAGCATCAAGCCGCTCGCCAATGCTAAGCTAGAATGAAAAATAAATAGAACGATCAATAAAATGCGTTTAAATATCATAACTAACTAAAGTGTATACACATTTTCAATAATTATGAGGTTTTTGTGAGGGCTTTTTACGATTGCAATAGTGGCAAAAACGCCACTTAACGCTAGTCTTTAATAGAATAAATATGAACAGAAAGAGGCATAGCATGCGCCATATTGTTGCCGGTGTTTTCATTATTGTGATTGGCTTTCTCGCCAGTACCTTTAGTGTTGACGCGAAAGACCAGCATAAAAACGAGCAAATGACCTCGACCAAGGCGGTAAAAAACGGCTTTAAGCTCGAACAAAAGCAACTTAAACAGCAGCAACTCTTTCAACGTTTACATTCCCGAGCAATGATATCACCAACCCCTGGTTTGTCTGTATTGTTGTCGGACAATGAAAAAGCATCAATCAATCAAAATAAAGGCTCGGTGCAACGCAAAGGCATCGAGTTTAAGCAGCAGGTAGGTTTGGTTCGAGACATAAACAAAGAGGTCAGCTTTACCCAGTTTCAAACCGCACAGTTTAACAGTGCCTCACAAAAGTTTGCTGTCGGTATGATGCATCGCAAAGGGGGCGCGTATACATGGACAGCAACCATAAACGCCATTGATGCCAGCGCGATGCGTATTCATTTTGCTGGTTTTTCTCTTCCTGATGATGCCAAACTTTATATTTTCAATAATTCTGGGCAGGCATTTGGCCCTTATAGCGGTCGTGGTCGCAATAATAGCGGTCAATTTTGGTCACATACGGTATTTGGCGATACCCTACATTTGCAAATTGAGTTTGGTAGCCTTAGCAGCGAAAAAGATATTCAAGCAACCCGCTTTGTCATTGCTGGCGTGGGCTATATTGGCAGTAAATTTAAACTGCTCGATTTATGGTCGCAATGCGAATCGGTCGCCAGCTGTGTGGTAGCTGCAGACAATCAACAAGGGGATGGCGTTAGCGCTGCGAAAAAAGCGGTTGGCCATATGCAATATGTCTCGGGTCGTTATATCTATATTTGCAGTGGGGGATTAATTGCCGATGTCCCAGACAGTGGCCGAAATTATTTTCTTACCGCCAATCATTGCGTCAGTAAAGGTGGTGAAGCAAACTCCCTTGAAACCTACTTTTTCTTTCAAAGCTGCGGTAATGGCAGCGCACCACCAAGTGTGTTAGGGGCGTCGATATTATCGACCAATCGCAGCAGTGATTATACCTTGCTTGAGCTTAACGGCAGTTTACCAACGGGTACGGTTAGACTTGGATGGGACGCGACGCCTGTGGCGTTTAATGATGGCGAGATGTTGTATCGCATCAGCCACCCACAAGGTTATAAGCAGGCGTATTCGCAACACAATGTCGATACTGATAAAGGAACTTGTCGTAGCTGGCCAAGAGGTGACTGGATATATAGCAAAGACATAGTTGGGGCAACTCAAGGCGGCAGCAGTGGCTCACCGGTATTAAACAGTCAAGGGCGTATTGTTGGTCAGTTATCTGGTGCTTGTGGCTATGATCTTGAAAATGAATGTGCGGTTGATGCCAATGCAACCGTAGACGGCGCGTTTGCTGCTTATTTTTCTAGGATAAGTCAATGGTTGGCACCATCTGGTGTGCCTGACCCTGACCCCGATCCAGAGCCCGAACCTGAGCAAATGGTTGAAGTCGGGTTATCAGCGAGTTCTGAACCGGCGCGACGAAATCGTTGGACCGCAATCGTCGATGTGCAATTAACACCGGTTGTCGCCGGCGCTTTGGTTAGCGGCCAATGGAGTGGCAGTGCTAAAGGCTCGAGCAGTTGTACAACCAATGCTCAAGGCCGCTGTAGCTTAGAGAAATCGAATATCAGGGCCGAGCAAAATGCCGTGTTAAGCATCAGCTCAGTAGAGCATCCTGATTACGGTTATGCGGATAGCGATTCGATAACCATTAGTCCGCCAACTTCTAATTGATAAAATGAAATGGCTAATTCGTTTAGAGTTATTTCAAGCGCGAGGTAGTACTTAAAAGAGCTTGTTCAAATGCGAGCGTGTTTATATTTGGGCGAGCGGGAAACAATAAATGAAAATCAAATAAAAACAGCCTGTTTGCCAATAAGCAAACAGGCTGTGTATTATCTATTGCAGAGTCGTTTAAAAAATTGATCTAAAGGACGAACCACCGCTACGTCGTGATGAACGACGATTACGCATTCTTGAATGCAATTCTCGGCGCTTAGCATCTAGCCAGTCTTCTTTGGTGATGGTCTCAGAGGCTCTGTCTTTTTCACGTTCTCGATAGCTACAAAACTCTTCAAACGCTTCAATATCATCTTTTAAATCTCCGGCAACCAACTCGATCATAATGGCATCATCAAGAAAGCCAAGTGCCGGAATGTCGTCTGGCACCAAATCTTCCGGTTCGCTGAAATAAGCCAACGCACTTAATACATCATTGCGCTCTACTTCCGGAATCTGCCATTCGTCATCTTCAATCATGGCGATTAAAACTTGTAATTTACTGATGCGCTCTTTTACAAACTCAGGAACGTTGTCGTGTACATCGTTGATTAAATTTTTTGCATTGCTCAGTATTACATTTTCACTCAAATGTTTGGCACTGTCTTGAGCTTTTCGCATTACATCACGAAAATGGTTCAAATCAGATTCTGTTAACTGAAAGGTCACTTCAAACGCCATTGTCATTCTCCTTATATGGCTGTTATCTCGGAAGGATATTTCCAAAGCTAATCATTTAAATTTAACAGAGATTTTGGTTTTCACCATTTACTGACAAAGATAATCTTATTTATCAATCAGTCATGGGCATATTCTGACCGATATTTGTGCTTCTTTTGAGTGCCTGACTTGAGTGACAATGAACCGTTGTCGCGATGATATTGGCATTAAAACGTTAGTGCCAATTCGCGCAAATAAAAAAGCCGCAGAGATTATCTGCGGCTTTTTGCTAGTCAGTGCGATTGATTAGTGTTGGCGTCTTCTTAGTCCAAACAGTGCTAACAAGGTCAACCAATACATAGAACCGCCTGAAGAGCTATCCTCTTCAACTGGTGGCGGCGTAGGCGTTTCTTTTTCTGCAACCTCAATCATAATTGCAAATGAGGTCGATACTTCAGATTCACCGTCTTTGGCGGTTACCGTAACCGTTAGATCCGTTGCCGATGACAACTCAACCACTAACATGTTGTCTTCGATAACTGCGCCTTCTAAGCCGCTAACAATGTATGTTAATTCATCACCATCAGGGTCATTAAAGATTTCGGTTAAATCCACTTCAACGCGATATGAATCACCTTCATCAATGGTTTTACTGATATCGGCAACTTTATTGCTTAATACCGGTGCTTTGTTGAAGTTCACGTCTTCGGTGGCTAGCTTGATAAGCGTTGCACCAACATTACGTCGTAGATCCGGCGTTGTACCCACTTCTAATAGGCCGTAATAAACACTGTGTGGATCAAGGTTCACTAACTCATCATCGAAGTCTTTGTAGCCATTAACCGCTAGGTTTATATCAAATAGTTCACTGGTATCGACTTGAGACGGCGCATCAATATCAAAGCTTTCCTCGGCTGTATATTCAATAGCCGTGTAGCGGATAGTGACATCGTCAGGCTCATCGTCCACAGTGCCTTGGAAATTGTGCGCTACTAACCAGTAGTTGCCAACCGGTGGTCTCTCAATAACACAGATTTCTTGTGAATCAACACGACCACTGATGCAAATTGTTGAATAGTACGCTTCCCAAACATCTGGTTGGCCATCGTTGTTTTCATCAATACCTACATATAAGTCCATATCTGGCGCGGTGGTATCGATAAGTTCAACAATCAATCGCTTAGTGTATGGTTTAACGGTGATCTGATGGCTAAACAAGGTTTCAAGGTTGCGAGTGAAACTGCTTTTCTCTTCATCATTTGAGGTGCCAATTGGGCTACCTGTTGCCGATTGAGCTTTAACAAAGCCAAATCCTTTGACCTGTAAATCATCACTACCGGTTGTTTCGATATCAGTGATACTAATGTTGTTATCACTGTAGGTTTTTTCCAAAATATCTGGAACAAAACCGGCTTTAAAGCCAACGGTTGCTTGTAGGTGCGAGTCAGAAAGGTTTTCACCGTCTGCCGTTAAGTTAATGTAACCATGTACGTATGCATCACGCAGGCCGCTGTTTGCTGCTGCGGTAATGGTTAACGTTTGTTTTTCACCGGCTTTTAAGCTGAACGATGCTGGGCTAACCGATAAGGTAAAACCTTCATTTAAGTATTCATAGCTTGCCGTCCAAGTACCGTCTTTGGTGGCTTCGACAACACGAGTCCACTCACAGCTTTGTAGACACTCATTATCAACCATAGAGGTTGAATTAAGCCGTTTAGGATCGCCACCACTTTCTGGGTCAGCATCAAGATATTCTTGTTCGGTAATATCTAAAATAAGACCAGCATTTAGGGCTTTATCAACACGGATGCTACCAGCACCTTGGTCAAAGAAATCAGAACGTTGTTTAACACCGTCAAAATCATCATCTTTAAAGGTTTCTTGGTGTGCGGTTGACATCACAGCCGATTGCACTTGTGCAGGTGTCCATGTTGGGTGTGCTTCGTGCATTAACGCCAATACACCGGCTACGTGTGGGCTCGACATTGAAGTACCACTCATCGTGGTATAAGGGCTGCCTTGATCTTCATCAGTAAATGGCGTTTCTTCATTACCCGCAGCGTAGATATTCACACCTGGGCCGGCGATATCAGGGGCAAAGATATTTGGATATGGTAGGTTAGGACCTCGAGAGGTGAACACACCTGCAATATCGCCAAGTTCAGCGTCACGTGCTTGCTCGGCTGCACTGATGGTTGCAATATGGTCTTCACCAGCGGCTAGCCAATCAACAACAACTTGGCCATCAGTGGCATTTAAATGAATCGCTGGTAATAGGTGGGTATCCGCATCAATCGATTCTGAACCACCGTCAACGTTGATCAAAATCAGACCACCAGCGCCACCTTCTTTGACATTTAAGCCTTTGCGTACACGGGCAATGGTGCCGCGTTCACAGATAACAATTTCACCGTCAAATGTTCCTTCTGGGAACGGTTCCATACATTGCGCATCACCAAACGCACTGGCATGAACGACATTACCGGTATAGGCTTTTGTTGCGCCTTTACCAACAAGATCTGCGATTGGTGCTGAGTCACCACCGCTAAAACCTGTTAACGCTTTATCGGCAAAACCACCATCGTGGGTGTATGCAGCAACGGTGGTGATCCACGGTGCGTTACCTGGGCTACCAATCGTTTCTGCTCCTGGACCGCTGTTACCGGCAGACGTGGCAATATGCAAACCTGCGGTACGGGCGTTCAAAAATGCCAAGCTATCAGCGGTGGCCCAAGGATTATCAGCGCCGCCACCAATAGAGTAGTTGATAACATCAACACCGTTAGCGATCGCATGTTCTAGTGCGCGGATCGCCATTTCTGGCCAGCATCGACCTAAATGGTCACACACTTGATATGAAACAATGTTGGCATGAGGTGCAACACCACTGACTTGCTGGTATGAAAAATCAGTTTCAGCGCGAATCGTACCTATATCATCCGCAACCGCCATGTGGTGCGGAACATCATTTAGAATATTACCTGCCGCGGTTGATGCAACATGAGAGCCATGACCATTAAAGTCATAGCCGACTTTCATCTTATCTTCAAAATCTTCATAGCCATGATCGATTGCATCGGCAGGTCGAATCTCAAGGATTTCTGGGTAGCTGACGACACCGATAAGTTTGTCATTACAAAACTGAGCGTATTGTAGACAGTCGCCTAAGTAATTGCCTTCACCCAATGGGTTGGTATGGTCATAACCATCGCCACCAACATCAGCGAATGATGGATGAGTTGCATTGATACCGGTATCAATGATACCTACGACAACGCCTTCACCTTGATGACTGGTGTGGCCTTCGACACCTTGCTATACTTTCTTGGCACCAATAAATTCAGGTCCTGCGTATGTTTGTAGGCGGTGATAACCAATTTTTTCAACACTGGCAACTTCGTCCATGTTGGCAAGTACTGCCGCTTCTTGGTCGCTAAGTTGCACAGCCATGCCGTTTAAGGCGATCTGATATTGCAACTTTGCCGCTAGCGGTCTTTTTAACATCTGGCTAGCTTTGCTAAGCACACCAGATTGTTTTTGTTTTAATTGATTGATATATGATTGACTTGTGGCACTGTTCACGTCTAGTCGAGGAGAAGACTGATTACCAGTCGACGTGATTGAAGAATACGGATTATAGTTAGCCAGTGCTTTGTCTTTTAGTAACACATAATACATAGAATCTTGACGCATTTTATCAGCGACAATATTTTCTATTTTTTCCTTACCAGGAATGATAGTACTTCCGTCAATTCCATTATTTTGGCCAGCAATAGCAGGGCCAATTAAAATACTTGAGGCAAGTAATGCTAGGGGTGAAAGGTTAAATTTCATAGTCTTTCCAAATTTGCCATAAAAAGGAAGCTACAAGATCGTAGCTTCCATGGAGTTATAATGGTTATAAACGTCTACGTAGACCAGCTAGAGCAAGCATTAGGGCAAACATGCCACCAACACTACCACCACTGTCTTTTTCTTCTACGGCTGTCGCAACAACAGCAAAGTCAGCGCTTACTTCGTTTGCACCATCAGAGGCAACAACGGTAAGAGTGTAATCACCAGCGGCTTGTACAACACCAGTTACCACAAAACCGTCGATTTGAACGTTAGCAATACCAGCACCTGAGGCGGTAAAGGTAAGCATGTCACTTTCAACATCTGAGAAGATATCGCTGAAATCGATAGAGAAAGATTGTGTTTCATCTTTTTCGATTTCTAATTGAACAACTGGCATTTCGGCTAGCTTGCTGCTGTCAATTTTTGGCGCGATGTCATTTACGTTGTTGATGTAAACCATAACGTCAGTAGGCTTACCCATTGAGTTACCTTCTTGCGTATTAATGGTTAACGTCACTTCTTTAACCATTTCATAGTCAAGGGCTTCAGGGTTTTGCACGTAGATCTCATAAGTGTCTTGGTCAATTGCAAACGGCGTACCAGCAACGGTATTTACGATAGACACTTCAAGAGGGTAATTTTGTGAACCACCAAATCCGAAGAAACCTGCCGCATCTAAGTCGATGGTGCCAACAACCGTGCCCATTGGCGCGTTTTCATTAACGTTGAACGATTGCTCTTCGGCAATTTGCACAACGGCAGAACCGCCACTTACTACGCCAACCGTACCCAAGTGCATAAAGTCATCAGATGAACTGATCACCATAAACTCAGTATCTGGCAGGTTCCAATCAGCATGTTGCAGGGCAACAATTGTCACTTCTTCACCAGGTTGTGCGGTATAGATGTGGCTAAAATCAGCTTGCGTGGTCGCGTCAGCTAGTGCCTCTGCGTAGGTTTGCTCTTCAGTCGGTACAATCTCACCAACGTTAGCGAAGCCAACTACATTTGACATATCGGTTACGACCGTTTCACACCACTCGTTACCAAACCAATCGGTACCACAGAACTCTTCTTCGCTGTAGTAACCACCTTTAATTGGGTTAAACTGGGTGATTGCTGCGAATCTTTCCATTCCCGCATCACGATCGGTTTCGATGTGGAAACCAAAGTTTTGATCAAAATCGGCTAATTCATCTAACTCATGATGGAATAACTCTTCCACACATAGTTGCGATACCACGTTGTGACCATTACCAGCGAAACGTGTCGGTAATTTTGACTCAGTGTATCGACCATTAGGGTCCTGCCAATCGAACGCTTTGTTGTAATCGATGTAGTAAGTGGCTGGCTGACCTTTAGCGTTTAATTGTACAAACGGTTGGTTAACAGTTTGCTCATCACTCAACCACACACCTGCAAAACTTTCATCAAGACCAAACTCTTCAACCACGGCTTCAGAGAACATGTCGTAGAAGAATAATGGTGGACCCATTTTGTCGGTAAAGTTGGCCATCGCAGTTTGTACTTGGTTATGGAAATTAACGGCAATAACAAGTTTTTTACCGGTTATTTCACACATGGCTTCATCATAGATGGCACCACCAACGGCGCGAATCTTATGACCTTTCACGTCAACGATATTGTCATCAACTTGTGGCTTTGAGATTAGCACTGGATATGCTTCAAAGGTTGTTGCTGTGTTCGATTCATTGACGAATGTTGCACCATTACCACGGTAGCTAGGGCCACCCCATTGGTCAGTGCCATAGCGCTCATCACCTAGTGGCAATGTACCCCATTCAGTTGCGCCTAAATCTGGATTCCAACCTTTGTAAATTGGGTATTCAGACGCAATTGGATTTTTATTGATGCTAGTAGCTGGACGTGCTTGCAACATCCAAGCTAGAGCGATATCAGGGTTATTGTCAGAGGTTAAATTAAAGTAACCATTGATTTCGTGTTGCGTCAGGTTTGCATCGGTGTAATCAGCGGTTTCGGTCAAGCCCCATGCCGGTAGCATAGTGCCATCGATAGTAACGGTCACCGGAATTTCAACCGCGTGATGTGCCGGAACGGTCACTGTTTGCGGGTGACTAATGGTAAGCGCTTGGTGAGTGTCTTTGTCTCCATTGAACGCAAAACTCATTGCATAAGATTGCATTGAATCAGACATGTTTCTGATCACAAGGTTCTTAACGATGGTTTTTTCATCCATGACTTCGTGATGGCCAAACTGCACATATGGCTGAGCATCTTGCTTATTAACAACATACACTGGCGAGCTAACCGCTGAGTCTACGTCTTCTACACCGTGACCTTTGGCCAGTAGATTGGCTTCCATTGTCGCGGCAGAGTTTAAAATGTTTTCTGCTGCTGCCGTATTTGCCAGCAACGCTTTGATTTCAACAGGGCCAAGATTTTGGTTATTGCTTTTGATAACCGCCGCCGCTGCAGCAATACGAGCTGCTGCTGATAACGCATCAGTACGCGAACCGGTCATCGCTGCCGTTGAATCAGCGTTGCTGATTTTAACAACAGGGATATCATCTGCTTTAGTAACAATTTCAGGTTTTAATGCCATTGAACCACGAACAGGGCCCATTGGTGACCAATCTGCGATACGAACACCCATGTCATCGTCAGTATTTACCACTGAACCTACGGCAATTGTTGCCGTTGGCGCGGCTTCATGGGCAATCCAACCACGGTGTTTTGCTTCGGCTAAGCCCATGGTTGCCCATTCACCGCCAGCACCTGCTGGGGTCACAATTGTCACACCCATCGCTGATGCTCTGTCGATCATCATGTTTATTAACGAGATGCCTGCTTGTGAGTGCGCATCATAAAACGAACCGGCACCTAGAGAGTCAATCAGAATCACGTCAAGGTGATCTGAAACATCGCCATCTTGGTTAGGATCCATGGCGTGTTCAATAGCTGAAATAACGTTACCTTGAGTTGGCCATTGCACGGTCAATGTGTCTGGATCCCAAGACGCAGGTGATACGTTAGCGATTTTATAAGCGTGCAGTTTTGCACCTGGCGCAAGCTGATGGACGATACTTGCTAATTCAGTACCTTCACCTGTGTTATATACCGCACCATTCCAGTGAACGTATTCGTAGTTTTGGTCGATTGGGTTTTCATCCATACCCCAGTTCTCTGAGGCGAAATCCATACCACCAACAACGGTTTCTGTTGGGAAACCATCAAAGGCGATTGCACCATTTTCTAATGCATCTAGGTAACTACCCGCTACTGGTGGTGTTTCTGGATCGTTATCTTCACCGTATTCACCTGTTCCACCAAAGAATGCCAACGTGTAATCGATACCGGTAGAAACGATACCTACGTGTACACCTTCACCAGCATTTTCGTTCGCTGTGTAGGCGGCCATAAGCTCTTCCATTTCGCCTTCGCTAGAAATGGTGGCATTGGTTTGGGCTTTTAATGCTGATTTTGGAATAAATGCTTGAGCGTTGTTAACATCAATGTGGCTAACACCGGCAAGCGTTTCAAGTTCGCTGACACGATCTGAGGCAATGTTAACGGTAATGAAGTTAGCGAGTAATCCAGCACGGCTTGTGATCGATGCATTAGAGTCTATTGCTAAAACATTTTTGAAAAATTCGTCTTGCGCTTTGTTTATGGCGCGTAAGTCGTTTTTAAAGTTGGCTTTACCTTTAGCATAGCTACTTAAAGCCGGTTCGCCTTGAAGAAATATAGTGACTTGTTGAGTCGCTTTCTCATGCTTTCCAAAGGTGGCTTTTAGATCTGTTTCTGCGTGAACGAATGATGTACCAGCCGCAAGTGAGCTGGCAATACAAATCGCTAATGCGCTTTTTTTCAACTTCATAGAGTATCCCCGATTTATTTAATGGATATGCACTTTGTAATTTCAGTGTTGTATTTTTGTGCATTGCCATTGGTTTTATACGGCTAGCAAAATGCAAACAAGAGAAGGGCTGGCAAATTAATGTCAAAATAACGTCATATCCAATAAGGACTATGTCTAATAAATGTCAAAAGCCTTCCGTGGTAAGGGGTTGGGAGGTTTTTGTTCGGCGTTAGTTGATAAGGTTTTTTCACTGTTTTTGATATTGTAAAAAAGCGATATTTACCTTTTTTGCCGAGTTATTAATCGAGTTTTTTCGAATCAGTGATCAGGCTTTTAACCGTGAATAACACAAAGCAAGTTTTGCTTGTGGTTCTTTTCTCTTAGCGAAAGGAGCAAGGTGAATCGTTTTTACGACGATAAATGCGTATATAAAGATGCAGATAATAACCGGTAAAATCGTTTTAATTATGTATTTAATATTTGAACGGTTTGAGCTATTTGAAGGGTTTAAATTGTTAGAATGATATGAATTGTTAGCAAAGATAATGCCCGGCACTTAATGTCGCGCCAGGCATAAATGACACCGATAGTTTGTGATTAGAATGACAAACGAGCAGATGCCGACATGGTGTCGATTTCATCAGAAACCGCGTAACCAAGACCAATCGAGAAACTCTCATTAATATGGTAGTAACCTGACGCTGACAGAATAGTATCTGTTTCATCATCGATATCAATGTGAGCGATTTCAGCGCCAAGCTCAAATGATGGTGTTAGCATTGAACGAACGCCAAGGTGTAAACCGTAACCACTGTCATCAATAGACTCAGAGTCTGCTTCAAGCTCAATGTATTGATATGACACTTTACCAAAGATATCCGTTGTCTTTGTCGCGCCGTAGCGATAGCCAAGGTGCGCTTCACCTTGCATTAAGTCAACATCAATACCGTAAATGTCATCAGAAACGGAGCTGTAACTAGCGCCTAAGATTACGTTTTCACCGATTAACGTTGAACCGGCAATACCAAATCCATCTGGTTCATAATCAATGTCAGAGTCATCGACTTCAGCTGATACATACGAACCTTCGATGAATCTCCAGTTTGG
The DNA here is from genome assembly GCF_004752005.1 of Thalassotalea sp. HSM 43. Taxonomy (NCBI): domain Bacteria; kingdom Pseudomonadati; phylum Pseudomonadota; class Gammaproteobacteria; order Alteromonadales; family Colwelliaceae; genus Thalassotalea; species Thalassotalea sp. HSM 43. Next base: position 1,152,187 of record NZ_CP038493.1, on the reverse strand, counting down.
TGATTCAGCGGCAGTAGAGGCAAATGAAGCGAGTGATAAGGCAACTAGAGAGGCAATTGTTGTAAGTTTTTTCATTTCAAATCCTTATAAAATATACGCCATAACAAATCATAATGGCGCCTGAACGTTAGCATTATTAATTTTAATGGGCAATAATCCATTGAAATTATTAGCTTTATTTTTGTAACGATTTATTTGAACTTGGTCAGCGGTGAGAGTCTAACGTGTTCATTAAGCTGGTGTTGACCAAAAGCCTGGCTCATAAAGCGTTTGCTGGGGAGTTGTTATTGAAACTAACAAGCTGTATTTGATAAACAGTGTACTGATCAGTCAATGGCGACTAAAATTAAAGCAAGGCAGGAGAATAAAATGCACAAATTATTAACTCTTATGGTGGTGGTGCTACTTGCGTCGTGTTCGAACACCACGGAAAAACCCTCAACTGTTTCCGCGACGGATAGATCGGCTACCGTCACATTGCTAAATCCCAGTGACTTTAATGATATAGACACCGGGAATATCGGCATACAGTCTGATTTCGAGCAGAGTGTGGCTGATAAGTTGGCGGAAGCGTTAGCGGACCACTTTGAAGGTAAAGGCGTCACCATTGATATTAAATTTACCAACATTGATTTGGCCGGTGAGACTCGATTCAATATGCAGGAAATACGTGTATTAAAAGACGTTTATATTCCAAGAATGTCATTCGAATACGTTATTAAAGATGCCGATGGTAAGGTTGTCCGAGAAGAGACTGCTGATATCAAAGATATGGGCTACCTGAGCCGAACACTATTTGGCAGAGCCGCGGATGAAATGATTGGCTATGACAAACGTATGCTGGTGGAATATTTTGAGAAGGTGATGCCTTAAGTAGCGGTCAAGCGATTCAATTTCTGACACCACCGTTTAGAATTAAAAAAGACGCTCGAGGGCGTCTTTAATTTTTGCGCAATCTGCAATGCTTCTAGGCTCTATTATGACAGCGGTATTTTATTCGGATACACATTAGACGTTATTTGGGCACTAACAAAACAGGAATTGCCGAGCGCTTTAGTACCGCCTCAGCAACACTGCCGACTAATATATTGTAAATAGCACTGTGACCATGGCGACCTAATATAATCATCTTTGCCTTTATTTTTTGCGAATATTCAACGATTTCATCTACGATTACACCTGTTACATGAATTGTTTTAACGCTATAACCTTGTTTTACGAGTGTTAAGGTGAGCTGATTTAGTTTCAGTGTTTGTTTTTCAAACTCGTCATCTAATTGCTCTTTAACAGACGTTGGGCCAACGTCAAAGCCGACAAATTCAGGGTTCGGTTCGCCAACGTGCAGTATATGAATTTCATCTTCAATTTGCACTAAGTCAGGTAGTGCATTGATCACTGAGTTGGAGACCTCAGAAAAATCAATAGCGATGAGTATTGTCATAATTTAATTCTCCAACGGCTGTTTTGTTTTTAAGAGATCATTGATGTCGGCCTTGCGATTCTGATAGTAAGCCTCTTCAATATAGGCAATGATTTTCTCAGACCATACATCCTGACTTTTTCTTGATAAATGAGACCATTCTGGAATTTCTAACTGGCTAGAAAGTTCAGGAAAGTCCATGGTATTAATGGCTGGTACGTTTAGCGCTTCTATCATAGGTTGCCAAGAAAGTTCTCGGTAATTGCTCTTTACATCACGCTCTAAATAAAGCCCTCTTGACGGCATGCGAATAAATACCATATCCCCACCACGCTGGCGTAATTTGGTTATTAGAGGGCGAAAGAAATTGACGGCTTCATCAGTCATTTGTGCCATTTCTTCCGCTGTTTTAAGCTTGTTTAAATTTAACCCTGGTAACCAGAAATTTAATATTTGCTGGTTGTCGAAGCTGCCTTCTTGCTCAACGGGAGCCCACATGTCAGTTTGTCTGTCTTGGTAAACATCACCTAACTTCCAACCCTGTTGATTTAGCACCTTTGAGTTTTTCCGTTCAGGTAAAGCAACATAGTGATCGACCAATTCAAATAACGAAAACGCTTCATCAATAAAGCCAAAGTTTTTGGCTAAGGGATCATGTAACTTGGTACTTAACCATTGTGAAGGTGATTCACTATGATAGCGTTGAAAAGCATCTTTACCAAAGTAGCCTTCAGTTAACCAATTGAATAAAAAAGGTGTTACGCCGACTAATATGATGCCATCAAAGTCGGTGTTTTCGACGATGTCTTCGACAAATAGTGCAGGGCTTGTTCCAGGTAATGCCAGTTGCAATGGGCGTGTACCTAATTGTTGCTCCATAATATTTAAATCGGCAGCCCACAAAAGTCTGCTTGAGCCAGTCAATACGACTCGAATATTATGATCGGGAGAATCAAGTTTTCGTCTTTCGTTTGCCCACATGGCATCCATACCACTTAGGTAACCGCCGGGTTGATGGTGCATTTTTCTAGCAAGCAACTCCCAACCTACCAACAGCAATAAAGATAATAGCAAAGAGGTGATTATTATCTTGCCCCAAGGCTGTTCAGGTATATCTCGATATACAATTTTAGAATTGGAAGTAAATAAAGGCATTGCCTGTTCCCTGTGTAATAACGATGGTAAAGGTCATGATGGTCAATAAGCAAACGACTAGCCAAGAGGGCATTGTTTTGACGGTATCTTCTAAAGTAGAGTTACGCATGTACCAATGAGCCGAAATTAATAAAGATACCACCACGAGCACTTCAACAATATATAACGTAGGTAGCGGTGTTGCTGCATTATCAGGGGCAAAGCCAAACATGGAACTGATAATTTGTGAGGAGGTCGTGAAGTCTTTAGCACGAAAGAATACCCAGGTGATGTTAACTGCCGCAAAGGTTAATAACATCAAACAAAATGAAGCCAGTGTCGATTTTAAAATCACCAACTCTCCCCATCGTTTACGGGTAAATCGCTCAATCACTAAAAAGCCACCATGTAAGCCCCCCCAAATTACAAAGTTCCAACTGGCACCATGCCATAAGCCACCGAGCAACATGGTAAGCATCAAGTTTATTTGGGTACGTATGCTGCTCATTCTGTTGCCGCCTAACGGGATGTATAGGTAATCTCGCAACCACGTAGAAAGCGATATATGCCAGCGCCGCCAAAAGTCGGAAAAGCCAATGGCTGCGTATGGGAATCTAAAGTTGGTTGGCAATGAAAAGCCTAAACAAAGCGCGACACCTATGGCCGTTGTCGAGTAACCAGCAAAGTCTGAAAATATTTGCCCAGCAAAGGCAAACGTGCCTAACCAGGCATCAATAAACGTCACTGAATCTTTACTGTTGTAGACCGTTTCAGCGGCTGGCGATAATAACCCATCGGCAATCACCACTTTTTGGAACAGCCCTAAAATAATCAAGCCTAACCCCCAACCAAACTGTTTTAAGTTGGCTAAGTGGGGCTGTGCAAATTGCGGAATTAAATGAGTCGGGCGGACAATCGGTCCGGCAACTAATTGTGGGAAAAAGGTCACAAATAAAGAAAAATCTAAAAATGATTTGGCTGGCTCTGCTCTCTTTAAATATATATCTAACGAGTAAGCCATTGTTTGAAACGTGTAAAAGCTGACGCCAACAGGCAATATAATTGACCATTCAGGCACTTGATAATCAATACCGAAACTGGCCATCAACCATTGCCAATTCTCCAGTAAAAACTCACCATATTTAAAATAACCCAAAATGCCCAAGTTGGTGGCTAGGCTCAGTAATAATAACAATCGCCGTTTATGTTGCTTTTGCTCTTTAAACATCCAGTTGGCGACATGCCAATCGACAATTGTGGAAATCCATAACAACACAACAAAAGGTGGGTTCCACGCGGCATAAAATAAATAGCTGGCAATAAGTAAATTGCTCTTTTTGATACGCCAAGAAAATGGCGCGTAATGAAGGGCAAGAACAATGAGTAAAAATAAAACAAACGACAATGAATTAAACAGCACTAGGGTATCCCTGACTCAAGACCTGTACGCACTGTCTTTAAGCGTAAATTAGTATTATGCAAAGAGTATAGTCGGGTTTATTGCATGTAGCGAATTGAGGGCTAGATATCTAACTGATTATATTGGCTTTTTAAGATGTGAGCTGGTGCGCAGTATAGGGCGTACAATGTGTCGCCGTTATCTTTTATGTTGCGGTGATTTATATCGTCAAAGTTTTCCTTTTATTGGATAACTCCACTGTTATTGTTTGGGAGGAAAAGTATACGAGTTTCATACGAGTCATTTTCACCAACATCCAAGTAACTTCTTAAAAGCCTTTAAAAAAATTTAGTAGCAAGTTAAATTAAGCGAAAGCTTACTTTAAAGGGATTAACTATGGCGAAAAGGAATGATTCAATAATAGATTTAATGTTGGTTTTACCTTGGTGGGTGAATGCGATATTAAGTTACTTAAGTTATATATTTTTCAAATATCAAATACCTTCAATGCACTTTCAGTCAGCTGCATTTAAAAGTTTGTCTAATGGGATATCGAGTCTGGCTGAACCAATATCGTTATTAATTGCATTCATTGCCGTAGTCACATTTTTTAAAGCTCTTCATCGTAAATCTCTGATATCTAGAATGTCTGGCAATGGCATTTTGGGCTTCCTTAATGCTTTCGAATCCAAGAAAGATCCTCTTAAAAACATTACTTGGCGAGAATTTGAAATGCTCGTTGGCGAAGTTTATAAAAAACTTGGTTATCTAGTATACGAGACACAAGCTGGGGCTGATGGTGGAGTTGATTTAATTCTAAAGCGCAACGGTGAAAAAATTATTGTTCAATGTAAGCAATGGCGAACGCAAAAGATCGGTGTTAAAACGGTAAGAGAGTTATATGGTGTTATGGTCGCTGAAAGTGCAGATAGAGCAATTGTTATGTGTTCTGGTACATACACAGCGGAATCTTACGTTTTTGCTAAGGGAAAACCGCTCGATTTGATCGGTGGTTCCCAGCTTAGGGAGATGATTGATTCTGTATCAACGAATAGAACAATTGAGACACTACCAAAATTAAATGAAAAGAATTGTACTAGTTGTGGCAATCCAATGTTGATCAGAATCGCTAAAAGAGGTCCAAATAGCGGAAATAAATTTTGGGGTTGCAGCACATTTCCAAGATGTAGGAGAACAGAAGAATATTGAAAATGAATAAATATTATTCTAAATATATCCAGCAGTTTATAACTAAGCTGGCCTGCAGTAAATCGAAAAACTGTATGGGGAAATGATGACCCTCCCTGACTTGTATAGCATCTTGAGAGCCTTGTAAATTAAGGTCTTTGGTTGGGTTGTTGCTCTTGGTGTTACTTACAGTGTTACTATATCCTTATGTCACCACCAAATGTTGCTTTCATTTGTTCAATTGCTTGAGGCCAATATTGCTGCTCCAATAAAGATATTTTATTCTTTCTCTCTATAAACGTATTCCAACGCATATACTTTGGTTTAGGCCAGTAATTAATATTCTCGAACATATTATTTACATCGGGCCAATCATAACCCCATAGTTCTTTTCTTAGCTTTCTAATACGCCTCATAAGTCTTTCTTGTGACCGTTCACTCTGGCAAGCGTAATGTAAACCTATACATTCACGACAAGCATAGGCGTATTTGATCGCATAGAGACTCTGGCGTTGTTTTTGGCAGTAGGGGCAGGTTATGTATAGTTTATTGCTTGCGCTTCGATTATCGAGCTTCAAAGTTATCTTATGTGGCTTATTGTTTATGTTAAAAGTTATATAGCGGATACCATTGTCATTTTCATCTAAAGATAGCTTTTTGTGATCATGACTAAGATAACCAGAACTTATTGAGTAGTTACCAAGCGGCTTAGTGAGTAGAGACTTAAACAAATTGGCTTTTATACTATGGTATTCACTTGTATATGCTCGTGTTTGTGTCCTACCGTAATGCTGACCTTTAGGCATAGCCAATTCCTTTTATATAGTCCGAAAAACAGGCGCTAATTAACCAGTGGACGGCAAGAGCCAAAAGCAGTTTTAGTGTAAAGCCCTCTTTCTTTGTAATTAAAAGGTGTCGAGGATTGCCATAAAATTTTGATGCCACCATCAAAGAGTGTAAGAGTATTGTATGAATAACCCTGCGATAGATAATGGTCATTCGGTTTTGGTTTTATTGCTTCAAAAGGACTACCTGTCATAGGGTCTTCGTAACTAATGAATGGCACAACAATATGATCATCTCCATTGCCATCATATTCATGTAACTTAATGTGAGTAAGCGGCATTAGTTCAAATTTTGTTTTTCTGAATGCCTCATTTGGCATACTTTTATCTTTATAATGTAGCGTTGTAATCATAGCTTGCTCGAAAGACACTGAGTTAGCCTTGAAGTCGATAACAAAATTTTTTATTGCTAAATAACTATCTGGACTTTGATAAAATTTATAAATTTCCCCATTACAACCATCGTCCCTACATGAATAAAAGTTACCCGTCGGCTCTTTTCCACTAGGGTTTACAGGAAAAGAACACTCCCATTTATTAGCAATATCTTCCAAATAATTATCTTGATAAGCAGTACAAGGAAGTGCTAAAAACCATAAAGAAACCAAATATAATCTTCTATTCATAATGCGGCTATAACCTATAAAATTTATCTACTCTAATTAAGTTACTCTACCCACTTAACCCTACTTGTGCCATAGTTTTTTGTTTGATTAGGCTTATAGCCTTTACCACGAGCTTTAGCTAGGTAGGATATACGCCACACGGCACTTTGGATAGAGTCATAATCGTTACGTTTTACATTGTAATAGCAATTCTTGGGGGTGAATTCTGAGCCGTCTAAGTGTTGTTCCCAAATATCTTTAACTTTATTAAGTATTTCAATAGGGTGCCGTACTTTATGACCATCAATAATAAGTGCGTAGTGGTAATGCTGTTGTTTAGCTGTTTCTAATTCTCTACACCAAATAAAGCCAATTCTATTTAGTTTATATTTACGCTTTAACCATTTAAATAATCTACGATTAAAAACAGTCATTATCTTATTATCATCGGTGAAGCTATACATCCTTAAATCAAAGCGTATCACATGAACTTTACTGTGATAATTTAGCATTGAATCGACTTGGTTAATCATCGCTTTAATCGCATGAATAATAAGGCCGCTGCCAGTCGAATTTACCCACCAAGTTTTACCGTTCACAGTTATAGCTTTGTCTTTGGTTATATACGGCATTAGATACTCTAAAGAACTAAGAAAGCATAAAAGGATATTATTAATTACCTAGTTAAAAGTTAGTTGTTACTTACCTGTCTATTGCTAGTGCCTATATTGCCTTGTTAACAAAACGCTAAAAATATAGGGGTAAAAAACCTACAAATAGCAGTTAACAAAGAACAACCTAATATTAGTGGGTCGCATAGGGTAAGTGATCGCTGACTTTATTTCTCAGTTATACTATTGTTATTGGCTAGTGGTTTAGCCGTCAAACTTCATCCACTAGCCAGTTTTAATGAAAGCCTACTTTGTTAATCCTCAGTAGGCTTCTTACTTTCTATTCGTTGTTCATATTCCCTATCAGCTTCGGCTTTTTCTTGCTCAGCTTGTTGTAGGCGTTTTACGGCATTTTTACTGCCATAATATGAACGGTCTTTATATTGTTTTCTGGCAATAGTACGAGCATCTTTATCTTGCTCCCAATCACAAGAAAAGTGATTTTCATCAAGCCAATAGAAGGCCTGTTTTTTACCGTTATATTCGCCTTGCTCAGAATGTATAAGCCAGTGTTGATAATATTCTCCAGTAAGTTGTTGTAGGTATGCTCTAAAGCCTCCACCAAGCTCATTACATAAGTGATCTCTAGCGTGTTTATTACCATCTGATAGAATTGAAAGTAATTCATAAGCTGTGCTATTTGCTTCTGGTAATGAACCGACAGGGGCGGTAAATAATAAATTATCCATAATTCCCCCCTAGGCTGCTTTTCGTTTTTTGATTAGCTCTGAAACAAGCTGTTTGATTTGATCTGGAGTTTGACCCTCAATACGGGCCTGTATGACGGCTTCTACTTCGCTTTTTATATATGCGACAGCTCGACAGCCGATCGAAATTGGAGGACAAAACAGTTTAGCTTTTTCATCTAATTGTAATGCGGATTTTGAGCGAGCAGTTAAAGTTAATACTTCAGGTCTGCGGATTAATTCATAAAACTTTTTAGTAGTCATGTTTAGTTACCTTAGTCTGTTGTTAAACGATTCAGGTTTAATGCTACTTAAATGAATTTATGACAAAACCTTTGTCTTATGATGAAAGGTTTGTCATATATAAGTTTTTGATATTAAAGGTTAAATATTTCTATCAATGTTTTTTTGATTGTTTCGGATTCTCTTTTTGTGACTTTTAAAGTGTTTGTTAGCCAATCATCAATATGACCCATAGGGATGTTATTTGGCTTACGTTGTTGCTGTTGCCAAACAGGAAATTCATCAATAGCCTTTTCAGTTTGTTTGTATAAATCTTGCCACGTATTAGTTTGTATAATCTTTTCTGAAAAGGTTAATTGTTGAATGGTTGTAGGGGTAACAGCATTTGAAGTTTCTTTTTCATTTATATTAGCTATTGAATATCCAGTATCAACAGTTTTATAACTTTCGGTAGGATCAAAAAAATTAGCTTTATCAGGCAGGTTATTATAAAACCATTTCGCCAAGCTAACTTTTTTTATAGTTGTTTGTGCTGGTATTGGGCAAAATGAATATTCATCATCAGGTGCCATACGGCGTATCTGAAATACTTCTAAAGTCGTTTCATTGTGTGGTTGAGTTATACACTCATGAATGTATAACTCAACTTCACCTGATAAATAGTCGTGCCACTCACAAGCAATACTAACTTCATCTAGTAATGCTTCTCTTATCAGTTCGGCCTCAGCTAGTTTTTTGTAATCTTCATCGTGGGTATTTATATCATCCCAACTCATTGATGAAATGCCTTCATCATTGTAAGGGTTAGTTAATTCTGCTTCAGCATATCTTACAGAATCTTCTTCCACTTGAAGTGTTCTACTGGCATCGACTAAAGAATCAAACCTATCCAAACCAGTTGCTACTAAAGACGCTTCTTCGGCAGTTAAGCCCCTTTTAAATTTGTTAATCATGTGAGTTCCTCATTTCACTACCTCAATAAATTAACTGGGAAAGTACTGAGGTAGTACCTTTCACTTAAAATGATCAGTTTTAAGCTATCCCAATAAATTTAACTTATGGCCTTTAAGCCCTTATTAGATTTATTAAATTGTCCTGTCTGAGCTTGTTCAATATGATCAGACCACCAATACATTAATTTACGTCTGCGCTCTAAATATTCTGCTCGGTTATAAGCTCGCCTTACTTCGTTTTTATCTACGTGAGCTAGTGCTGCTTCTATAACATCAGGATCAAAACCTTGTTCATTTAGCGTTGTGCTAGCTAATGCTCGTAAGCCATGTGAAACTAATTCGCCAGCGAATCCCATACGCTTTAAAGCCATGTTTACACTTTGGCTATTAGCGTGTCTTGTTGGATCTCGATGATTAGTAAATAGGTATTCTTTGCCGTCAGACATTGAGCGAATTGTATTTAACAGTTCTAAAGTTTGCTCTGTTAACGGGATGGTATGAGGCTTTTTCATTTTCATGCGATCGGCAGGAATAACCCAAACTTTGTTTTCTAGGTCTATGTCCTCCCAACGTGCTGTAGCTGCTTCAATTGGTCTTGTCATTGTATGAAGTTGCCATAGAACTAAACAACGTGTTGTTCGCAATATGGTTGACTCTCTAATTGCTGACAGTAGCTCTGGTAAACGTTCTGGCTTGATGGTCGCCATATTAGTTTTCTTAGCCGCAGGGAATAGTTTTGTGACATCAGCTAAGTAATTAACCTCAATAATGCCCTGAGCAACACCAAGTCGCATTACTTCGTTAATGTTACGACATAGGCGTTTAACAGTTTCTAAACTGCCTTTGTTGGCAATAGGAGTGAGTAGGGTAATAACCGTCTTAGGTTTGATTGTATCTAGTGGTACATTGCTTAGCGTAGGTAAAACATGACGTTCTAATCCGCGCCAAGCATGGTTAGCTGTTTCCTCTTTAACTTGCGTAAGCTTTAATTCAAACCATTTTTGAGCAACAACACCAAAAGTATTTTCTATAGCTTCTTTATTTTGCTGCTCTTGTTCTGTGCGGTGAGCTTTCGGGTCGACATTTTCAGCTAATAATGTTCTAGCATCTTTTCTTTTGCTTCGAGCTTGCGCCAGTGTTACTTCGGGATATTTACCAAAACCAATATTTGCTCGTTTTTTTGTATACGGTCGATAATAGTTAAATAGCCATAGCTTAGAGCCATTAGGTTTTACTCGTAACATTAGCCCGTCACCATCAACAAGGTTGTATTCCTTATCTTTAGGCTTTGCTTGTTTAACTTCTGTATTGGTTAATGGGGTAGTTATTCGCGCCATAGTAACACTAAATTCCGTTTAATTAGGTTGGTGTTACTAAGAGTGTTACTAAAAATGGTGGCTTTTACAAGTTATTATTAATCGTTAATAACCGTAAAACTAGCAGATGACAGGTTAAATCGTTGATTTTTAGGCATAAAAAAAGACGCTCTAATGCGTCTTTAATTATCTAAATGGTGGCCCCTCCCTGACTTGAACAGGGGACCTACCGATTATGAGTCGGGTGCTCTAACCAACTGAGCTAAGGGGCCATTAGGAAATGCTTTGATTTAGATAATAACCAAAAACGCTGGCAAGTATAAGGGCTTTTTTTTAGGATGTCACCACTTGCCAAAAAAAATCTCCCGCTTTTGGTTCGGTTGCCTAATTTATATACGCTTTCGTTAGTGTTTTGTTAACTGATAGCCGGCTAAATTTACCCATTTCAGACTAATCTTACAGGCCTATTGGCGAATATCTTCTAATTTAATCATTAACATCGCCGCAAAACTTGCTACTATATAGAAGCTCGCGATATATACAGATTCTAATAACAAAGGGAAGGTCGGTGACTGATTTTTTGCAAACCAGCAAAGCTTTCATCTTGGGTGTCGCATTTATTATCTTGGCTCATATTGGCCTGGACTATTCTGCTGCGCGCTGGTCAATACCGGTCGATTCCGTGCAATATTCATTGCCTGTTCTATTCGCTATCTCTCTTTTGCTTCCGGCCTATTTCAAACAAGCTCGAATTAGCTTTTTAACCATCATTGTCTCTGCCTATTATTATTTACCAGAAGCTGAGTTGGTGATCTCTGAGCCGCAATTGTATTTATATGGATTAGCAAGTTTGGCATGGTTATCGATGATCACCGAACGTGGTGTATTTAGCGGGCATGCAATAAAACAAGTGCTGTTACTTATCGCGACTTTAGCTGCCGCTTACTTGTGGCTATTCGCCAGTGCAAAGCTGCAGTTGATTTGGCCGCAATTATCCGGTGATGTGAGCAGTGTCTATCTACCATCTCTTATCGTTGGTTGTGTGGTGTTATGGCGCAATATGGCTCAGCCATCATTGTCGCAAACGGCCGTCCTGGCGACTTATTTAATATGGTGCATTGCCCAATTTGAACTGGTTGTTATTAACTGGCCAATTACCATGGCGATTCTGTGCTGTTATTATCTATTGGTTGTTATCGTCAATTCGTATTTCTTAGCCTACCGTGATGAGCTAACTGGCTTACCGTCTCGCAGAGCGCTCAATCAATATGCCTCTACCCTTGGCAATACTTACGTGGTGGCTATGTTAGATATCGATCACTTTAAGAAGTTTAATGACACCTATGGTCATGATGTTGGCGATCAAGTTTTGAAATTGGTGGCGACTAAAATTGCCAAAGTACGTCGTTCGGGTAAGGCGTTTCGTTATGGTGGTGAAGAGTTTTCATTGATATTTCCGCGCAAAAATAGCGAACAAGTTATGGCAGAGTTAGAGCGCATGAGAAAACTTATCGCGCACTATAAAATGGCTATTAGGCAACTTAACCGTCAGGGAAAACAAGATCGTAAAGGCTCAAAAGTCACGACCAAAACGGTGCACGTGACGGTCTCTATTGGAGTTGCTGTACATCAAAAACAAATGAGCTTTGATGACACCATTAAAATTGCCGACCAAGCCTTGTATAAAGCCAAAAAAGCCGGTCGTAATCGAGTCGTTTCGGCTTAGTTGAAAGAGTTATATTTGTTAAAAGCGGTAGGTTAAACCCAAGGCAAATTCAGCTTGTAGCCATAGCTTACTTGAACTTCTGATCAAACAGCCCTTATTACCTGAACAAAATATGTAGCTGTCGCTATCAAAAAATGTCCCGTAGCCACGAGCATCAAGACGCAGACTCAAACTATCGCTAAACAAAAACTTCACTCCGGCGCCTAAGTTGGCCGATATACGTGTTTCTGAATCTAAGCTCTTATCGCTAGGGTCAAGGTGCGCGACACCTAGGCCACCACCAATATGAAATGGTACTTTGCCTTCAGAGATGGTCACGGTGCCGCCAATATGCAAGTAACTGACGCTGACCTCGGTATCCGCTAAATCAAATTCGACATCAAAATCAGTGACACTGTGGCTAAACAACAGCTCACCGGTACGATTGTAATCAAAGTTCCAACCCAAGATAACACCACCAGAGCCGGCATTATCAAAATCTATTTCATAATATTCGGTTTCATCGATGCTTACTTCGTCGTCATCGTCTTCTTCATCGGGTTCGATATTATCTGAGGTACGGTGACCACCAAAAAAGGTCAGTTCCCAATATTCTTCATATGATGCGGCCAAGGCTTGGCTGCTGTTAATACAAAGGCAAACTAATAGCCCTAAGAGTGGATACGTAAATTTCATAGATTCTTCTTATTGTTACCAACCAATCAGATAACGACTGCGCTTATCGAGCAACTTTTTAATCAACACGGCGATAAGGTAGGAGATATAGATGACCACCATAGTAACGATAAAGGTGGTGAAGATATTTCCTTTGCCGGCGATTCCTAATAAATCTGGGCTATCGTAAATCATCCACCAAGGGGTGGTGATCCACGGATGAATAAAGTAAATAGCAAAGCTGACTTCAGCCAACTTTTGTAAAAAGCCAATGCTAATGTGTTCGAACTTATTGAGAATGGCCAAAAGCACAAAGTTGATAAGCAGTTTTTGCGGCAGCATTAAATCCGGCACGGTGGCTTCAAAGGCGTCTTTATTTAACACCCCATGGCCAAAGTAGTAGGCTTGAATAAACGCCAAAGCAATGGCCGTTAACAGCATGATTAGCCAATATTTATCGATAAATGGGAACAGCTTGTCACGATGACGGGATGCCCACGCACCAATTAAATAGACCGGGAAAAAGTACACCAATGACTGGATGGCATTAAGATTAGATATTGGTCGATGCACGTACATGGCAATTAAGAATAATGGTACCGCGCTTAACAATAACCAATGTTTACGGATCATCAGCATCACCAAAGGGGACAAGGCAAATAACATCATGCCCATAGGTATATACCAATAAGCGGTTAACGCTCTGCCGGTAATAACATACCAAGCCGCTGCGGTGGATGTTTCGCTTATGTCGGCGTGAAGGTTGTGCAGGGTTGGCTCTGGTGCAGCGGTTAAATGCCAGATAATCCAGGGCAAGGACAGCAATATATAGGGTAAAAATACATATTTGGTTTTGTTCTTCATGTATTTTCGGTAGTCCCAGCGATGATAAAATACATGGTGAAACAAGAAGCCAGAGATGAACACAAAAAATACCGTGCCATTCATCATCAGGTTAAACCAGAACTTATCGGCTAAGGTAACGATTTCCCAACCGGCAGGACGATAACAATGCGCCATCACAATAAAGATAATGGCGATACCACGAAAGTGGTTGATGCTGTTGAGAAATTTTTTCTTTTCTGTTGAGTTCGTCACGATTCAAATCATTATTCTTGCTTTATAATCAGTATAATCCTAGTTACTGATTTTGCTCGAAAAATGCTGAAATAGTGGTGAACAGGCTGTTGCCCTAATAGATGGTACAGAGTATCTGTGTTCAGTGGCTTAGCAAGTATAAGATTTGTCGCCCATAAAAAAGCCCGCATCAGCGGGCTTTCAAGTAGCTTTTTTGGCTTACGCGGTTTGGCGTTTATTCGCCGTCCAAGAAGCTCTTTAATTGCTCTGAACGAGACGGGTGACGCAATTTACGAAGTGCTTTTGCTTCGATTTGACGAATACGCTCACGAGTAACGTCAAATTGCTTACCAACTTCTTCTAGCGTGTGATCGGTATTCATATCAATACCAAAACGCATTCTCAGAACCTTGGCTTCACGAGCGGTTAAACCGGCAAGAACTTCATGAGTTGCTGCTTTAAGGTTTTCCGTCGTTGCCGCATCAACTGGAAGCTCACCACTGCCGTCTTCAATAAAGTCACCTAAGTGCGAATCTTCATCGTCGCCGATAGGTGTTTCCATTGAGATTGGCTCTTTAGCTATCTTCAATACTTTGCGAATCTTGTCTTCAGGCATCATCATGCGTTCAGCAAGTTCTTCAGGGGTAGGCTCGCGGCCCATTTCCTGTAGCATTTGTCGAGAAATACGATTTAGCTTGTTGATGGTTTCAATCATATGTACCGGGATACGAATGGTACGTGCTTGGTCAGCGATTGAACGGGTGATTGCCTGACGGATCCACCACGTTGCATAAGTTGAGAACTTATAACCACGACGGTATTCAAACTTATCAACAGCCTTCATCAAACCGATGTTACCTTCCTGAATCAAATCAAGGAATTGTAGACCACGGTTGGTGTATTTTTTGGCGATTGAAATAACCAAACGTAAGTTCGCTTCAACCATCTCTTTTTTCGCTCGACGAGCTTTCGCTTCACCGATTGACATGCGACGGTTGATGTCTTTGATACTTTGCACTGAAAGGTAGGTTTCTTCTTCCAGTTGATTAAGCTTGTGAATACAACGCTCAATATCAAAATCGACCATTTTCAATTTGTCTGAGTACGGTTTACCAGCGGCAATTTCACTTTCTAACCAATCAGTCTTGGTTTCGTTACCAGGAAAGATCTTAATGAAGTGTACCTTCGGCATACCTGCGCCAACCACACAGTGTTTCATGATAAGACGTTCTTGAACACGAACACGGTCCATAACGTCACGCATGTTTTTCACTAAGCGATCGAATAATTTAGGTATTAGGCGAAACTCTTTGAATAATTCGGCGATGTCATCAATGGCTTGCATAGCATCTTTATGACCACGACCTTTTTTATCGATGATTTTATTAGCAACATCGTAAAGACGGCGTAATTCAGTGAATTTTTCGCGTGCTTCCTCAGGACAAGGACCTGTGTCCTCTTCCTCTTCATCTTCCTCATCTTCGTCTTTCTTACCGTCATTATCTTCGTCGGCAAGTTCTTCTTGAGAAAGCTCAGAACCAACGTGCGTTGCGGTAGGTGCAATTTCATCATCCGCATTCGGATCAGCAAATCCAATGATAATATCGCTTAAACGAATTTCTTCCGCTTCAAAGTTATCCCATTGCTCTAGCAAGTAATTAATTGCTGGCGGATACTCAGAAACACTTCGTTGAACTTCGCGAATACCTTCTTCGATTCGCTTGGCGATGACGATCTCACCCTTACGAGTTAGTAGTTCAACTGTACCCATCTCGCGCATATACATACGCACAGGGTCAGTCGTACGACCTATTTCACTTTCAACCGTAGCAAGTGCTTGAGCCGCGGCTTCCGCTGCGTCTTCATCGGTATTGGCTTCACTCATCATAAGTTCATCGGCATCAGGGGCGTTTTCAAACACCTGAATACCCATGTCATTGATCATGCGAATAATATCTTCGACCTGATCGGAATCTATGATGTCTTGTGGAAGGTGATCGTTTACCTCAGCGAAGGTTAAAAACCCTTGCTCCTTACCTTTAGTGATAAGTTCTTTAAGTCTAGATTGTGGGGCTTGATCCATTGACGAATGTCCACCTGTCTTGGCTATCAAAATACAAACAGTAAAGGACAAAATTATAGCAAGACGAAATAAGAAATTCCAGTTAAAGCTAGAGGCTTATTCAGCCTAGCTTTGCGCGTTGATCAGCGCTTGAAGTTCTTGTTTTTCCGACGAGTTTAATTGTCCCATACGGGCTTTTTGTAACAATAATTCGGTACGTTTTTCGACAAAACTGTTTATCAGTTTTTCCAGTATGTCGGTAAACACATGTTCTGCCGCATCGCCATCAATGTGGTGTTCCCACATCAATAACTTTGACAATATTTTTTCTTGTTCAGTTCCACGCCACATTTCAATCAACTGACTAGAGTTCATTTGTGGTTTTTGTTTGCATTGCTGCATGAGTTGTTTGAACAAGTCAATGCCGGGCATCTCGATTCGATCGAGTACGCTTAAATCATCGAGTACATTTACTAAATGGGGATGCTCAAGCAATAATGCAATAGCTAATCTCACCGGAGTTACTTTTGCGGTGGATTTTTTTGCATTTTTTGTCACATTACGGGCTTGGTTTTGATTCAATCGCTCTAATTGTTGCTGCGAGCCGGAGCCAAATTTATTGGCTAACTCATTAACAATTGAATCTTTTAACACACTGTCTGGTAGTTTTTGCAAATACGGTTGAAATGTTTCAACCAAGGATGCTTTACCTTCGAGCGAATTGATATCCACTTGCTGCATTAAATGATCGAATAAAAACTGCGATAACGGGGTTGCGGTATCAAGTAATTTCTCGAAAGCTTGCTGACCCTGTTGGCGAATCAGAGTATCTGGGTCTTCACCATCGGGAACAAAAACAAACTTCAGGCTAATGCCATCACGCACCAATGGCAGAGCATTTTCCATGGCCCGCCAAGCCGCATCGCGACCCGCTTTGTCGCCGTCGTAGCAACAGATAACTTCTTTAACGGTACGGAACATGGTTTGCAATTGCTCGGTTGAAGTCGACGTACCTAATGACGCTACCGCATACGGAATACCATGTTGCGCTAAGGCAACAACGTCCATATAGCCTTCAACCACCACCAAACGCTGCAAGTCTTTGCAATACTTCTTCGCTTCGTAAAGGCCATAGAGTTCCTGGCCTTTATGATAAATTCGGGTTTCTGGCGAGTTCAGGTATTTAGGCGTTCCATCTTGAATCACTCGACCACCAAAACCAATGACTCGGCCTCGCTTGTCTTTGATTGGGAACATTAAACGGCCACGAAATCGATCGTATGGGCGATTTTTATCGCCTTGAATCGCCATGCCTAAATCCACCAGTTGTTTTTGACTTTGACTGGCGTTACCAAACACCTTCATCATGTCGTCCCAACTGTCTGCAGAGTAGCCTATTGAAAATTGCTTGGCGACTTCACCGGTTAAGCCACGGCCTTTAAGGTATTCGATAACCATGGCAGAGTCGGCGTGCTGGCGCAGATTTTTCTGATAAAACTGGCTGATCTGACCAAGCAATTCATAATCATCTTGTTTTTGTCTGTGCGCCAGTTGCGCTTTTTTCAATTCAGCAGGGCTTTGGTGGGTTTGCTCGCGCTCAACTTCCATACCGTGAAAACCGGCAAGCTCTTCGATGGCATCGACAAACTCAAGTCTATCGTATTCCATTACAAAACTGATGGCATTACCGTGCGCACCGCAACCAAAGCAGTGATAAAACTGTTTGTCGCGAGAGACCGTAAACGATGGGCTTTTTTCGCTGTGAAATGGACAACACGCTTGATAATTCTTACCGGCTTTTTTTAATGGCACGCGCGATTCCACCAGATCGACTATGTCGGTACGAGCGAGAAGATCATCGATAAAGGAGCGTGGGATTAATCCTGCCATGTTCTGTAATTATTATCTGCTGATGTGTTATTCAGGGGAAAAGTTACTATAACAAATTCGTCTTTCAATAGACAATCGTTGTCGACACACAGTGTTGAATATTTAGTCATTAGCAAAAAAAAACCGCACCTAATAGTGCGGTTTTTTATATAAACTAATTTGACTTATGCATTCAATGCAGCACGTACCTGACCACTTACTTGGCCAAGATCAGCACGTCCTTGCATTTTCGGCTTTAACACGCCCATCACTTTACCCATGTCAGCCATTGAGGCGGCACCGGTGTCGGCAATAGCTTGTTCGATCAATGCTTTGATCTCGTCAGCCGTTAGTGCTTGTGGAAGAAACTCTTCCAAAACGACAGTTTCAGCTAGTTCGCTGGCAGCTTGTTCAGGACGACCGCCATCGGTATACATGGCTGCAGATTCTTTTCGTTGCTTAATCATTTTGGTGATCAAGGCAATGATGTCGTCGTCGGTCACGTCTTTTTGACCGTCAATTTGCGCCTGCTTAATAGCTGACAACGCCATACGTATTACGCCAAGACGAGGTTTGTCTTTAGCACGCATGGCGTTTTTCATTTCGTTGCTGAGTTGTTCAAACAAACTCATAATTTAAGCGATTATGCCTAAAGTCTTAGTATAAACGAACGCGACGAGCGTTTTCGCGAGCAACTTTCTTCGCGTGACGCTTAACTGCAGCCGCTTTTTTACGCTTACGTTCCCAAGTCGGCTTTTCGAAAGATTCGCGACGACGAACTTCAGAAAGGATACCTGCTTTTTCACATGAACGCTTAAAACGACGTAGAGCTACATCAAACGGCTCGTTTTCTCTTACTTTAATTACTGGCATTGTGCCTCTCACCTCTAGTGAATACTGTTGACCCGATATACAAATAATCGTGTCTGATTAAAAATGGTGCAGCATTTTAATCCGATCCATTCACCAATGTAAAGTCTTAAATGGTTTTTTATTGAAAAGCTGTGGTGAAAAAACTGATTGGGAGTTAAAATTGCTCCGCTTACGGCAATGTGCTGTAAAATTAATGTTAATTCTGCCAATGGAATCTTAGATTTATGCGAATTTTAGGTATCGAAACCTCATGCGATGAAACCGGTATTGCCATTTATGATGAACAGCAGGGCATTATGGCCCACAAGCTGTATTCTCAAATCGAAGTGCACGCCGATTATGGCGGGGTCGTACCAGAATTAGCATCACGTGATCATGTGCGCAAGACCATACCATTAATTAAAGAAGCATTAAAGGAAGCGGGACTATCACCAGCGGATTTAGATGGTGTTGCCTATACTGCCGGCCCGGGTTTGGTCGGTGCCTTATTGGTGGGTTGCTCAATAGGTCGCTCATTAGCCTATGGTTGGAATCTACCAGCGGTGCCGGTGCATCATATGGAAGGTCATTTATTGGCGCCTATGTTGGAAGACGATGTACCAGAGTTTCCATTTATTGCCTTATTAGTGTCTGGTGGCCACACCATGTTGGTTCGTGTCGACGGTATTGGCCAATATGAAATGTTAGGTGAGTCGGTTGATGATGCGGCAGGTGAAGCATTCGACAAAACCGCTAAGTTACTTGGTCTTGATTACCCAGGTGGTCCGGTATTAGCAAAAATGGCGGAAGCTGGTCAGCAAGGTCGTTATAAGTTTCCGCGACCGATGACAGACCGACCGGGTCTTGATTTTAGTTTCTCTGGCTTAAAAACCTTTGCCGCAAATACCATTCGCGATAATGACAGCAGCGATCAAACCAAAGCAGATATTGCGTATGCCTTCCAAGAAGCGGTTGTCGATACCTTAGCGATCAAATGCAAACGTGCATTACAACAATGTGGTTTAAATCGATTGGTTATCGCCGGTGGCGTAAGTGCGAATACGTCGTTACGTGAAAAGCTGGCGGCGACCATGCAAAAGTTGAATGGCAAGGTCTATTATCCTCGTCCAGAGTTTTGTACTGATAATGGTGCGATGATCGCCTTTGCTGGTATGCAACGTCTTAAGTCTGGTGTCAGCGCTGATTTAACGTTTAAAGCTAACCCGCGCTGGCCTTTAGATACATTGCCACCAGTCTAGTTAAGCGTGGCAACATTTTAGACTTTGTCTTCTTTGCCTTTTATTAGGCGCATGATGTTGTCACGGTGTCTGAATATGATCAGCACCGACAACATAGTTACCGAATTGGTATACAGCGGTTTTATAATAAAGGTATATAGTGGCGCTAATGATACGGTGACAATTGCCGCTAAAGACGAGTAGCGACTGAATTTGACGATCAAACCCCAAGTGATGATCAGCGCAAATGCCATTATCCAGCTAATCGGCGCTAACGCACCAAAGGCGGTCGCCACGGCTTTGCCACCTTTGAAATTAAAAAATATTGGATACATATGGCCAAGGCAGGCAGCGATGGCGATAAAACCAAGATGTAATGGCTCGACCCCGAGTTTATAAGCACCCCACACCGGAACCATTCCCTTTAACACATCAAACAGCAATACCGCTGCCGCGGTTGCCTTATTACTCATGCGCAATACATTCGTCGCGCCCGGGTTATTAGAGCCTTGGGTTCTTGGGTCGGGTAAGCCTCGTAAGCGGCATATTAATACGGCACTGGAAATGGAGCCGAATAAATAGGCGACAATAACAATGCAAATTGTCATAAACAACGGACTGTCTCCTATTTTGAATTGTGATTATCTTTGTTTGTTTTTTAAACAAAGCGTTTATTGTGCCATTCTAACAACACAATGAGTGGTGTTTCCATATAACATTAGGGTAAAATTGTGTTTTTGGTAATAAGAGTGCTAAGTCAGCATGGATATCGTCTTTATTGAAGGTCTGAAAATAGACACTACTATTGGCTATTATGATTGGGAAAAAACCATCAAACAGCCGCTAATCTTTGATCTGCAAATGGGCTGTGACATTCGTGCTGCGGCGTCTGGTGATGAGCTGGCGAAAACCCTTGATTATGCGCAAATCTCCAATGAAATTGAAACCTTTGCCAATGCTAAAGTTGTTGATTTATTAGAAACTTTGGCTGAAAACCTAAGTCAGCATTTAATGCAAGCCTATCAAATAAAATGGCTCAAATTAAAAATTAATAAGCCTGATGCGGTTGCCAATGCCAGCGGTGTTGGCGTCATTATTGAAAGAGGCAGTAAAGCTTAATGGCTCAGGTTTATATTTCAATTGGCAGCAATATTGATCGCGAAAACCAAATTATTTTGGCGGCTCGTGCTTTATATAGTGAATTTGATAATGTGCTGTTGTCATCGGTATATGAATGCGAACCCGTAGGCTTTAGCGGTGAAAATTTTTATAATTTGGTCGCCAAAGTTGAAACCTCAAAGTCACCCGAGTACATAGGTGCGCTGTTAAAGTCGTTGGAAAAGCAGCATGGTCGAGTTGATTTCTCGAAGAAATTTAGCCCGCGTAAGATGGATTTAGATATTTTATTGTATGATGACTTAGTGATGGATGAACCGGTGCAATTGCCCCGTGATGAGATCCCGTTAAACGCCTATGTTTTGCAACCACTGGCTGAGTTAGCGCCAGATGATATTCACCCGGTATTGCAAAAAAGCTATCAACAAATTTGGCAAGAGTACGATAAAAGCCTACAGTATCTAACGCGCGTAGAATTTACATGGCCTGAATTTCGCTAGCCATGAAACATTAGCCTCTTAAATGAAGGCAAAGCGGCGATAAAATAATAACAAAGGAACGCTCTTCTTAGCATGTCTACTATTGAAACCATTATCTTGGCATTGATTCAGGGACTCACCGAGTTTTTGCCAATCTCCAGCTCCGCTCATCTTATTTTACCGTCACAACTGTTAGGCTGGGTTGACCAAGGCTTAGCGTTTGATGTCGCAGTTCATGTCGGCACCTTGTTGGCTGTGGTGCTGTATTTTCGCAAAGAAGTGGGCAGCATGCTGTTTGCCTGGACCGATAGCGTTGTTCATAAAAAACACAGTTTTGATGCGACATTAGCCTGGTGGATTATCTTTGCCACCATTCCTGCCGGGTTGTTTGGTTTATTCGGTAAAGACTTTATTGAAGAGAATTTGCGCAGTGCCGCCGTGATTGCCTTTACCACGATTGTCTTTGGTTTATTGCTGGGCTTTGTCGATATCAAAGGCAAGCAAAACAAACAAATCGAACACTTAGGTTTTAAAGGGGCAATGTTGGTTGGCTTAGCACAAGCCACGGCATTGATTCCAGGTACCTCGCGCTCAGGCATCACCATGACTATGGGTATGATGCTTGGCTTAACACGAGATGCCGC
Organism: Thalassotalea sp. HSM 43; assembly: GCF_004752005.1. Lineage (NCBI taxonomy): Bacteria > Pseudomonadati > Pseudomonadota > Gammaproteobacteria > Alteromonadales > Colwelliaceae > Thalassotalea > Thalassotalea sp. HSM 43. The sequence continues at coordinate 1,130,010 of NZ_CP038493.1, read as the reverse complement.
TGCCCGTTTTTCGTTTTTATTATCCATTCCTGCCATTGCCATGGCTGGCAGTTATTTGACTTTAAAGCTGATCCTTGAAGCGAACGGGGTTGATTGGCAAGCCATAGCCCTTGGTGCGACAGTGGCGTTTGTTAGCGCGTATGCCTGCATCCATTATTTTCTGATCCTGCTCGACAAGTTGGGCATGATGCCGTTTGTTATCTACCGCCTAATACTCGGCGCTTTTTTACTTTGGTTTATTGTGTAGAGCTAAGAGCTATAAAAGCGAAGAGCTAAGAGCTAAGGGCTAAGTGCGATAAGGGCAAAAGCAAAAAATTATCCGTGTACTGGTTCGGACAGCAAACCTTGAGATTGCAGCGTTGGAATGTCAATTTTAGGACATCGGTCGACTATCATGTCGATACCATATTGCTGCGCTAATGCTTGTGCGTCGGCATCTACAACGCCCAATTGTGTCCATATTATTCCGATAGCTAAGGTATGACACTGTTCAACAATCTCGGCTAAATATTTAGGCAATCTAAACACATCCACCATATCGATAGGCTCACTAATGTTGGCAACAACGTCAGCAAGAGAGGCGAATACCATCTCATTGTGCAAGGTTTGCCCTGCCAATTGTGGGTTAACCGGTAAGACTCGGTAGCCTTGTTGTTGCAAGTAGGCCATCACGCGATGACTGGCACGTTGCGGTTTGTCGCTGGCGCCGAGTAAAGCGATGGTTTTTACTTGCTTAAGAGTATCAATAATATCCTGCATAGTGCTTTCGCTTGTTTCGCTAATATATTAGTTAACGCCTTTATTTTAGTTGGCTAATTTAACGGTACGCTGCAGTTAGTTTAGAACATGCCTGGCTTTTACGGACGTAACTGCTGCACGAGTTCTAATCTTTTATTATAAATGGCCTGTTTGATTGCCAATCCTTGCAAGCCTTGGGCTACAAACTCTTTTGCGTTTACCGTCAAACAGGTTTGCATCACATGCCTTAAGTAATCCGCTTGTGGGTAGGCTGAGTCTTCGAGCCCTGTGCGGCCTCGAGCATCGGCTTCACATGCCAATAAAAACCACTCAAATTGCTCTTTTTTACGCCAAGCATCGAGTTTATCAAACAGGCTTAGTATGGTGCTGGGTTTGAGCTCAAGCGCTCGATGACAATGCAAGTGAAACTCACACACTTTCAGGCTTAATTCTCTAATCTGATTCGGTACTCGAAACGCCTCACACACCTGTTCGACCAATGGTAGACCTGCCTTTTCGTGGCCGCGATGGCTTGGCCAGTGTTTTTTGGCTGTCAGTCCTTTGCCCAAATCGTGACATAAGCTGGCAAATCGCACCGCTAAGTCATCACTTAAGCGCACTGTTTGTTGCAATACCATTAGTGTATGTACGCCAGAATCAATTTCTGGGTGATGCGCTGGTGGGTTCGGCACGCCCCATAGCGCATCCAAACTAGGCCAAATAACTTTTAAGGCACCGCAATCACGCAACACTTGAATAAAAACATCAGGATCGTGTTCCAGTAGCGCTCGAGACATTTCTTTCCAGACTCTGTCCGCCGTTAAATGATTTAATTCGCCAGACTCTGCCATTTGTTGCATTAGGGCGTTGGTTTCGTCAGCCACCCTAAAGCCCAAATGATGATAGCGGGCAGCAAAACGAGCAACCCGTAGCACCCGTAAAGGGTCTTCGGCAAAGGCCGAGGAGACATGACGCAGTAATTTTTTTGCTAAATCTTGTTGGCCACCATACGGGTCAAAAATTTGCCCTTGTTGGTTTTGTGCCATGGCATTGATGGTGAGATCGCGACGGATCAAGTCTTGCTCAAGTGTGACATCGGGTTCGGCATAACAGGTAAAGCCGGTATAGCCTTTACCTTGCTTGCGCTCGGTGCGTGCTAGCGCGTACTCATCTTTGCTTATTGGGTGGAGAAAAACCGGGAAGTCTTTGCCGACTTGTTTAAAGCCAAGTTGCAACATGGTCTCGCGACTGACACCGACCACTAGGTAATCGTGTTCATGTACATCACGGCCGAGTAGCGTATCGCGCACTGCGCCGCCAACCAGAAAGGTATTTTCAGCAATGGCATCCAGATTTGCTGTCATGGGAGTAAAATGGCACTAATTTGTTGATTGTTTGTAAGTGTATCGCACTTTTCACCAGCAAAATAGCGGCAAATTTTGACTTATCAGTGATGTTTGGTTAGCGTTTGAGGTAATCGACATTAAAAATAACATCATGAATCAAAATTATCTGCAATATTTCGGTCTGAGCGAAGCGCCTTTCTCCATCGCTCCTAACCCTGACTACCTGTATATGAGCCCTCGCCATAAAGAGGCTTTGGCACATCTGACCTATGGGTTTGGCGAAGCTGGTGGCTTTGTTATGTTAACGGGAGAGGTAGGTACCGGTAAAACCACGGTATCAAAACGCTTGCTGAGCCAATTACCGGCGAATACACAAGCGGCGTTTATCCTAAACCCAACGTTGTCCGCATATGAATTATTGGCGACCGTCTGTGACGAGTTATCGATTAAGTACAATGATGGCGCAACACTCAAACATCTTACCGATGCGATATTGAATCATCTATTGGAAAACCATCAACATGGTCGCAATACACTGTTGGTGATTGATGAAGCCCAGCACCTTGAGCCTCAGGTATTGGAGCAACTGCGTTTACTGACCAACCTTGAAACTCATACCAAAAAGCTACTGCAGGTTATTTTAATTGGTCAGCCTGAATTACAAGAATTACTAAAACGTAAAGATTTACGTCAATTGGCACAGCGCATTACCGCTCGTTATCATCTACTGCCATTAAGTTTTAATGAAACCCAGCAATATATAGAGCATCGATTGACGATTGCCGGCAGTAACCGACCGATATTCGATAAATCGGCGGTTAAATTGATTCAGAAAATATCAGGTGGTGTACCTAGGCTGATAAATGTATTGTGTGATCGCTCATTACTTGGCGCTTACGCAGAACATCAAACCCATGTTGATAAACGCTTAATTGGCGCTGCTGCCAAAGAAGCACTCAATATGGATACAAAAAAATTTAGCCCATGGCAAACACCTTGGGCCAAGGCGGCTATGTTTAGTGCCTTCGTGTTGATACCGGCAGCAATTGGTGCGGTCATAGGTGAGCAACAACTTAACAGCGAAAAGCAGTTGTTTGCGGTCAGTGAACAACGCCTTAAGGCGTTTAATGATGAGCAACTGAATCAACAGCGCAGTCATATCAGTAATACCCTGATAAACAGCAGTCGCGAGTTGAATACGGCGTTTACCGAATTATATCGTCAATGGCATATCGATTATGTGGCGAGTGATAAGAACGTCTGTGCAGCCGCGCAACAATTTAATTTACAGTGTCATTGGTTTAACGGCAGTTTTGACACTTTATTGGCGTTAGGCCATAAGTCGATCATTGCCTTTTACGATGAAAACGGTGCGCCTTTTTATGGGGTCGTTGATGGCAAAGCCAAGACCGGCAGTGATGATGTATTAAACGTTAATTTTGCTGGTAACACGGTATTACTTAATAAAAATTTTGTTGCCCGTCGCTACAATCAACAAGCGGTGTTGTTATGGCAACCGCCAGCAGAGTATGTCGACAACCTCAGTGAGGATGTCAGCCCATCATTATTGTTATGGAGTGAGCAACAATTGGCGAAAGCGCAGGGTCGACCGGTTCGTCAACTCAATAAACAAGATGCATTGTTTAGCAACCAACTGGCACAGTTCAAACGCATCAAGAGTGGCGAGACATTAACCGACATTGAAACGGCAATTGCGTTAAGTAGTTTTCAATATCAATTGCCAACTTCGATTGACGCGCAAGACGCGGCGAATGTTGTTGATGATTCAAGCGCACAAGTAGAGGGAGAATAGGTCATGTCATTTATTTTATCCTCATTACAAAAAAACGATAACCAAGCCGACAATAAGCAAGATACAGTGCCATCGCTGGCAGCGGATGACTTGCAGCAAGAGTTGCAGCAACCTGGGCAAGCAACGGCAGTAGACAGCGACGGTGTCAACTGGCAAACACCACTGTTTGTGATGCTGACTATTGTGTTAAGTGGGGCGCTCGGTTATTTCTTTATGGGCGGTATGCAAGCCTATCAATTAACGCAACAACGCCAATTATTAGAGCAACAACTTAGTCAAACAACAACGGCTGAGCCCGAAGAGTTGATTAGCCTTAATGTTAATGAACCAATGCACGCACATTTTATTGATGGCGCGGCGTTTAATCAGCAAATGCGTGAGCAACGACTTGCCAATGTTGAACAAAAACGAACTGAACAAGCATTATTGGCAAAACAGCAAAGCGATCGCATTGCCGCGGAAAAACAAGCGCAAAATCAGCAATTGCAGCAGCAAATCAAATCTTTATTAGCTCTGCAAGACAAACAAAACCAACAAGCGCAAGAGGCAAACAGTAATCGTGCTGAGCCTGAACCTGTAGTTGAGGAGCCAAAGTTCTCGCTAAATACCGATGAGTTGCAAGGTGTTGACCCTAAATTATTGGCTGCGGTCGAGAATGCGTTGAATGAGACGATGACAGCGGAGAGTGGTGCAGAGCCGGTCGCCGAACAAAAGCCGGTGGAACGCGTTAAACCATTGGGGCAAATGCCTAGTTGGCTGCATAATGAATTACCGGAACTGGTGTTTTCATTGCATATGTATACCTCAGATTCTGCCACCAGCTGGGTTCGTCTCAACGATAAAGACTATTATACCGGTAATATTACTCAAGAAGGCATCACCATCGAGCGTATCGAGCCACAATTGGTGATCATGCAGTACAAAGGCATGCGCTTTAGTATGCAGGCGCTATCGTCATGGTAGGGCTCTAGGGCTCTGCTAGATAGGGTGTCTAAGCATACGTCTAGGCAAATTGTCATTACCGCCACGGTGCCTAGGTAAAGACATGAAAATAAAAAAGAGAGCGTATAAGCTCTCTTTTTTTGTTTCGGATTATGGTTTGAACATTAAGCTATTGCCAAGCGGGTAGCGCTTCTTCATAGGCTTTGATCTTGTCTTTCTTTTGTAAAGTCCAACCAACCGCGTCAATACCGTTTTGTAGGCAATAGCGTTGAAATTCAGTCAAGCTAAACGGGTATTGGTTGTTGCCGTGTTTTACCGTCATGCTGGTTAAATCAACGGTCAATTGCAGTTCAGATTGGTGATAGTCAGCAAATAAGCTATCTATAACATCAGCGGCTAACACAACAGGGACCATACCAATGTTGATGCAGTTGCCAAAAAAGATGTCGGCAAAGCTCGGCGCTATAACAGCTTTGAAGCCGAACTCTTGAATCGCCCATGGCGCATGCTCACGAGATGAGCCACAACCAAAGTTTTCCCGTGCCAATAACACGCTGGCGCCGGTACTTTCCGGTTTGTTTAAGACAAAATCTGGGTTCGGCTCGGTACCATGGTAATCAAGATAGCGCCAGTCATGGAACAAATGTTCGGCGAAACCAGTGCGTGTCGTTTTTTGCAAAAACTGTTTTGGAATGATTTGGTCGGTGTCAATATTGGCACGATCCAATGCAACAACCTTACCGGTATGACTTGTAAACTTATCCATTGTTAACTCCTAAACACTGACTTCTGTAAAATGACCGGCAACAGCAGCCGCTGCAGCCATCGCTGGGCTAACAAGATGGGTGCGAGCACCACGTCCTTGACGACCTTCAAAGTTACGGTTGCTGGTTGAAGCACAACGATCACCTTCGCTTAGTTTGTCATCGTTCATACCCAAACACATCGAGCAACCTGGCAAGCGCCATTCAAAACCCGCGGCAGTGAATATTTGCGCCAGTCCTTCTTGCTCTGCTTGTTGCTTAACTCGATAAGAGCCTGGTACGACAATGGCGGTGACACCGCTGGCGACTTGTTTTCCGGCAATAACTTTGGCGGCAATTCGCAAATCTTCAATGCGAGAGTTAGTACATGAGCCAATAAAGACGTTATTAACACTGATGTCGCTGATTTTTGTGCCTGGCGTTAAATCCATATAGCTTAATGCGTTAACACAAGATTCACGCTCAACCGGATCGCTAAATTGCTCCGGTGCTGGCACTACATCATCAATCGCTGCAACTTGGCCAGGGTTTGTGCCCCAGGTAACTTGCGGCTTAATGCTGGCAGCATCGATTGTGACAACATGATCAAATGTTGCATCGGCATCGGTTTTCAATGTTTGCCAATCATTAACCGCTTCCAACCAAACACCGCCTTTCGGGGCAAATTCTTTATCACATAAGTAATCAAAGGTGGTTTGGTCAGGGGCTATTAAGCCCGCTTTGGCGCCAAATTCGATACTCATATTACATACCGTCATGCGCTCTTCCATGGTTAAATCACGAATCGCCTTGCCGGTATATTCCACCACATAGCCTGTTGCACCAGCGTGACCAACTGCGCCAATAATCGCTAAGATAATATCCTTGGCGGTAATACCGTGTTGAACGTCACCGGTAACGTGGATGTTCATGGTTTTGGCTTTGTTTTGACGCAAGGTTTGTGTTGCTAAAACATGCTCAACTTCCGAGGTACCGATACCAAATGCTAATGCACCGAATGCGCCATGAGTCGCGGTATGCGAATCACCACATACGATTACTTGGCCTGGCAACGTTAGGCCAAGCTCAGGACCAATAACATGAACGATACCTTGGTTCTTGTGACCCATACCATAGAGCTCGATGCCAAATTCTTGACAGTTTTTCTCAAGCGTCTTTAACTGGTTTGCAGCATTTTCACCGGCGGCATCAATGTCACAGCTTTTCGTGGAAATGTTGTGATCCATGGTCGCAATGGTTCGCGCCGGACTGTGCACAGGGCGATTATGAAACGCTAAGTTTGCAAACGCTTGCGGTGAGGTAACTTCGTGTACCAAATGACGGTCGACAAAAATTAGCGGTGTTTCGCCTTGAACAGCTTCAATTAAGTGACGCTGCCATAACTTTTCATACAAGGTGGTAGCCATGATGTTGTATAACTCCTTTACGACTATATATTAGCGGCAATAAAATCGCCGATTTCGGCTGTTGTTTTAGCGTTGCTGCGATATTCGCTGGCCAGTAAGTCGGCGCTTAACATGCCTTCGTTTAAGGCTTTGGCAACGGCACTTTCTACGGCATCGGCAGCGTCAGGTTGATTTAGGCTGAAACGTAACATCAACGCCGCTGATAATATTTGTGCGATTGGGTTGGCAACCCCTTGACCGGCAATATCCGGTGCTGAACCGCCTGCAGGTTCGTACATGCCAAAGTTATCTTGATTTAAGCTCGCCGACGGTAGCATACCCATTGAGCCGGTGATCATGGCGCAGATATCCGACAAGATATCGCCAAATAGGTTAGGGCATAACATCACATCAAATTGTTCTGGATCTCGCACAAGTTGCATCGCCGCATTATCAACGTACATATGCTCTAATTGCACATTCGGGTATTCGCTGGCGACTTCCTCAACCACTTGACGCCATAATTGGCTGGTGGCCAAAACATTGGCTTTGTCTACGGATGTGACTTTGTTGTCACGTTTGCTGGCGGCGTCAAACGCTAAATGGGCAATGCGTTTAATTTCGCGACGAGAATACAACATGGTATCAAAACCGGTTTCGTCGTCACCGCTGCCTTTACGACCTTTAGGCTCGCCAAAATAGATATCGCCGGTTAATTCGCGTATCACTAACACATCAAAACCCGGTGCGGAAATATCACCACGTAGAGTCGATAAAGACGCCAGTGCCGGTTGCAATGTCGCAGGGCGCATATTACAAAATAAGTCAAAATGCCCACGCAGCCCCAATAACGCACAACGCTCTGGTTGTTCGGTCGGAGGAAGGCTCGCCCATTTAGGTCCACCGACACTGCCAAATAAGATGGCATCGGCTTGCTCACAACCTTGCAATGTTTGTTCAGGTAGCGCGTTGCCATGCAAGTCGATGGCGGCACCACCGACATCAAAATCTTCCATTTCCAGGTTCAATTGAAAACGACTGGCGACTGCATCGAGTACCTTTTTGGCTTCTACCATGACCTCTGGGCCAATACCATCTCCTGCCAATACTGCTATTTTTGCCATTTCAATTAAACTCCTTGAATCTTCTGTTGTTGATGTGCCTGTTGCTTTAAAAACGCGACTTTTTGCGCTCGAGCAATACTGTTTAAGGCGTTGATTAACGCTTTCGCTGACGCTTCAATGACGTCGGTTTCAATGCCGTAACCATGAAAGTTGCGACCTTGGTAATTGACCACCAAATCGGCTTGACCTAGACCGTCTTCACCTTCACCTTTGTTGGATATTTTGTAATCCGAAACTTCAAATTCGATGTCGACTGCTTGTTTGATGGCTCTATACAATGCATCGACCGGGCCATTGCCTGTCGCCGCTTGCGTTTGTACCTCATCATTACAACGGATCTTAATACTGGCGGTGGCGAACTCACCACTGCCAGAGTGCACACTTAAGTATTCGATTTTGTATGCATCACTTTGATCGCGCTGTTGCTTATCAAACAACAAGGCTTCTAAATCTTCATCAAACACTTGGCCTTTTTTATCGGCCAAGGCTAAGAAATCTTGGTACAGCTCTTCTAAATTAAAATCCGTTTCTTGATAACCCAACTCTTGCATCCGATGTTTAATCACATGCCGGCCACTGCGCGATGTTAAGTTAAGTTTGGTTTTGCTGATGCCGACGCTTTCCGGCGTCATGATTTCATAGGTATTGGCGTGTTTTAACATACCATCTTGATGAATCCCTGAGGAATGACTAAACGCATTACTGCCGACAATTGCTTTGTTTGGCTGTACTGGCATATTACAAATTTGGCTGACCAACTTTGAGGTACGGGCTATTTCTTTGTGATTGATGTGGGTATTAAGGCCAAGTAAATCGTTGCGAGTTTTTAAAATCATTGCCACTTCTTCTAAAGAGCAATTACCTGCGCGTTCGCCGATACCATTAATGGTGCATTCAATTTGTCTGGCGCCGGCTTGCACAGCGGCGACAGAGTTGGCAACGCTTAAGCCCAAATCATTGTGACAATGCACAGAGATGACCGCTTTGTCGATATTCGGTACGCGATTGAACAAGTCGGTAATAATACCGCCAAATTCATGTGGCAAGGTGTAACCCACCGTATCGGGAATATTGACCGTGGTCGCACCGGCATCAATCGCAGCTTCGACCATTCGGCATAGATTGTCTTTTGGTGTACGACCAGCGTCTTCACAAGAAAATTCAACATCGTCGGTAAATTGGCGGGCAAACTTTACCGCATCAACAGCCATATCTCGCACGTCGCTAAAATCTTTGCGCAGTTTTTGTTGTACATGCACGTCTGAAGTGGAGATAAAGGTATGAATTCTGAATGCATCAGCAACACTCATGGCGTCTGCGCACGATTGAATATCGGCTTTTACTGCTCTGGATAGGCCACACACTCTAGAGGTGGTTAGGGTTTTGGCAATGGTTTGCACCGATTCAAAATCGCCAGGTGACGAGACCGGAAAACCAACTTCCATGATGTCGACCCCTAAGCGCTCGATTGCTAGAGCGATTTGCAGCTTTTCGTGTACCGACAAACTGGCGATCAAAGCCTGTTCGCCATCGCGCAAGGTGGTATCAAAAATTATGACGTTATCACTCATAGCTGTGTCCTTTACTCATCTTGAGGTATTGCTGTTCACGTTAATTAAAGCCGTTAAACGAAAAAACCCGCAGTATTATGTGCGGGTTTTTTCGTTTAACTGGTTTGTTTTAATGCACCAATAAACGCCCGCGGCCAAAAGGTAGCAGGAGAATCAGTAATAAAGTTGCACTAAAATACTTATTCATAAAAATAGGGTTTTTATTCTAAAACACGTTATTGCTTAACATTAGAGCCTTTACTAGACGCTGTCAACCGAAAAATATTGGTTTTTGAGTACAAACCTCTATATCGGTTTTTTGTTGTCGGCAACGATTCCATAGTTGCGACCCTGTGATACACTTAACACATTCAAATTCATAAGCTTTTGGGGGTAATTTGACCACCAACAACAAATATTTGTTCTATGTCACTTTATCTTACTCATTTAGTGTCTTAAGACCGATCGAACAAGAATTGCAAAAACGCGGTCATCAAGTGGCGTGGTTTATACCCGATGGCGCAGAAGCGGAAGCCTTTATTGACGCGGCAGATAATCGCTTACTCGACATGAAAGCGGTCAAACAATATAACAGCGATGCGGTACTCGCACCGGGTAACTATATCCCTGATTTTTTCCCAGGAGTCAAAGTGCAAGTGTTTCATGGCTTTGATTCGGGCAAGAAAAATAAGTTTAATATTCGCGGTTTTTTTGATTTGTACTGTACTCAAGGGCCAAATATTACCGAAGCCTTTAATGCAATTAATGACGGCACCTGCGAAGTGGTTGAAACCGGTTGGGCAAAGCTTGATCCCTTGTTTACTGAGCATGCCGATACGCAAAGCTATCGCAGCGACAAACCCTTGATATTTTATGGTCCAACGTTCTCGCCAAAACTGACCAGTACCTATGATTTGTATGAACAAATCAAACATCTTAGTGTCAATAAAGAATGGCATTGGATAGTTAAATTACATCCTAAAGCGACCGCAGAAGAAATTGCCATGTTTAAAGCGTTGGAAAGTGACAATTTACGCTTTTTAGAAACCGGCAATTTGATTCCGTTATTACAAGCCTCCGACGTTTTGTTGTCGGATACATCGTCGATATTGGCGGAGTTTGCACTACAAAATAAACCCGTTGTCGCCTATAAAAATCGACGCCCGGAATCTTGGATGATCAATTTTTCCGAAGCAGAGCAATTAGAGCAGCAATTGAGCTATGCTCTTAGTGCCGAACAACAGCTATTACAGAACATTGAACAGCATTGTGATGCTATCCACCCATACCGAGACGGTCAATCAAGTGAGCGTGTTGTTAACGCCATAGATGACTTAATTGCCCGGGGTACAGGCCATTTAAAAAGCAAACCTCTTAATTTGGTGCGCCGTTTGAAGATGCGCAAGAAACTAAAATATTACCGTTGGAAATAAGGCCATGTTTGACTGCAAAGTTGCTTACTACGTAAATAACAATATTCAGCATTTTCCGCCCGTGTACCGCTTACAACAGCGGTTGCCTGGTCCGGTAATTGTGCGTGGCAAAGATATTCTTAACTACATCAAAGAAAAATATCCTGAGATTGGCGAACGTACTTATTACATTCGTAATCGCAATAAAGCCCGCGCGTTTTTAAAAAAGCACAAGATGCGCGCTGTGGTTTACCCTATGTTTAAAACACTGAACTTTGGTTTGAGTGTGGAAATTTTTCATGGCGGCTTATCGGATAAACGTTATTTAGAAAATGCCTATATTTCGATGTATGACTTGGTTTTGTTTCCTGGACAGAAGTCCGTCGATAAAGTCGCCAAGGTTGATCTAGTCGAGCACATTAAACGCTATGAGGTTATTGGGTACCCTAAATTTGATCCGCTAATTGATGCGTCGTTAGATTACACCCCATTGTTTGATAATGGAAAGCCAACCGTGTTGTATGCACCAACATGGGTGTCCGAAGCAAAAGATGGCGCAAAAGGCCATAGGTTCTCATTGCATGGCGAAAGTTCTTTGCCATTATGGGGCCTAGATTTGGTCAAAAACATGCCTGAAGACATCAATTTAATTGTTAAATTTCATGCACTTGTTCAAGGCGGGGCAGACTCGGTAAACCAACAGATGGAAGACTATGTTAAACAGCATAATCTCGAACATCGAATTAAGATCCTATATGCCGATAACATCTTACAATATATGGATCAATCGGATGTGATGATTTCTGATATCTCATCGGCCTGTTACGAGTGGTTCCACTTTGACCGACCAATTGTCTACGCGAACCCAGCACCTGAGCACTACAAGCCAAGTGATGATATATCGTCAAATACCTTTGCATGGCAGGCTGGCGATGTGTTGTACAGCGCCGCAGATATTGAACCGATATTAAGGCAAAATTTGGCCGCTGATATTCACCAGCAAAAGCGCAATGAGATTTTTCATTATTCGATTTTTCAGCCTGATGGTCATGCCACGGATCGTCAAGCCGAAGCGATTGAGGATTTGCTGCAGGAATACCAAGATGTGCCATACAAAACCTTTATTCGTGATAGTGCATGGCGCCATTTTAGACGCAATATGTATTTGCAATTGGTGCTTAAACGCAAAATAGATAAGCTGGAAGGCTTAGAATAAAACAAGGGCCTAAAGGGCCCTTATTTTTTGTCTTTGCTTAACTCGTTCAAGGTAGCTTAAGTCGGACGGGTTATTTTAAATTGTACTCGACATTAAAGTAGATATTAGGCTTTGAGCTGTCATCGACACCCGGTTCAATAAAGCTCGACTGGCTATAGTCGCCGCCTATGGTGTATTTAAAATGCCCCTGTCGCAATTGATACTTAACGCTGACCATCAACACTTCTTCGTTAATCTTAGTTAAGGTATTGCCTAAGTCTGGGTTGTTTGGGTACCAATCACTATTGTCATAGTTTAAATCAAGATATCTGAATTTGACTTCCCAACTGGATAACTCGTTCAATTGCGAGATAAAACCCAAGACATAGGTTTCAGCGTCATTTTCATAGAGATTACCAAGCACACGGCGCTCATAGCGCATGCCGCTGCGATAAATATGATGCTCATATAGACAGTCGCCAACCCCATAACGGCTGTCTTCTTCGCCTAAACTCGCAGGTGTACAGTCGGTATAGCTGTCGGTATATTCGAGGTAGGCACGCCAGTAATGATCTAGGGCGCGAAATTGCGTATCGATACCATGAGTCCATACTTTCTGACCGATTAAGCCGCTGTTTTTGCTGTTGCCATCTTCGCCGATAACCTGGGTATAGATTGAAAATGGGAGATCAAATAATACATTGCTATAGCGTAAATCCGCGCCGGCGAGTTGGTTGCCAGGCTCGAGACCTTGCTTCTCACACTCAGCGGCTGACAATACACAGTTGTCGTCGCCTTTAAGCACGTCCCAAAAAGTGCTTAAATCACTCGGTCTATCATCACCTGCCCATTGTGCTAAACGTGTAACTCCGAGCTCTAGGTTTGGCATAGGCTTGATGGTCATACGAAAGCCCCACAACAAGGTGTTTGGTACGTGACGATCATCTTCAAATTGATTCATAAAGGTTGTCGCCGTCCAAGGGATATGCCATTCGGTGAAAGGAAACTTGAACGGTTCAGAGGTTTTGCGGGTGATGGCCAAACCGGGCATTGGTCGAGCGTTGTTGGTTAAGGCTAGGTTGGTATCCCAGCCGGGACCCCACCAGCGGCTGTATGCGCCAGCACTAAAGACCCAATTACCCCAAAACGCGGCGATATAGCTGTCATCAATGCGCGCTTCTTCATCGTCTTCGGGATCGTTTACCACGGTTACTGATAATCGCGCGGCTAATCGCTCGCCCATGTAAGTGAGCGTACCTTGGGCATTATTGTCATCTCGATATTCTTCGCCAAAACTGGTGTAGCGTCGATCATTACTGGCAAAGTTCATCTCAACATAATGTTGGTCTCGGCCAGCTCGACGCATGTGTTGGGCAATATGCCAATAGGCGTTTTTGCTTTCTTCATCAAGCTGCTCTGGCTGTATTTGCTTAAAAACACGACCGACATCGGCCCACATTATCGGGAATGTGGTCAGCGGTATATTAAGGTGGCCTTTATCGGCCAGCAATTGCAAATCTGCTCTAAGGTAAATGTTTGAGGTATCTATCCAGGGTTCGGCAAGCACGCTGCCGTGAAAAGCCAAGCCAGTAAGTGCAGCCAATGTCGCTGTTTTGAAGGAGTGTTTCATTAAGTTTCTTATTATCAGTTTGCTATGCTTTTCAGCTTAAAAGTATAAGAGGAAGTACTTAAAATACAAGCAGCTAAATGAAAACCGCACCTAGATAGATGCGGTTTTGAGTATTACGTTGTTGTCGATAAAGACGGTAACCGTGTTGCTATTCTTCGTTGTAGATCTTATCTAAAACGTTACGCAGTTTGGTACTTGAAGTGTGTGACGTATACGGGAAGTAAACAATTTCACAGCCTAACTTGGCAAATTCTTGTTCGATTTTGTTCCACTTGTCGGTGCCTTTCCAGTCATCACCAACGAACATACGATCGAACTTATAGTTGTTCCACGCTTCCATTTTGTCATAGTTCATTTGCGGTACAACTTCGTCAACAAACTTGATGTTCTCAACGATTTCCATGCGCTCTTGGAATGGAATGATCGGCTGTTTATTTTTCGCCGACATACAAAGTTCATCGCTGGTAACACCCACAATCAGGTAGTCACATTCTAATTTTGCACGTTTCAATACGTTCAAGTGACCGATATGAAACATGTCAAAAACGCCGGTGGTATAACCGATCTTTTTCATGATATTGCCTTTTCTAATCTATTTTTGTCGCTGATACTGGTGTGACTTAGTATAGCTCTATTCTTTGCCACGCAGTTTACACAACTTATTGGCGTTTTAACAGCAGCCTTAATCTTGGCATAAATAGTCAACAATACGTTGACTGGCTTTACCATCGAGCGTACCTGCTAGCTTTTCTGACATACTCAGGCGCACCTCTTGCAGTTGCTCAGGGTGTTGATATTGCTGTTCAACAAGTTGCTGTAAATGCTTGTAATCTTTAGCGTGTACGGCAATGTTGGCGTACTCGCCGTAATCTTGGTCCATGCGTTTATTAAAGCGAAACTTCAAAGGACCACTGTAACTTTTACGCAACTTTAAGAAGTCGCACCAAACCACAGGTTTATTTAAGGCGGCAAATTCAAATAACGCTGAAGACGCATCGCTGATCAGTATGTCTGAGCTCGCCAAAAATGGCACTAATGAGTAGTCTTCAACCTTTGCCAAGTACACGTTATCAAACGTTGCCCAGTGCTCTAGTAGCCGCTTTTGCTTGCGGTACTTTTCTTTGGCGATGGAAAAGTAGTGCGGTTTAAGCAAAATATTGTATTGCTTAAAATCATCTGGCCAATTTTTGGCAAACTTTTCAATTGAGCTTGGGTAGAATGTCGGCGCGTACGTCAGTGTCGGTTTGTTATTATCCAGACCGAGGGCCTGCATATCAAAGCCTGGTTGTTGACCATTGATGATAGGATCCAGTTTGCAAAAACCGACGTCAACGAACTCATCATTTGGGTACATCTCACGCAATCTTGAACAACGGTATTCACCTTCAACAAAGCGCACCGTCATCGCGGTATCCGATTTGGTGTAGTAACTGGCTTTTGGGCCGATGCCATGACCAAGTTGAGCTGATTTGCTTACTTGGTGCACGTCATCTAAATACTTAAAGGCGTTGGCAAAAAAGATCCAATTTGGCTTGTGTTGCAGGTAGTAATCTCTCGCCTGCTTATCGCTATCAAGCCAATGCACACTGAGTTGCTCTTTGGCTATGATCTGTTTTATCACGTCATCAAAGATGCCGTGATAAAACACAAAATGAGTTTCGATGCCACGTAGGCTCAGTTCTTTATGTACCGGAATGTATTGTGGTAAATAATAAAGGTGCAGTACGTCAAAAAATACCTTCATGCTGGGAGGTTAGCCCCAAGATGAATAGTTACTGCGACGACGAGCAGCAAATCTAGGGATGATAAGACCCATAATAATACCGATGGCCATAACACCACCGCCGTAGATAAACCAAGTCAACATGATGTTCAGTTCTTTGTTATCTAACGCTTCTGCTGCGGTTTGATACTGTTGAGTTACCACATCATGTTGCTTTTGCAATTGATTAAAACTCGTTTGCAGTTCATTAATTTTGCCGTTGGCTTCGCTAAGCTGCGACTCCAAGGTGTTGTTGGTGCTGACTTGCTCGGCTAAATCACCGTTAAGTTCAGACACGACAACTTTTAATCCAGGTGAGTTTGATACGTATTTAGCATCAACCCAACCGTTACGGTTTTTACTATCAACCAGTTGTTGGTAACCGTTTTGGACGCCACCGATTAAGGTAACTTCTTCACCGGCGTCCATGCTTCCCAGAATGCGGTACTGAGTACCAGGACCTGAGTGAAAATAAATAAATAACTCGTCACTGATGTAGGCTGTTTTACCATCGTTTTGTTGCTGTGCGACTGACGCAAATGGTACAGACAAGATCATCAGACTTAAAAATAAACGTAATAACTTCATTGGGCTTTCGTTGTAACAATTAGTTGCTACAAATACTAGGTGTTTGTAACAGTGATGGCAAGATGTACAGCTAAATAGACCCTGATTAAGCGGGGAAGTTTCGATAAAAATAAACAGTTGTTTATAAATTGTGCAAAAATTGTTTGTTTTGATTTAATCTTCTGTCAAATAGGGGACAACTTGTTTTATGTGCTCAGCAGTGCGAAGACCTGCCTTGCCGTCCAATAGATCAAACATAATTTGGTTTGCTGTTTGTCGACCTTGTTGTAATGACGGTGGATCGCATAGCGCCTGTTCGATGGCATCGGCGAGCTCATCAATACGCTCTATCTGAATGCTAAAATGAGCAATCAATTCTTTGACGTGAGGTACGGTACGTTTGCCGTCTGCGACTTTGAAGGTCACCATAGGTTTGTTCAAGGCACAGCATTCCGCCAGTATAGAGCTTGTATCGCCAATGCAGACATCGCTAATACCGATATAAGGAACAACATCTGGGCTATCGATAAAAAATACGTCAGCGTAGGATTTAATGCGTTTTTTGATGGTATCACTGGTCCAAGGGTGCACGGTAACCAATACATTGTAGAGTTCGGTGAATGCATCCAATTGATCAAACCAAAGCTTTATTGCTGATACCATAGATTTGTCCCAAGTCGCGGTAAACAAAATCGTCGGTTTGTCGTTATCAAAGCCGATGCGCTGCTTGAGTTGTTGCTTAAAGTCGCTGTCATGTTGGCCATTTAAAGCGGGGTCTAATTTTGGGTAGCCTTTAGCGACACCGCATCGTATACCGGCTTTTTGGGCACGCTCAACTTCATCCTCGCTGGTCATATAGAAATAATCGAGCAAGTTATAACCCTTGGCGTTGGCAAACGGTTTAAAGGTATACGGGCCGTGGCGCATGCCTATTTTAGTTATCTTGCTGGTCGGGAACTTGTAGCCAGCCTGACGACACATAATCACTGCCTTTGGAAAGGCTGGATATACTTTTGCCTCAACGCCAATATCGCGTAATTGTTGCTGCACCTTTTTATTTTTTGCTAATACCGAAACCTTTGGCAGGTGGCGTTGTACTTCACTGAAAATGTGGTAATCAAGGGTGTTGGCACAATACAGCATTACATCGTCGGTTTTACCGAGCATATTCAGCACCGACCAAGTTATTGAATAGGGGATTTTGATTAGGTAATAGCTCAGTACCACTGGTAACTCCTTATGTTGTTATTGTTGTTAAGCTAGCCTTGGTTGCGCTTGTCATGATCGGTGAGCTGATAATAATCTTGGTACCAATTAACAAAGCGACAAATACCTGTAGCGATATCGGTCATTGGTTTAAAGCCCGTGATGGCGAACAAATCATCGCTATCAGCAAAGGTTTGATAGACATCACCTGATTGCATTGGCAACATATTTTTAATGGCTTTGATGCCAAGTCGCTGCTCTAGAGCGTCAATAAAATCAGTAACGTTGATCGGTTGGCCATTACCTATATTGTATAGTTTGTATGGCGCCGAAGACTCAGCAGCGGTGCCGGTTTCGACCTGCCAGTTAGGGTTTTTGCTCGGCACAATATCTTGGATCCGAACAATGCCTTCAATAATGTCGTCGATGTAGGTAAAGTCGCGGCGCATATTGCCATAATTAAATACGTCGATAGGTTTGCCTTTGACGATGGCATCAGTAAATTTAAACAGCGCCATATCAGGTCGACCCCAAGGGCCATAGACGGTGAAAAAACGTAAACCCGTTGTCGCTAAGTCATAAAGGTGAGCGTAGCTATGGGCCATTAACTCATTGGATTTTTTTGTCGCCGCGTACAGTGAAACTGGGTGGTCAACGCAATCGCTTACGGCATAAGGTGTTTTGTTATTTAGCCCATACACTGAGCTTGATGAAGCAAACACTAGGTGCTCAATGTTATGTTGGCGACAGCCTTCCAATATTGCTAAATGGCCGTATAAATTATTGTCTGCATAACTAAACGGGTTATCTAAAGAGTAACGCACACCCGCTTGTGCCGCGAGATGCACCACGCGTTGGAATTTGTGTGTTTGGAATAACGGTGAAACCGCGTCTTTATCGGTAAGATCAAGTTTGACAAAACAAAATTGTTTCTTGCTCAATTGCGTTTGTAAGTCATATAAGCGCGCTTTTTTGAGGGCGACATTGTAATAGTCATTGAGGTTATCAATACCGACCACCTCATGACCTAGCTGACAAAGTTTAAGCGCCAGATGGTAACCAATAAACCCTGCAACGCCGGTAACTAAAAATCTCATTAGCACTCCTAAAGTTTCCTGCCTCGAGAAGTTCCCATTTATTATTAGTGTATTTGGAAAGCATATTGTTGTTCCGTTAGAAAAAGCATAAGACAAAAACTGAAAAAGTAAAATGCATATAAAATAATGACTTATAAGCTTTAGCTAGTTTAAATAAATAAGTTTTATTTGAAAGCCTGGTCAAGCTTTTGTATTGTTAGGTAATTACCTATTATCGAGAGTCATTACTGCCCTAGATGGACATCGAAATTGAGCTCAAGTATCTGCTAGAAGATACTGATGTTGCGCAAAAACTTGCCAATTTGCTGACCCAGCACAACCTAACATTTTCTGAAGGCCAGAAACGGTTAAATAACACCTATTTTGATACCCCTGATTTAGCGCTTAGACGCCAAGATATTGGCTTGCGTATTCGAACTTTCGATGATGGCAGTAAAGAACAAACAGTAAAATTAGCAGGGCAGGTGATTGGCGGTTTACATAAACGCCCAGAATATAATGTCAGTATTGATGCCGAACGACCAAACTTAAGCTTATTTGCCGACGATATTTGGCCTGAGGCTTTATCAATCAATAGTGTCGCCAACGACTTAGTGCCGTTATTTACCACCAACTTCTCACGTCACTTTTTCCATATACATTGCCCTGATGGCAGTGAAATCGAGCTGGTGTTTGATCAAGGTGAAATAAGCAGTGGCGAGCGTTATCGTGATATTTATGAAATAGAATTGGAATTACTCAGCGGTGATCCGCAGCAGCTGTTTGAATTGGCACAACATTTATTTGCTAAATTCAATATGCGACCCGGCACGCAGAGCAAGGCGGCACGAGGATATCAGCTATCAGGTATTTATCAACGTCAACAGGCCGCTCCAGATAACAGCGAACCCGCGCCGACTCTATTTGATACGCAAACCAAAAATTTACGCATTGATTTAGATAAAAATTTGTCTATTCCTGAATCGTTTCAAGTCGGCATGCAGCAATGCCTGGTGCATGTACAGCGTCTTGTCAGTGAGTTTTTGGAAGAGCCACACCTTTATACCTTAAAAGATATCAGCGACACATTAGCGCTTACCCGTCATGGTATTTGGCTATATAGAGATTATTTGCCTACCCAGCAGAGTGAGCAATTACGACAGCAAATTAAAACCGTTTTAACGGAATTATCTTGGGTTAAAACCGCAACGCAAATTAAAGAGCTGACCAAGCGCAAAGGCAGTTATCGTAAAAAGATTGAAAAGAACGAAGAGTTACTGGCAACGTTAAAAGAGCAGCGTCATGAATTGATGAACATGCAGGAAATTAAGTCACTGATGCTAAGTGAACGATTTAATATGCTGCAGTTAACCATGTTGCAATTTGCCATTGCCGATATACATAGCGAATCAATTGACACCAAACTAATGGATCTGGCACCGAGTTGGTTGTCGATTAGCCTCGATACTTTGCAGCAAAACATGCCTGCCGAGAAAGCCTTTTCAACCACGGATTATATTAATCATCATCAAAAAGTCGTATACAGTTTGTTGACCGGAAGTTGGTTTGGCCGGTTATACAACAAAGACGAACGGCGTCAATTTCGTGGGCCTTGGCTAGATATTCACCATGGTATTGATGAGTTGGAAACCTTATATTTTCTCAAGCATTATTTGCAACAACGAGAACAAAAGCCACCAGCGAAACTGGTTGCTTGGATAGATGATAAAGTGGAAAGCTTGTTGTTGGCACTGGAACACACCCGTAGGGCGGCGTTTGTCGCATCACCATATTGGCTTAAGTAATTAGCTTAAGCTTCAAATTAATCGTCGTTAACAAATTCGATTAGCTCGTCCATTAAACGTCGTTTAATTTCGAGTTGTTGCTCGGCGTCGATACCGTATTTTTCACCTAAAGCTTGATAGTCATCAGGACTCAAGGATACGGTAAGCCGTGGTCGTTTAGGTTTTTTGTGGACACTCAGGCCAAGAATCTGACGAATTTGATCGGACGGGCTAAGGCCTGCTTCGACCGCCGCTTTGCGGATCTCTTTTTGAACTTTCTCATCCATATCAAAGGCAACTTGAACCGCTTTCACGGCCTTAACATTGGATTGCCACTTGTCAGGAATTTTACGATTATTCATATTAGCTTCCTGGATACATATCCTTGATATCGGTTAATGGACGATACATATGTAAAAAGACATCGGTATCACCATCGTCCCAAACTTCCAAATCCATACCAAATCGATCATCAGAACCTTCTAGCTGATACAGCTCAAAACGCTCTCCTTGATCTTTGCCTTGGTATTCGCTTATTTGCTCACTGCGATGGTCTTTGCGGTGAAAATAACCCACTTTAGCAAAAGTATATTGGCGATATGAGTCACTCGACCAACCGTCACCGACCGGCGTGTCACCGTGCTTGTCGATGATGGTTTCACCTTGCTCAAAAATGTTTGCAAATTGGTCAAGGTCAAACAGTTCAGCGACATCGTCGTCAGTAAGCTTGAGGGAGATTTTTAAATAAGTTTCATCGTCTTTGTACAAAGACAAATAGATTTGTGTATTGCGGTCATCGATCAATACCCATTCGGTTTCAGTATGATGTTCATATTCATAACTGTTGACGGCGCTGACCAAGAACTGGGCGCCTCGCAATAGTTCAGGTAGGGCAAAAGAATCATCAAAGATAAAGATATCATCGACCTTTAAATCATCGACTCTGCTTAGCTTGCGTTGCTGTTCTGGTTTACCAAATAACTTTTTTAAAAAACTCATGGTGTCCTCAAAAAAAGGGCGCAGTGGGAGTCTGCGCCATTGAAACGACTACTTTTGTTTCGCTTTGATGCGGTCAAGTACAGAGTTAGCACTGTTATCTTGATTACCGATACCTGCTTCTTTAAGCTGCGCTTCAAGTGAGTTATCAGAATCTTCAGCTTCTAATACTTCCGCCGCTTTCAACTGATCATCAAACTTTTGCTGTTTCGCTTTAATGCGCTCTAGAGAGTCCTTCGCGTTTAACAACTTAGAGTTGCTTGAGGCAAAGTTGTCGGTAATCGCCGACGTTGCTTTTTGCACGCTATCTGTGGTTTTCACCATAGATAACTGACGCTTGTATTCGGCAACTTGACGCTCAGACTTCTTCACCAAATCTTTTAAGCGATTAGCATTGGTGCTAAAGCTATCTAAAGCTTGCTGCTGAGTGGTAAGTTCATTTTCTAGATTGGCAATTTTCTCAGCAACTTGTAGTGCTAATGGTTCGTTGCCTTTTTCCAATGCTTGTGTTGCGTAACCTTCATGTTCGCTGATGTCACGCTTGATGCGGTCTACGTCACGTGATGCTGCCATTTGCTGAGCCATAACTGACGTTAGGTCACGCTTGGCTTTGGTCAAGTGATTTTCAGCATCGCGGATTTCTTGTTCAAAAATACGAGTTGAATTGGCATCGACAATGCCTTCGCCAATTTCCGTAGCACCGCCACGAATTGCTGTCATAATTTTTTTGAAAATACTCATAATGTCTCCGCTATGGTTTACACCAAAAATTCATCCATATCATCGATAACTTCGATGGCATTATTACTTAGCACTGCTAGTTCGTGCTCGATATCGGCAAACGCCGATGAAATAGACAGGGCGCCAAATATGACGTACTTGTCTGCAATCTTCGAAAATGAAGATAGTGGCATTGGAATACTCATTTCCAACATTGCCTCTAACATCTCAGTTCGTTTTTCTACTTTTACTTCGTCTTCACCCCAAAGGTAGGTGATGCATAAAACTTGATCTTCAGTGACCGACAAGAAAACGGGTAACTCTTCACGCCCATTGATGGTGATTTGCAATACATCAACGTCCCCGCTAATCGGTTGGCAGTCAAAGCCTAATCCGGTAAGCGAGTCATCTCCAAGTCCGTTTAGGTGATCGGCAATCTTATGAATGTTCATGATTATCCTCATTTTGCATTTTTTGCTGTCCGACATAATATGTCAACGATACTAACTTTAGCATGGTGACATAATATGTCAATTAAAATTTTAAACTATTTGTACACTGCATTTGTTCACTTATTGCAAACTGGCATTATTTAAACCTTGTTGCGACTGCCAAGCTTGCTGATGATATTGGTAGACCTGATGCGACCCTAAGTAGTTCACTTTTACCTGTTCCGCTTCTGCGTAGAAATTTTTAGGAAATATAAACGCGCTTTCGAGCATGGCTAAGCTTAACCAGTCTGAAGTTATGGGCAATTGCTGCAATTGCTGTAAACGAGTCAGCGGCGACGCGCCTTGCTTACTGGCGATGGTCCAACCCCATTCACCAAAGCTCGGTACGTTATCATGCAATTGTTCTACGCTGGCAAATCCCGCCGCTTTAACGGTTTTACCAATTGAGATAAACGCCTTTTTCGCATGGTATGGGCTGGTCGATTGAATGGTAATCAGACCATCTCCCGCTAACAGCTGTTTGATTCGGGCGTAAAAGTTAACCGAATATAATTTATTTAAATCCGGGTGACTCGGGTCCGGTAAATCAATAATGATGGCGTCGAATACCTCGCCGCTGGTTAACAGTGTATCGATGTACAAGTAAGCATCGTCATTGATCACATTAACGCGCTTGTCGCGCAAGCTGCCCTGGGTTAACTGTTCGATACGTTTTGCTAGTGATGCGTCTAAATGCTGCTCTGGTTGGCTAAATATATCGACCAGTTGTTTATCTAAATCGATCAAAGTGACCTCTTTAACAGGCCATTTTAAGACCTCACGCAATGCCAAGCCATCACCACCACCAACAATCAGGATCTTTTCTTGGCGAGCTGAGCCGGCGAGTGTTGGGGTGACCAAATAGCTGTGGTAGATAAACTCATCACTTGATGAGAATTGCAAACGCGCATTGAGATAAAAGTTAATCACCGGTTCACTACCGCCCATATTGCGTTCAGTGAATGTCAGTTGCTGATAGCGAGTTTTTTGACTGTGAGCCACCTTGTCTAAGAACAATAAGTTGCTCATATTATTAAGCCACTGACCACCGTATTGGTGAATCACAATGATCAGCATCAGCAGCAGTACATGAAAGCCAACCAATAACTTTTTAAATCTTAATTTGTGCCAGAATCGATAAATAAATACCGTGCCCGCGAGCAGGTTTAGTGAAGCGGTCAGTGCCGCGGCTTCGGAAATATCGATGGCCAATAACACCGTGACCCAAATTGCCGCACCAATACCAGCACCAATATAATCGGCGCCGTACATGGTGCCAAAATTATGCGCAAGGTGCTGCTTATGTTGTAGTTCGCGGATACGAGCGACCAATGGAATTTCCATACCAATGAAAAAACCCAAGACAAAACCAAATAGGTAGGGGGTTTGCATCGCCAGCTCGGTGAGTTGTTTAAACAAACCGCCGCTTGGCATTGCGTCATTAGGTAATGCCAGCAGTTCACTGATGGTTTGTGGCAGTATTTGGGTAAAACCGATGAGGCTGGCGATAATAAGAATACTGGCGCTGCCTAACAAGCCAATGATCAACTCCAATACGACAAAGCCTTGGAATGCATCTTTGATTGCTCTTGCCGCAAATGAGCCTAAACCCATGGCGACAATCATCAGTCCTATCATGGCATAAATGGTACTTTCCATTATGCCCAGTACGCGTCCCGCATAATGGGACAACAAATATTCGTAAATCAGACCGCAACCGGCTAAGACAGCCATGGTTAGGATCAGCAGGACATCGTCCCAAAATAGCCGCGACGCAAAACGATTTTGCATCGCCGCCAACATGCCTGAAGAGTTGCTCACAGGTTATATCTGCCTATGCCATCAAACCAGTTAAGATCATCGCTATGGCGATGCTGATGGCCATTTCAATCGCTGCCACACCAACATTGTGTTGTTGATCGACTTCTTCAAACCTATTGATACCAAATAAGATGATGCGTTTAGCAAAACCGGTCAGTAGTGACACCAATACCGTCATTGCCATACCAAACACCAACCAACCCAGCAGGTTTTCAATGATGGTTTCTGGGCTATAAATTAAAAAATAACTGGCGGCTGTAACCGCTAGAGCGGTTGAAATAATCTGGCCGCTGTAACGCAATGCTAAGGCTATTTGACCGTCAACGAAGGCCTCTTGCATAGAATCGTGTTGATTGTTTCTCGCATAATGGGTTTCACGAATTCGAGTAACCAGTACCAGCATAACTTGGGATACGATAAAACCACTGAAAATGGCAACAAAAGTGTAGATGCTTAAACCATCTACCCATATCAGCACGGCACGAATAACGATAGCTGTGGCGATGACACTGGCGGCATCGACAATACCGACGGTGATATTGCGTTGGCGAATTTGCTCCATTTTATTGAGCTTGTTTAGCGCCAGTTTATCGTGCACAAATCGACCCAGTTTGATCAACAACAAACCGAATAAACCGTAAGCAAACATGCCAATCGCTTCAAGCTGGTAGCTTGGTGCGCTTTCGCCGGTGATGGCGCCAGAGAGAACGATACCCAGTGCGGCAATAGAGCCTGCAACGGAAATACCAAACGCGAAGTTATCTTCTTTAGCGAGTTCGTCTTTGGTATTTACTTTTGCCGACACACCAGAAATAAAACGCATGGCGGTTAACAGCACAATCGCCACAGCAACGTCGATGGCTAAAAAGATCAGGATTTCCTGATTAATCGCTGTGATATTAAATAAGTTACTCATTATATTTCCTGTTATTTTCCGCGTCTGAAACTGCGTGTTGTTTTTGTTCTACTGTTTCGAAAGCTCGAATTACTGGCGTATTTAGATTTGCTGTTGCTCTTCGCGTATTTTGATTTTGAGCCGCTTTGTCTGAACTTACTGCTTTGTTGGGCACTGACGCTTTGGCGTGACAACCCTGAAGAACCGGTACGGTTTTTACTGTAGGTGCTGGTAAAGGTTTGGCCCTTACTGGTAAATGATTTGCGTGTACGCGTTTCAACTTGTTGTTGCTTGCGATATTGTCTTGGCGAGGTGTAACGACTGCGACCATAATCGTTGTAATAACTGTAACCACGGTTACGCCCCCAGCGATTGTAATAAACACGATCGCTTAATGAACTGAACATGGCATACATGCCATACCATTGCCAAAACGACATGCCGGAGTTATCGGTTTGCCATTGGCCATAAGATGGATTGCCGACCAGTTGCGAACCAACACCAAAATCTTGCGCATTGTTAGCCGCTAACTCGTCGGATTTACTCATCGCATTGACACGAGGTAACTCGCCATTAGACATATCGGCTAATACGTTAAGCGGGTCGCTAAGTGCATCTGAGTACAATACTTTGTCGGCGGCTTGATAGATATTGACCAGCTCTTCGTAGCGAACCTGATCACTAGCAAACATAGTGCCTTGATTTTTAACGGTGTCTAATCGTTGCAATAACGCCAGATACATAGGCCCTTGAACAGTGGCATCTTTGCGAAATTCGTCAATCAACTGATTCATGTCGGGATTGCTTGTGGCGAGCTTGTCGGCGTATTGATTGATGAGGTTGGCGTTTCGTATTTCACCATTTTGCAAAGCGGAAGATAATTGTTGCAGGCGTTTCTCTACCAATGGTAATTGGTCTTCAATTTTGGCAACGTAAGGATCCCCGCAACCGGCAATGAATAAAACCGCTGCAAGGATTAAGGTTTTTAGGTACGGCATTACGTCTAATTTCCCTTTTTAATGCTAAGGTCATTATAATGACCAATGCTAAATAGCTTACATCGCATGACATAATATGTCCAATGTTAGATGTAACAAAGTGTTGTGTAGACACCTTGGGTGTCGTTACTTTAGGCAAAGAGTTGAACCAAATCAACAGAGAATATAAATATGAGTGAACCAGCTCAACCTGCTTTACCTGAATCCTTAGTCAGCAAACAAGAAAGTGCATACCGTCGGCTCAATGAAACCGCGGCAGAAGTCGTGCAACAACTTAATGATGCGCAAATAAGCCAGCTAAAAAAAGCGTTCGCACTCAGTGATTTTCTAACGGAGAATTTTTTACGCCGTCCACAATGGATTATCAAGGTGATAGCTCAACTTGGTGCTGAGTTTATGGCTAAGGTTGATATTAAGGCCGAGGTAGCTCAACAATTAAACGCCTGCACCACCGAAGCAGAACTACACAAACAGCTAAGGGATTTACGCAACCTGTATATGTCGGCCATTGCCTATGCCGATCTATGCCTCGATGCACCATTGCCATCGAGTCTTTATAACTTATCACATCTCGCTGACGCGCTTATAGATGGCGCCAATCAATGGCTTAGCAAGTATTGTCAGCAACTTTGGGGCACGCCCGTTAATCGTGCCGGTGAACCGCAACCGCTGCTGATTTACGGTATGGGTAAGTTGGGCGGCAAAGAATTGAATTTTTCATCGGATATCGATTTGATATTTTGTTTCCCCGAAAATGGTGAAACACAAGGCGGACGACGCAGTCTCGATAATCAGACATTTTTCACCCGTTTAGGGCAAAAACTTATTGCCGCTCTTGATCAAGTTACCCTTGATGGTTTTGTCTATCGTGTCGATATGCGATTGCGACCGTTTGGTGACAGCGGTCCTTTGGTGCTGAGTTTTGCAGCAATGGAAAGCTACTACCAAGAGCAAGGGCGTGATTGGGAGCGCTACGCAATGTTAAAAGCGCGCTTGATAGGGGATAGCCCATATCACGGACAACTAAGCGCCATGTTACGTCCATTTGTCTATCGCCGTTATATTGATTTTAGTGTGATTGAAAGCTTACGACAGATGAAACTGATGATCGCGCAAGAGGCAAGACGGCGACAACTTGGCGATAATATTAAGCTCGGTATTGGTGGTATTCGCGAAATTGAATTTATTGTTCAGGTTTTTCAGTTGATTCGTGGCGGTCGTATCAAGCAACTTCAACAACGTAACTTGTTAACAGCATTGCAATTATTGGTGGAGGTTGAATGCATCAGCAGTGAGTCAGCCGCACAATTACGCCATGCCTATGAGTTTTTGCGTCGCAGTGAAAACGCCATTCAGGCATTTAACGACCAGCAAACCCAACAATTACCGGTTGAAGAGCATAATCGTCAGCGCTTGTGTTATGTGCTGGGCTTTCAAAACTGGGACGATTTCATGCACAGCTGCAAGCAACATATGCAGGCAGTAAACGCCGAGTTTTCATTACTCATTGGTGAAGAGAGCAGCGCTAGCGAATCAACACAAGAGCATTGGCAAACCCTGTGGCAAGCGAACTGGCAAGATGAGCAAGCGTGCGAATATATCGCCAGTTATCAAGCAAACTGGCCAGCAAAAGAGATGTATCAGGCGTTGCAGCACTTTCGCGCCGAAGTTGCTAAGCGCAGTTTGGGGAGTCGCGGTCGCCTTATTCTCGATAAATTAATGCCGGTGTTATTGCAACTGCTCGAGAGCGAAGCGCAACCGTTAATATCTCTACAGCGGGTGTTGCAAGTTTTAAGCAAAATTGTCACTCGAACCGTTTACCTAGAATTATTACTGGAAAACCCGCCAGCTTTTAATCAGTTGTTGTCGTTATGCCGAGCCAGTGCATGGATAGGTGAGTATTTATCGAAATACCCATTACTACTCGATGAGTTGATAGACCCTAAGTTATTGTTTGCCGTTCCAAAGCTTGACGATTATCAGCAAATGATGATTGAGCAAATGATGCGTATTCCAGAAGATGATTTAGAAAATCAGATGGAAGGATTACGCCAATTTAAGCAAGCGAAACAACTTAAAATAGCCGCTGCAGATATCACCGGTATTTTACCTGTGATGCAA
This sequence comes from Thalassotalea sp. HSM 43, assembly GCF_004752005.1. Lineage (NCBI taxonomy): Bacteria > Pseudomonadati > Pseudomonadota > Gammaproteobacteria > Alteromonadales > Colwelliaceae > Thalassotalea > Thalassotalea sp. HSM 43. Next base: position 1,101,674 of record NZ_CP038493.1, on the reverse strand, counting down.
GTCAGTGATCATTTAACCGCCATTGCTGAGGCGAGCATTGCAACTGTGGTGAATATTGCGTGGCAACAAATGGTGCACCGTTATGGTCAACCAAATGCGACATTGGGCAGTGATGACAAAAAATTTGCGGTATTTGGTTACGGCAAATTAGGTGGCTTAGAGCTGAGCTACAGTTCAGATTTAGATTTGGTGTTTGTGCATCAATGTGATGCCAATGATGTCACCAGTGGTGACAAGTCGATAGCGTCAACGCAGTTTTACTTAAAATTGGCACAGCGTATTATGCATTTATTCAATACGCGGACTGCCAGTGGCATTTTGTATGAGGTCGACATGCGCCTAAGGCCTTCCGGTAATTCGGGGTTGATGGTGGTGCATATCGATACGTTTGCACATTATCAACAAAAAGATGCCTGGACCTGGGAGCATCAAGCGTTAATTCGGGCGCGTTTTGTCTGCGGAGATACGGCACTTGAACATCGCTTTAAGCAAATCCGCCATGATATTTTAACGTTGGCGCGAGACAGTAAAAACTTGGCTACAGATGTCATTAACATGCGCCGTAAAATGCGCGATCATCTCGATAAAAGTACGGCGCAGTTAATGGATCTCAAACAAGGTAGTGGCGGCTTGGCCGATATTGAATTTTTAGCGCAATTTTTAATTTTGAATTTCAGCCATAATCACCCAAGTCTGACGGCGTATTCAGATAATGTGCGTATGTTCGAATCCTTGGCCGCTGCACAGCTTATCAGCGACGATGAGGCCAACGGTTTGATTGAAGGGTATTGTGCGCTGCGCGATCAAGGCCATGCGTTGACCTTGCAAAACCAACCGTCGTTGGTTGCCGATGATGCTTTCACCGTACCAAGAGACCTAGTCAAACGCTGCTGGCAGAAATACTTGCTCTGCCATGGCGACGAAAATTAGTGCTATGGATGCATAAAAAAAACGGACGCTACGTCCGTTTTTTTTATGTGTTGTAAATATTGCCGCTTAATAAAACTTCGGGTCGCTTCTATTTGGCCGAGTTTTAAAACGACGGTGCAACCACATGTATTGTTCTGGGTGCTTGCGGATGGCTTTTTCTAACTGCTGATTAACATGGATGATATCGGCTTCGTCATCACCGCTTGGAAAATCTTCAAATCCACCGACAAATTCAATGATGTAGCCGCTGCCATCGGCTTTTCGCGACGGAATGCCCATAATGGTTTGCACACCGGGTTGCTTGGCAAATATCATCGTGCCTATGGTGCTGGCGACTTTTTCAACGCCAAAATATGGCACAAAGATGGAACGCTTGCGGCCATAATCTTGATCCGGTAAATAGATCACCACCTCGCCATCGGCTAGGGCTTCTTTCATACCCAGCACATCGGATTTATCAAGCATGTATTTATTCGAGCGATCACGACCTGCGTGTTGGAAGTACTCCATTAATTCATTGTGATTTGGACGATAGAAAACAACTGTAGGTTGCACAAAACCAATGCCACGAGCACAGGCTTCAAGACATAAGTTATGCATGGCTAACAATAACACGCCAGTACCTTGCTGCTGAGCATTGCGCAGAACATCTTCGCCTACCACGTGAATTTTGCGCTTTAAGCGCCAATCTGGCCACCACCAACCAATGCCGGTTTCAAATAACGCACGGCCGGTATTTTCAAAGTTTTGCACCAACATCTGTTGTTGTTGCTTTGCGGATAGTTCGGGAAAGCAGGTGGCAATATTTTTTTGTGCTATTTTTAGGCGAGTGCCGCCAAGTTTCATCATGCCGCGGCCGAGCAGGGCGCCCATCATCATTTGTAAACGATAAGGTAGCCAGGAAATGCTATACAGGATAAAAACGCCTAGCCAAGTTGGCCAATATTTGGGAAGCAGGAAACTTGCCTTGAATTGGGTTTGTAATGATTTGTTTTTACTCAAGGTTTGGTCAACTCATCGAAAAGCTTATGATACACTATACCTAATAACAGCAATAATTGCCGTAAAGGCAGATAATTAACGTCTGCGAACGTGTTAAAGCGTGCGAAATTTAACGCAAACAACGCGATCAATACACAGCGAACGCAACAAACGCTAATTATACCCATTTTGGAAACAGGTATGAAAGTAGATATTCCTAATTTTAGTCAGGCCAGAGTTTTAGTTGTTGGCGATGTCATGCTTGATCGCTACTGGTCAGGACCTACAGGACGCATTTCTCCGGAAGCGCCGGTTCCTGTGGTAAAGATTGATGGTCGAGAAGATAGACCCGGTGGCGCGGCCAATGTGGCGCTAAATATTGCCTCACTCGGTGGTCAAGTAACCTTGTCGGGCATTACCGGTCAAGACGAAGTGGCTAGCGCCCTAGATACCAGCTTGTCGGCGATGGATGTAATATGTAATTTCTCGCAATCAGCTGACGTACCAACCATCACTAAACTGCGTGTATTAAGCCGTAATCAACAATTGATTCGCCTCGACTTTGAGCAGTCATTACACGGCTTGAATAAACAAGACTTAAATGAACTGGTTAGCGAAAATATTCGTCAGCATCATTTGCTGTTACTGTCGGATTACGACAAAGGCACATTGTCTGATGTGCAAAGCCTGATCCAAATTGCAAAGCAAAATAACGTCCCTGTGTTAGTAGATCCTAAAGGATCGGACTTTAGCAAATACCGTGGCGCGACGCTTATCACGCCAAATATGAGTGAATTTGAAGGCGTTGTTGGCCCATGTAAAGATGAAAATGACATTGTTGCCAAGGGGCAGCAGCTGTTAAAAGATCTCGATTTACAAGCCTTACTTGTCACTCGTTCTGAAAAGGGCATGACCTTAATTCGACCTGATCAGGACGAGTTACATATTCCTACCCAAGCCAAAGAAGTGTATGACGTTACCGGTGCCGGTGATACGGTGATCGCCACACTTGCATTATCGGTTGCCGCAGGCAGCTCATTTTGTGAAGCAAGTGCGTTGGCCAACATTGCCGCTGGCGTTGTTGTTGGTAAGCTAGGTACCTCAACGGTGAGCGAAGTTGAAATCGCACAGGCACTGATGTCAGGTCAAGAAAGTGGCAACGGTGTGGTCACCGAAAGTCAGTTAAAGATGATCATTGAACAGGCGCAAAAACGTTCTGAAAAAGTGGTTATGACCAATGGCTGTTTTGATATTCTTCATGCCGGTCATGTAAGCTATTTAGCCAATGCGGCGAAATTAGGCGATCGACTGATTGTGGCGGTAAACGATGATGATTCGGTTAAACGTTTAAAAGGCAATGGTCGCCCGGTTAACCCTCTTGATCGTCGCATGGCGGTGCTGGCAGGTTTAGGTGCCGTCGATTGGGTGGTTAAGTTTAGTGAAGATACACCACAACGTTTGATTGCCAATTTATTGCCGGACATTTTAGTCAAAGGTGGCGATTATAAAGTTGAAGATATCGCCGGCGGTGCAGAGGTGATTGAAAACGGTGGCGAGGTCATGGTGTTGAATTTTGAAGATGGTGTTTCGACTACCGAGATAATAAATACCATACGCTTAGAAGATTAACGAAATATCTAAGCTGTCAGACCAGTGATTGAAAGGCGCGGTATAGCGCCTTTTTTGTGTCTGTAATACCTTAGCGGCATCATTTCAGCGTACAGCTGTGCTTTGTTTGAACAGACACTGGGGGTACAATGCAGGAAATTGAGTGAACACGATCTATTTGAACTTGCTATCGCCAAGAAGGAATTAACATGAATGTCGTCGAATTTATTCGTGAGCAAAAGGAACAATTGCAACAACGTAATGACCAATTTAAAGCACGATTAGAGCCGAAGTTTAAAAACATCAGTGAATTGATCAGCAGTCGCATTACCAATCTCACCAACACCTTAAATAACCCATGGTTTTCGAAGTTTGCTGATAATGAGCATGACAATGAAACCGCCTGCTCTGAAAAATGCGAGGTGGTTGTACAAACGCCAAAAGCAGAGAAAGCCTATAATCAATTATTGGCAAAACTTGGCCAAGAAACCTATGTAGGTCAATGGTATACCGTTGATCAGCAATGCATTAATCAGTTTGCCGAAGTGACCGGTGATGACCAGTGGATCCATACCGATCCGGAGCGCGCCGAACAAGAATCACCATTTAAGGCGACCATAGCGCACGGCTTTTTAACCTTGTCGCTATTGCCGAAACTCACCGACACAGTAAATGAGGATAACAACCCTTATCCTGACGCAAAAATGGTGATTAATATTGGTCTAAATCAGGTGCGATATCCATACCCTGTGAAAGCCGGCTCAAGGGTACGGGTTAGAACGCGTCTGATTGAATTAAAACCGATGAAACGCAGCATTGAATTGGTCAACGAAATGAGCATTGAAGTGGAAAATTCAAAGCGCTTAGGCTGTATTGCAGAGACGGTTTTACGTCTGTATTACTAACTCAATCGCGAGCTGAGTATTCATTCACTGACGTTTAACAGAATTATCTAACACCATAAAAAAGAGCAACCATAAGGTTGCTCTTTTTTTATTATTTGCCGGCGAAATGATTATTCAACAATGGTCATTTCGTCAACGATGTTACCAGCACCGTCAATATGTTCCATGGTCCACAGCATAAATGGCACACTGGTATGGATGGCACGATTTAACTTGGTGTCATAATCCCAATCACCAATGATTGATTCATACACGCCGTCAAATACCAGACCAACAAATTCACCTTTACCATTTAGTGTCGGTGAACCTGAGTTACCACCGGTGATATCTAGGGTTGATAAATAGTTAACCGGCACTGATTTCACTTTTTCACGGTAGTATTTACCGTAGTCTTTGTTGGCAATCGCAGTGCGGATATTTTCGAATAGATCAAATTCACTGTCACCGGCAACATACTTGGCTAGCATACCTTCTAATGTGGTAAATGGCGTCGCTGTTAAGCCGTCTTGTGGTGAGTAGCCTTTGACATTACCGTAGGTGATACGTAGTGAGCTATTGGCATCAGCGTAAACTGGCTCACCTTTGCTCTTTTTAAAGGCAATCATCGCCGCCATAAATGCAGGGCGCGCTTGTGCTAATTGACCATACAAAGCTTCCGCTTGTTGCTCTAGTTTACGGTCGTTGTCATATTGCGAAACCGCATACTGAATGTATGGGTCGTCACTGGCCTTGAAGTCATCTACCGACTTTTCCATCCAAGCTAAACGTGTCGCTTCGTCATCAAGTTTAGTGTTACTGTGCATCTCATCTAACTTCGCCGCTAATTTGTCAGCATTAAAGCCGTCAGTCAGGGCGAAAAATGCATCGAACGTTGGGTTGCGTTCAGACGCTGGGAACTGCGCATACTCGGCGATAAAGTGCGTCAATACCGCTTTGTCGACCTCGGCATCGTAACGACGGTTAACGCGTTTCATGCCTTGGGTAAAACGCTTCATGTCACGTTGTTGGTAACCTTGTTTGCGTTCGCTGTCAGCTTTGGTTTTTTCATTGGCCAAACGATATAGACGTTTTGAGACACTCATTAAATTGGTGCGACCAATATAGCTCATGATCAAATCGCGCTGTTGGTTTTTCTCGGTCTCAGCCACTAACTGGTTCAGCTCTTTAAGTGCTTTACCATATTGCTGTTGACGATCCGCAGAAGCATTGATCCAGTCTTGTAGTTCAGTCAACTCTTGTTGCTTACGGGTTAGCATGTCACCTTTATTAAAGCTTTCAACCATAGAGCCATAGTTTTTCGCGTAGTTGGCTAAACCAGCCAAGGTGCTTTCGTATTTGATACGCGCTTCGCTGCCAGCAGGTGCTGTGGTTTTGATAACGTCAATGTATTCTTCGCGGTAGCGTTTTGATGTTGGGTAAACCCAAGTAAACACATTTTCTACTTCATCGGCGATGCGATAGCGATTGGTGCGCCCAGGGTAGCCAAGTACCATGACATAATCGTTTTCTTCAACACCATTGGCGTTAACGTTTAAGAATGCTTTTGGCTTAAATGGAACGTTATCTTTTGAATAATCTGCCGGCTTACCGTCTTTGCTTACGTAAGCACGGTAGAATGCCCAGTCACCGGTGTGACGTGGCCACATCCAGTTGTCGGTATCGCCACCGAATTTGCCAATGCTTGACGGTGGTGCGTACACCAAACGGACATCACGCAGCGCCAATTGTTTCATTAGAAAGTACTCTAAGCCGCCGTGAAAGCTGTACACTTCACAACGATAATCTTGTGAGGTTTCACATTCGGCAACCAGTGCTTTTTCATTTTTCTCGATGGCGTTGTAATACGCTTCACCTTGTACTGAGCTTGCAATGGAACCGGTAATTTTTTCGGTAACATTGGTCAATGACTCGGTCACGTATACGCGAGAGCCCGGTGCTGCTTGTAATTCTTCGGCTTTGGTTTTAGCAACAAAGCCTTGCTTTAACAGGTTTTTGTCTTCTGAAGAGTTATATTGAATAGAACCGTAAGCACAATGATGATTGGTTACGACTAAGCCTTGCTCAGATAAAAATGATGCAGTACAACCACCTAAGCTAATGATGGCGTTCATTGGAAATTGGTCTAGGTTTTCCATTTGCGTTGGGTCTAACTCTAACCCCGCTTGTTTTAGCTTTCCGCTTATTTGTTGTAACTGATGCGGCTGCCACATCCCTTCGTCAGCTTGCAGAGTGCCTGCAAATACCAATGATGACAAGGACAGTGCCTTGATCAAATTTTTGTATAGCATATATGTATGTCCAACTGTTTTTATTATGTCAGGCGGTTTTTTAACCCATTCATACGCGGATGTAAACATAACCACGATAATTGGTAAATTTGTTGCGATAAAACTGTAAAATTTTATTCACCACTGCCTAATATCACGCTGTTGGCAGCGCATTTGCGTGACTCATCTATACTTTTTCTCAAGTGCTTGTGCAAGCCACGCTGATTTGGCAGCTGCCTGATCCGTTTATTGATTTTTTATCGATGTATTGGGAGTTTTTAATGACAAATATTGAATCGTTGCAACAGCAAATTTTAGACGCCTCTAATATGCGACATGCAACCAAGGTGTTTGATGACAGTAAAGTCATAGCTGAAGCGCAATTTACCACCATTTTAGAAGCCGCTCGCTTATCACCCTCATCATTTGGTTTTGAACCTTATCAATTATTGGTGGTGCAGTCGCCACAAAAGCGCGAGTTATTTAGAGACTTTACTTGGGGCGCTAATGGTGCTTTTAATGATACCTCTGGGCAGCTTGGCACCGCGAGCCATTTTGTGATTTTCCTGGCTCATACCCAAGTTAACATGCAGCACAATTCTGACTACCTGCAAACATTCCTCAAAGACGTAAAGCAATTACCTGACGATGTGATCGCTTTTTTTAATCAGGCCTATCAAAAGTTTCAGGAGCATGATTTTAAGGTAACCACCGACCGACAAATTACCGACTGGTGCGGTAAGCAAGCCTATATCGCTCTAGCCAATATGATGACTACCGCGGCGCTAATGGGCATTGATTCGTGTCCGATAGAAGGTTTTGAACAGGATAAAACTATCGCCGTGTTAGAAGAGCACTTTGCCATTGATCCAGCGCTATACAAACCGGCGGTTATGGCTGCCTTTGGTTATCGAGTGCAAGACCCACCACGGGGCAAAACAAGACGCACAATGGCGCAGTTGGTGAGTTGGTATTAAACAACAAAAAGCCCTAGTCGATGACCAGGGCTTTTATAATCTAGCTTAGATTTATGCCAATTTAAAATACCATCAGCATTAATCTTGGATGCTACATTGCGGCAGCGTATATCGCTTTGATTTCATCGTGCGTCGCTTGAATTGGGTTGGTTAAACCACACGCATCGTTCAAGGCGTTTGTTGCAAGCACATCAAAGTCGCTTTCTTTTACATCCAACTCTGTCAAACCTGACGGGATATTCACATCTTTCGATAAGCTTCTAATAGCATCTAGTGCAGCTTGTGCGCCTTGCTCTGGGCTCATCGCAGAGGTATCAACACCCATAGCTTTTGCTACATCGGTTAAGCGCTCTGGGCATACTTTAGCGTTAAAGTTTTGCACATGAGGTAATAAGATAGCGTTACAAACACCGTGCGGTAGGTCATAAAAACCACCTAATTGGTGCGCCATTGCGTGTACATAACCAAGCGATGCATTGTTAAACGCCATACCCGCCATAAATTGCGCATAAGCCATTTGCTCACGAGCGTTAATGTCATCACCATTGCTTACCGCGGTGCGCAGGTTACCTTGGATAAGCTCAATCGCTTTTAAAGCGACTGCGTCTGTTAATGGTGTTGCCGCAGTTGATACATAAGCTTCTACCGCATGGGTTAATGCATCCATACCGGTTGCCGCTGTCAGTGACGCTGGTTTTTCAAGCATCAGCTCAGGATCATTTACAGAAATAAGCGGTGTGGTATTTTTGTCGACGATGGCCATTTTAATGTGGCGATCTTCATCAGTGATGATACAAAATAGCGTCATCTCTGAGGCAGTACCCGCTGTGGTATTAATAGCAATTAGTGGTAATTGCGGTTTTTTCGACAAGTTGACGCCTTCATAATCTTTGATTTGACCACCGTTGGTGGCAAGCAAAGCGATACCTTTGGCACAGTCATGTGGTGAACCACCACCTAAACTGATTACAAAATCACAGTTATTTTTTTGAAGAAGAGCCAAGCCGTCATTTACGTTACTAACGGTTGGGTTAGGCTGGGTACCGTCGAATACAACTGTATCAACGCCCTTGTCAGTGAGTAGCTGTTGAACTTTATCAACCATGCCAATATCGACAAGAACTTTATCGGTAACAATAATACCTTTTTTAAACTCTTGAGCCTCGATATTAGCGATTGCGTCCGCTAAACAACCAGCGCCCATTAAATTTATTGAGGGAATGAAAAATGCAGCCATGTGGTGCCTCCTAAGCAATTTAATGAATTGCCTAAAGCTTACGCCTATTTTGTTAAAAAAGGTGTTATTGAAATGTAAAAGTTACATTAACAATGTACCGCGCAGGCTAGGTGTAGAGTGAAATGGTTGAAAAATATACATATAAGTGGAATTAGTCATAAAAATACTTGCACCAAAAAAAATCTTCCCTATAATGCCTTGCATCAACTTAACGTTGAGCACGTGTTGCCGGAGTGGTGGAATTGGTAGACACGACGGATTCAAAATCCGTTGCCTTTGCGGGCGTGCCGGTTCAAGTCCGGCTTCCGGTACCATTTATTCTTGTCATTACCACAGACAAGAAAACAATAAACCAGCTTAGAGCTGGTTTTTTTGTGCCTGAAATTTAATAAGCGGCTTTTTTATAGGTTATATTTTGCGTTACGTGGTGCAGAACTGCGGCACTTTTATTAACTGCTGTTTTTATGTCTAACTGGTTATACTTGGAAAAGTCGATTAATACTATATTGAGTATTTTACCGACTTCTTGGTCTCTACAAGGATTAATTGTAAGACGTCAATGCTTTGCGTTGAATGATATGCTTGAGTAATTCAAGTATGGAATGGAACATCCAATCAAGTAACGAGCTAACATGAGTATTTTAAAAAGAATAATCTTATTCACAAGCTTCTCTTTCATAAGCCTTTCTGCCCATGCAATAAACAGTGTATTAACCCAGTGTAATAACTGTGTTTACTCTAGTGAGTACGAAAGTATCGCTAAATATGTGGCCGATGAAGAGGGGCATGCAAACGTCTATGTATTTATTGTCAATTTGGAACGAGAAGAATTGAGAAAATATCAGGTAGTGACGATTAAATCATTTGAACCTGGAGTAGCTGATATTAGAAATGTAGTGAGTCAGCATCCGTCATCTGAAGAGTTTGCGGCCTTTAATGATATGCTGGTTATTCATCAAGAGTTGATTAATTCTTTACAATATAAAACGGATATACCTAGTGAAGACGTCGGTGTCGATAGTGCTTATGATTTATCTGGCTCATCTAGTGCAAGAAATAAGGTGTCGGACTATTTGGTAAATACTCGAACGTATATCGAAAAGACGGGCGATTTATTGGCTTCTGCGGCTCAAATCTCTGGAACAATGCAGCCTTTCCCTATTATTTTTAAAGTAGAGTTTGATGATGGTTCGTCTGCTTACTTTCAAGCGTTAGTAAGTGTCGGTGATTCACTGCCACTGACTTTAATAAAAGCTGTTGATGCGGATGGAAATGAAATACCGTTAAATCAAGAGCAGTTTAGAACATCTCAATCATACCAATGGACAGAACAAGGGCAAGCAGGTGTAGATAGGTTTATGGCAGCAGCTAGTCGAAATGGTGTTGCAGTGGTTTTTGATGGTACTGCTGAGGAGCCGATTGAGACAAACTGTGTCGGTAACAGTAGTGGTGGCCTGACATGTACAATAGTGACCAAAGCAAAATAAATTGCCATTGCAGATTTGGCACTCGTAAACAATAAACCAGCTTAGAGCTGGTTTTTTTGTGTCTGAAATTTAATAAGCGGCTTGTTATCGATTGTATTTAGCGCAAAAAAATAGGCTTCCCGAATCATGTCGAGAGGCCTATTTCAGGGAGAGAAGGTTTACCTTGCGATATTGCTACAAGGTAAGTTTCACTTTAGAACTTAGCGCGTACACCAATTGAGTAGCGACGATCCGCTTCTGTGTACAACCAAGGGCTACCTAGCTCAGATAGGAATATTGAAGGTTCGCCAGTCAAGTTAGTACCATTAGCGACAACGGTGAAGTTCTCGTTAATATCCCAGCTTGCAGAGAAGTCTAACTGACCTCTGTCATCACGGTAGTTATTACCGTAAACCGAATCTTCTTCGCCAATAGAACCTGCAGAGTTGATACCGATTACACGCTTCTCATTCTCTGTATCAAGGTACTTATCACGATAGTTATAAGCTAAGCGCATTGCGAAGCTTTCGTATTCCCAAAATGCTTGTACGTTATAGGTGTTCTCTGAAATATCCAGTAGTGGGTTACCATTTGGTTGCTCACTGTCGGCATAGGTGTAGTTTAAGTTAATACCTAAACCTGACCATGCACCTGGTAAGAAATCAAAGATTTGTTGGTAACCAATCTCGAAACCTTTTACTTCACCTTCTTCACCATTGGTATCTTTTTGCGTATCGATACCCGTTAGGCCTGCATCACGCAATCCTTCAACATGGGCGAAGCCTTCCGCATCAGAGAATTCAGTGGTGCTTGAATACACAAGTTGTGAGTTATCTTCGCCAGCGTTCTCTAGTTGACAAACACTGTACCACTCGGTCACGTTTTGACCTGAAGTAGATGGGTCTGCAACACACGTTGATGATGTGCTTAAGAATGATTCTACGTCTTTGTAAAATACAGCAAACGAGATCATGTTACCTTGACCGTAGTAGTGCTCAATTGACATGTCATATTGAGTAGCACGGTATGGGTCTAGGTCGATCGCACCTTGAGTAGCCTTGGTGGTATCGTTGTTTACATCAAATGCTGGGCTTAGCTCGTTAAAGTCAGCACGACGCATAACTTTTGCTGCAGCAAAGCGAACTTGCGTTTGGTCTGAAATGCTGTAAGTAACGTTTAAGCTTGGTAGGAAGTCATCATAATCGTTCTCACCAGTAACCTTTTCACCGTCACGCATAACAGCTGATTCAAGATCGGTCGTTACATAACGGCCACCAACGATGGCTGTCAAATCACCAAAATCTAAATACGCTGACAAGTAAACTGCTGCGGTATCTTCGGTGATGTCACGATAAGCACCTTCATTGAAGTCTTGGTTATCACGCAAGCTGCCGGTTGTTGCCATGTTCGTACCCGCAAGCAATTGTTGTATCTCACTGTAGGTGCGACCTGGGTTTGACAAACCGTTGTATGTAGCAAAGGTAAGTAAGTCGTTTTGACCTGTCTTGCCTAATTGATCAAATGAATGATCATGGCTCAACGTTGTAAAGCTACCGCCAAAGGCTGCGTTATAATCATCAATCCAAAGTGCTGCACTTGAACCGTCGTCATTGAAGGCATTCTTATAGATATCTTTGATTTCTTCTTTGTACTCTTTGTATTCGTAATCGCGTTTGGTAGCACGAACACCGGCTTTAACTTTGCTTAACCAATCAATACTAAACGGCTCATCAATTTCGATATCAAAGCGTACAGCTGTTTCTTCATTATCGGTTTCTTTTAGTTCACTTTTAAACGTACGAAGTGCTAAGTTTTCTGCCGCAGTATAGGCGTTAGGATCTGAATGAATGATGCTAGGTAGTTTGTCACCTGATTGTGAAAATTCACCATCGTAAACGTGAGTCACTTGTGATTCATCAATCAACCATGGACCTTTTTCAATTGGGCGCAAGGTAAATTCAGTATCTGGACGGGTACTTTCTGATGACGCGTAAGACACTTCACCTGAAATTTTAACTGAGTCAGACAGATTCCATTCCGCGCCTAAGGCGTGAGAAAATGAATCCGTTTCACGGAAGTCACTGTAGGTTTTTGGAATAGCGAAATCGTTAACCAAGGTGTAATTATCAATTTGGCCATTGCTATCTTGGGTGGTGCCTTCATTGGTTTCTAATGCACCAACAACACCTAAGATTGAATTACCTGCTTGTTCACCTTCGCGCTTAGTACCGCTTAAATCAAGGTAAACCATACCATCTGCTGATTCTGGTGCCCATTGAAATGATAGGTTCGCTGCGGTGCGTTCACGTTTCTCTACGTACTGCTCTACAGTATGCTGATCACGAACGATAAAGTTACCGCTTTTGGTGTTTGCTTCCATACCGTTAATATCGATATCTTGTGGCAATACGCGACTCATAAATTGGTCTTGACGGATTTCGCGATCTTGATAAGCAAGCATAGCAATCACACCAAAACTACCTGAATCACCTAGGTCCCAATTATTACCAATTGAGCCATTGAAGATGGGTGCCCAGTTTTCGGTTTTATCGGCGTATTCACCGTCAATAGAGATGTAGCTGGTCATGGCATCCAATTCTAGAGGACGCACTGTGCGCATACTTACTGTGCCACCTAACGCGCCTTCAATCATATCGGCAGTAGGCGTTTTAACAACTTCGACCGTTTTAAGGAAGCTTGATGGAAAATCTTGCAGGCTGATACCGTCACGAGAGTCACCAATTGTAGAGCGACCGTTTAACTCAACACGGTTTTGCGGTAAACCACGGATAGATACGCCATCACCAACACCAAAATCTGTAGTAATTGACACACCGGTAATACGTTGTAGTGCTTCGGCAATGTTATTGTCTGGCAATTTACCGATATCTTCTGCGACAACGGCGTCAACAATTCGACCGTCGGTTTGTTTTAAGCGAGCGGCTTCTTTCATACTGCCAAGCATGCCTGTTACTTCGATGACTTCCATATCTTCGCTGGCGGCAGTTTGTTCTTGTTCCGCAGCAAAAGATTGTGCGGACAATAGAGTGGTAAGGGCTGCGGCTAAAGCGGCATTATTTGTCTTAAATAAATTGCTCTTTAATGCCGACGTTATCTTGTTGAGTTTCATTTTCATCTCCCCGTGAATGCGATAACAGTTGGTTGTTTTTATGTTTTATTATCATTTGGTTTATTTTGGTAAGGCCAATTTGTATTTTTGTTTTTATTGGTACTTACCTTTGGTCACTTCAACATTAGATTATTTATTGTGCTGTTTCAAAGGTTATTTTTACATGGATTTTACAATTGGTCATACAATCGTGTCGTGAGTCATTGTTTTTGGGGAAGTCTTTACTGGTCTGATGAGTTGGTTTTGGGTGGTTATTTTTTGACCACTTTGGTTTTACCAAGTTAGATTTGGTGGAACAGGGATTGGTTAGAATAAATGGTGAGATGTTTTGCCTGTTGGTTGCGAATCAATACGTACTATAAGGCGAGAGCCTGTAGCAAGTTAGCGGCTCAATTGACCACATCAATATCATATTTGAGCGGTATTACGAGCTTTACAACGGCTAAAAATAGGCTCAGCTATGGTTGTCGATTGCTAGGAAATCGTGGGGCGATGTTTGGTTATAATGGAACGCAAAAAAGTAACACAAAAAAGCCACCTTAATCTAAAGACTCAGAAGAAGGTGGCTTTCTATATTTAGTATGATGACAATTGAGCTGTCAATGCAGAAGGAGGGCGTTTATTTATGCCTGTCTTCTTATCGAGTACATGTCTCGTTTTTCACTGCTTTCTTTTTTGATTTTCTCTAAGGCTCTGCTTTCTTCGGCTTCAAACAAGGTGTTAATCAAGCGATCGAAATGCTCGTGCATTGCCGTTCTTGATTGACTTGCGTCACGTGATTTTAGCGCATTGTAGATGGCTCTATGCTCAGCAATTGTTTTCGCATTATCTTTGCTACAAACACTGTCGTAATCTTCGATGATTTCTTTTGAAGAAGCGCGCAATTCCCATAAGCTCGCCACTAAACTCTTCATTGCTTCGTTGCGAGTCGCATCCGCAATTATTCTATGAAAGTCCTTATCGGCGGCTTGCATATTCTTGCCTTCTTCCATATCTGTGAGCGTTTGATGCATTTCATCCAGCTCTTCCTCGGTGATGGCAGCAGCAGCCAGTGCAGCGACTTCACCTTCAACAACGGCTCGTGCTTGTGTCACTTCGAATGCATTGATTTTTTTCGATGCTTTACCGGATTTCTGAGAATCTAGTACATAAACGCCAGAGCTTGTTTTAACTTCAACACGGCCTCTCACTTCAAGCGCAATAATTGCTTCGCGAATGGTTGGTCGGCTAACATTGAATCGTTGCGCAAGCTCTCTTTCTGGAGGTAAACGACTACCCGCTGGAAACTTTCCAGAATTAATAGATGTTTCGATTAAATCGACAATGCCCCAGAACAGTCTTTTTGCTGCCATATTTTCCCTACCTCAATAGACTGAAAATGAAAACTTAACGCCAATATTCAGGCTTTAAATTTTGTCCAATAAACACAATGTAATAATTACATATCATTTGTTAATGTTCAAGATATTATATTACCAATTTTTATTGGGGTTTTAGTTAATTTGACATTGTTTTTAATGTTTATTTAAAAATAAGTAGAAACTCGATAAGTACGTTAAGTCCTTTGTTTGTATGTCTTTATTGGGTTTTTTAAAGGTGTGCACGCAGGTGTTTGGTTAAGTTTTGGTAAAGCGGCTATTGCTCTTATGGTTATACCAATATGAGTGTTTTTTGTATTTTCTGATGTTTCTAAGTGGTGTTTCTAAGTGGTGTTTCTAAGTGGTGTTTCTAAGTGGTGTTTCTAAGCGGCGTTTACAAGCGGTGCTTTTATTCAATATTTTAATAGGGCAGAGCAGTCGCTTGTTAGCCTGTGCCTATATTGTGCTGATTAGCTGTTATTAAGGCTCCCCTAAAACGCTTAGCAGGGCTATTTTTAGATAAAAAAAGCGCCACATTAAGTAGCGCTTTTTACTTGAGGGAGAATGTCTATTTTGTTGCTAAGTTACTCAGTAGTGACGATAACTTCAGCAGAGTTTGAATGATAAACTGATGCATCATTGCTGTCAGGGTCTAGCGATACACCGTCAGTGTAGCTTTCAAAATCATCTTCAAATGCCACGGTTGTACCGGCCATGTCTGAATAGATTTTAACCTCATCAACAAAGTACGCAGCATCAACAACCGTTGAACCATTGTCACCTAATTTAAAGATGGCATAACGAACACCGGTCATCACGTCACTTAGAGATGATGATGCTGAAGAGAACGCATCCGTCGTAACACTGGTACCATTGATAGTAATGGTAACAAGAGGTGCTACGGCATCGGTCGCTGCTGAGGCATCCCAAGTAATTTCAACATCAGTCCAAACACCTGGTACAAATGGAATAGCAACATCGATGTCTTGGTCACGAATCACGAATTTGTCTTCTTGGATTCGTAAGTCAACAATAGCATTGCTGGTACTGGTTGATTCACCAAATAAACCGATGTACGCGTCTTTCGCACCATCAGGGTTGGTTGAGTTGTCCTGTTTAAGGAACGATACGGTCAGTTTACCCTGAGCGATGGCTGAATCTAGCTTGTAGCGAAGTTCACCGGCATCGTCGGTCATGCTGTCAGTAATTTGCGCGATTTGGTTACCCGCACTACCAGGACCTGTCGTTGGTCCAGTGTCTGTACCGTAAAGCGCAACAACAGCCTCAGCGGTATTCGAGTGATAAGGTGATGCACCGTTATCATCATCTAACGAGTCACCAACGGTATAACCTTCAAAATCATCTTCAAATGCCACGGTTGTACCGGCCATGTCAGAATAGATTTTAACGTCATCTACATAGTAAGCGGCATCAACGATGGTTGAACTGTTATCACCTAGCTTAAAGATAGCGTAACGAACACCAGCCATTACATCACTAAGTGATGATGATGCTGAAGAAAACGCGTCAGTCGTAACACTGGTACCATTGATGGTAATGGTAACTAGAGGCGCGATTGCATCGGTTGCTGCAGAAGCATCCCAAGTCATCTCTACGTCTGTCCATACACCAGGTACAAATGGGATAGCAACATCGATATCTTGATCGCGAATCACGAATTTGTCTTCTTGGATTCGTAAGTCAACAATAGCGTTACTGGTACTGGTTGATTCACCAAACAAACCAATATAGGCGTCTTTTGCACCATCTGGGTTGGTTGAGTTATTTTCTTTTAGGAACGATACGGTCAGTTTACCTTGAGAAATCGCTGAGTCTAGCTTATAGCGTAGTTCACCGGCATCATCAGTCATGCTGTCGGTAATTTTTGCTACTTGCGTCGCAGCAACCATATCAGTACCTGTGATGGTAATAACAAGGACTGCAGTACTGCCATCGGTCGACATAATGGTAATGTCATCTGTGATGGTATCTGTAGAACTTGCAAGCGAAGACACTGTCGCATTTGCGGTATCTAATGTGTATGTCCAATCGCCATTGTCTGCGATTGAAAATGTACCGTAGGTCGTCATCACATCAGTTTGTACTTCAGCCATGTCTTCACCGGCGTCATCGTCACTGATGGCAACGTTACCACTGATAGGGTTCATAGCATTATTAGCAACAGTTGCTGCTAAGTTTTCGAATGTTGCTGGCACATTGCCTTGGTTGGCAATAATTGCAGACGTTGGTTCTGATGTCGTCACTTCATCGTAGGCATCACCATCAACGTATGATGCGGTTACAGTGATCACTTTACCAACATCGGCTTCCATGATTACGTAAGTTGCCGCAGTTTCGCCGCTGATCTCTACGCCATCGGCATACCAAGTAAATACAACGTTTTCTAGATCAAAGTTATTATCATCAAGTAACGTGGCTGTTAGCAGTTTACCTACTTCCATCGCACCTGAAATGGTGATTGAACCGATAAAGTTCATTAACGCTGAGCTTGTTTCATTTGAAGTGATTCGTTCTTGATAATCATCGTTATCAATATACGAAACCGTTACACTAATTTGAGAACCGGCCTGTGCTTCCGTTAACGTAAACGAATTAGATGTCGCTTCTGGTATTACTGTGCCGTCAGCCATCCAACTGTAGTTTATCGCTGATTCATCAACACCATTAGCATCAGCTACGGTTGCCGTTAACGTTTCCCCAACCCTTGCATCACCTGAAACGGTTAGCTGGCCAAATGAATTACCATTTTTGTCTGGCAACTCATCGGTATCACAACCAGCCATTGCTAACGCAATCGCTGCCATAGCAACCGATTTTCTCATTGTTATATTTTTCATTATTATAGTCCCATTGTTTTCTTGGTAAACCAATTGTTTTTATTTTGGTTTGGTTTTTATATTAAATTGTATAGCCAATTTGTCAACCATGCTATTGTGATTAAATTAATTTAATAGCAAATATTGTATTTTTACGAGGTTAGATGTGCGTTGGTAGCGGTTTATTTGGTCATCCCACTTTGCCTAACCAAGAATGTGTTTATGTTATTGTTTGGCAACATACTCCACTGAGATTGTTTACTTATATTAGCCGCCCTCATGGTTTGTAATTTGTCTACTTATTAATCTTTTATAAGGCTTGTGTTAGCTAATAGTCAACCCATAGATAGCTCACTGATATGGCGCGAGCATTGTATTTAACTGCCTTTTCATCATTAAGTCTCTGAACTTATGCGTTATGTTTTTATTGGCGTGCAGGGAAAATTTATCAATTTTAAGGTTTATTTTTCGTGTCTAATCCCTAGTTCCTGTCGCGCACGTCTAATACCTTAGTGTGGTAATCCTTACTGCAAATAAAAAATCCCTCAATGTGAAGCAGTAATCGAAGATATTTACCGCTGATATGAATTGGTCAAAATTAACCTGGTTTAACTGTCTTTAGTGACCCTTAGCCTGAAACCGTTATTGGTTAAGGGGTTGCGATCAATTGGTAAGTTTATAAATGTTATTTTATGTTAAATTGTTTTACCAAAATGGTTGACAATGTTTTTTTATGTTGCTTGAATAAGCACAAGCTGAATATAAAAAAATTAAAATAATCGGAATATATCAATGGCTACTAACAACAAGTTAAACAAGATTAGCTGGGCAATTCGCCAACAGGGCAGCTATCCACGAAAATTCTTATGTGCTTCAACATTGCTAACAATGCTTGCATTTGGTGCAACGGCACAAGAAAACGAAACCGAAGCTGAAGTAGAATCAGATATCGAAGTGATTGAGGTCAGTGGTATGAGGGGTACCATGACTCGTTCATTGAACGAAAAGAAAAATACCACTGCCATCGTCGATGCTGTCGCGGCAGCGGATTTTGGTGAACTACCAGGTTTATCATTATCAGACGTTATTGAAAATATTACCGGTGCAACCGGTCACCGCCTTAAAGGTAGCCAAAACGAAATCTCAATTCGTGGTCTTGGCTCATATTGGGGGTATTCAACGTTTAATGGTCGCACTATTACCAATGCTGGTCCTGGTCGAGCTGTAAACTTTAAGAAATTCCCATCAGAACTTGTTGATAAAGTCGTCATTTACAAATCTCAACAAGCTGACCTTGTTGAAGGTGGTACGTCAGGAACTATCGATGTGAACTCATTACGCGCGGTAGATTACGGCAAGAGCCAATCTACGTTCCAAGCTGCCGGTATTTACAACAGCTACTACGAAGATGTAGACGGTGATGTAGATCCTTGGGGTGCAAAATTTGTTGCATCAACGGTACAGCAATGGGAAACCGATGATTTCGGTGACATGGGTTTTACCCTTGGTTTTAACTACACAGATTCTTCTAACCCGGAAGAAAACTACGGCGGTAGTTCACAAATGGGTGTATGTGCCTTGCGCGCTGCTGATGGCACACCATTAACCGGTGGTAGTAACTGTGCTACAGGTCAACAAGGTGTTAGTGCCGGTCGTGTAGGTCGTGAACCTGAATTAGGTATTGATACCGACCTTGCCGATTATGATCAAAGCAGTATCTTTTATGTACCAAATGATGCCTACTGGCGTACAGGCGAAGATGAAGATGACCGTTTTGGCGCGGTATTTACGTTCCAATGGGTGCCAAATGATCAGTTAAACATTAACGTTGATTATGAGCACTCTGATTTAGAATACACCGAAAAACGTATGGAATTGGCGCTAGATACGCGTCGCGACGACCTTGCTGATCACATTATCAGTTCAGATCACACCTTATTGTATGCAACCGGTGAAGCCCGTCCTACATTACAAGGTGAAAACCGCAACCAAGAAGATGAATATCGCGGTGGTGGTATCGAGATTGAATACACGCCTACTGATGATTTAACTCTTAACTTAGATTTATCTTACTCAGAATCTTACCGTTACCGTACGCGTCATCGTACCAAGTTCCGTTCGACTGAGCGTTACAACTACTCACTTGATTTCCGTGGTCGTAATGTTCCAACCCTTACTTGGCTTGATAGCAATCGCTTAGGTCCAAGTGATCCTGGGTTCTCTTCTTGGGAAGCGTTTGATGCTAGCTACATGGGCAACTTTGTTCATGACGGTCATGCATACGTAGAATATCGTCGTACTCATGAAGAACGTAAAGATGATATCTGGGCTATCGATTTTAGCGGTCAATATGAACTGGATAATAATTACATTTCTAGCATTAAAGCCGGTGTTCGTTACTCAGTAGAACAATTGGTTGACTATGTAAACAATGATGTATCACTTGTTATTGCCGATGGTAGCCAACGTAATGGTGCCAGCGATAACGAAGATAACAGTTGGGACGAATTAAACCCAGAAGCAAACTCAGAATTGATCAATGGCATTATCGATAATTGTCAAAACGATCATGAGAACAACATTCAATTTACCGAAGAACCAGGTGAAGGTGGCGACGCAACGCGTTACGCAACCTATGATCACAAATGTTTTATTGGTCAAGTTTTAGGCCAGCTGCCTGGCGCAACAGGTACAGACTTTTATGACATTGGCGAACGTAACGATGGCCGCGATGGTGGTGACCGTGATGTAGAGGAAACCATTACAGCCGGTTATATTATGGCCAATATTGATACCGAAATTGCTGATATTCCAGTATTTGGTAACGTTGGTGTTCGTGTCGTTAAAACTGAAACTCACTCTGATGGTTGGGGTGACAAGGTGTACATCACATCAACAGAAAACAATGAAGGTGACATCACTTGGGATGCGGTAATTAACCCAACCGGTGAAATCGAAGCTGTTGACTTAGATTCAGATTACACTGAATGGTTACCTAGCATGAACTTAACCTTTATGGTTACTGACGAATTCTTCATTCGTACAGCAGCTTACCGCTCACTTTCTCGCTTCCAAATGAATGCGATGTCAGCCGGTGTAAGCTATGAAACTTGTGAAGATGAAGACGATACGGTTTGTGACCCGGATACCAATACAGATTACTCAGAAGTTATCCGTGGCGGTGAAGCAAATGGTAACCATTTAGAC
Organism: Thalassotalea sp. HSM 43; assembly: GCF_004752005.1. NCBI lineage: Bacteria > Pseudomonadati > Pseudomonadota > Gammaproteobacteria > Alteromonadales > Colwelliaceae > Thalassotalea > Thalassotalea sp. HSM 43. The sequence continues at coordinate 1,080,771 of NZ_CP038493.1, read as the reverse complement.
CCATACACTGCGATGAACTACGACGTATCATTTGAATACTATCCGTCGCAAGACGCGTTCTTTAGTGCGGCACTGTACTACAAGTCGTTCGAAGGTGGTTATGAGACCATTACTGAACAACGTGACATCACTGTTGAACTAGATGGCGAAGATTCGGTTTACCCAGATGTAAGTCACCTTGTGAAACAAACATCTGATGATGACTCAATCATTAAAGGTGTCGAATTTACCGGTCAGAAGCACTTTAGTGAATTACCTGCACCATTCAATGGTCTAGGTACCAAGTTTGCTTGGAACTACGCAGATTCAAACTTCAATACAGATGAGGTGGCAAGTCCAGGTATCGTATCAGATGCTAACTTATTTGGTTTCTCTCGTAATGTTGCGTCAGCGTCAATTTACTGGGAAGGTGAAAAGACTACGGTACGTCTATTGTGGAAACACAGATCTAAGTATCTTCAACCAAACAACCTGCCGTTCCCTGATCGCTCACATCGTTACGTGCAAGACTCGAACTACATCGATATGTCAGCTAAATATAAGTTGAACTCAAATGTTAGTTTCTTCTTGAAAGGTCTTAACTTGACCAATGAACCACAAGTGTACACTCGTGGTAACGACACAACGATTGCTGATTACTCTCGTTCAGGAACTAAATGGGAGTTTGGTGTTAAAGCTAAATTCTAATAAGCAACAAGACTTTGACGAGCAGTTAATGCTGCTCGTCTAAACAAACAAGACGACGTTTTAAGCCGTACCCACGATTAGAACGTTGTCGATTGACAAAGTAACAATTTAGGTGCCCCGTTATATAAGAATGTCTCGCAATTCATTCACGGCACGCACGAAACAGTAATTTAGGAGTTTTATATGTCAAAGCCAACGATTGGTTTTATCGGCCTAGGCCTTATGGGCGGCAACATGGTCGAAAATTTACAAAATAGAGGCTATGAACTGACGGTCATGGATCTTAACAAAGATGCCGTAGACGCATGTGTTGCTCGCGGTGCAAAAGCGGCAAGCTCAGCAAAGCAATTAGCAGAATCTAGTGATATTGTTATGTTGTGTCTGACCACATCTGCCATTGTTGAGAAAGTTGTTTATGGCGATGAAGGCATTCTTGCTGGAATCAAAGAAGGTTCTGTATTGGTTGATTTTGGTACGTCAATTCCTGCATCAACTCGTAAAATCGGTGCTGATTTAGCCGCTAAAGGTGTTGGTATGATTGATGCTCCTCTTGGCCGTACACCAGCACATGCGAAAGATGGTCTATTGAACATTATGGCGTCTGGCGATATCGATACTTTCAACAAAGTTAAACCTGTATTAGAAGAGCAGGGTGAAAATGTATTCCACCTTGGCGCTCTAGGTGCGGGTCACACCACTAAACTTATCAACAACTTTATGGGTATGACCACAGTATGTGCCATGTCTCAAGCGTTCGCTGTTGCTGATCGCGCTGGTGTTGATCGTCAACAATTGTTCGACATCATGTCGACTGGCCCGTCTAACTCACCGTTTATGCAGTTTTGTAAAAACTACGCAGTAGACGATGTTAGCGACTTGGGTTTCTCAATTGCCAACGCTAATAAAGACTTAGGTTACTTCTTACAAATGGTTGAAGACTTAGGCACTCGTTCAGAGATCGCAGAAGGTTCATCGGCGAACTTGCAAGCGGCATTTGACGCTGGCATGGGCAATGGTAACGTACCTGAAATCTTTGATTACTTTCGCACTTTAAACAAGTAATCTCGATCAGTTCGCGGTCTTGTGCCGCGAACACATGCATATAAACTCGCTCGCTGCGTATTAGATTAAGGCTTTTTCTGACACAGAGTTGTAAAAAGCCTTAATTCTTATCCACTGATAATCCTGATGTACGGTACACACATGAAAAATCTTGCCCTGACCCTTATCTCTCTACTGGTAACAACTGAACTCTGCGCTAAAGAATATTTAGTTGATTCACCAAAAGCCTACGCTGAGATTGCTTCTTCATTAGAAGCTGGAGATACGGTGAAGCTCGCCAATGGCACTTGGCAAGACTTTGAAATTTTGTTTACCGGGCAAGGTACAAAAGATCAACCTATCACCTTGATGGCAGAAACCAAAGGTGAGGTTATCCTAAGCGGCCAATCTAACTTGCGTTTAGCAGGTCAATATTTGCATGCATCAGGCTTGGTGTTTAAGCAAGGTTACACACCAAGTAATGAAGTGATTGCCTTTCGTCGCAATAAAACAGACTTAGCTTATCATTCACGCATTAGTGAAATGGTTATCGAAGATTACTCGAATCCAGATAAGCAAGAGTCTGATTATTGGGTCGGTATGTATGGTCAATATAATCGCTTTGACCATAACTACTTGGCGGGCAAGACCAACAAAGGCGTCACCATGGCGGTGCGTCTAAATAGTGAAAATAGCCAGCAAAATCATCATCAAATTGATCACAATTATTTTGGCCCGCGCCAAATATTGGGCTCAAACGGTGGTGAAACATTGCGTATTGGCACCAGTCACTATTCTTTAACGGATTCTTTTACCCTGGTTGAAAACAATTACTTTGACCAATGTAATGGTGAGGTGGAAATCATCTCAGTAAAATCTGGCAAGAATGTGTTAAAGAATAATGTCTTTTTTGAGTCTCGTGGCACACTAACGTTGCGCCATGGTAACGGCAACATCATTGAAAATAACGCGTTCTTTGGTAACGGTGTTGATCATACCGGTGGTATTCGTGTTATTAACAAAGACCAAATAGTTCGTAATAACTACTTGCAAGGGTTAACGGGTTACCGTTTTGGTAGCGGTTTCACCATTATGAATGGCGTGCCAAATTCACCCATTAATCGCTATCATCAAGTTGAGAATGCACAAATAAGCAATAACAGCTTTATCAATGTTGATCATATTCAATTGGCGGCAGGTAGTGATGCTGAACGCTCAGCCGTACCAATTAGCTCTTCGCTTACGAATAACCTCATTGTCAATGAAAGCAAGCAACCATTTAGCTTGTTTGACGATGTTTCTGGGGTGAAGTTTGCGGATAATGTCAGTAATCAGGTCGCACCGCCTGAGCTTGAATACGGCATTACGCAACAAGCTATCGAGTTAGAACAAGGTGATAATGGTCTGCTGTATCCAAAAGGGTTAAATATCGGTGTCGATAAAAAACTTACGCCGATTAAAAAGTCTCAAACGGGGCCAAGCTGGTACCCAAAACCAGCAACAGCAACAGCCTTTGATAGCGGTAAAAAAGTTGCCGTAAACGTTGCTGAAGACGCTTTATTCAACGCGGTTAAAAACGCCGAGGATGGTGACGTACTGCTTTTACAAGATGGTCGTTTTGATGAACGAAAAATTATCACGATTGATAAGACTATAACGATACAAGCACAAACTCGCGGTAACGCACAAATCACGTTCGAACGCGGTACCTTGTTTGAAATCGTTGATGGTGGCAGTTTAAAAATCGATGGCGTGGTTATCGATGGCGTAAACAGTCCAGACTCGTCTGGCAATGTAATGATTCGTTCTAAGAAATGGGGCATGACGCAAAATTATCGTTTGCTGGTGCAAAATTCCGTTATTCAAAACCTTGATGTGAATCATTCATTCCACTTTTTTGAATCAGGTAAAGGCGCATTTGCTGACCAAATTAGCTTGCTTGGTAATCGCTTTGTAAACGTTACTGGCGATGTGTTGCGCCTTGATAAAGAACACGAAGACCTAGGCATATACAATGCTGAATACGTTACCCTAAACGACAATGAATTTAATCAAGTACAGGGTGCATTGGTTAAGTTATATCGTGGTGGTACCGATGAAAGTACCTTTGGCCCTCATTTTGTTATGAATAACAACACCGTCAAAGACCTAGGTCTTGGCAAGCGCAACAAAGCCGCTGCCAGCATTTTCTTACATGGTGTACAAGTAACCAATATAGACGGCAATACGCTGCAAGACAGTGCGCCAATTGTTATAGAACACACGGTCGGTGAACCAATTTCATCATTGAGCAACAACGAACTGAATCAACAACCAAGCATTGTTGAATTGCGTGTTGCGGGTGAGCATACCGCTCTATTAGACAACAACAAGATTGTTCAATAGGCCGATACTATGTTTGCATCAAAATCTTTTAAATCTATATCTTTTAAATCTATTGTTAGCTCCCTCGGTTTATTACTGGTGTCGGCTCTGCAGCTTATGATTAGTGCTAATGCAGCAACTGAACTTGAGTCTCGTCAGAGCCCTCACCTAGTAATATCCCACCAAGATATTGCTGATATGCGCGCGGCACTGCAAGGTGACGGTCGCTTTTCAACAGAATTTGCCGACAGAAAATCGTCTGTTGATTTGCAAATAGCTCAGCCTATCGATGTGCCATTACCTAAAGACTCCGGTGGTGGTTTTACCCATGAGCGTCATAAGAAAAACTATAAACTTATGTATAACGCTGGCGTGGTGTTTCAATTAACCCAAGACAGCAAGTACGCCGCTTACGTTCGAGATATGTTGTTTGCGTATGCGGATATGTATCCAACGCTGCCACTGCATCCGGCTCGTCGCAAAGATAAAAACAACCCAGGTAAACTGTTTTGGCAAAGCCTTAATGAAGCGGTTTGGCTGGTGTATACCTCTCAAGCCTATGACATGATTGTTAACAGTTTGAGTGCTGCTGAAAAGCAACGTATTGAGCAAGGCATTCTGCGTCCTATCGTTAAGTTCTTGTCGGTGGACTCTCCGGCAACGTTTAATAAAGTGCATAACCATGGTACTTGGTTAACCGCTGCTGTTGGTATGACAGGTTATGCGATTGGCGAGCAAGAGTGGGTAGAGCAAGCTTTATATGGTTTAGACAAGTCAGGCAAGGGCGGGTTTATGCGCCAGTTAGACGAGTTGTTTTCGCCACAAGGCTACTACAACGAAGGGCCATATTATCAGCGTTATGCGTTGATGCCGTTTGTCACTTTTGCCAAAGCTATTGAAACCAACCAACCAGAGCGCAAAATATTTCAACATCGTGATGGTATCTTGCTAAAAGCTATCACCACCACGATTGAATTGAGCTATGACGGGTTATTTTTCCCAATTAATGATGCCATCAAAAGCAAGGGTATAGATACCATCGAGTTAGTGCGTGGAGTTACTATCGCCTATGGTTTGACCCAAGATACGGGCTTGTTAGATATCGCCGAACAGCAACAGCAAGTCATCCTAACCGGTGACGGCCTTGCGGTCGCAAATGCACTCGATGCGAACAAACAAACGCCTTATCAATTTAGATCGTTAGCCTTTGGTGACGGTGCCGATGGCAAGCAAGGTGCACTTGTGGTGATGCGTGAGCAAACCTTAGGTGACAGTGCTGTGGTATTTAAACCCGCTGCGCAGGGCCTTGGTCATGGTCACTTCGATAAACTGGCATGGCAGTTTTATGACAATGGTGCAGAAATTGTTGCTGATTACGGCGCCGCTAGATTTTTGAATGTTGAAGCCAAATCCGGTGGTCAATATTTACCTGAGAACGATAGCTACGCGAAACAAACCGTCGCTCATAATACCGTTGTCGTCGATGAACGCAGCCACTTTGATGGTAAGGTTGAAGTCGGTAATGCCAATCACCCAGAATTGATTTTCTTTGCTAGCAACGAGTTCGGAAGCATTAGCCGTGGCGATATCGATAGCGCCTATCCAGGTGTTAGTCTTAGTCGCACTATGGCTCTCGTCGCTTTGCCTGATAGCGAACAGCCTTTATTAATAGACCTGTTTAATGTCAAAAGTGACGCGCAACATCAATATGACCTCCCTGTGCATTATCAAGGCCAGTTGATCGACAGCAATTTTAAGCGTAATGCGTTTAGCGAATCATTAACCGCATTGGGTAAAGACAACGGTTATCAGCACCTTTGGTTAACCGCGCAATCGACACCAAAAGCAGGGCTAGCACAAATTACCTGGCTCAATGACAATGGCCGATTTTATACGCAATCAAGTATTGTCGACGGTGACACGCAATTGTTGTTTACCCGAGTTGGTGCCAACGACCCTGACTTTAACTTACGCAATGAAGCGGGCTTTATCTATCGAAAACAAGGTGTTAAAAATCACACGTTTGTTAGTGTATTAGAGCCGCATGGCGAATATAACCCATCGAAAGAATTTACTATTTCAGCGCAATCAAACGTTTCACAATTACGTTTTGAGCAGATTGGTGAAATAGAAGTGGTTGAGGTAACACTCAACAATAGTGGCCGCTACCTATTGGCAATTAATAGCCAAGGTATTGGTATGACAACATTTAATTATAAGAACAACGAGTATCAATTTGAGGGAAGGTTTACCTTATTCAAATTGCATAATCAGCAGTAACACGAGGAATTACAATGAGCGAAAGTGCCCACTTTACATTTGCCAGCGAAGCCGAGATTGAAGATATTGGTGGTGGCTTAAAACGTCAGATGCTTGGTTATAACCATGAACTAATGGCCGTTAAAATTTGGTTTTCTGAAGGGGCTATTGGTTACAACCATGCCCATAGACATTCTCAAGTTACCTATGTTGTTGAAGGAGAATTTCACTTCAATATTGACGGTGTCACCAAAATCTTAAAGCCAGGCGACAGCTGTTATATTCCGCCACATACCGACCATGGTGCTACGTGCCCAACCGGTGGCATCTTGATTGATACATTTAGCCCAGCACGCGAAGATTTTTTGGAGGATAAATAATGCAAGTTAAAGGATTACGTTGGTGGGTGATTGCATTAATCGCTCTTGCCACCATTATTAACTACATTGACCGTCAAGCGCTCAGTGTTTTATGGCCTGATATCGTTGAAGACTTATTCCCAGATGAATCGGCATTAGAGCGTAAACAAATTTACGCTAACATTTCGATTGTGTTTGTATTTGCCTACGCTTTTGGTCAGGCAATCTTCGGCAAGGTTTTTGACTGGATTGGTACTCGTCTAGGTTTCGTATTATCGATTGGTGTTTGGTCACTAGCAACGGTAGCACATGCGTTCGCACAAGGTATCTTAAGCTTTAGTATCTTCCGCGCTATTTTAGGTGTCGCTGAAGCCGGTAACTGGCCAGGCGCGACCAAAGGTAATGCCGAATGGTTCCCAACCAAAGAGCGTGCTTTAGCGCAAGGTATTTTCAATTCAGGTGCTGCTATTGGCGGTATCGTGGCGATACCGCTTATTGCCTTTTTGACTGTGTATTTTTCATGGCAAATGGTGTTCGTTGTCGTTGGCTTAGTCGGTCTTTTATGGCTTATCCCATGGCTAGTATTGGTGAAAGCGCCACCGGGTTCACATCCGTGGATCACCGAAGAAGAGCGTCAGTATATCTTAACCGGTCAACGCCCTGAGCAAACTGACGATAGTGAGCCAGAAGAGGAATACAACCCATCGACAGGCGAGTTGCTATCTCGCAAGCAAAGCTGGGGAGTTATCATCGCCTCTGCTGCAATTGATCCTATTTGGTGGTTATTTGTTTTCTGGATTCCAATTTACTTAAACGAAGTGTATGCCATGGATGTTAAATCGATTGGTATCTATGGTTGGGTTCCATATGTAGGCGCAATGTTTGGTGCTTGGTTTGGTGGTTTGCTAGCGCAAAATCGACTGAAAGCCGGTTGGAACACAGATAAAACTCGTAAGCTGACTATCACCTTAGGTTGTTTGATTATGTTGCCATCGTTACTTGCTATGGCAAACCCAGGTGAACCAGTTACAGCGGTACTTATCATGGCCGTTATTCTATTTGGTTTCCAAACTGCTATTGGTAACGTACAAACATTGCCAAGTGACTTGTTAGGTAAAAAATCTGTAGGCACCTTAGCTGGTTTTGCCGGTATGGCTGCGAAATTAGGCGCTGTAGGTTTAACCTCGTTGGTACCTTATTTAACCGCCGATGGTAACTATACCCCAGCATTCGTTATTGGTGCGTCTCTTGCCATCATTGCTATGTTGGCGGTTTGGATTCTTATTCCAAAAGTTGAGCCACTTAAAAGCCCAGAGCAACTTGGTAAAATGAAAAAGGCCTAATGATGAAAAGCATTTATTTACTCGGCGAATGCATGATTGAATTGATGAACAGTTCATCTGACACCATGAAGCAATCATTTGCCGGGGATGTTTATAATTCAGCCGTTTATATGAAAAGGTGCTTTCCTGAGACTCATGTAGGGTTAGTGTCTGCTGTAGGGGCAGACACTCTCAGCGACAAAATGCGTCAGCGTTTTGCCAGTGAAGATATCAATACCGATTTGGTGTTTACGCATCAACAAAAAGTACCGGGTATCTATCTGATTGAGACCGATGAGACCGGCGAGCGCAGCTTTACCTATTGGCGCAGTGATTCAGCGGCAAAGAAAGTGATGCAATTCGTCGATGCTGAAGTAACTGAGCAATTAGCCGGTTGTGATATGTTGTTCTTCTCAGGCATCTCTTTGGCTGTTATCGATGAAGAGTCTCGCCCAGCGTTTTGGCAGAAAGTCACACAGCTAAAACAAGCGGGTGTTAAAATTGTGTTCGATCCAAACTATCGTGCACGATTGTGGAAAAATGAGCAGCAAGCTCAACAGCAGTTTAATAAAGCATTTGAATTATCTGATATCGCACTACCTGGTGTAGATGACTTTGTCTCGTTATACCAAATTGACAGCAGTGACGGTGTACAAGCCTTTTGTGAGTCGTTTGATATCGCTGAAGTGATCATTAAAAATGGTCCTGCATCGGTTATTTCTGTGTGTGACGGACAGTCACAACAACATGTTATTACACCTGTAGAGAATGTCGTTGATACAACATCGGCAGGCGATGCATTTAATGGCGTCTATCTCGGTGCTCGATTAAACGGTGACTCTATTAGCCAAGCGATAAGCAAGGCTAGCAAAGCCGCTGGTATCGTTATTCAACATCCTGGTGCTATCGCACCAAAACAAGCAATCAACGCAACCCTCATCTAACGATGGGGTTGTGCCCAATTTTGAGAATATATTCATGAACACGTTTCGTTCTTTAATGGCCGATCAGGTCTTATTACCTATTATTCAAGCCGATACGCCAGAGCAAGGTGTTGATATTGCTCGCGCAATGCAAGCTGGCGGTATTCATTTAGTGGAAGTTGTGTTGCGCACTGATGCATCTATTGAGGCATTAAAAGCCATTAAACAGGCTTTCCCTGAGATGGTTGTTGGTGCGGGTACGGTTATTTGCGAACAAAGCCTAGCCAAAGCCATCGATGCTGGAGCCGATTTTATCGTCACCCCAGGCATGGACAGCGTGTTAGCTAAAGCGCTACAAAATTGCGGTGTTCCGGTATTACCTGGCGTTGCTAATGTTGCCGATATCTTAACCGCGCGTCGTCATGGTTTTCATGAGTTAAAACTGTTTCCTGCCTCATTATCTGGCGGAGCCAAATTTATTTCTGCTATGTCTGGCTTGTTTAAAGATACCGTATTCTGTCCAACAGGTGGTGTATCACAAGCCAATAAAGACGATTATTTAGGACTGGCAAATTGTTTTGCTGTTGGTGGCACTTGGGTTGCAAGCCAGCAGTTAGTTGATAACCAAGACTGGCAAGCGATTAGCAAGGCCTGCGCTGCGGTATAAGGAAGATAAACGATGCTGTCAAATAATTTACCCGTCGGTGTGATAACTGGTGATGAGTTAACCGCATTGTTTGCTGATGCAAAAGCAAATAAATACGCGTTACCGGCAGTTAATGTGGTGGGTACTAACTCAATTAATGCCACATTAGCCGCGGCTAAGCAGGTTAATTCTCCGGTTATTATTCAGCTATCTCATGGTGGCGCCTCATTTTTTTGTGGCAAATCGCTAGAGCTTGATGGCCAGGCGGCAGCCGTGCTTGGCGCAACCGCCGCGGCGCACTATGTGCATCAAGTGGCTGGTGCCTATGGCGTGCCAGTGGTATTGCATACTGACCATGCAGCGCGAAAGCTACTGCCATGGATAGACGGTCTATTAGACGCGGGTGAGCAGCATTACAAAGCCACAGGTAAACCATTGTTCAGTTCACATATGATCGATTTATCAGAAGAGTCACTAATCGATAATATTGATACTTGCGTTGCCTATTTAGAGCGCATGAGCAAAATTGATATGACCTTAGAAATCGAATTGGGTTGTACAGGCGGCGAAGAAGACGGTGTCGATAATACCGGTTTAGATGCAGCCTCGCTGTATACCCAACCTGAAGATGTAGCGTACGCTTATCAAAGGCTTTCACAGATTTCAGATAAGTTCATCATTGCCGCGTCATTCGGTAATGTGCACGGCGTTTACAAGCCAGGTAATGTCAAACTGACGCCTAAAATACTGAAAAACTCACAGGCGTTTGTCGCTGATAGATTTAATCTAGCAAGCCAACCTTTGAATTTCGTATTTCACGGTGGCTCAGGCTCATCACAAGAAGAAATCAGTGAAGCCATAGAATACGGTGTGATCAAAATGAATATCGACACCGACACTCAATGGGCAAGCTGGCAGGGTGTGTTGGATTTTTACCAAGCGAATAACGGTTACTTGCATAGCCAAATTGGTAACCCAGAGGGTGACGATAAGCCGAATAAAAAGTTTTACGACCCACGAGTTTGGTTGCACAAGGCAGAACAAAGTATGGCGCAGCGATTACAGCGAGCGTTTAGTGACTTGAACTGCATCAATCGTTTTGTTTAATCCATAAAGTAGATAGAGACCTTATCCAATGAAAAGATTAATTCCGGTATTACGTGAAGACGGCGTTGATAGTGATTTAATTATGGTCATTCGTACCATACTAGCCGCGTCGAAAGAGCTTGCCTTTCGTATCAGTCAAGGGGCGTTATCGGATGTCTTAGGTTCGACGTTGGATGAAAATATTCAAGGCGAAACGCAAAAGAAGCTGGATGTTATTGCCAACCAGTTATTCAAAGAGTTGTTGCAAGATGAGCGTGATGTTAAAGCCATCGCTTCGGAAGAAGAAGACGACATCGTTGCGGTAAACGAGTCGGGTAAATATATCGTGGCGTTCGATCCACTTGATGGCTCATCGAACGTCGATATAAATGGCCAAATCGGCACCATCTTTACCATTTTTAATGGCAAAGATGATATACCAGCGAGCGACTGGCGACAGTTCGCACAAACAGGTAATGAGCAAATTTGTGCCGGCTATGTATTGTATGGTCCATCCACATTATTGGTGATGTCTACTGGCATAGCGACCCGAGTGTATACGCTTGATTTAACTCATGGTGGGTTTTTGCTGACGATTCCCGAATTGAACGTTCCAGAGCAGACCGCAGAGTTCTCTATTAATATGGCCAATCAGCATGATTGGTTGGAGCAAACCAAACACTATATCAATGGCTTATTAACCTGTAATGACAAGCGTTATAATATGCGCTGGAATGCGGCCATGGTAGGTGATATCCATCGCGTACTGACCCGAGGTGGCGTGTTCTTGTATCCACAAGATATTCGCCCTGGTTATCAGCAAGGTAAATTGCGCTTGTTGTATGAAGCGTTTCCAATGGCCTATTTAATGCGTGATGCGCATGGCAAAGAGTCCACCGGTGACGCCTCGATTTTAACCCAGCAATTGGCTGAGTTACATCAGCGTATTCCTGTGGTGATGGGCAGCGCCTCTGAAGTAAATGAATATCAACGCTTATCATCAGTAGATGAGTCGCAATCAGCAGAGCAACCGCTAAGCTCTTCGCAAGCGGTTTAAGCTAGCCCTAAGCTAAATCATTAACATCGCCACGGTTTGTTGATGCTGTGGTGATGTCATTCTCCCTAGGCATTTGTGCCGGCTTTTGTGCAGGCTGTTATGCATGTATGTCCTTTACAAGCCTTGTCAGCTGCTGAGTCAGTAAGCTGTGTATTTTCCCTCGCCACGTTTATTTTTCTTTTATTCACTATACTTTACAGACTTAAACTGTGAGCAAATGATTATGAAAACACTAAGCGTTGCACTCTTTCTTGCGTTGTTGGCGATAACTAATAGCAAAGCTTTCGCAGCCGAGGCGCATCAATGCATCATTACCGCGTCAGAAAGCGCAGCAGAATGCAAAGGCAATGATGCGGCAGAATGCGCCAAAGTGTTAAAACAGGCCGATTGTAAATGTGCCGGTAAATGCGACGGGTTTATTGATACCCTAGCGCAATGTCATGCCGAATTTAATCAAGGCATACATTTATGTACCGAAGGGGATTTAGTCTGTGTTAATGGCCTTAAATCGGTGCGCACCAACTGTATCGATGAAGCGCAAGGGACTAAATAAGACCTAATTAACTTGTACTGCGTTAATGACCACTTTTTTGTTTTGGTTTAGATGGTGATTGTTTGGGGAGCTTACAGCGGTTCTCTTGGTAGTGCTCGCGTATAACAACAGGCTTTTTACTGTCAATTTTGATTAGTGCTAAAGGTCTGACTATTGCTGACGGAAAATTACATTCTTCATTGGATAACGTCTGGCTGTAAACCACATTAACTTGAATATATAGTTCGCGTTCTTTGATGCCGGTAATCTTTAGCTGATAGGCACTATTTGGTTTAGGGCCCCAATCAACGATAACAACTTGCGATGTTTGAAAGTCGACATCAAATACAGGCTCTGTTGTCACTTGTGATGTCGCTTCAATGAAACTATTCCATTCATTAAATACAGACACCGTTTTCAGCTGATTATAGGCATTGACCATATCGTCTTGTGGATAGAGTATTTCAGTATTTAGGTTGTTCTTCTTCGCTAGTGCCACGTTGGTGAATAAGCAGGTGAGAATAAGTAAAAAAGTCAGAGGAAAATTTGACTTCATGGGCATTGCCCTCCGTAGCGGTTATTGTTGTGCGGTACTGGCCTTCAATTTAACTGTAGACCAAGAACAGCATTCACGCTAAAGCATCAGAGCGAAATATTGATAGTTAAAATGGTTGCTTTACAAACTGCTATTTACGTCGCTATATCGCCGCTTCTTTTCCTTAAAACATGTATTGCCAGGCAAAGGTGATTTGTTTTGACGTTTGCAATTGCACACCATCGAAATCTTCTTCTAATGGTTCACTGTATTCAAAAGATAAACTGTTACCCATAAGTGTTGGATTACTAAAGCGATAACTGGTGCCTATGGCCCAATCCCATATTTTTGCGCCACGCATGTTGACGTCGGCAACCGGTGACATCATGGGGTTTAACCTGTCGTCACGGCCAGAATAATTATCTATGTCGGTAAAGCTTATGCGCATGCTGACATTGAGATTGTTATCAAATAAAAAGCTTACCCAACTGTGAACTTGCAATTGATCACCAGGTTCGTAATTAGCATCATTTTCATCTAGCGCTGTTTGGTAGTTAAATTGTGCGCCTAACTGATAACTATTTTCACTAAATTTGATAGTGTAGGTAGCTAAAAGATCGGTTGTTTCACTACCGATTTGCATTGGGTAGCCCATAATGACTTTGTCGCCCATCATATTCGTCCGCGATTGGTCAATATCACCAACAGGCAAGCCAACACCAAGACTGATATGGCTATCAACTTTTGTCGAAGTATAAGTGCGGTACATGGCACGGATATGAACATCGGCTAAACCATCACTGCTCATCTCAACCTCTGTTGCCATTGCAGGCATCATGCCGTCATACATAGGCGTATTCGCAGTAATACTTACTGGCTTTTGGTAAGTAGCCATCATGCCCATCATAGGCCGCATCAGCGAAGTCATCTCCTGATCGATAAAGTTTGCCGTCACCATCAAGGTCAAATCATCTGAATAACCATACATGGCACCGAACATATGCATATCCATGCTCATTTCATCTGGCACCATCATATAGGACTCGAGCGCGTAATCAGATGAAATTGGGTCCTTTCCTAACTGCAAGTCTTGCATATCCATGGTCATGTAACGATATGACACCATCCAATGGCCTTTTTTATGGATATGACTGCCCATAACACTGATTGGCGCAACGGCTTGACTCATATCCATGTTCATATCCATGTTCATGTCCATGTCCATGTCCATGTTCATGTTATCGTGCTGTTGCTCGGATGCTATTGAGCAAGTTGAATAGACAATAGCGGATAACAGCAAGCAGTGAGCAATCCTATTCATATATTCTCTTGGTTATATTCTCTTGGTTATATTCTATTGGTTTATTCTCTCGTTTATATTAGCTCGAGCCGGTACAGTAAAACATTAAAAGACTATGGTCTTATTGCCGCGGATAATCACTCTATCTTGCAAGTGGTATCTGAGGCCACGAGCCAATGCCATTTGCTCGACGTCTTTACCTAAGCGAATCAAATCGTGTTTATCACAACTGTGATTTACCCTGATCACTTCTTGTTCAATAATTGGGCCTTCGTCTAAGTCCGCGGTGACATAATGGCAGGTCGCACCGATTAATTTTACGCCGCGATCATGGGCTTTTTGATATGGGTTTGCGCCAATAAATGATGGTAAAAAGCTATGGTGAATATTGATAAGTCGACCGTGATATTTATGACACATTGCTTCAGGAATGATTTGCATAAACCGAGCTAAGACAATGGTGTCAGCCTGGTATTCATTAAGCAGTTTATCAATGTTGGCAAACGCATCGGCCTTCGTATCGGCAGTCATGGTTATGTGATGAAAAGGGATCTGGTAGAAACGTACCAAAGACTCAAGGTTTTGATGGTTGGAAATCACTGCGGCGATGTCGCAATCTAATTCGCCACTATGCCAACGGTGCAGAATATCAGCAAGACAATGTGAGGTATGACTGGCAAACAACACCACTTTTTGCTTTTCATTCATGTCTCTGACATGCCATTGCATGGAAAATTCTTCAGCAATAGCTGCAAATTGTTGTTCAAACTGGGCTTGAGAAATATTCATTTTACTGGTGTTGATCACATTGCGCATATAAAACCAACGCTCTTCAATATCAGTATGGTGATTAGATTCCATAACCGAACCATTATTACTGGCAATAAAATGACTCACTTTGGCAACGATACCAATAGTGTCTGGGCACGAGATAACCAAAGTCAGCATGCTATTTCCCTTCTCTTCTTATAGTCGATTATTTTTCTTAGCTTTCTATAACTTAGCTTATATTTTGCGGTTTAAAAAGTCAGCGGTTTGTTGATGCTATTTTGTGCTTAGCTATAGCGCGATTGGATATCGCAATAACGCGGTTTGATAAAAGCTAAGCCGACAAAATTCTGATTACGGCGGTTATTATTTGATCTAGATCAATTTTTAAATTATAGTAATTTCTGTAAGGACAGAAATAAATGAAAGGTCAAATTATGAAACTTACACCGTCTATGGAAAAGTTCATCATTCATTGGGGAGAGATGGGCTCTCGTTGGGGCGTAAATCGCACCGTGGCACAAATATTTGCCCTGTTGGTGTTGTCTGAATCGCCTTTAAATGCCGAACAAATTTGCCAAATCCTTGGTGTAGCCCGTTCTAATGTCAGTAACAGCTTAAAAGAATTGCAAGCTCTCGGCTTGGTTAATATGACGCAAAAACTTGGTGATCGCCGAGATTATTTTGAAGCAGTTAAAGATTGTTGGGACATGATGTTGGTGTTGGCAGAGCAGCGCAAGAAACGGGAAATTGACCCCACCATTGAGCTATTGCAGCAATTACAGACACAAGCGAAAAGTGAATCTGATACCCCTGATTATGTGCAACAGCAATTTCAACAAATGGCTGAATTTATGACCACAATGGATCTTTGGTATCAACAGATGAAGGCGATGAACAGGCCAATGCTAAGACGATTTTTTGGTCTTGGTGGAAAGTTAGTGAGCTGGCTTAAAGGCTAATTAAGGCAATATTTTCCCACTAATTTCATTAACCCCTTTGTTAACAAACCTAGGTAAAGGACTTAATGAAATTAACTTCACGAGGAAAATATTATGATAAACACAGACAGCACCAAGGCAACGCAAGCGGTGTTAAATTTGCCGTCTATTGCACTTGGTTTAAAAGCTCTTTTTACCGGCTACTTATTGGTGATAGGCATAGGGCTCATGGTTGCCGGCGGGCAAATACTATTGACCCATGGCATGGCCGATGGCAAATTTGGCTTATCTGTTGATGATATTGTTTATAGTTACTATGGCGATCGCAAAAGCAGTAAATTGGAAAATAAACTAAATGGCTCTATGCAAGATAAAGCCGACCGAGTCGTGCGCCAAGATATCATTAAATGGGTAAGAGAGGGCGCCAGTGAAACTCAGTGGGACAGCAAAATTGCCGCTCACTTTGCCAACAATTGCACACAATGCCATGGCGTTATTCCAGGCTTACCTGATTTTAACCAATATCAAGGCGTGTTGCCGGTCGCGCAAGTCGATAACGGTGCGAGCATAGATTCTTTAACTCGGGTATCTCACATTCATTTGTTTGGTATTGCCTTTATCTTCTTTTTTGTTGGTCTTATTTTTTCTTTAGCGGTTGGGATTCCAAATTGGCTAAAAGTAGTCGCAATTAGCACGCCATTTGCGTTCTTAATTATCGATGTGTTGTCTTGGTGGCTGACGAAAATAAACCCTCACTTTGCTTGGTTAACGATTATCGGTGGTGTCGGTTATACCATCGCCTCAGCTTATATGTGGTGTGTATCAATGCAGCAAATGTGGTGGCGCAGTAACAGCAACCCTAATCGTCATCAACCCGCGTGGTAATTGACCCATGCTTGGCAAATTTTAACATCGCTTAATGGTAGGCGATTTCAGTTTACAACTGTACGCCAGCGTGCGAGAATCTAACGCTCACGAAGTTCAGTGAGCGTTTTTTTGTAGTAACTCGATGTCGGCAAATTCATTACTTTTTCATAAAACCATTTTAAACCCCAATTCTGACGAATGGGTTGTTTTCGTGCATGGTGCTGGTGGCAGCTCATCTATATGGTTCAAACAATTAAAAGAATATAAACAACATTTCAATTTGTTGTTTATTGATTTGCGTGGGCATGGCCGTTCGGCACCGGTAACGATTCGACAATTGTTGACCAAAGGCTACACCTTCAAAGATGTCACCCAAGATATCATTCATGTACTTGATCACCTGAAAATACGCACGGCTCATTTCGTTGGCATCTCGCTGGGGACCATATTAATTCACAAATTGGCGGAGTTAGCCCCAAGTCGGGTTAAGTCTATGGTCTTGGGCGGCGCTGTTACGCGTTTTGATTATCGCTCAAACACCTTGGTTAAACTCGGTGATTTTTTCAAACATGTTATGCCATACATGTGGTTGTATCGTTTGTTCGCATTTATTCTAATGCCGCAGAAAGGGCAAAAAGAATCGCGCCATATGTTTATTAACGATGCGAAAAAGTTATGCCAGAAAGAATTTAAACGTTGGTTTAAACTGGCAGCAGATGTTAATCCGCTGATGAAGTATTATCGCGAACATGAAAGCGGTAAGCCAACTTTGTATTTAATGGGGCAGAATGACTATATGTTTTTACGCCCTGTTCGCGACATTGTTGCGCGCCATCAACAGAGTCATTTGGTGGAAATTGAAGACTGTGGTCACGTCTGTAATGTCGAGCAACCAAAACAATTTAATCAACAATCGATTGATTTTATCAAACAACATTCCTAAAATGAGTTAACTTTACTGGTAAGACCACTCGGGTCTGATAATAAGTATAACTCAATCATGCACATAGATGACATTTTAAGCGCCGTTCAACAACAGTTGGCAAATGGTGCAGATAAAGCGACGATTCAAGTTGATAAATCCTGGTCGCAAGGACGAACCTTATTTGGTGGTATTTCAGCCGCCGTTACCTATCAAGCCATTGCCATCAAAGTTGGTGAAGGTAGATTGTTGCGTTCTCTGTCTACGAGTTTTGTTGGCCCCATTAGCGCAGAGCAGCCGTTGTCTATCGAAGTCGAGATTTTACGACAAGGCAAAAATGTGACGCAAGTCTTGGCGAAAGCGATGCAAGACGATGCGGTTTGTATTACCGCACTGGCCAGTTTTGGCGTTGAACGAAGCTCAAAAATAAAGGTAGATAACCTGCAATTTCATGACCATCAGCTTCCTAAAAGAGCCAACTTTATTCCACAAATCCCTAAACTTGTTCCTAAGTTTTTGCGTCACTTTGATATGGCAATCGTTGAAGGCAAGATGCCCTTTATGGCCAATGACGCGTCCGCAATATTTGGTTGGATGCGATTTAGTAAAGCGCCAAAACAGATCACCGATGCTCACATCATTGCCTTAATCGACAGTTGGCCACCACCTGTTTTGCAAATGCTGCGCTGGCCAGCACCGGCAAGTAGTTTGAGTTGGAACTTAGAATTTATTCATCCACATCGCGATATTGCAGCAACTGATTGGTTCGCTTACCAAGTTAAAACACGGCAAGCAGCAGATGGTTATGGTCATACTGAGGCCAATATTTGGGATGCCAAAGGCGAATTGATTGCGATATCAAGGCAGGTTTTCACCGTGTTTGATAGTTAGTAATTACTTGCTTTACACCATATAGCTAATGCCCAATAGGATCAGCACAGCACCAAGAAACTTGCTGATGATATCGCCTTTGGGCATCGATTTTTCAATAATGACGACGATGGTTAGCAGTAAGATCCAGGTCAGATTCATCACTCCGCTGACAAATAAAATCGCCATTAAAAACCAACAACAGCCGACACAATAAGCGCCATTTTTTAATCCCATCTCAATTGCCGGCCAGGTGCCTTGTCGCCAACCGTTACTCAAAATCGTTAATGGCGAACGACAATAATTCAAACAGGATTGTTTTAAAGACGAGAATTGATATATACCTGCGACTAAAAAGATGGCACCGCTAAAAAGCGTTGAGCCACTGTCCATCATTGGCGTTAATAGTTCTAGGTGATGCAAATAATACTGAATAAAAGTAATTAGCGCAGAGTACAAGGTCCAAGCAAGTAAATAGCCAAGAGCAAAAAATAACGTTGGTGTGACTGTTTGTTGGCGTTGCAGCTTTTGTCGATTGACCTTATCAATCAACAGGATGACAGGCAGAGCAGATGGCAGCATCATGCCTGCCATCATTATTGCCCACATCACAAATAGGTTAAATATGTCCAGTGAGCTCCACGTCTGCACCGGATCCATGTTCATGGTCATGCCATAGAACATGTAGTACCAGCTTAAGTAAATAAGCAGGGCAATAGCCGACAATATGTATATGCGATTTATTGTTGTTGTCATACGCTGAAAATATTAACCAGAGGTTGTTCGCATTTAATGATGTTGGCGACGCTAGCCGGTTGGCCAGTTCACCACCGCATTGGCTGCAAAGGTATCTGAATATTCAAAAGCAAGATTACCGTGATTGATCTTCATCAATTTGGTTTTACCTGCAAAGCCGTCGTTCCACATAAAACCACCCTCAGGAAAGCTGATATGAACACGGTTTTCTTCACCGGTAACTGGGTTTATATGAGGTTCTTGTGAGACGTCAACCACACCTTCAATTTGTATGGTTGAACGATAGTCCTGTCTATCCAGTGTAATGTCGGCCATTAGTGGCCCATCAAATGAGGTAAACAAGGTACCTAGCGCTTCAACAGGCATACCACCTGCTTGGCCTGACATTATGGTGGCTAATGCAACGACTTGCTCTTGTGATGCGGCGTTGTCGATAAACAATACGCCTGAACCATTACCGTCATGCATGGCACCTGGCCAATCGGCAGCAAACACCATTTTTAAGCCGGTCAAATCTAGATTTTTGAAGTGGCCTTTAATGACGATAAAACCAAGCACCGCCTGACAACCGCCATTGGCACTGGTTGGGAACCCTGAAAATTGACAACCGCAACCGTGACTGCAACTGCAATTTTCGATTTGATGCATGGACAAATGCCAATCATGATCTGAAGCCATACATTATCTCCTTAACACTTTCCGTGGTGGCTCAAGTATAGACAATAAAAAGCGGCTTTTCCTTTTGCAAAAGGCATAAAAAAACGCCGCTTCATTGACGCGGCGTTTTCACTAATAACAAGACACTATGATTGCTTAAATAAAGCTTTTCGCAAAATCCAAGTCTTCATGTTTGGCTTTGCTGCGATTCTCGGCAAACCAGAGATAGAAAATCGGTAAAACCACTAGGGTAAAGAAGGTACCGATTAACATGCCAGCGACCAAAATAATGCCGATGCTGTTGCGAGCTTCGGCGCCCGCACCGGTGACCAGAACCAATGGGAAATGACCAAAAACGGTGGCGCCTGTGGTCATAAGAATAGGACGTAAGCGAGTTGTTGCCGCCGCTTTCACTGCCTCTAACTTATTTTTACCTTGCTCTTGCACATGGTTGGCAAATTCAACAATTAAGATACCGTTTTTGGCAATCAAGCCGACCAAGGTAACCAAGCCAATTTGCGAATAAATATTGATCGTGGTCAGCTCGATAAATGGTAATAGTAGAGCGCCGGATAATGCCAACGGTACACAACCGAGTAATACCACTAGAGGGTCTCTAAAGCTGTTAAATTGCACCGCTAAAATCAAAAACACAATCACCAATGATATTGCTAACACGGTCATTAAGGTATTGCCTTCATTGCGAATTTGCCTTGACTCACCGGCATAATCAAGTCGATAAGAACTGGGTAAAATATCTTGTGCTGCTTGTTCAATTGTCGCTAATGCTTTTTCTTTGGTGACCCCTGGCAGTACACCGCCGTATATCTTAACCGAGTTTTGTTGACCAAAGGTGGTGAGTTGTCTTGGTCCGGTACGCCACTCTAATGACGCGAAACTTGATATTGGAATGAAACCACCGGTTGGTGTTTTTACCGTTAGATTAAGAATGTTTTCTGGTACGCCACGAACCTGATCGTTAACCATAGGGATCACTTGATAAGCTTTACCGTTTGAGTCAAAACGGTTGACAAAGTTACTCGATAAATACACCGATAATTGTTGATTTACGTCGTTTACCGTGAGGTTCAAATCCGCAAGTTTATCGCGGTCTAGCAGCAGCTCAAGTTGTGGTAAGTCGATCTTTAATTCCGAATCGGCAAACAAGAATTGCCCAGAGGCAAATGCAGCTTGCACCAGTTTATCGGCATATAGCTTCATTTCTTGATAGTCTTGCGATGACTTAAGCACTACCTCGACATCAAACTGACCGGCGGTTGGTAACGAAGGCGGCAAAATTGGCAGCGAATCTAAACCCGAATTTTGCACTAGGTTCATGTAAACCTGCGGTACCATGGCATCGATATGAAAATCCCGCTCATGAGGTTTTGCAAAGGTAATGCCACCAAAACCACCGGTTGGGAAGATCACTTGCCACATTTCTTGAGCGTTTTCGATACTCAGTAAACCTTTGGTCATTTCTAACGTCGCCGCTTCATTGTAGGCAAGAGACGATTGCGGTGGTGATTGGACAATGACAATGACGCTACTTTGATCTTCAATCGGCGCCAGCTCTTTTGCCGATTGCAAATAAAATGGTACCGCCAGTATCGATATCACCACAGCCATTAAAGTTACTTGGTATTTCAAGGCAAAAATTCGCTCTAATGCCTTGCCATAAAACGATTGAATGTAGGAAAAACCATGATTCACTTTTCTGGTTAACCAACCTTCTTGACCGCCTTTAGGGCATACCGATGCACTCATTATTGGCGATAGTGTGATAGCGACGACGCCAGATATAACCACAGCAATCGCTAACGAAAAGGCGAACTCTTTAAACAGCATGCCGGTGAGGCCAGCTAAAAAGCCTATTGGCGAATACACCGCTGCTAAGGTTAAGGTCATCGATATAATCGGCACCAACAGTTGTCGCGAACTCAGCAGCGCCGCTTGGCGACGGCCCATGCCTTCGCGCATGTAACGCGCAACGTTTTCAACCACAACAATGGCGTCATCCACCACCAAACCGACGGACAGTACAATTGCCAATACCGTTAATAGGTTTAGCGAAAACCCCATAAGCGACATAGCGGCAATTGCCCCAAGAATAGAGATAGGAATGGTAACCAGTGGCACCATGGCGGTACGAAATGACCCCATCAGCATCAAAACCACCAGGCCAACGATGACAACCGTCTCTATCAACGTGGTGATGATTTCGGTTAGGGCATCACGCATATACAGCGTGCCATCGTAGGCAAACTCCATATCCATACCGTCTGGCATGGCTTTGTTTATTTCATCGACGGCCAGGTATAAGTTATCACCGATGTCGATTTCATTGGCGCCGGGTAGCGGCCATACCGATACATAAATGGTGTCACGAATATTTACCCGTGCGGTCACTGATGGTTCTTCTGAGCCTAATGCGACCGTGGCGACATCTTTTAAATAAATGATGTCACCATCTATTTTTTTGATCACCAAATTCTCAAATTCATCGCTGTTAGACAGCTGTGAGTTGGTAATAATATCAATTCGTTGGCGATCATTTTGACTGTAGCCTAAGGTGGCGATGGCGTTGTTATTACGCAACGCTTGATAGATATCGTCAGTACTTAGGTTAAATGCCGCGAGACGGTCACTGTCAATATTGATGCGCATCGCTGGAATGCGACCACCTTCAAGCTGTACTTTCTGCACCCCTTCAACACTGGTTAACAAGGGGATAACTTCGCGGTTTAAATAATCCGATACTTGCGATGAATCGCGCTCACCGAAGTTGACGTTGAGATAGAATGCGGCATACGCTCTGTCGGCACGAACCACGGAAACAATAGGGTCTTGCGCATCAGCAGGTAATTCATAGCTGATTTGCGATAACTTGGTGTTCAGTTCGGCTAAGGCACGAGTGCTATCTTGGTTTAATTTCAACCAAGCGGTCACCGTTGAGCTGCCGGCGGTGGTTTTTGAATCAACGTAATCAACTCCGGGAATAGTCGCAGCAACGCGCTCTACTGGCTCGGTGATAAAGCCTTTGACCACATCGGCGGATGCACCGGTATAGTAGGTGGCTATTGTCAGTGATGAGCTTTCCATTTGTGGAAATTGAATCACCGGAATCTTCATTATCGCCGCTAATCCCGCCAAACAAATGACAATAGATAGCACTATGGCAATCACAGGTTTGCGGACAAAGACATCCATAACACTTGCTTTGTTGTAGGCTTGGTTACTCATCGATTAACCCTGCAACTGCTTAATGAATACCTTCATACCGTCGCGCAGTTTAAAGGCTCCTTGCGTGGCGATAATTTGTTGCGCTTCAATACCTGAGGTGATGATGGCTTGCGCATTTTGTCTTTCAATGACTTGCACTTTAGTGCGTCTGGCGCGGTAACTGCCATCATCCTGTGGCTCTAACACGAAGACATAATCACCAAATTGATCATGGGTTAGGGCAATGTCGGCAACACTAAATTGACTGCTGGCAGCAGACACGGGCACTTCGACATTAACCAATGATTGCGGTTTTAAATTCAATGCTTGGCGAGGTAATTTTGCTCGATAGCCAAGCTGTCGAGACTGTTTATTAAACACCGGCTCGCTGGCGATAATTTTGGCGGTGAATTGTTGACCCGTGCCTAAGGTATGTATTTGTATTGCTTGGTCGAGCTTTAATGGTGAAAAGGTTTGTGGCAGGGAAAACTCTACCCATATGTTCTGATCATCGCCAAGTAAGGTTACGATATCGCTGTTACTATCAAGATATTGGCCGACCACTAATTTATGCAAACCAACGGTGGCTGTAAAAGGGGCTTTGATCACTTTTTTAGCGATTGTCGCTTCCAATAAGGCGACCTCTGATTTGGCAATCGCCAACTCGGAAATGGCTTTATCGAGTAACTCTTGTGATATTTCGTTGCCTTGCTCCAACTTACGGTAACGTTGTACGGTTTGTTGCGCCAAGGTGAGGCGCGCTTTTGCGGCAATTAATTGGGCTTTTTCATTACTGTGATCGAGCTCAATCAGTAGTTGGCCTTTTTCAACTTGCTGACCAAACGGCAGGTTTAGATAGGTAATGGTACCGGACAGTTGGTTGCGAAGTTGCAAGGTGGCAATCGCCACGAGTTCGCCATGAACTTTACTGGTGCGTTGAAAATTGATTTGCTGTACCTTTTCAGCATCAACGGTTGCTGCTGGTTCAAATTGTTCAGTATCAGCATCCGCGGGCGCCGTTAATGCTTGCTTATAAGAAAATAAGCCAAAGACTACCGCGCTTAACATGACTAGGGTTATCAGCCATTGCATCAATTTCATCTATTCTTTCCTGCCTAACTAAGGTGTTATCAAATTGAAGGGCGCATATTCTACCGTTTTTGTTAACATTTGTCAGATAACTGTCATATTTGTTTACACTTTGTCAGCGTTTATGGTTATAACTAAAGCACCATATTGATGATTGAGAAGTGCATGAGAAACATATTAACCGCGTTATTATTGGCTAACCTTTTTGCCTGTACAGGGTTACCAGATAAGGTCGAGCCGGTGAATGATTTTGCGCTGACGCCGTATTTGGGTACTTGGTATGAAATCGCCCGCTTAGATCATTCGTTTGAACGGGATTTGCATCAGGTTACTGCTACCTATGATGTCGCAAGTGATGGCAGTGTCACGGTCACCAATAAGGGATTTGACAAACAAGATGGTGAATGGCAACAAGCGATCGGTACCGCGAAGTTTGTTGATAGCGAGACGGTTGGCCATTTGAAAGTGTCTTTTTTCGGACCGTTTTACAGCTCTTATGTGGTATTTTATCTAGATAGTGATTATCAGCACGCGTTTGTCAGTGGTTTTAATCATAATTATTTGTGGTTGTTGAGCCGAACGCCTGAAATTTCTCAACAATTAAAGACACAATTTGTCGCTATGGCAAAAAGCAAAGGGTTCGATACTAAACAGCTAATTTGGGTAGAACACACATCGAAACCGACTGCAAAAAACTGATGATTGTTTTTAGTTGCCTTTAGGTCTAATTTTTTTCTTAATATTTCAAAGCTTTAAAAAGTTTGATCCCTTTCAAAAATTTCCTCGTAGAGATTACTGCGACATAACTTCTGTGAGGAAAATATAATGAAAAGGATCATACAGATCATTTTACCCGTGTTTTTACTAAGTGTCATCAGTGCATGTGGTGGAGACAGTGGTAGCGACAGCGTAAGCGCTGCCGCACAACCTACAACAACGGTTGTTGACGCGGCAGTTGATGCCGGCAATTTTACAACTCTTGTTGCTGCGTTAGAGGCCACCGGCCTTGATGAGGCGTTAGCCGACCCAGACGCAAGCTATACCGTTTTCGCACCAACTGACGCAGCGTTTGCGATGTTGGGTGAGGAAACAATCAATGCCTTATTGGCAGACCCTGATATGTTATCAGCCATCTTGTTATACCATGTTGTTGATGGACAAGTTGATGCCGCTGCAGCCGTAGGCGCAGCAGGTACAACAGTTGCTACCTTAAATGGCGCCTCTGTTGGTTTGTCATTAAGTGGTGACGACTTGTTAGTGAACACGGCGACCGTGATTACCACCGACATCATGACCGATAACGGTATTATTCATGTCATTGACGCGGTGTTATTACCACCAGCGGAGATGGGTGAGCCAACGGCTAATATCGTTGATACTGCGGTTGCTGCAGGTAGTTTTACCACCCTAGTGGCAGCCTTGCAGGCGACGGGCTTAGACTCTGTGTTAGCAGATGAGTCACAGTCGTTTACCGTATTTGCACCAACGGATGATGCCTTCGCACTGATTGGTGCCGATACCATCAATGCCTTGCTTGCAGACACTGATGCGTTGTCAGCGGTGTTATTGCAACACGTTATTTCAGGTGCCGCGGTTGATTCAACAACAGCTTACTCGTTAAACGGTTCAATGCCAGCGACCGCATCAGGTGCTGAAATCAAACTGATGATTGACCCATACAGCGACATGCTAATGTTTGGCGCTGCCAACATTGTTATGAAAGATATTTATACAACCAATGGTGTAATTCACGTTATCGATGCGGTTATTTTGGCTGACGCCGAGTTACCTGCACCGGCAGCAAGTATTGTTGATGTTGCTGTTTCAGCTGGCAGTTTTAATACCCTAGCTGCTGCACTGCAAGCAACGGGCCTAGACACGGTATTAGCTGACTTAGATGGCTCATTCACCGTATTTGCACCAACAGATGCTGCGTTTGCTAAATTACCAGACGGTACAGTAGAAGCATTATTGAACGATACCGACGCCTTGAGCAGTATTTTGCTATACCACGTTGTGGGTGGTGAAGTATTGTCTGATGCCGCAATCGGTGTTGCCCGCTCTATGGAAAATCAAGTGATGACGGTTAACGGTAGCAATGCTGCACTGTCTTTTGTTGATTCAAGCTTATACGTCAATGGCGCTATGGTTAGCGCTGCAAACATCACTGCGGCTAACGGCGTTATCCATGTTATCGATAACGTGATTTTACCGCCAATGATGAATGAACCTACCGGCACCATTGTTGACGTTGCTTTAGCCGATGAAAACTTCTCAACCTTAGTTGCGGCTCTATCTGCTGCTAACTTAGTTGATGTGTTGGCAGACGAAGGCGCAATGTTCACCGTATTCGCACCAACGAATGATGCGTTTGCGATGATTGACCCTGATGTACTAGACCAATTGCTTGGCGATACCGATGCATTGACTGCGGTTCTGCTACAACATGTTGTTGCTGATGCCAGCTTGTCATCAGTGGATGCCTATGCCGCGAATGGCAAAATGGTTGAAACCGCATCTGGTGCGAAAATTGGCGTAAGCGTTATGGCTGACACTGGCATGTTAATGTTCGGTGGCGCTAATATCGTTATGAAAGATATTTACACGACCAATGGTGTGATCCACGTCATTGATGCGGTTGTGACTGGCGACCTTGAGTTACCAGAGCCACGTATGAGTCTTGTTGATGTTGCCGTTGCAAACGGTAATTTCACCACCTTAGTTGCGGCATTGCAAGCGACAGGTTTAGACGCTGTATTAGCCGACCTAGACTCAAGCTATACCGTGTTTGCACCAACCGACGAAGCGTTCGCTAAGCTACCTGATGGTACCGTTGAAGCCTTACTTGCTGACACCGACGCATTAAGCAATATCCTGCTTTATCATGTGCTTGCTGGTAGTGTCGACTCGACTACGGCAGTATCTGTTGCCACATCTATGAGCAATCAAGTAGAAGCGGCAAATATGTCGAACCTGGCTCTGTCTTCTATGGACGGCATGCTATATGTCAACGGCGCAATGGTAACGGCACCGGACGTTATGTCTGATAACGGCATCATTCACGTTGTTGATACAGTGATTGTACCGCCAGAAATGACCGATATGATGGATAAAACCATCGCTGAAATTGTTATTGCCGACAGCAACTTCTCAACCTTGCTAGCTGCTGTATCTGCTGCAGGTTTGGCTGATGCCCTAAATGATGAGTCAGCAACGTTCACCGTATTCGCGCCTACTAACGATGCGTTTGACGCATTACCGGCGGGTACAGTGGAAGCCTTGCTTGCTGATATTCCGGCACTAACCGACATCCTTGAGCTACATGTTGTTAACGGTGCTGCGTTATCAGCTACCGATGCGTATGCAGCGAACGGCATGATGGTAGAAACCTTAGGTGGTGAAACGGTCGATATTGGTATCGATATGGATTCACGCATGATCACCGTTAGTGGTGCCAAGGTTATCGTCACCAATATCTATGCGAAAAATGGTGTAATTCATGTGATTGACGCAGTCATCACTGAGTAACACCGAACAGTAGCTGTACACATCACTTTCCGCCATACAAAGTGATGTTCCAAGCCCCCGAAAGGGGGCTTTTTTTTGCACAGGGATGTGCTTAGTCGCTATTTGACATCCTGTCACCGCGACATACATGGCATCCATGCCAATATCCTCCCGTATTGTGTTTGGCAGACAGGGGATGGTGGATAGGGAGGGTTCGTGCAGGGACGTGCTTAGTCGCTATTTGACATCCTGTCACCGCGACATACATGGCATCCATGCCAATATCCTCCCGTATTGTGTTTGGCAGGCGGGGGATGGTGGATAGGGAGGGTTCGTGCAGGGACGTGCTTAGTCGCTATTTGACATCCTGTCACCGCGACATACATGGCATCCATGCCAATATCCTCCCGTACTATGTTTGGTAGGCAGGGGATGGTGGATAGGGAGGGTTCGTGCAGGGACGTGCTTAGTCGCTATTTGACATCCTGTCACCGCGACATACTTGGCATCCATGCCAATATCCTCCCGTATTGTGTTTGGCAGACAGTGATTGGCGATTAGGGGTTCGTAATACAGTTTGCTTAGTCGCTGTTTGATACCTAGTCATCGCGACCACAGTTTGGTGCCGTCAAAATGACACGATTCATACAAATTGACATTTCGCAATTGATTAGTTGCAAGATGTGATCAGCAACTACGCTGCTATCGTATAACTAAACAGAGAATTTAATAAATACCGAAGAGAAACATTTATACCGATGAACATACCCGTGTTTCCATTACCTATATACTTGCTGCCTGGCGGTATTACTCGATTGAGAATTTTTGAGCAACGTTATCTCAATATGGTTAAAAATGCCCGCAATACTGATGGCTTTGTTATCAGTTTATATAGAGCAGACAAATCAGAATATGTCGGTCGTTGGGGCAGCTGGGTAGAGATCATTGATTTTCAATTAGGGCAAGATAACGTTCTCGTTATCGATGTTAAGTGTAATGAATTGGTATTGATTGATGATTTTCAGCGCAATGATGAAAATTTATTATTGGCACGTAAACAAAGTATGCAGCATTGGCCAGAAACCAAGCATACCGATGAAACTCGAATCTTCAGTGAGCAATTGAAACGATTCTTTTCCGCCAATAGCGACTTAAATGAGTTATACAAACAAGAGTTTGTTGATCAGCCTAATTGGGTCTGTGCACGTTGGTTAGAGTTATTTCCTATCAGCATTGAGGACAAGAACCACTTTGCTGAAGCGCAAAGCGTTGATGATGCTATCGAGTTTTTAACTGCGGTTATTATTGACGAGAAACGTATTGAAAAATATCTGTAAATTATGATCCAAAGTAAATTAGTGCTCGTAATATATAGTGAATTGTAAGACTAATTAGGGTTTTCAATGGGCTTAACTATGCTAACATCAAGGTCATCACAGCAAAGAAGTAATTCAAGACTGGTAACGATGACAAAAGAAATAGATCACAAGCAACTGGTGCAATGGTTATTGGCGGTGGCTGAAAAGCGCGATAAGTTGGCGTTTACTAACTTATTCAAATTTTTCGCGCCAAAGATCCAGCGTATCGCTGCGGGAAAGTTTACCAATCAGGCGATGTCGAACGAGGTGGTGCAAGAAACCATGACCAACGTTTGGCGTAAAGCCCACCTTTATAGTGCCAACAAAGGTGCCCCGACAACTTGGGTGTATACGGTGATGCGAAACGTAACGTTCGACTTATTGCGTAAGCAAAAAGCGAAGAAAGAAGATAATTTGAGTGACGACATCTGGCCGATGGTAGAAGGGCAAACAGCTGAAGAACATCAGTTTGATGACCACCTACAAAGCAAGAAGATCCTTGATTATCTCGATACGTTACCGGAGAACCAAAAACAAGTGATTAAAGGTTTTTACTTTATGGAGATGTCTCAAGAGCAATTGGCTGAGCATCTCGACTTACCGCTAGGAACGGTTAAATCCCGTTTACGACTGGCATTAAATAAATTAAGGCAGCAGATTGGAGAGCAGTTATGATTAAACATCATCCAACCACTGAATTGTTACAGGCCTTTGTAGGAGGTGAATTACCTGCCTCAATGTCTGCCGCTGTAGCAATGCATAATGAAATGTGTCCATTATGCCAAACCAAAGTTGCAACCATGACTGAGCTTCAAGCGGAAGACAGTTTTGAGTTACCGGCTGTTGATAATAGTCGCAACGAAGATGACGTTTTAGCGGGCTTTGACATGGAAGCGATGATCGGTGATATCACCGCCAGCGACGAGACTGCCTTTGAAACTGAAGAAGTACCGGTGTCGATTACCGTCAAAGGTAAAACCTATCAGTTGCCGCGAGCGATGCAACATATGCCACTGGGTCGTTGGAGCAATATTGGTAAATTGACTCGCTCTCGAATGGAATTAGGCGAAGGTGAGTTACACTCTAGTCTGTTGCAAATTGATGCGGGCGGTTCAGTGCCTGAGCATACCCACAAAGGGTATGAAGTGACATTGTTATTAGATGGTAGCTTCAAAGACGAGATGGGCGAATACGTCAAAGGTGACTTTATTTTGCTCGACGCGTCTCATAAACATCAACCTGTGACGGAAGACGGTTGCTTATGTTTCACCGTGGCCAATGATGCATTGCATTTTACCCAAGGTATCAACAAGCTACTGAATCCATTTGCCAATTTGATTTATTAACAGATTGAGCAATTGATAAAACCCGCTGTTAGCGGGTTTTTTTGTGGCTAAATTTTTCAAATAGTAATCTTAATCAGCATTGCTGCCGTATCTTATAACAATACCTAAACATATTGAGGTTGTAAGTATGGCTACTCCAATCACTATCGGTATCAGCGCTTGTTTAGTAGGTCAACAAGTCCGTTTTGATTCCAGTTCAAAAACATCACACTTCTGCGTTAAAGAGCTAGGCAAGCACGTACAATACAGAGCATTCTGCCCTGAAGTTGCCATCGGCTTACCTGTGCCTAGACCGACCATCCGTCAAATCAAAAAAGACGACATGATTGTTGTATCTCGACCTGATGGTAGTGGCGATGTCACTGAAGCGTTGTCTGAGTACGGCAAACGTGTGGCCAAGCTTGCGGAAAATTTTAGCGGCTACATTTTTTGCGCAAAAAGCCCTAGCTGTGGCATGGAGCGCGTAAAGGTTTACAGTGAAGATGGTAAAGGATCGACATCGGATGGTGTTGGCGCATTTGCACGCCAAATCATGGAAGCCAATCCATTATTACCATGTGAAGAGAATGGCCGCCTCAATGATGCAAAAATTCGTGAAAATTTTGTTGCCCGAGTATTCGCCTATCGCGATTGGCAACAGCTGCAACGCAAAGGGCTGAGCAAACATTTATTGATGACATTTCATGCTCGATACAAATATACCTTGATGAGTCATGATCTTGTTGCTTATAAAAAATTGGGGCGCTTATTGGCTTCTTCGGATGTTAGCCTTGAAGATATGGCGCAACAGTATATCTATGGTCTGATGATGGCTATGAAGAAAATAGCCACGCGTAAAAAACACGCTAATACGCTGCAACATCTGCAAGGTTATTTTGCCAAAGAGCTAACCGCTGAGCAAAAACAAGAATTGTGTCAACAAATCAATCATTATCGTCAAGGGGTATTGCCGTTAATTGCACCTCTGACTTTGATCAAACACTACTTATTGGAATTTCCAAAAGAGTATCTGGCACAGCAGTTCTACCTTGACCCATACCCGGTTGATTTAAGGTTACGCTATGGCTACTGATATCTTGCTTTGGTTTCGTAATGACCTGAGGTTGCAAGATAACCCTGCTGTTAAATACGCACTTGATAATGGCCTGACTAAGGCCATTTATTTTACCACTCCAGGACAATGGCAAGCGCATAACCTGTCAGCCATTAAAGTTGATTTTATGTTGCGCCACGTTGCCTTATTGCAGCAACAACTCAAAGCGTTCGGCGTAACGTTGCAGGTAGTCGAAGTTGAGGACTTTGCCGAACAAGCATTATTTTTACAAGATTATTGCCAGCGTCATAGCATATCTCAGGTGGTTGCAAATGCAGAGCTTGAAATCAACGAGAGACGCCGAGACCAACAATTACAACAATCGGGGATGGCATTAACCTTGTTTGAAGCCGATGTAATCGTCAACAAAGGCGCTATTCGAAACAAGCAAGGAGAGATGTATAAAGTCTATACGCCATTTCGCCGTGCTTGGCTCGCACATTTGCTCAATCAGGGCTTCAATTATCAACCGCAAACATTACAACTCGCTGCCATAAGCGAGCAACAAATGCTGCCAATAGATACGGCTTTTAAAAGGCAGTGTTCGCTTAAATGGCCGTTGGCAACTGACATGATGCACCACATTCTGCCAAGCTTTTTACAAGAAAAGGTCAGCGATTATGAGCAGCACAGGGACATTCCATCAGTGAAAGGAACCTCCGGGTTATCTGCCTATTTGGCGATAGGGGCAATCAGCCCTAGATACGTCTTGGCATTGTTGTTGAGCCGTGATCCGGATTTACTAAGCCGGCAATCGGGTGGCATTTTCACCTTTTTAAATGAACTGGTTTGGCGAGAGTTTTACCGTCATCTGCTGCATCATTTCCCTAAACTTGCCATGGGCGAAAATTTTAATGGCAAATACGACAGCTTGCCTTGGCACTTTGATGAACAAAAATTACGTGCCTGGCAACAGGGCAAAACAGGGTATCCGATTGTCGATGCGGCTATGCGTCAGTTACTGCAAACTGGTTGGATGCACAATCGCTTGCGAATGATAGTGGCCAGCTTTTTAACCAAGCATTTACTGTTGGATTGGCGGCTTGGTGAAAGGTTTTTCAGTCAACAATTGATAGATGCGGATCTCGCAGCCAACAATGGTGGTTGGCAATGGGCGTCTGGCACAGGCTGTGATGCGCAACCGTACTTTCGTATATTTAATCCTATCAGCCAAAGTAAAAAGTTTGATCCAGATGGCAATTTTATCCGTAGATATTTACCAGAGCTAGCGCATGTGCCTGATAAATATATTCATTTTCCACACGATTATATTAAAGAGCAGGGCCTGACATGTTACTGGCCAGCCATTGTAGAACACAAGCAAGCACGTTTGTCGGCACTGCAATTTTATAAGCAAGCGGTTTAGTAAGCGCCAAACATTTCCTAGACCAAGACGATAATTCCAATAACCGCAGGACCGGCTACTTTTAAGCATTCTCTTTGAACCTAAGCATGTTTGTACTTTTGTTCATATTTGATTGTTTAGCTGATATAGCGCATTGTATTGAAATGATATTGTGAAACAATGTGTTATCTATACTAAGTTAAAGTAAGCAGTTTGCGCATAAGCTAATAATTTTGGATAAAATTATGGATAATTCAGCAACACATCAATCGCTCGACACACAAGGCGGTTACCCAGGTTGGTTAAACAACTTTGTTGAGGTATATCAGCAGTTGTCTACCGACAACCTCGACTTGCTTGAGCGCATATACCATTCAGACGTATTGTTTGAAGACCCTATGCACAAGGTACATGGTTATCAAAACCTGAATCAATATTTTGCGGCGTTGTATAGCAACTTAAGTGCGTGTACGTTTCGCATCAATGAGGTCATCCCCGGTGATGAGCAAGCCGCGATCTATTGGCAAATGCAGTTCGCCCACCCAAAACTCAATGGTGGCGACCCGGTCAGCGTAGACGGTCACAGTCACATTAAGCAAGCCCAAGGAAAGGTTATTTATCATCGTGATTACCTCGATGTGGGGGCGATGTTATATGAACACATCCCTGTCGTTGGCCGCATTATCAAAGCCATCAAGCAACGAGCTGGCCAATGAAAGTACTGATCACTGGTGCAACCTCAGGTATCGGATTAGCGTTAGCAAAGCTGTACGCCAAGAATGACCATTATGTCGTTGCTTGTGGTCGCAATCAGGACGTATTGTCGCAAATTGCCGAGCATACTCATATCGAAGGTTTATGTTTTGATGTCACCGATGAACAGCAAACCGAGCAGGCATTGTCGACTATTGATGATCTCGATTTGGTGATAATTAATGCTGGCAATTGCGAATACATCGATGACGTTAAAAGCTTCAGTGCAAACTTGTTTCGACGTGTGCTGGAGGTAAATACCTTATCGGTGGCGACTATTTTGCAAACATTATTACCTGGCTTATCGTCAGGTACGCGTATTGTTTTTGTCTCATCCAGCGTGACCAAATTGCCATTGCCAAGAGCAGAAGCATACGGTGCCTCAAAAGCGGCGATGGATTATTTGGCCAATAGTTTACGTATTGATCTGCATCAGCACGGCATCGACGTAACCCTCGTTCATCCAGGGTTTATCAAAACCCCTTTGACCGACAAAAATAATTTCGCTATGCCGTTTTTAATGACTAGCGATGAGGCAGCAACAAGAATTTATAATGGGGTAAGCCAAGGTAAGCATTACTTGCAATTCCCTAGACGTTTAACCTGGCTTTTGTCGTTATTATCGTTATTACCGACAAAACTATGGACCAAAATTGCTTGCAGGAGCTAAAGCAAATGAAAAGAATCGCCGTTATTGGCTCAGGCATATCTGGCTTAACCAGCGCCTGGTTGTTATCGCAAAAACATCACGTAACTGTGTTTGAAAAAAATAATTATATTGGCGGGCATACAGCCACTGTCGACGTCGAAGTTGAAGGGCAATCGTTCGCTATTGATACCGGATTTATTGTCTGCAACGACAAAACCTACCCTAATTTTTTAAAGTTGTTGGCCAATATAGGCGTCGACAAACAAGAAACAGAGATGAGTTTCTCTGTGCACAATTGTCAAAGCAAACTTGAATATAATGGCCATAATCTCGATACCTTGTTTGCGCAACGACGCAATATACTGAGACCTAAATTTTGGTCTTTGATTGGCGAGATTTTGCGTTTTAACAAAGCATGTAAATTGGCCTTTGAAGACAACCAGCATGGTATGGAACTGACACTGGGTGAGTTTTTACAGCAACAAGGTTTCAGTGAGTTCTTTGCTGAGCACTATATTTTACCTATGGGTGCGGCAATTTGGTCAAGTTCTCTTGAGCAAATGAATCAATTCCAATTCCACTTTTTTGTCCGCTTTTTCCATAACCATGGATTACTGAATATCGCTGACCGACCGCAATGGTATGTTATCCCTGGCGGCTCACGCAATTACATTGAGCCACTTATTGCACCGTTCAAAGATAATATCCATCTCAATGCCGATATTGATTCGATTAAGCGACAACAAGACAAGGTGACATTGTTAATGGCGGATGGCAGCGAGCAGGATTTTGATGAGGTTATATTAGCCTGTCATTCTGACCAAGCGCTGGCGTTACTAGACGATGCCAGTGATGATGAACAAAGAGTACTTGGCAACATTCCATATAGCGCCAATGATGTGGTCTTGCATACAGACCGGGCGCTGCTGCCGGACCGACGCAAAGCTTGGGCCAGTTGGAACTATCAATTATCCGCCAATAGGGATAAACCTGCCAGCGTCACCTACAATATGAATATATTGCAGGGGCTAGAAACAGACATTACATTTTGTGTCACCTTAAATCAAAATGACGACATTGATGAGGCTAAAATCCTGCGAAAATTTGTCTACCACCATCCGGTGTTTAATGTTGATTCGATGCAAGCACAACAGCAACGAGACAGCATTTGTGGGCAAAATCGCACCCATTTTGCCGGCGCTTATTGGTATAACGGCTTTCATGAAGATGGCGTAAGAAGCGCCGTTGATGTTGGTCAACGATTTGAGTGTTATTTGTAACATGATTGGGGAAAAGATGGCGCATCGTATGCCACTTCAAAGTCAGATTTTTCATGGCAATGTTCGCCACCGTCGCTTTGTGCCTAAATCACATCATTTTAACTACAGCTTATACATGCTCGGACTCAACGTTAATGAGGTTATGAGCAAGAAAAAATTTGGCCGTATTTTTGGCTATTCATGGTTTAACCCGGTTCGTTTGGTTGAAAGCGATTATGTTTGCGGTGAACCAGGTTCATTACGACAACGTATAAGCCATAAAGTGACGCAATTGGGTGGTGTTATGCCTGATGGCGAGGTCATGATGTTAGTGCAAGCACGTTGTTTTGGTTTGTATTTTTCACCAGCAAACTTTTACTTTTGTTATGGCAAAAGTGACTGTGGTAATTGCCGATATATGCTGGCCGAGGTGAGCAATACGCCATGGAACGAACGTCATTATTATTTAATTGATATGCAGCAAGAAATGATCAGCGATAAGGATTTTCACGTATCGCCGTTTATGGATCTTGCCATGCAATATCACTGGCGTATCAAAGCACCATCACAAAATAGTAATAATTTACTGGTACATATTGAAAACAAACGCAGCCACGGCGAACACGTATTTGATGCCACTTTGGCCCTCAAAGCAACGTCATTAAACGCCAAACATATGTTAGCGGTATGGTTGCAGTTACCGGCGATGACCGTAAAGGTGGTTGCAGGTATTTATTATCAAGCCCTGAAATTATTTTTAAAGCGGATTAAATTTGTTCCGTATCAACAGGGTAAACAACAAGCGTCAGCGTCTGCAAAACAAAATGATAAACAAGCAGATGCACAGACGATGACAAATAAATAAAGGTAGGATGAATAGTGGAAGGCATAGTTTCTAGAGAGTCAACAGCATCGTTAACCTGGATTCAAAAACGCTGTCGAAGTCTGGTATTTTCGATTTTACAACGACTCGATGTAGGTCAACTGGTGGTCATTGAAGGCGACGAAGAATATCAGTTTGGTGACAACCAAGGGCATCACTATCCTGAAGCGCTCAACGGTATTGTGCACATTCACGACGGCGCCGCTTACCAACGCTTTGTCAAAGGTGGCAGCATTGGCGCGGCAGAGGCGTTTATTGAGGGAATGTGGTCAAGTCCGAACTTAACAGAGGTGATTCGCTTGTTTGCCCGAGCGCAATCACAAACCGATCAACTGGAACAAAAAATGGCCTGGTTGAGCCGGATCAAAAACAAAGTGTTTCACCGCGGTAATCGTAATTCTCACTCAGGTTCGAAACAAAATATTTTAGCGCATTATGACCTAGGAAATGAGTTATATAGCCGCTTTCTGGACCCGTCGATGATGTACTCTAGCGCTATTTTCAGCGAAGGCAGTATGGACTTGGACCAGGCACAGCAAAATAAACTGCGTGCCATTTGCGATAAATTAGCCTTAGAACCAGGTGACCAGCTTCTTGAAATTGGCACTGGCTGGGGCGGTTTGGCGATTTTCGCTGCAAAGCATTACGGTGTGCATGTTACCACCACCACCATTTCTGAAGAGCAATACCAATACGCTAAACAACAAATTGCCGCGCAAGGATTGCAGCAACAGATTACCTTGTTGAAGCAAGACTATCGTGACTTGCAAGGCCAGTTTGACAAATTAGTCTCAATTGAGATGATCGAAGCGGTTGGCTATGAGTATATGGACAGCTTTTTCAGCCAATGTAATGCGCGTCTCAAACCCGGTGGCAAAATGCTCATTCAAGCGATAACCATTGCTGATCAACGATTTGAATCGTATCTTAACAATGTTGATTTCATTCAGCGTTATATTTTTCCCGGCGGCTTTTTACCATCGGTTCAATTGATGAGTAAAAAATTGAGTCAACGCACCAATATGGTATTACATCAACTTGATGATATTGGCTTAGATTATGCGAAAACCTTGCATTGTTGGCGTGAGCGATTTTTAGCGAGCTGGAACGAGTTGCTTAATTATGGCTATGACGAACGCTTTAAGAAGCTTTGGCTATATTACTTAGGGTATTGTGAAGGTGCGTTTATTGAGCGCTCTATTTCAACGGTACACTTTGTTGCTCGTAAGGCACATTAAACGCCGAACATGTCATTGTGACGGTGAGATACAAATTAATAACAAAAGCGTGATTACGGTCGCGCTTTTTTACATTTATAATAACGGCAATAATGTGCTAACCTTGGCCCACTCAAATGCGCTAATGCTGGCTCATTTAGGAATAAAGCGAATTACAGCAGGATAAACGAGATGATCATCAAACCAACAAAAGTATTAACTTTAGCAGCTTCGTTAATGTTTTTTTCGACACAGGCCTGTGAAAACCATGGCGCTGGGTTTGATCCAATGTTTGGTCATATCGATGCCAGCATGTATAACGATCCCATGTTTGCTAAGCCAACCATCACTCTTGATTACAAACAGCAAATCCGTTTGACCCCTGATGTCCCTGGTGATGTCAAAATTGGTTACCGACTGCCTGCAGATAGCGAAGATGTTAAAGTGCTGGTAAATAGCAGCAGTAAGCTAACCTTGCTTGCCGATGAAGTGATTGATGTTGCCGATAAAAACGGTACGTTAAATATTGCTGTTATGCCAAAAGGTCAGGGCTATCACACCCTGACCGTCGTTGTTGAAGCACTGATTGCGGGTGAGCGTCAGACGCGCACGCAGAACATTTACATAAATTTGTAGGGCTACTGGCGTAGCTACTTAAGGAGAGGGTGGCCTTCAGGCAACTGTTTGGCGATCCATAACGCCAATTTGTGTTTCATCATAGGCTGGTCTGCTTTATCTTCCGGTACCGGCGTAATCAGCTTGTCATTTACCAATAAGCGATACAAGGCTTCAACTTTTTGCTTTGCCGAATCGGTACCAGAAAATGCACTATAACCGCGCTTAACAGCATACCCTTCGCCAACCCTTAAAGCGACTTTCAATAGTTCCGCTTCGTGCTTTATCTTTTTCATTGCCATAATCGGCTCCCTTAATGCTTTTGCAGAGTATGGCACAAATCGATTAACAGGGTCTAGCCTTTCAAAAATTCACTGCGCGAGGCCATATTTTCTTTAAAGCAGCCGCTTAATGCTGTGGTGACGGTACTGGAGTTGCTGTCCATAACACCACGCGCTTTAACACAATAGTGAGCGGCGTTGATGCTTACCGCAACATGCTCGGTATTGAGTAGCGCTTTTAAGGCGATAAGGATTTGTTGGGTCAATCGTTCTTGCACTTGGGGGCGCTGTGCAAAAAAGCGCACGATGCGATTAATTTTACTTAAACCAATGACTTTTTTGTTTGGGATGTAGGCAACCTTAGCGAAACCGTCGATGGTGACAAAATGGTGTTCGCAGGTGCTTATTAAATCGATGTCTTTAACCATCACCATTTCATCGATTTGCATCTTATTATCAATGGCGGTTATTTTTGGAAAGTTTTGATAGTCCAAGCCACTGAAAATTTCACTGACAAACATTTTGGCAATGCGATGTGGGGTTTCTTGCAAACTGTCGTCAGTTAAGTCGAGCCCCAGTGTTTTACAAATGTCAGTATAACTGTCTCGAATGCGACGATACTTTTCCTCGCTGCTGAGGGTATTGTCTTTGACTGGTGTTTCCAGACCGGCTTTGATCAAGGCTTTTTGCACAAGGATCGCTTCATCGCTGATCGTTGTGTTTTGTGAAGCAAGTGCCAAACTATTATGTGATTTGCTCATAGGTAATTCCCTGACTAACGTATGTGTCGACCACCGTCGATGGATATGGTACGGCCGTTTAGGTATCGGCTATTAAGCACATATTGCAGTGCTTCAACCCCTTCAATCTCACCAGGAACGACGCCAAGTAATGACTTGTTGATGGTTTTTTGCCGATAAGCGTCGTCATCCCACTCATTAAATGACATTAACGATGGAGCGACGCTATTTACTTTAACCTTAGGCGCAAACTTTTTAGCAAACGATAAGGTTAGGTTGGCGAGCGCTGCTTTGCTCGCTGCGTATGCAATATGCTTACTGCTACCTGTTTCTACGATGTAATCGGTGAGATGGATTATATCAGCACATGTTTGTTTTGCGTCGGCATAGCTAAAAAGTGCATCTTGCAAGGCTAAATTAATTTGATACGGTGCATGCACATGAACTTGCATCATGTTGTTCATCAAGATATCTGGCGCCAGTTGTTGGTTTTCTGGGTGCCAGTCTGAGGCATTATGAATAATAGCTCGGATTTGCGAATAACGCGCTTTAACCGTGGCAATAAAATCCTCAATACCTTGGGTATTGGCAAAGTCGGCTTGAATACAATCAGCACCTAAAGCGTTGAGTTGTTCCACTCCCGGCTTATCACGTCGGTAGCTAATGACCAAATGATATCCTTGTTCGATCAGGTGTTTGGCCGTCTCTAACCCCAAGCGCTGGGCTGCGCCTGTAATGATGATGGTGTCTTTGTTCATTGTCGTTGCTCTACTTACGACTGGCGCTTAAAGTCAGTGATACCGAATCTGCGAAGCGCAACGCGTGCGGCTTTTCTACGGTTACCTTGGCAAAGTTCACTTGCTTGTGCTCCATGCAAATTTCCAATAGATCTTTGGTGAGCTTTTCAAGCAGCTTAAAGTGACCATCTTCGACATGATGGATCATAGCCTTGGTAATGGTTTTGTAATTGAGTGCTTGTGTTTCTTCGTCGGTTTGGCAGGCATCTACCGCGGGATATTTGATTTGCGCATTGATAACAATATCTTGCTGCTTGGTCAGTTCATCTGGGTTAAAGCCAATAAAAGTTCTTAACCTAAGATTAATAATGTCGATGGTAGCATCATCGAGTTGCAACTGACTTTGACTGTTTATTTCGGACAGTTTTGACACGTTTTCCATAGCTTTTCCGTTTCATTATTTTATTCAGTATAACAGGATCATATACGCTTAAAACAAGTACCTGGATGACACTTATCTATGCTTTTGCTACAAAAGTTGCCTTTTGCCGCCATAAGGTCAACATTTAAGAGGAGCTTAATTCGATAAAATAGTTGGCAAGCACCTTTTTATATGTATAATACTTAAAGATGTTTAGACGTCTAAACATCCAGTTAAATAAACGATTAACCTAATGTTAATCTGTCGCTAAAAACTTCGCTGTGTGGAAAATTAATAATGCGCTTATTCGATATTCTTGGGGTGCTTTACGAGCCAATTAATGTGCTCGATAATCACGAACATTTACTGACGTACATTGAGCCTAAACTCAATGACGATGGTACCTGTCCTATTTTTAAAGAGCCGGGTCGCACCTATAACCTTGAACAATATGTTGACGATGTACATGGCATCACGGCTGCAGAGCAAAAGCATAATTTATTGGATTTATTGGCGCGTTTGAATCGTTTAGTGCGCTGGATACATGCAAAAACCGATGTGTTGTGGTTTGGCATATATTTGCGTCATGGCGACAAGTTGGTCAAATACGTTTATAACGGTGAAATGAGTAAAGCTGAATTTGATATATCAGAGGAATACTTGGAGAAGTCGATCAATACCCGCGTTATTATGGAGAAGCGCCCATACTATATCGCCGATGTTGATAGCCATAAAGGTCCGTATTACCGTTGTGACGCAAAAGTGAAATCAGAATTATGTTGTCCGATTTTTGCCCCAGATGGTCAGGTTATCGGCATTTTTGATAGTGAGGATCACCGCAAAAATTTCTTTGATGATAAAATCGATTTTATTTCGATGAAGGTGCGTCGCGCCATAGAGATATTTTTGGAAGATCATCCTTACATTACCCATTCCAATAACTTCACCATAGAAGAAGATAATTTCTCTAAAGATATGGACACTTCTAATTTGCTGGTTGAATAAACCAGCAAATTGATCAGCGATAGAGTTGCTCTATATAGGCGGTAATGCAAGTTTGCCATAAAAACCGTTCGGCTTTGGCATTAACGCACATTTTTGCGAACGCGGCTTTGTCTTGTTGATACATCTCCACAGCTAATTCTATTTTATCCATCAAATCAAATACTTGCGCATTGATACTATCACCAGAAAATAAAAATCCGGTGTGCATATGGCTAATGGTGTCATTCAATCCGCCAATTTGATGAGCAATGACTGGCATCGCTGCGCGCATCGCCAACATTTGTGAAATACCGCACGGTTCAAATGAGCTTGGCATAAAAAATATGTCGCCGTTAACGTACAGCTGTTCAGCAAGGCCGGCACAAAACCCATTAATGAATAATAGGTTTTCATGGCGCTGCATGACTTGGGTGATCTTGCGTTCTAGGCTCTTATCACCTGAGCCCAAAATGATCATTCGACCTTTGTATTGGGCTAATTGGTGCATAATATCATCCAGCACATAACCACGTTCGCTGGTTTCAAAGATCAACCGTACTTTTTGCTCGGTAAGACGACCAACGCTGATCAGCATCGGTCCAGAAAATGCCTGTTCAGCCCAAGATTGGCATCGCTGTTCAGCGACAAAATGTGAGGCTTTAATGAAATTATCCGAGCCATGCAAGCCGCGAATTTGACGGCAAATAAGTGCTAACAGCTCTTTGTTAGACAGCATTAACGGGCTTTCAACGGAATAATCACAGCCATTTAATATGCCAACAAATCGCCCTTGCTGATCCGCTTTTTGTAAATCTTGCTCTAAACCTTCGCCACCGATAAAACCATGCTCAGGGGCACTGGCTTTCATCACTTCTAGACGATAGGTTGGTGATACAACATGCACCATATCCGCAAGATTGATCGCCGCCCGCGTGGGATTAATACAATTATCGTATCTTGGGTCAACGAGCAGTGATTTATCGTATTGCAAGGTTGGAAACCATGCTTGTAAACTTGACTCGGTTTCCGTTAGAGGGCGAATGCCCTGAATGCCTAAATTATGGATTGAATAAACGCTGCGCAATGCCTCAATACTTTGGTAGCGAGGTGCATAACGGCTCAATATTGGGATAAACGCGCTGTGCCAGTCGTGCAGATGCAGCACCTGAAAGCGGTCTTTCCACTCACCGATGAGTAGCTCGCAAACACTGGCGCAAAATAAGGCAAATTTGTTGGCATCGGAATAAAAAGGGTTGTCGGCACCGTCATCAACATAGATTTGCCCTGGGCTGCCTTGGCAAAACAGCTTGCTTTCTAGCACATACTGGCCAATCTTTGCTGAGCTTTGTTGCTCTAAGTAATACAGTTCGACTTTTTCAAAGCCGTTTCGAAACGGTACATCAATGCTCGTGACGAGACGAGAAGGATTTGCCATGGCGTGATATTGATAGCCGGGTGTAACCACATCGACTTCAACATCTTGCTCACTGAGGAACTTAGGGATGTCGCGAATGACATCACCTATACCACCGACTTTGCCGTTTTTTAACGCGTCATTTTCAGACGCAACCATTAATACCTTCAAGGGGCAGCCTTATGTTTCTTGTTGCTTTTCCAGGTACGCGCTGACCATTTCGCGAGTAACCAATACGACGCCTTTGTCGGTTACCCTAAAGCCATTGGCTTTGTCTTGTTCGTGATCGACGCCAATATGTATGCCTTCAGGTACATTAACACTACGATCAATGATGGCCTTTTTAATGGTGCAATTACGACCGATAGTGGCACCAGGTAGCACCACGGATTGTTCGATATAACAGAATGAATTAACCCGTACATGAGAGAATAACAAAGACTGTTTGACCGTTGAACCGGAAACGATGGCACCACCGGCAATGGTAGAGTTAATCGCCAAACCACGACGGTTTTCTTCATCAAATACAAATTTAGCCGGCGCCGTTTGCTCTTGGTAGGTCCAAATAGGCCAGTCAGCATCGTACATATTAAGTTGTGGTTCAGGCTCGACCAATTCCATATTGGCTTCCCAAAACGAATCTAGAGTACCGACATCGCGCCAATATGGCTGACCACCGGTGTCTGGATCGATAAATGGAAAGGCAAAGACTTTATGGGATTTGATGATGTCTGGAATAATATCGTGACCAAAATCTTTGCTAGACGATTCTTTTTCATTATCACGTTGCAGTTGTTCAAACAAAAACTCGGTATTGAACACATAATTACCCATTGACGCCAACGTCAGACCCGGTTTACCCGGAATGTCTGATGGGTTTTCTGGTTTTTCATCAAAGCGTTGTACTTGGTTGTTTTCATCAACGGTCATGACACCAAATGCGCCAGCGGCCTCTTCACAAGGTACCTCAATACAACATACGGTCATGTCAGCACCCGTTTCAACGTGTTTGGCCAGTAAATTACCGTAATCCATTCGATAGACATGATCACCGGATAAAATCATCACATATTTAGGCAGTTCATGACGGATAATATCGATATTTTGAAATACGGCATCGGCGGTACCGGCGTACCAACCTTCACCATAGCGCTGTGACGCTGGCAGTATTTCTACCGACTCTCCCAGTTCTTTCTTGAAATGTCCCCATGCTCGGTTGATATGGCGGATCAGTGAATGAGATTTATATTGCGTGGCGATGCCAACTCGACGAATGCCGGAGTTAATACAATTGGATAAAGGAAAATCGATAATACGAAATTTGCCGCCAAAAAATGTTGCTGGCTTGGCTCGCCAATCAGTGAGTTCATGTAATCTTGAACCTTTACCACCGGCGAGAATTAATGCGTAAGTATCTCGGGTTAGGTTACTGATATAACGATGCGAAGTGAATGGCATGGCGGCGTCCTTTTTTGTTAGGTTAGTTCAATACTAGGGCAAGTTGAACAAAAATGCATCAATAATACTCACCCAATATGGCATGGTCGGATCAGCAAGTTCATTATCTTGCTGCCAACATATTTTGAATGGACGGACAGGCAGTAAATAACAGCCTGTCCGTATTGGCTATATAGCTGCGGCAATGAACTGCTATACCGCGTTGTTATGCGCTATACAGTGGTGCTGACAATCGAGTTATCACTGCCAAAGTCATTGGCTAAATAACAATCAGCTTTGTAATCGTTTTCCCACTCTTGACCGTTTAGCAGGTAGCGAAATTGATACTCCGAGTCTTTTGGCAAACGTACTTTGGTTTTAAAGCTGTTACTTGATTTAACAAACTTCATTGCAATCGGTTGCCAATCATTGAAGTCAGCATAGAGCTCCACTGACGTGACATCTTCACGAGCAAAATCAAAGGTGATTTCAGCTTCGTCTTTGGTTTTAAAAAACTTTTTGCTTAACATAATTATCTCCCTAAATGTATGTCTTGCGCCAAATTAGTGCGGAAAAACCGCTATTGCGCACAACCATGATGCGTTACCGGTGTTTCACAGCGGCAACATAGATAAGTTTGCACGTTTCGTGCCTAAGTTAATATGAAATAACAAAAAATTCATTTAA
Source organism: Thalassotalea sp. HSM 43 (assembly GCF_004752005.1). Taxonomy (NCBI): domain Bacteria; kingdom Pseudomonadati; phylum Pseudomonadota; class Gammaproteobacteria; order Alteromonadales; family Colwelliaceae; genus Thalassotalea; species Thalassotalea sp. HSM 43. The sequence goes on along the minus strand of NZ_CP038493.1, from coordinate 1,035,842 downwards.
TGTTCATTTTGGCAGGGTCAGGGTAAAGCGCACGCCGCTGTCATCAATTAGGTTTTCGGCAATGATTTTGCCTTTATGTTGTTCTGCGATTAAGCGGCAAATATACAAACCGATGCCTAAGTGCAATTGCTCACTTTCTGCCATAGATTGTTGCGGGGTGCGAATCGACACCATGGCATCAAAAATACTGAGCATCATATTGTCTGGCAATAATGGCCCTTTATTGCTGACCGATAATTGCACCTGCTGTTTGTCGTGTTGCAAATCAATATCAATGGCACTGCCATCAGAAAACTCTACCGCGTTGGCAATCAATTTATCAAAAAGCTGGGCGATGTGTTCGTCACTGCCGATAAATAGCGTCGGCTCTTCGCTAATACTGACATGAAATGATTGAGGCTGATAAATTTGTTGGTAACTGTTACTGCAACCCTTTACCAATGCGGCCAGATCAAACGATTCAAATTCACTGTGCTCGATGGTTTGTTCAAGTCGAGTTGCTTCACTCATGGCCAACAATATTGAGTGTAAGCGGTTGATGCCTTGTTGCGCCCGTTGCACAAATACCGATTTATTGGCATCGGTTTCGGTTAGCGCTAAATGCTCGAGTGAGGAGCGCACCACGGCTACTGGGGTTTTTAGTTCATGGGAAAGACGTGATGACATGTTTTGTAAATAGTCATTGTACTGGCCAAGCTGTTGAATGATGTCGGTAAAACTTCGTGATAAATCACCGATTTCATCTTTAGCCGTTGCCGCGGTCATCATGCCACGTAAACGGCCATTGTCATCGATTAATGCGTCGGTTTGATTGCGCAATTGTCGAATACGATAGGACAAACGCACGGTATAGAGAAACAGTGCGAGTACCGAAATAAAAATAAATAAACTGGTGAGTAGTACACCTTCAACGGCAGCATTACGAATGTTACGAATGCCATGCGTTGTTTCCTCTACAACCACGGCTCCCATCACCTTATCATCAACATAAATAGGGTGTGCCGCAGACAAGATAACCGCCTTGTTATCCGGTGTGGTCCACCATATTGAATCGAGTCTACCGCGCAATAAGGCATTATTGACATGGCGATTTTGATGGCGACGATTATCAAATGCTTGGATCTGGAATTCTTTTGGTGGCCTAGTAAGCAGGTACTGATAAAACGGTTCTAGAACCCATTGTTTGAATTGACTTATCCAGTTGCCAGAAAAGCCAGCACTGTAGGTGTTTTGTTGTAAATCTAATGGCTCAAGATAATCACCGGTGGCGTTATAAATGCTGCCTTGATGTTTGAGAATGCGCGAGTGTTTATCGACCACGGTTATCGCTGAATGAGTACGACCCATAGCAGCGATAATCGCCTCAATTTCAGGAGAAGGTACGGTAAAGGTACCAAGGTCTTGTGCGTCGTGGGTGTTGGCGGTACCTACAGCAACATGTTGAATGGGCTTTTGCAGGCTGTCGACATCCAATATCTGGAAACCAACTTTGTCTCCTAACATGTCTTCTTTAAGACGAATTTCAATGTTGTAACCGTTTTCAGTAATGGCTAAATGACCTTGTATACCCGGTTCATTTTGCGGCGTTGCACCGGGCACATCACTGACTTTGAATGCGCTTACCCATCCAGCTTTGTGATTGGAGATGATATAGCGTTGTAACTGACCTAGGTAATCAATGGTGGCGATTTCTAGGTGATCATTATTACTGATCGAAATGGCATTTTCAGGTCGCAAAATCAGTTTATCGTCAGTCACGTTAAAGAACGCATACACAAAGCCTTTATAGCGGCCGATATTGGCGCTGTATTCAACACTGACTTGCTGCTTGGTTAACTTGCTGCCAATTTGGTTTTGATAGTCATAGCGATTGATATTACGTGTGGCACTGTATTGCTGCCAATCTTCATCTTTGCCATCTAATAAAATGGCATCATTAATTTCAGTAGGGAAAAAGTCTTTGCCTTGTTCTAAGGTGTCTTTATAACTGGCATGGGGATTAAACAGATTAGGGCGATTATGTAATGCCGTGGCCAATGCTTTGGCATTATTTTTTAGCGTCTGTTCCTGACCAACACGCAAGTATTTTTCCATATCCCAAATATAGTAATAACCGATAAACGGTATGGCCAATAACACACTGGCCACCATCATAAGCTTTACGGTAATACTGATGCGCACAAATCCGTCCTATTTAGCTTCTAGCCAACGATAACCCATGCCATATACGGTATCAATGCAGTTGAAATTGGTATCGACCTGCATGAACTTTTTGCGAATGCGTTTTATATGGGCGGTGACGGTGTTGTCATCAACGACAATATTTGCATCCTGCATTAATTGATCCTTACTTTTAACGTGACCTGGATTTAACGCCAAAGAGTGAATCATCCAAAACTCGGTAATGGTGAAGTTTACCAAGTCATTGTGCCAACTGATCGATAATCGATCCTTATTAATGGTTAACGCCTGTCGCTGCAAAATGTTTTCAACAACCGGGGTTTCAATGATTTTTAAGTAATTAAGAGTGGCATGAATACGAGCGCTAAGGTTATCAAAACTCATGGTTTTGCTGACGTAGTCATTAGCACCAAGACGCAGGCCACTGATTTGATCGATATCGCTATCGCGTGCGGTTAAAAATATAATGGGTAACGTGGCCGACTTTTCTCGCAAATAACGACATATATCAAAGCCGCCATCAAATTCTTCTTCGAGGCCGACATCAAGAATGGCCAGATGTGGCAAGCTTAGTTCAAACGCCGACAAAGCCGTACTCTTATTCCTATAGGTTTGTACAACAAAGCCCTGTTGACGCAGAGCTTGCGCGTAATTCTCTCGAATGGCTTCATCATCCTCAACTATGGCAATGCGTTTACTCATTATGTTCTCGTTTTGATTTTGTTATTAAAGCCACTATACCCGATTGCATATCTGATTCTAGCGAAACAAAGCAATTTTCATAATTGGTCATAATCTATTTCACAAGTATCAGTTTTTGACGAAAAAAAAGTCAATTTTATTTTGTTTAATGAATTCATCGGCAGGACAGCAACGCTTCGACGCAAGTCACTGTTGATCTGCACAGTTATTTTAATTGACGAGGAATCATTATGAAAAAGACCATGACTACACTAGCTATCGCGACGATATTAAGCAGTTCATTTATTAACATTGCCCAAGCTGACGAGCAGCCGCAAGCGAAAACATTGGTCGAGCATATCGACGAAATGCCAAACGAAGAAAAGTGGGGTATCAGCATTGGTGCGGTGATTGGTGGCATCTTTGGTGGTCCACCAGGCGCTTTTATCACGGCCTTTGCCGGTGATTACTTTGCCAAGCATTTGGTATCAGAACGGGAAATTGACAGTTTGGAGCAGCAACTGGCCAGCGAACAAATGCAACGTAAAAATTTAGCGCATAAGCAAAGCAGTGAGCTAAAAAATCTCGAGTTGCAGTATCAAAATGAGATGATGAATATCGCTAAGGCCTATGAAAACAGCGAAAAAGCGCAAGTGGAAAATATTCTCGTTAGCCTAATGTTTCGAACCGGCTCAAGTGACATTGAAGCCCATTATCAACAGCAAGTTATCGCCCTAGCAACCGTGTTAAAGCGCTCGCCACACTTATATATCGACCTTGAAGGTTACACCGACCGTCAAGGCGATGAAACCTTGAACCTAAAATTGGCGCAGCGTCGCATCGACAAAGTAAAACAGCTGTTAGTCGCACAAGGGGTCGGTGAAGATCGTATTTATGCCACCGCATTTGGTGAATCCTTGCCATTGCAACCAGAGCAACAACAAGAGGTAAATTACTTTGACCGTCGCGTTGTTTTAAAATTAAAAGTCGACAGTGAGGAGGTGGCCAAACAAGCAAATTTATAACCCTGTTTATTAAGGACTTTTAGTCCTAAATCTCCCACCAAAACAAAGACGATATCGGCCTCTAGTTATCGTCTTTTTTTCATTGCAAAACATGATTTATCGTTTGTAATGGTGATTTTATCTCCTATAGTTAGGTTACAAAGTGTGTCACAGTGCACAGTTTGTTACGTCTTGATTTATTTGTGTTTTTGCTCTGCAGAGCATGAGAAATAGGCGTTTTAAGGAAAATGACCCCGCTTGTTCCAGTGGTTTGTTAGGCGATTATATAATCGGCGACAAATTTACTTACATTTGGACAAAGTTAGCGGGTTGTTTGTCAGGCAATTGCAGGCTATCTATAAGTCGTTAGCAATTAGTTAAGTCATTGGCTCTAATCGCATTTTGGCTTTAGTGACATTTAAGGAAGAAAATATGAAAACCAGTAAAAAACTCTCATTTATCGCCATGGCTATGGCACCAATGTTGGCTTTTAGCACCCAAGCTTTTGATGAGCAAGAAAGTGCTGAAACACTCGACCCAACGGCTTGTGGCATCGTTAGCGTTTACAAGCGCCCGCCAGAAACAAAGCGACTGTATCATGTGGTTATCAATACCATTGATGGCGTGCCGGTAGGCAGCAATAGCCATTCGTTTGTTTTGTCGCCAGGTAAGCATAAAATCAAAGTAATGGAAAATATTACCGACAGCTACTTTACTCGTCGACGCGGTGAAATGCTTAACTATAAAGTGATCGAAATCGATGTTGAAGCCAACATGCGATACTACTTAGGTGCTAAATATAATCGTAAGCATAAGTCAAAATTAAAGACTGGCGAATATTGGGATCCGGTTGTTTGGAAGACTCAAGAAAAAGAGTGTGAAGTATAATATTACTGCTTGTTAGCGGTATCTATCACACGTCAATGTTGTAACGTAGCAATGGGTGCAGTAAAAATATTTTCATTTACTGCATCCATTTTCATTATTTAATCCCTCTTAACGATAACACTACAGAAAAAGAGGAATGTAATGATGGAAGAACTAGTCCCTATCGTATTATTTGTGACCATAGGTGTCGTTGCTTGGTTGTTTTTATTTTATGCTTATAAAAATAAAATGGCTCTGCAGCAAACCATTCAAAAAGCTCTGGATAATGGTCAAGCATTAAGCCCAGAAAGTATCGAAAAAATACTGCACGTGCAGCGTAATCCGAAAGCGGATTTTAAACGTGGCATCCTGTTAGTCTCATTAGCCGTAGGTATTGCCTTGTATGCATGGATTAGCACCGCAGATGCGGATATGGCCGGTATTGCCATGTTTCCGTTGACCATAGGCATTGGCTATTTGTTGGTGTATCGATTCGCCGATAAAAGCTGATACAATAAGGCATATATGCTTAAACGTTTAATCGCTCACTTTCAAAGCACGCAAAACCGACAGACATTTGACCGCATCGTCACAACATGTCAGTCGGACTTGCGTGGTTATTGTCGGCGATTAACCGCTGGTGATTGCGCTTTGGCTGATGACATCGCACAAGAGAGTTTGTTGATTGCCTATCAACAATTGGGCAAGCTACAAAACGTCAAAGCATTTAAGTCTTGGTTATATCGCATCGCTTATCGTCAATTTTTGCAGATGCTTAAAGCACGCGGTGAGGCACAGGCCATCGATGAGCAAACCATGCTTGATGAGCAAAGTCCCGAATTAACCGAGCAACTGGCTCAAGAACAGTTAATCTATCGCCTCATGGCACCATTGAGTGTTGCACAGCGAGCGGTGATCACCATGCACTTAACCTTGGGTTATAGCCATTCTGAAATTAGTGATCTGTTACACATGCCACTTGGCACGGTGAAATCGCATTGCAATAGAGGCAAAGAAGCGATGCAGAAACATATACCATCTTGTTATAAAGGGGTTGCCTGATGAACGACAAAACCGAATTAGAACAACTGCTAAGCAAACCTATGCCGTCACTCAAAGCGGATGATTTTGTTGATAATCTGGTAAACCGTTATCAGCAAATGCAGCAATACCGAGTAAAGGTGTTAACCATAAGTTTGGTTTTAGCCTTGTTGTCTTTGTTATTGTTTTTACCAATGCAAGGCTTAGCAACAACGTTAACTGAGATTAATCAGTCGATTAGTTTTACACCGCTGGCGGCGTTAAATCTAAACCAAGCGGATCTTTGGTCGCTTATCCCGGTATTTGTATTGGCCTTGACGTTTCTATTTATCAAAGATGATTTTGCCTGATTGCTCGCGATAAATACTGGCATGTCATAATTGGTCATAATTAATCTCTGACTTGTCACTTTGGCTTTGCAGAAAGGTCAGGGTTTATTGTTTTACTGCACTTATAACTTAATGGAGATATGTTATGAGTGTAAAATCCACCGCAAAAATTCAACTCAACAATGCATTAGCATGGCTATGTTATCTAATGTTTGGCAGCGCATTAGTGTTCAGTCATATTGCCAATGCGAGCGTCAATCAAACATCATTTGAACCGACTATTGATTATAACGCGATTAGCTCGGGCACCATGTTTCTCAAGCAGCCGCAAGGCTATCAAGTAGGCATCATCAGTAACAGTGACTATACCGTTAATGTGACTGGCATGATGGCGCGAATCACCTTAAAACAGTCATTTGAAAACCCATCTAAACAATGGGCTGAGGCGATTTATGTGTTTCCATTACAAGATGGTGTCGCAGTCGATGATATGCAGATGCGTATTGGCGAGCGCATTATTAAGTCGGAAATTAAACCGCGAAAGCAGGCGAAAATCATCTATCAACAAGCTAAGCAGCAAGGTAAAAAAGCGGCGTTGCTTGAACAAGAGCGAGCCAATCTTTTTACCACCTCAGTGGCCAACATTCCACCGGGAGAATCAATAGAAATTGAAATCAGCTTTTTGCAACAACTGCAGCTGCAAGACAGTCATTTCGCTTTACGGTTGCCATTAACCATCACCCCTAGATACATTCCCCAGCAGTTTAAAGACCAGGCTGAGCAACAATACCAGCACGACATTGAACAACAATTGCAAGCGCAGCAGTTGCAACCTTTGGCTGCGCAATCAGGCAGTGGTTGGGCACTTGATAATAATCAGGTAACTGACGCCTCACGCATCACTCCGCCACAGGAGCACAAGGGAGCAGGGCAATCGGCAAAAATAAACGTTTATTTAAATCAAGGTTTACCGCTGGATAAGATCAACAGCCAATATCACCTTATCACTCAGCAAAAAGATTATAACGCCGACAATGCCTATCAGATTAGCCTACAGCAACAACAGGTTGCCATGGACAGAGACTTTGTTTTACGTTGGCAGCTATCCGATGCAAGTATGGTCAGGGCGGCATTATTTACTGAGCAAGATGATAACTATCAGTATGGCTTGTTGATGTTTATGCCACCGAAAATTGCCGCCTCACACAACCATATTGCCAAGGAAATGATTTATATCATCGATACATCGGGGTCAATGGGCGGGCGTTCAATGGAACAAGCCAAACAGGCCTTAGCGTTTGCGTTATCGCAATTGACGGCAGCTGACCGATTTAATGTCATTGAGTTTGATTCCAGTATGCGCGCTTTATACGGTACGCCTCAATACGCAACACATGCCAATATTCAATATGGGCAACGCTTTGTTCAATCTTTACAAGCCGATGGTGGTACCGAAATGTTGCCGGCGCTCAATGCCGCAATGCATATGCCGGTACTGGATAACATGTTACGTCAAATTGTGTTTATCACTGATGGCGCAATTGGTAATGAACAACAATTGTTCCTCGCTATCAATAATTCGTTAGCGGATGCCCGCTTACATACGGTAGGTATCGGCAGTGCTCCCAATAGCTATTTTATGCAACGCAGCGCCGAACTTGGCCGTGGCAGTTACACCTATATTGGTGACATCAGTGAAGTGCAAACACAAATGCAGACTTTATTGAGTCGCTTAAATCAGCCGCAATTAACAGATATCAATATTCAATGGCCAACTCAACCGCATGGCATGTTTCCAAATAAGGTTGCTGATGTCTATATGGGCCAACCATTGTTGGTAAGTGTGCGTTGGCCTGTCGGTGAAACCGCTGCGCAACATATAGAAGTGTCGGGTAAAGTTGCTGAGCAACAATGGCAACAATCACTCAATACCATAACAGGGCAACCACACAGCGGTATTAAAACCTGGTGGGCAAGGCAAAAAATCAAACAATTAGAGTATCAAAAACTACGCACCAGTTCGCAAACCGAGCGCCAAGCGTTAGTCGATGACATCACCCTTTTGGCCTTAGATAATCGCTTAATGAGCAAATACACCAGCTTTGTAGCGGTTGATCATACGCCGGCGAGAGCGATGCAAGATATTTTGCATCAGAAAAACGTAGCCAACGCCATGCCGCATGGTTCAACGTTAGCCGATAGCAAAACGCCAAACACAAACAAGCCCAGTGCGACGCAAATGCCATTATCGATTGGGCAAACGGCAACCATGTCTGCTCGGCACTTACAAACGGGCCTGTTATTACTGCTGATCTGCGCATTATGGCAACTGTCGTTGCGATGTCGTGACCGTTTTAAGCGAGACCATATAGATACCAGCGATAACCAACAAAATTAAGGAGGGCAGGAATATGAAATATCAACCCGTCGTCGATATTCGCTCATTAACACTTAGCACTGAAAATGACGCGAGTGACCGCAATCAAACAAACGCAAACTCGAGCACAAGCGCGGATACAACAGCCCATACAACAGCTCATACAACAGCTCATACAAGGGCAAAGAAAACCAAGCAGGCAACAGCGAGCGCAGTGTCATCTAATCGCCCTTATATTCGTTGGCTGATATTTGTTATGGCCTTGGCGTTTATCGGCAATAGTTTTTACATCCATGCCAAGGCGTATGCCGCACAATATTTACTGCAAAAAGCATGGCAGAAAAGTGATACAGAAAACCAGCATAAACCGTGGCCTTGGTTTGATTCATTGCCAATCGCCAAGTTGATTTTGCCAAGCTTGCAGGTTGAACATATCGTCTTGGCTGGGGATTCCGGGCAGGAATTGGCTTTTGCACCTGGTTTACATGGTCAAGCGGCTAAACCTGGTGAGGCGGGTACGGTTGTGATAAGCGCCCATCGAGATACCCACTTTAATGCCTTACAGCACCTGAACCCGTCGGAACCTGTGCTTTTACAAGACTTAGCCGGAGATAAATACGCCTATCAAATTACCGATATTCGCATCGTTGATATTGAGCACCAGCAACTTTACTTAGGCGATCATGATGGCTTGTTATTAATAACCTGCTATCCATTTGATAGCACCGATGCAAATACGTCATTGCGCTATGTTATCGAGGCTGAACCTGTGCAGGGTAGCGTTGCATCGCAACAGCAGTTGGCTTGGAACCGTTTTGACCAACGTATTCGTAGCCAACCGCGGCACTTTTAAGATGAGGTATAGGAAGTTGTCGTTAAGGCTCTGTTGACTACAGAGCCTTGGCTGCTGAGCCTTAACTACAGGGCCTTAACTAAAGGACCTTAACTACAGGGCCTAAACTAAAGCGCCTTAACTAACAGCTTGGCGAAATCGATGGCGTTGAGTTCTAAGCCAACTTGATCGAGACGCCAGTTCATGCCAATACCGACATTGTCTTCATTAAGATCGCCAACCCATTCTTCAAGAAATTGCTCAAGCGAAATTTCGCCTACTTGATAATCCTGCCATTGTTCGACACAAAAGCTTTTTGCTTGTTCAGCATCCGCCCATAAAGGCATTACATCGTTGAAGTCCTGATCCGAGTCACATACGACCCAATCACCCTCACTGGTTGTTAAGGCATAAAGACGTTGTTCTTCGTTAATGGTATCTAAGTAGGTATCCAGGTCTTGTTCAGTCATGGTTGTCCAGATCGTTATTTGCTATGGTTACCCATATTGTAATAAAAAACTTAAACAATTACTTTAGAGCTATGTTATTAATGCAAAAGTTTTCTCGTAATGGTGGCAATTCACTAGGCTTGATGGTGCTGTTGTTTATGCTGATTTTATTATCGAGTGCTTGCCAGCCAACACAACCTATACAACAAGCACAACCCGCGCTGTTGTGTACGCCAAGCTGGTATCAGCAGGTCGATAAAATCATCAGCAGCGGTGATGGCCAAGGCCATGGCCCAGATGTCGGCTCGGATGAATGGATGTCTGTGGTTGAATTTAAACTGGGGATTCGCGGTAAGCAAGGCATTCCGGCGCGCGGTAGTGAAAAATGGTGTGCCTACATCGATGAACTACTTAGCCAGTGAGATAACCAACCATAGCGTGAGTGATATCCATAACTTTAATGACTAAAGCGTTTATGACTAAAGCGTTTATGACTAAAGCCTTAATGACGAAAGCGTTAATGACGAAAGCGTTAATGACGATAGCCCCAATAATAATGGTCGATAATAATTTGATATGAAAAGATTTCAATTACAACAAAAGCTGTTTTCCCTTGCCGAAAACTTCAAGGTAACCGATGAAAATGAGCAAGTCGCTTACCAAGTTAGCGGTAAGCTTTTCTCGATTGGCAAACGTTTTACCTTGTTTGATGCGCAAGGTCGAGAATTAGCTCAGATTAAGCAAAAGCTAATGGCATTTCGGCCAACATTTTTTATCACTTTCAATGACGGACTAAACATACGCGTGAGAAAGATGTTCACACCGCTGTTTAAGTCACGTTTTGTCGCCGACTTTGATGATCGAGAAGTGACTATCATGGGCAATTTCCTCAGCCACGAATATCAATTTACGGAGCAGCAGCAAAAGCAAGAGCAGCAATTGGCGCAAGTCAGTAAAAGTTGGTTTTCGATGACGGATTGTTATGGTCTTGAAGTAGAAAACGATGACTTTAGCGCTATCGCCCTGGCTATTGTGATTGTTATCGATGCGATTCATCACACCGGCGATGATGGTTAACAATTGCGCGATTGATTCAGCGTCCCTTGTAATTTGCCTGGTATACCCACATTTTATAGATAAGAGTTAATTTAACGAGAACACATATGACACAAGCAACCGTTGCTCTGACCCCAGAGAATTTTCAGCAAGTGGTGTTAGAAGAATCACAAAAAAAATTGGTATTAGTCGACTTTTTTGCCGAACAGATGCCAGAGAGTATTGAGCTAAGAGATATGTTAGCTCGCAAGTTAACGGGTTTTGAACAATTTATTACGTTGGCTACCGTTGATTGTGCAACTCAACAAGCGATTGCGCAACAGTTTGGTATTCAGTCTTTACCTACGGCGGTTATGGTAAAGCAAGGCCAACCAGTCGATGGTATTGCCGGTGCTCAGACAGAACAACAACTTGATGAGTTTCTTGCCAAGTTTTTACCTAAGCCAGAAGATACATTATTGGCAAATGGCTTGCAGGCACTTGAACAAGGACAAATAGGCGAGGCGTTATCGGCCTTGACCCAAGCCAAAGCGTTGGATGACAAGCGTGCGGATATTACTAAAGCGTTCGCTGATGTTTCTATTCAAGTCGGTAAGCTAGAACAAGCCAAAGCATTGCTTGAAAGTGTTCTAATGGTTGATCAAGATTCTTACTATCAATCATTGATGTCAAAACTTGAATTGGCTGAAAAAGCCGGAAATTCACCGGAAATTCAAGCACTGGAGAAAAAGGTGCTGGAGCAACCTGATAACGTCGAGATAAAGCGTGAATTGGCGGTACAATATTCTCAAGTGAATCGCCAAGAAGAAGCATTGCAATTGCTTTATAGCTTGTTACTCGGGGACTCAAGTGATGCTGACAGTAAAAAATTAATGCTCGATGTTATCGCCGGACTCGCTGAAGGCGACAAATTGGCGACAACCTATCGTCGCAAACTCTTTGCGATGATGTACTAGCGGTTTATCGACGCGGCAGATTTAGCGCGTATATTACAAACCCTCTGCCGTTATGGTTAGAGGGTTTTTTATGGTCGCGCTTTATATAAATGCTTATATTAACAGCTTAAATTAACAGCTTAAATTAACAGCTTGTTGTATCAACTTAAGGTTTTAGTTTGTCACTAAACAGGTGCGCAAATTTTTGTAACTTAGGGGCGATAATTATCTGGCAGTAAGGCTGATATGGGTTGTTATCAAAATAGCTTTGATGTGCATTCTCAGCTGGGTAAAACGTTTGTAATGGTTCGATAGTGGTAACAATGCTGCTGTTTAAAACCCCATTGTTATCGAGTTCTTTAATCATCTTTTCCGCCATTACCTGTTGCTCGTTATCAATAGGGAATATAGCAGAGCGATATTGACTACCAACATCGTTACCTTGGCGATTGAGTTGTGTTGGATCATGAACGGTAAAAAATACCTGCAATAACTCTGCAAAACCTATGATGCTAGGGTCATAGGCTACTTCTACGACTTCCGCGTGGCCAGAACGACCAGAGCAAATGTCACGATAACTTGGGTTGGCTACGTGCCCACCCATGTATCCGGAGATGGCATGATGTACACCTTTAAGTCGAATCAAAGGTGCTTCAATACAGCAAAAGCAACCGCCCGCAAGATAGGCTTTCGATAAAACCGTGGTCATTTGTGTCTCTTAAATTAATGCTGTTATATTAATCATACGATGAAACCTTTATATTAGCGCATTCATTTTGCGTTTAACTCTTTGGACTATATGAATCAACAAGCTTTACTCGACGCGATTAATACGACAATGCCGTTTGGCAAGTACGCAGGTCGTAAACTTTTGTTATTACCTGAGCCTTATTTGGTTTGGTTTAACGGTAAAGGTTTTCCTAACGGCAAACTTGGCCAACAATTGGCGCTTATTCATGAAGTTAAAGTTAACGGCTTAGAGTCGATGTTAATGCCATTGCTTAAAGATTAATCTATATCGGTACTTTTGTAGATATTTTTAGATGTAAAACCATCTTTTTAATAGTTTTTTATGATGTATCTTGGCGCACTGAGGTTAAAAGTCTTGTTTTAAACATTTCACCCTATCAATTTAACGTGATGTTTTTATTACAGATAAATGACGTTTTTAAGGCTTTAGTGCAATTAAAACGGGTGAATAATCAATAAATATCAACAAAAAATCATAAATTATTGTAATCAATGGCAACAATTTTCGTCTCTTTGATTACATAAAAGGGCTTGCGTCGGAGTTTTAAATACGTCTATATTAGATATGTCGACGCAGTAATTTCGACCACTTCCAAGCGGTGTCCCTGTAACCGCTGATCTTCAAATAATAGAGGAATCATTTATGAAAAGACAGAAGCGTGATCGTCTAGAACGAGCTCATTCTAATGGCTACCAGGCAGGTCTTGCCGGGAAACAAAGAGATAATTGTCCTTACCAAACGGAAGAAGCAAAAATGCAATGGCTAGGCGGCTGGCGTGAAGCGATTAACGATCGAAATTTGGGATTATTCAAGTAAAACTAAGGTAACGAATTCAAATAAAAATGCCCTCAATTGAGGGCATTTTTATTTGTCTGTCGACAAGGATTTATAAATGCCTTATCGCCGAGGCTTTAAATTGAATATAAACCTCTGAACCAATCTGCAAATTCAACTTTTCGACCGAGTAGCGGGAAATGTTTACCGCAAATCGGTTGCTCAATACGTCGACATAAACCAGCGCAAGGTTGCGACTCAAGCGACGAATTTCACTAATGTTACCGGCAATAATATTGTTAATTGAACTGTTCTCAGATTTTTCTAACGTAATCGAGATGTCACTTGCCATGACATAGGCGCGGGTAAAGCTGCCTAATGGCTGATTGATAACGTTACTAAATAGATTGATGTGCTGTTTTCGGCCCTGTTGATCATGGCTGTTGTCATCAATCAATGCCAACTGTGTTAAACCAAAGTTTATTAAATGCTGCTGAACTTTAAGTGACAACGATGTTTGCTGGCTAAATGATGAGGCAATTGATTGATCAAGTTGATTAATAACGTGATGCACATGGCCCATTTGAATCACTTTGCCTTGTTCCATGACCAACACGTCATCCGCCAATTGTTGGATCTCAGCAACGCTATGACTGACATATAGCATGGGTAGAGACAATTGCTGGTGGATGTCTTTTAACAGGGTGATCATTTCCCCACGACTCTTGTTATCGAGCGAGCTTAACGGTTCATCTAAAAGCAAGAGTTTAGGGGCACTCAACAGAGCTCTGGCTAAGGCAACACGTTGCTTCTCTCCGGCAGACAGTTTATCGACACTGCGTGATAACAAGGCGTCGATTTTGGTCAGTTTACTGATTGTAGCCAGCGATAAGCCTTTATTTCGGCTGCGCTTTAATGCAAATGCCAGGTTTTGTTCGACATTTAGATGTGGAAACAGGCGGGCGTCTTGAAACACAAAGCCAATCTGTCTTTTGTCGGCGGCGATAAATGTCGAGTCATCTTGCATGACTTGATCAGAAAAAGTTATCTGCCCATCTGCGTCATTATTAAGGCCCGAGATTATGCGTAATAAGCTGGTTTTACCGGATCCAGAATGACCTAAAATACCGGTTATGCCATCAACCTTGATGTGCTGGGCAAAATCGAGCTTAAAGCCTGGATAGCTGAGCGATATATCAATAGCTAACATTAGTTGGCCACCTTAATCTTGCGTTCAGCACGGTAATTTAACAGGTAGATAAACGCCAGCAATAGCAGTGAACCAACTAATAACCCGCCGGCTAAATAATGCGCCGTCTGGTAATTCATCGCTTCGACCTGATCAAATAGGGCGATGGATAAAACCCGCGTTTCGCCTTCAATATTGCCACCTATCATTAACACCACACCAAATTCTCCGATTGTATGGGCGAAACCGAGGCTAGCAGCGGTGATAAAGGTTGCTTTGGTCATTGGCACGACAATATTAAAAAACCTGTCTAAAGGGCCTGCACCGAGCATAGTGGCCGCTTCAATATGAGTATCACCTAACTGTTCAAAAGCTTTTTGTAATGGTTGCACCACAAACGGCAGAGAATAAATGATTGAGCCAATGACAATACCGGTAAAAGAAAATGCCAATGACGAGCCCGTAAGGGATTGTAAAAACGAACCTGTGGCGTAATTAGGCGAAAATAGTAAGAGTAGATAAAAGCCTAACACCGTTGGTGGTAAGACTAATGGTAGGGCGACTAAGGCTTCCAGTATCACCTTAAAGCGTGACTGCATTTGTGCCAGCCACCATGCCAATGGCGTACCAATAATCACCAATATAATGGTGGTTATTGCTGCCAATTTTAGGGTTGTGGCTAGGGCTAGCCATTCATTGTAATAATCCAAACCAAGCTCGACCTTTTATTGTGTTTTTTTTGTTTGTGTTGCTGGTTTTGTGCCGTTATTCGGTGGTAACGAATCAGCTTGATCGCTAACAGGTACAGCATCGGTGGCCTTGTCAGCAGTTAAATAACCAAAATCGGCAATAATTTTCTGACCTTGTTCTGACAGCACATATTGATAAAACTTACGCGCCAATTCGAGGTTAGCGGCATTTTTTAATACTACTACCTGTTGTTCTAACGGCGTATGCAGGCTGTTATCAATCAATACGCCATTTCCTTGCGTCGATGTGAGCAGCTGCGAGTAAGAGATAAATCCGTAGTCGACGGCGCCTGTCAGTGTCTGCTGATAGGTTTGATTAATGTTGTTGCCCGTTATTAACTGTTGATGAAAGTATCGCCATAAATTTCGCTTAACCAGCACTTGTTTGGCGGCATTACCATAGGGGGCAAGATGGGGCGCCGCCATGGCGATTCGGCCTTTGTAATCTTGTAAATCGGCTAAACTAATAGGCCCTTTTTGGGTATTGGACCAAAGCGCTATTTGGCCTATTGCGTATGTTTTTCGATGATGCTCTTCAATCAGGCCTTGCTGCTCTAATAATTGCGGGCGACGAATGTCCGCAGCGAAAAATATATCAAACGGTGCACCATGGCGCAGCTGTTGATACAGCACGCCAGTCGATGCGACAGAGATCATTGGTCGATGTGGATGTTGTTTGGCAAATTCGGCCAACAATGCTTCTACGGGTTTGGCAAAATTGGCGGAGCTCGCCACTCTGAGTGTGTCGTTGTTGAAAGCGATACTGTGGGTACTAGCAAAGGTTGCGATACACAATAACAATAACCTAATGGTTACCATTTATTAGCCTCTTGATTATCTGAATGTTTGGCACTTACCCAGCGTTCACCGCGGGATGTGTTTTCTTTTTTCCAGAATGGCGCGTTTACTTTGAGATAATCCATTATAAATTCGTTGCCTTGGTAGGCATCTTTTCGGTGTTTGCTGGTGACGCCAACAAAAACAATTTTGTCACCTACCGCTAAGTCGCCAACGCGATGAATGATGGTAATGCGACCTAGCTGCCAACGCTGGCACGCTTGCTCGGCTATGTGCTGCAAACATTGTTCTGTCATGCCTGGATAATGCTCCAAGGTCAATTGACTGATTTGTTCGCCGTCATTGTTGTTGCGGACTCGACCGACAAAAGTAACCAGTGCGCCATCGCTCTGGTTATGCGCCTCTAAAATATCAACTTCTGAGGCAAAATCAAAGTCTTGTTGTTGCACTTTAATAATGATATTAGCCATACTAGCCACCCGTGACCGGTGGAAAGAAAGCCAAAGTATCACCGCTATTTATGACCAGACTGTCGTCATTAACCATTACCTGATTAACCGCTTGCATTAAATTACGGTCATTAAATACTTTCTGCCAAGCCTCGCCACGTTGCGCCAATTGTTGCTTTATTTGCTGCAAGGTTTGTTGTTCATCGCCTAGCTCGAGTTGCAGTTGTGGGCAATCCAATGATTCTCTTACTGCGGCAAAAAATAACACATCAATGATCATCATCTTCTCCTACGGCTGAGCTTGCCAATGGCCGGTTTTGCCGCCTTGCTTTTCCAAAACCCGAGTGCCATCGATCACCATCGCGGGATCAACCGCTTTACACATATCGAATAAGGTCAGAGCAGCAACACTGGCAGCGGTAAGTGCTTCCATTTCTACGCCTGTTTGGCCACTTAGGCGGCACATGGTTTCGATCCGTACTTGATTGGTTTCAGGCAGAATTTGAAAATCCACTTGTACTTTGGACAACATCAAAGGGTGGCATAAAGGGATCAAATCACTGCATTTCTTTGCCGCTTGAATACCGGCAATTCGAGCGACAGCAAACACATCGCCTTTGCGGTGCTCACCTTTACTGATCAGTTGTAACGTTTGTTCGCTCATACTGATATACGCTTCTGCTCGCGCTTCACGCGCACTGATAGGCTTAGCACTAACATCGACCATGTTGGCTTCGCCTTGCTGATTTAAATGACTTAGCTCTGCCATGGTTAACCTCGCGTTTGACAGGCATCAGACAAATTTAAATGCGGTGCAAAATTACAAGGTTTATGCTCTGCATCCAATTGTTCCGCTATGATTTTGTCCCATGCGGTTTTACATGCGTTGGTTGAGCCTGGTACACAAAAAATGACGGTTTTATTAGCCATGCCAGCAAAGGCTCTTGATTGAATGGTCGAGGTGCCAATTTCTTTATATGAGATATAGCGAAACAGCTCGCCAAAGCCTTCAACGGCTTTATCAAATAACACACTTATCGCTTCGGGGGTATTGTCTCGTTGACTAAAACCTGTGCCACCTGTTGAGATAATAACGTGGATATTATCATCGGCTATCCAGTTCGAAACGGCGGCTCTTAGTTGATATACATCATCTTTGACGATGGTTTTAGCGGCCAATGTGTGACCGGCGCGCTCTAACCTGTCGACTAGGGCTTTGCCCGAGGTGTCGGTTTGTTCATTGCGGGTATCTGATACCGTTAAAACGGCAATGTTAAGTGCTGTAAATTGTTCGCTCGCATGAGAAGACATACGCTTTGTCCTTGTTCTTGTTTTATTCTATTGGCCTAGAAAAGGCGGATTTACCAAGCATTTTTTTTGCCTGCTCAAACTCTTGTGGCGTATTGGTGTTAAACAATAGTTTGCCATCTTGTAGAGCGATAGATTGACTGCTGGCTTTTGAAAATGCTTGTCTTAATGAGGGCGCTTTACTGTTCGCTTTAAACTGGCCATGGGCAAAGCTATCATTGAGAAAGTCAATAAATGGTGCACTAACGGGAATGTACGCCGGTAGTGCGCTTTCATTGAAATAACTGATCTTGTTGGCCAATGCACCTTTAATTCGTAGTTGTTGCAAATGCTTGGCGTCCATCATTGGCATATCAACGGGCAAGACCAATATGCTTGCTGGTCGATAGGTGTTGATGATCGAATAAATGCCGCCAAGCGGGCCGGCGTTGCTGATCAAATCAGGCGCTCCGCCGCTGTTTGCGCCGGATACCACGACTTTGTCGACGCCGCATTGTTGTAATAGATTAACACTGCGTTGTTTTAGCGTACTATCTTCAAGGTTTAATAAGGCTTTATTTTGCCCCATGCGCTGTGATTGACCGCCAGCAAGGACGACACCAAGGCATTCGTATTGAAATTCCATGCTATTAAACTTCCATCCTAATTTACTCGCTTTTGCTACTAACCGCCCAGCATAGACAGATGCTTGGTCGCACCGGTCAAACCGTCATGCAGTAAGTGACTTATTTTTTTATCCTGCAAGAGTGCTACTAAGTTTTGTTCAAATTCACGGGTGTCATCAGTTTGTAGGTATTGACGAATAGGTAACCCTTGTTCGCTAAATAAACATAAATGTAAATTACCTAAGCTGGACACGCGAAGTCGGTTACAGGTTGCACAAAAGTCTTTGTCATATGGCATGATAAGGCCGATTGAGCCTTGATAATCACTGTGTTGATACACTTCCGCAGGGCCTGCTGTTTTAGCACGGACTTGCGGTATCCACCCATTGACTAACAGTTGATTTTTGATGTGCTGACCACTGACATGTTGGGCATTATAAAAATCGCGGTTATCGCCGGTTTGCATTAATTCGATAAAACGTAAGCTGATTGGCTTGTCTTTAACATAACGAAAAAACTGCTGTAAATCGTGACCATTATACTCGCGCATTAAAACGGTATTGATTTTTATTTGTTGAAAGCCATCGCACAAGGCGTTATCAATGGCTGACATAATACTGTCGAGCTTATCTTTGCCCGTAATCGCGGCGAATTGGCGTGGGTCAAATGAATCAATAGAAACATTCAGGGCATCTAGGCCAGCATCCATCCAATGTCGATATTGGCTTTGCATATTAAAGCCATTGGTGGTCAACGCCACAGTATTAATACCGGATGTTTGTTTACACAGCTCTATTGCTTGCGGTAAATCTTTGCGCAACGCCGGTTCACCGCCGGTTATGCGGATTTTTTCTGTGCCTAAACGGGCAAAGCCACGAGCGACTCGAGAGATTTCATCAAGGGTCAGGAATTGGCGATCATGCTCACACTGATAACCATCAGGCAAACAATATTCGCAACGAAAGTTGCATACATCGGTTATGGATAGCCTCAGATAATAAAATCTGCGGCCAAATACGTCTTTTAACATTTCACCTTTCCAAAGTCGGGAGGCCAATCGGTTTCCCTTTTGACCCTGGCAGCGAAAACATAACGAAATATCATGCTTGGCTACGGCCAGACACCCATACCTGATAGTCAGGGTTAGCGTGCAAGGCTCGGCGTGTTTGTATTACATGTGTCACTTAAGGTTAACACCAAATCGCAAAATACACCAAATTATGATGCACAAAAATGCCTTGTGAAACGATAAGTTAGCTTATAAAAAACGGCCAATTAAAAATTCATTGGCCGTATTAATTTGAGTCTTGTAACTAAGTACGGATCAATTATTGGCTGAGTTTTGATTCAGTTGCGACTAATAAGCGGCACTCAACATCAACCAAAGTTTGGTGGTGTCCGTTGATAAGTCATCGGCATTATATTGTGCCGCTTTAACCAACACTGAATAGTGCTTATTAATGCCATATGAGGCTGTGAAATTAATTTCATCGCCGTATTCGTCATTGCCTGAATCAGCTTCAAGAATGTGGTAACCGGCAGCCAAACCAAAACCTGCAAACTTGGTCGACGCCTTGATATAAGTATCTACTACACCATCAGCGGGGGTATTCAAGAACTTATCGGTAAAACCTTGAAACGCGTGTAATGTCGCTAATGGTGTACTAAAGCCAACGCCATTGTCGCTGCCTAACGATTCTTGACCTAGGGTGACGGTAAAGCTGCCAAGTTTGGCAGCCACTTGTGCGAGATAATAATCCGCTTCATAGTTGTTTGGATTGTCACCTTCATCTTCTTGGGTTGCCGCAGCAAACTTTAACATCAAGCCAAGGCCACCGATATCGACTTGCCCTTGATACAAAGCACCTATGGTGTTGCTTGACGCTGTTGCAGCGTTGTCAAAATCAAGGTAGTAGTTGTACCCCGTAATGCTATGTTTTTTATTGAAATTGAACTTAGCATTAAGTAAGTAGATATCGCCATGGTAATCGGAATTGGCACTATCTTCGCCAAATATTCGGTTTACGTTGTACACATAACTGCCATCAAGTTTTAAGCGTTTAAAAGGGCTGAATTGTACTCGGTAACCGTCGAAGGTTTGTTCATTTTGACGCCAAGCAACACCACCAACAAAACGTTGATCATCAAGTACGATACGCTGACGGCCACCACTGACGGTAAGTATTTTATTACTGTATTGCACAAAGGCTTGATTGATTTCACTGCCGTCTGGATCGGCGACGACAGGGTAGTCGGTTTTGCCATTGACGGTTGAGTTAAACGCGTCATCGCCAATGTTGGTGACATCATCTACTTCGACTTTGGCCGAAAAGTTGGCAAATTTACCTGTGGTCACGGTGAGCCTACTTTTTAACGTAGATGCAAGCGCATCCTCATCTTTGCCGTCTTCATCGACCGACTCGACTCGATATCTTAAGTTTACATCAACTTTACTGTCTTTAACGGCTTTGCTGATTTTGTCGCCTAAATCAGCATTGGCATAAAAACTAGTGCTAAGGCCAAGTACAGCGGCACTCAGTGGTAAAAGCTTTTGATATTTCATAAGCAGTTTCCTCGGACTATTGGGCTTATTAATTTGCAATAAATCGTTATTATTTGTTTTGTCGCTGTTGATTCTATTGCATCGCACACTAAGTTTAGTTGATTCTGATCAATGAGTAGCAACATTAATGTAACACCTGATTAACAAAGGGGTTGTAATGTTGCTAATCTTCAATAGAGTAGATAACAGAAGATATAAACGCGTTTTATAAAGGTTGTAGATATAAATGAGTGATTCATGTGCGGTTCCAGGACTACTGGAATTTGAACAAGCAAAAAACATGTTGCTTGATATTGTTAAGCCCGTCATTGAGATTGAAGACATCGCAATAGAGCAAGCAGCAAGTCGAGTGATGGCTAAGCCGGTGTTGGCGACTATGGCTGTACCGCCTCACAATAATTCAGCCATGGATGGTTATGCCTTCGTTTGGCACATGGATTTAAACAGCGCCGTAGAGCTTGATGTTGTCGGCCACTCTTTTGCCGGCGAGCCATTCAATGGGGATGTCGGCTTTGGCCAATGTGTACGTATAATGACCGGCGGTAAAATGCCTGCCGATTGCGATACTGTGGTGATGCAAGAGCATACGCAGCACGATAATGGCAAACTGCGCATAGATACGTTACCAGCGAAAGGGCGTAACGTACGCCTAGCTGGTGAGGACATAGCCCATGGCAGTCAAATATTCGACTCTGGACATTGCTTAGGCCCTGCAGATATTGGCTTATTAGCGTCAATTGGTGTTGCCAGTGTGAGCGTGTATCGTCCGCTAAAGGTGGCGTTAATCGCCACGGGCGATGAGCTAAAAACACCCGGTAGTGAGCTCAAAGATGGCGATATTTATGAAACCAATCGGTTTGTCCTAAAAGCAATGCTAAACAAATTAGCGGTCGAGGTGATTGATTTTGGCATCGTCCCCGATGATAAAGACGCCTTGCGCCAAGCCTTTTTACAGGCTGATCAGATGGCCGATATCGTAATTTCAAGCGGTGGCGTGTCCGTTGGTGAAGCAGATTACACCAAAGATATATTAGCAGAACTCGGACAGATAGATTTTTGGAAAATCGCCATGAAACCAGGTAAACCATTAGCGTTTGGACGCTTATCTGACAGTGTCTTTTTTGGTTTGCCGGGCAATCCCGTATCGGCGACGATTACCTTGTATCAACTCGCTTTGGCTGGCATTGAAAAAATGCAAGGTAAGCCACAACGTCAACGTGCTAAGTTTTTAGCCACCTGTTTACATGATCTAAAAAAGTCACCAGGTCGCATGGAATTTCAGCGGGCTGTTTGGATGGTAAACGATGATGGCGACATTGTTGTTGACAGCACCGGCTCACAAGGCTCGGGCATATTATCAAGTATTTCCAACGCCAATTGTTTCATTATTTTAGCGCGCCAACAAGGGCGGATAAGTGCGGGTGAAAAGGTTTGGGTAGAGCCATTCGATTCCTTGTTAAGCTGCTGATATTGCAAGTTTTTCATAATTTGCCAAACTTAAGGTTAATATACTGGCTTAGGCATTGATAACGATTCACCATAAGCAACCAAAACAACCAATGCTGAGCCTAAACGAGAAGAGAAAACAATATGATGAAATATCTAATTACCAGCGTCTTTTTATTGTTAATGATAACCCCTGTTACGCAAACGCAAGCGCAAGAGCAAGAACAACAACTTGATGAAAAGTTAACTTTGTTTGGCAAATATCTTGGTAACTGGGAGGCGGTATTTGAATCTGTAGATGGCAAACCCAGTGTGGTTGATGTTGCTCATTGGGAGCGAGCATTAAATGGCAAAGCGATTCGTACCTTGCACTCCATTAATGATGGCGTGTATGGCGGTGAGTCATTGATATTTTGGGATAAAGAAAAGCAAAAGGTGGTATTTTATTACTTCACCACCGCTGATTTTTATACTCAGGGCTACATTGAAATCGTCAGTGATAACAGTTTTATTGCTTATGAGGACGTAACGGGTAATGATGACGGTATTACCAAAGTACGTTCAACCAGTGTGCTTGAAAAGGATAAATTAACGGTCAGTACCGCATATTTTAAAAATGATGAATGGACACCTTCTGAATCGAGAAGTTATACCCGTTCTAACAAGAAAGTCATTTTTAAGTGATAGGCTGGTCTTTGGTTGCCTAGTTAAGCCGCTAACGTTGTTAAACGAGCAGTTAAAGCGACACTAGCAAAGCAGCACAAGAAAGCGGCATAAACAAGTATATAAAGCAGACATAAAAAAACGCCAGAGCATCTCTGGCGTTTTGCGTTTTATCAAACATTGACTGTTACGTCATAGGCTCTTGCTTTTTGTACCTGAGCTTTATGTATCTATGGTTTATGTATCTAAGCTATATGTATCTAGGTTTTATATACATTAGCCTTATAGCTGGATACTAAACCACATGATCAATAAAGTCGGTACTAAAACCCTTCGACACCTTGCATGTCAGGCAGCTCGTGAGCAATGCCTTTATGACAATCAATACAGGTTTTCTCGCCGCTAGCTAACGAGGTCGAATGTTGGTCAGACGCTCGGCTACTTTGTGCGGTAAAGTCCATATAATCAAAGTTGTGACAGTTTCGACATTCCAATGAATCATTGGCTTTGAGTCGAGCCCACTCATGTTCGGCAAGTTCTCGCCGCTTCGCAAGAAACTTTTCACGGGTACTTATGGTACCGAAAATCTTACCCCAAACCTCTTTAGATGCTTGCATTTTTCGGGCAATTTTATCTGTCCAGTTATGCGGCACATGGCAATCGGGACACGTTGCCCGAACACCGGAGCGATTGGTAAAATGAATGGTCGGTTTCAGTTCTTGGTAGACATTGTCACTCATCTCATGGCAACCAGTACAGAATTCCTCTGTATTGGTGACTTCTAACGCGGTATTAAAACCACCCCAGAATATGATGCCAGCAACAAACCCACCGATTACTAAAGTACCTAGACTGTAATGCACACTCGGACGCTTGAGAGTGTGCCAAATACGCATAATAGTATCTTTCATAGCACATCCTTAGTCATTTGTGTCGCCGTCTTTTTTACTACTTTCTAATTGTTTTGCCTGTATCAGTTTGTTCATATCAACAAACTGGTTTTCTACCAGCGCTTTTGTGTCGTATTGAACCACGTGGCATTGATTACAGAAATAACGTCTTGGTGATATTTCTGCAAGAAAATTGCCGTCTCTGTCCATGTAGTGGGTTACGCTTACCATAGGCGCTTGTGAATCTTCTGTCCTGTTTCTTGAATGACAGGACATACACTTATTGACGTTAAGATCGACTTGATAGTTGTCAATTTTGTGCGGTATTAATGGCGGTTGCATCGGATAGGCACGACTGCGTCTGACATCATCGTTGTTAACCTTTGGAATAATCTCAGGCTTTTGTTGAGTGTCAAGAGCGGTTGCGTCTCGCAACGTTGCTATTTCATTGGCGGTTGCAAATAAGGCCAAAAAAGCCAATACGCAGCCTAAGCCGGTGAACGTGAGTTTTGAACGTTTCATACTGCCTCCTTAAGCCTTCTCGATGCGAACAGCGCATTTTTTAAAGTCGGTTTCTTTTGACATTGGGTCGGTGGCATCCAAGGTAACCTTGTTGACCAAACGACTTGCATCAAACCACGGCATGAATACCAAACCAACTGGCGGTTTATTACGACCTCGGGTTTCAACTCGGGTTTGCACTTCACCACGTCGAGACACGATTTTTACCAAGTCGCCACGACGGAACCCGCGTTTTTGCGCATCTTCTGGATGCATATACACCACGGCATCTGGTACCGCTTTATACAGTTCAGGAACACGTTGGGTCATCGAGCCTGAATGCCAATGCTCAAGCACTCGTCCAGTTGATAACCATAAATCAAATTCACCATCAGGTACTTCCGCTGGTGGCTCGTACGGTAGGGCGAAGATAATGGCTTTGCCGTCTTTGTGACCATAAAATTGGAAGTCAGTACCCGCTTCAACGTATGGGTCACTGCCTTCTTTGAAACGCCACAACGTCTCTTTGCCGTTAACCACAGGCCAACGCAAACCGCGCTCCTCATGGTATCGTTCAAATGGTGCTAAATCATGAGCCTTACCACGGCCAAATGACGCATACTCTTCAAACAAGCCTTTTTGCAGGTAGAAGCCAAAGTAACGTGCTTCGTCATTAAGTCGGTCATCAGGGATCTCATCCAGTTTAAACTTATCCACTTGACCATTAGCAAACAATACGTCAAATAGCGTTTTACCTTTCACCTCAGGTTGCTTGGCAATCAAATCTGCCGGCCATACCTCTTCCACTTTAAAGCGTTTGGAAAACTCGACCAGCTGCCATAAGTCAGAGTGGGCACCTTCAGGTGGTGGTACTTGTTGATACCACAATTGGGTACGGCGCTCGGCATTACCATAGCCACCTTCTTTTTCTACCCACATTGCCGTTGGTAGTATCAAATCCGCTGCTTGCGCAGTTACCGTTGGGTAGGGGTCTGACACCACAATAAAGTTGTCTGGGTTACGATAGCCAGGGTAACCTTCCTCATTCATGTTCGCTGCCGCTTGCATGTTGTTGTTTACCTGAACCCAATAAAAGTTGGTTTTACCATCTTTAAGCATACGGTTTTGCAATACCGCATGATAACCCAGTTCAGGGTTGATGGTGCCCGGAGGCAGTTTCCAAAGTTTCTCGGCTTTTTTACGATGATCAGGGTTATTTACAACCATATCTGCTGGCAATCGATGCGCGAAGGTACCAACTTCACGTGCCGTACCACACGCCGATGGTTGGCCGGTCAGTGAAAACGGGCTATTACCCGGAGTGGAAATCTTACCGGTTAACAAATGGATGTTGTAAACCAAGTTATTTGCCCAAACACCACGGGTATGTTGATTGAAGCCCATAGTCCAAAACGAAGTAACCTTGGTATTTGGATCAGCATACATCTCAGCTAATTCTTTTAACTTGTCGACAGAGACACCTGATAGCTTCGATACATACTCGGCGGTATACTTGCTAACGAACTTAGCATATTCGTCAAACGTAATTGGTTTTGAGCCACCAGCTTTTGTGGCATTTTTGGCTTTTTTCTCTAGCGGATGCTCTGGACGTAAGCCATAACCGATATCCGCATTACCAATTTTAAAATTGGTATGTTTATTAACAAAGTCTTTGTTTACGCGATCGGTTTCAATAATGTAATGGGCGATATAGTTAAGAATCGCTAAGTCAGTTTGTGGAACAAACACCATGCCATTATCTGCAAGTTCAAAGCTGCGATGCTCAAAAGTAGACAGTACAGCGACTTTAACATGCGGTGCACTTAAACGACGGTCGGTCACTCGAGTCCAAAGGATAGGGTGCATTTCCGCCATATTTGAGCCCCACAGAACGAAGGCATCGGCGTTTTCAATATCATCATAACAACCCATCGGCTCATCAATACCAAAGGTACGCATAAAGCCAACAACCGCAGATGCCATACAGTGACGGGCATTCGGGTCAATGTTGTTGGAGCGGAAACCTGCCTTATACAATTTTGCAGCGGCGTAACCTTCCATAATGGTCCACTGTCCGGAGCCGAACATACCGACACCGTTCTCGCCATTTTTCTTCAGCGCTGCTTTGGCTTTTTCCGCCATAATATCGAAGGCTTGATCCCATTCGATAGGGGTAAAATCACCATTTTTGTCGTACTTGCCATTTTTCATTCTCAGCAATGGCTGAGTCAAACGGTCTTTGCCGTACATGATTTTAGACAGGAAGTAACCTTTCACACAGTTAAGGCCTTTATTCACCGGCGATTTAATATCACCATGAGTCGCAACGACCTTACCGTCCATAGTGGCGACGTTGACACTACAACCCGTGCCACAGAAACGACAAGGCGCTTTGTCCCACTTTAACTTGGTTAAGTCTGAACTGGTGATTAAATTAGAGGCACTGGCTGGAACCGCGATACCGGCCGTAGCAGCAGCAACGGCTACCGCATTTGCTTTAATAAATTCACGACGATTGAGTTTCATGGTCGCTCCCTATTCTTCAATATACTGATGGTAAACTGGCGCTAGGGTAAGCATACCCGGTGCCAGTTTGAGTTGATCGGCGCGTTGCCCTATCACACCTTGATTATCGGCCTCAAGGGTAAAAACCACTTTGCCTTGTTCATTACTTGCATGAATTTCGGCGCCGGGTGTGTCGGCAATGGATTGCATTGCTGCGTCTTTTTGCGAGACGTCAATTTGACTGATAAAGCTCGCAATATGGTATTCTTGTGTCTCACTCATCACTTACCTCCGAGACCGCGATTAACTCCAGCGACTGGCTGGGGCATGCATTAACACACGCACCACAACTGGTGCACTGAGATTGATTGATGCTGGGTGTCGGTATAGAGCTTTTATAGTGAAACTCCATCGCTCTGGTGTCGCAGACATCCTTACAGCTTTGACAATAGATCTGGTTATTAGCCAGGCAATTGTCTTTTATATTGAGATGAGCAGACCAAGCCTGCTCATCGGTACTTCTAAATAGTGGTTGCTCACAGACGTCAACACACTTTTCACAAAAGGTGCATTCACCTATATTGAAATCAACCGATACGAAACCATCGTCACTTTTTACAAGAATGTTTTCCGGGCACGCGGAAAGACAGTCGCCGCACTGAGTGCAACCATCAAGAAAGACTTTTTCATTAATAACCCAGGGCAGTCGGAGTTTAGGTTGTTTAATCCATTGCCGGCCACGCAAAAAATTGCGCCGCGAAACATCGGCAACGCGACTTGGTTGTGTCATCTAGCTTACCCCTGGAGGACCAAAAATTATTTGGCTTATCCAAATCGCAAAACCCAAGCCACCAACGATGGCGACAGATAAAATCGGTGCTAGAAAAACCGCTAAAAAGATAAAGGTATTACGCTCATCTTTCTTCTGATTTTCAATATCGATATGTTCAGTCATAGCGCTGCTCAGTTGTTTGAATTGTTAAGCAATTGTAAACAGTTATCTGATTTAAATGTAAACAAGTTGCTTAAAACTTGATCTTGATCATCTAATTAGTTTAGTTCACCGAAAAAAGTTAGCCACTTATGGGCCAATAAAATATGAAAAATTCTAAATGCTCTGTGGGTTTGCTAGAATGCAAAATATTCTTTATTTGATAATGGCTTAGGATTATCACTGTGCAACGATATATCGCCGAAAAAATAATAAATCTAAAAGCCAGCGAACAGCGTGGTGTATTGATTTGTGTCGGTGAGCAGGTTTGGTTGCAACAAACGTTGGCGATTGTTGATGACTTAGTCAACTCCGAACAGGTTTTACGTTTTAATTTAAACGCGCCTGAAAATGACAGCCAAAACACTAAGCAAAACAACAAACAAAACCAAAAACAAAATAACAATGCGGACAGTAAAAACTATCGCCATCAACTGGGGCGAGAGTATGGCTATTTATGGTTTAACGGTGGCGGCATAAGCGCTTGCCAAGATATGTGCAATACAGATCCGTCATTAACGACACCGTTTCATGTTGATGCGTTTGCTGCGTTATCAGGAACCTTAGTTAAAGGCGCGTTGAGCGTTGTCTTTTTGTCTGCTGAACAAGTCAGTAATAGCTTGTTTTTAAAAAGAATGCTGGCTATTTCGGCAAGGTTTTCTGATATCGACGTGATTGCACAGCATCAAACCCTAGATATCGATAAACTGCGGGCTAATTGTCATCCTACACCTGCGTCTAACACCCCCAAAACAACGCCGGTTAAGTTGCCCTTTGATTGTAAAACCGAAGAGCAAGTCGACGCCGTCAATGCCATTGAACAGGTACTGCTTGGACATCGAGATAGGCCGTTAGTGATCAGCGCCGATCGCGGTCGCGGTAAATCCACCGCGTTAGCCATCGCCGCTGCCAAGATATTGACCAAGGGCGATAAACACATTGTTGTAACCGCACCTCACCCAGACAGTTTGCAAATATTTTATCAACAGCTTAAGCAGCATTTACCTGATGCACGGCAAAAGCAACACGGCATTGAATATGGTGATAGCCGCATTGAATTTATTCCCGTCGATGTGTTGCTCAAGCAAAAAGTGTCCGCCGCAATGGTGTTAGTGGATGAGGCTGCAGGGATCCCGGTGCCTCTACTTGTGCAGCTACTGGCGGATTATCATCGTATCGTGTTTGCTTCAACCATACATGGTTATGAAGGCGCGGGTAGGGGATTCAGTCAAAAATTTATGGCGCTATTGAGACAACAAAAACCGCAACATCGTCATTTGCATATGCAACAACCGATTCGTTGGCGTGACGACGACATGTTGGAAAGGTTCAGCTTTGATAGCTTTCTATTGGCGGCAACATTGCCAGAGGTAGCAGACGATTTTACTGAATTAACTTACCACCAATATCAAGCCAAACAGTTGTATCAAGATGATGAGCTGTTGAGTCAGATATTCTCTTTGTTGGTTTGCGCACACTATCAAACCAAACCCAGCGATTTAAAGCTTTTGCTTGATGATGAACACGTTCATTTATTGGTGGTAAAAGCCGATAATCTGGTGTGTGGTGTTAGTTTGATGTTGGCTGAAGGCGAGCTCGATGATGCACTAATTAGGCAAATCAAACTAGGCAAGCGTCGACCTAAGGGGCATTTATTACCGCAATCTTTGTTGGCGCATGGCGGTTTCGAACAAGCATTCAAATACCGTTATTTACGCATTGTTCGCATTGCGGTGCTGCCGCGTTGGCAAAATCGAGGTATTGGCGCGGATCTGCTGGGCAAATGCCTTGATTACAGCCGCAACCAAAGCTTTGATTTTTTATGTTCAAGTTTTGGCGTCAATGCGCCATTGCTTAAGTTTTGGCAAAACGCTGGTTTTTCCATGGCTCGCTTGGGCTTTAGTCGAGACAAAGCCAGTGGTGAACATTCGGCCATGGTTCTGCAAGCATTGAATAAGCGTAGCGAGGAATTTGCTGCACAAATTAGCAGCGAGTTTTATATAAACTTTTACTATTATTTGGCAGAAGAGTTTAGCGCTTTAGCAAGCGAGCTGACATCGCAAATTTTGGCCAACAAGCGACCCCATTCCTCTGTTGATATATCGCCGAGTCGTGATAATCAAATCGTCGCTAAATTTGTCGATGGTGCTATGGTTTATTCTAGTTGCGCCGCCAGTTTGTCGCGTTGGTTAAAGGCTAATTTTGCTGATATCCAGAGCGATAAAATCACTGTAATTAGTGACCAAGACAAAGCATTGTTGGTGGGTAAGCTCTGGCAACGGCGCAGTTTCTCAGATATTGCCGAACAAATAGGACTTACTGGTAAAAAAGCCGCATACAAACAGCTGCAACAGGCGATACGTAGCTTGTACTTACACGTTGATTCTCTCGATGAGTCAGCGCCAGACGAGATGATAACGAGAAAACGACATGAAGATGAGTTGTAATGGCGAAACATAACATACTGACGGTAAATAATCTGGTTAAACACTACGGTCAGGTCAAAGCGGTCGATGGCATTAATTTTAACGTTGAACAAGGCATGTGCTTTGGTTTACTTGGCCCAAATGGCGCCGGAAAAACCACCACCATTGAAATTATGGAAGGTATATTGACCGCAGATTCTGGCGATGTGGTGATTAACAGTGATAGCGATAAACCGTTTAATGAGCTTATTGGTATTCAGTTTCAACATACAGCGTTACAGGATTTTTTAACGGTCCGTGAAACATTAAATTTGTTTGCCAGTTTTTATGAACAGCACTTAGCCATTGAAGAGCTATTAGAGCTCTGTCAGCTCAATGAGTTTATCGACAGAGACAGTCGCTTACTGTCTGGTGGTCAACGGCAACGCTTGTTATTGGCGCTAGCACTGATTAATGATCCAAAGATAGTCTTTCTTGATGAACCAACAACCGGTCTAGATCCGCATTCAAGACGGCAGTTTTGGCAGCTAATAAAACGCATTAAAGGGCAAGGTAAAACGGTGATTTTAACCACCCACTACATGGATGAGGCTGAGCAATTATGCGATCAAATAGCGATTATGGATCAAGGTAAAATCATAGAGCAAGGGGCACCGCAAGCGCTGCTTGATAGGCACTTCCAACAAGTGTTTATGTACTTGCCTTTAGATAATGTCAGCACTCAAATTATCGACGTAAATCAGTGGCAGATTCGCGATAATCGGGTTGAGATAAAGTCCACCGACGTTGAACAAACCGTATCACAATTGTTGGCTTTAGCTATCCCGCTTACGGGCTTGCACATAAAGTCGGCCAACCTCGATGATTTATTTTTAAAACTCACCGGCCATAGCCTTGGAGGCGAATATGATTAAGTGGTCAAGGCTGTGGGCAGTTTTCAAAGCCCGTAATTTGGAGTTTTTTCGCGACCGGTCGTCGTTGGCTTGGAACATTGCTTTTCCGGTGTTGTTACTGGTGATTTTTTCTATCGCTTTTTCTGGTGATGGCCGCGCGGTATACAAGGTTGGTGTCATGGCCAAAGCTGAATCGAGCCACCCATTTTTACAGACCCGATTTATTGATTTTATCGATTATCAACACATTGATAAAGCGATGATCAAACTCGATCAACACGAAATAGACTTGATTGTTGATGATGCGGGTAAAGCCTATTGGGTTAACGAAAATTCACCCAAGAGCTATATGGTGGAAAAGATATTTCTTGCCGACAGCTTAGATTATCAACGCCAGGTTACCCGTGGTGAGCCAATTCGTTATATCGACTGGGTGTTGCCGGGGATTTTTGCCATGAACATGATGTTTTCTTGTTTGTTTGGTGTTGGTTATGTCATTGTTCGCTATCGAAAAAATTCCGTACTTAAGCGATTAAAGGCAACGCCATTATCGGCGCTTGAGTTTGTCGGCGCGCAACTGTTGTCGCGATTATTTATCGTGTTGTTTATGGCAGCGGTGGTTTACATCGGTTGTAACTGGATTTTCGATTTTATCATGCTTGGCAGTTACCTCGACTTATTTTTAATCGCTGTTATTGGCGCGGTAAGCCTTATTAGTATGGGCTTGTTGATCGCAACGCGCAGTAAATCCGAGGAGTTGGTTGGCGGCTTGTTAAACATGGCGACTTGGCCAATGATGCTATTATCCGGGGTGTGGTTTTCTTTAGAAGGCGCCCCTGGTTGGGTTAAAACCATTGCCGATATTTTACCATTGACGCATTTAGTGGGTGCCGGCCGACGTATTATTACCGAAGGTGCAACACTTAATGATGTCAGCTATTCGATTATCTGGTTGTTAAGCTTCACCCTGATTTGCTTGTTATTGAGCTCGCGCTTATTTAGTTGGGATGCGGATAGATAAACACCGGTCACGACGGATAAAAAAACGCCTGCTAAGCAGGCGTTTTTATTTCACAATTCAATTAACGATGATTACTGCCCTTTGAGACAATGCTCTCTGGCCACAGCAATTAACTGCATCGCAGTTTGCTCACAGTGTTGTTGTTCTTGCTGATAATCGTTTACTGGGGTAACACGTTCACCCCATTTGATGTACGTTGCTGCCCAGGTTAAGCCGGCACCAAAGGCAGCTGACATAATATTAGCTCCCGGTTTTACCATGCCTTGTTCAACGGCTTCACACAGTGCCAGAGGGATGGTTGCCGCCGATGTATTACCGTACTTATTAATGTTGACCATCACCTTATCATCATCAACTTTCAGCTTTTGTTGCAAGGTTTCAATGATGCGGGCATTGGCTTGGTGTGGAATTAAAACGTCGATATCATCGACGGCTAATTTAGCGTTGCTGAGCACGGCTTCTGTTGCTCGGCCCATACCACGTACGGCGCGTTTGAAAATTTCTGGCCCTTCAAAGTCAATATCCAATGCACTCGGTGGGTTTACATAGCGATCCATGTCGGTACCGAAATTGCTGACTTTTAGGATATCCCTAGCGGATGAGTCACAACCAATTTTAGACTCTAACATGCCCAGTGGCTGATCCGTCGCTTCAAGCACGACCGCACCGGAACCGTCACCAAATAATACCGCGGTATCGCGTTTCGCCCAATTGATAAACCAGGTCATGCGCTCTGCACCGATCACCAAAGCGCGTTTGACCATGCCCATACGAATTTGTGCTGTGGCTGATTGCAAGGCATAGATAAAACCCGAGCAGGCGGCGCTGACGTCGTAGCAAGCTGCCTGGTTGGTGCCTAATAGCTGTTGCACGCGAGAGGCTGTATTTGGTACCAGCAAATCTGGGGTACATGTGGCAACGACGATCATATCGATATCATCGGCTTGAAGGCCGGCTCGCGCTAACGCTTGTTTTGCGGCTAGAGTCGACATTTCAGCGGTATTAATATGTGATATACGGCGGTTTCTAATACCGGTACGAGTCGAAATCCACTCGTCATTGGTATCCATGAATGTCGCGAGGTCATCATTGGTTAAAACACTTGGTGGCGTGTATTTGCCCCAGCCGGTAATTTCTGCGTACTGCATAGTCAATCCTGAGATACTCTAAGTTTCGCTAATTAATATAACGTAAAACGGACTGTTTTACATTGTAAGTGGTGGTGTTCCTTGCTCAATCAATCTGGCTATTTAACTATTATTCAATGACATACAGATAAATAGCGAGAAAATGACAGATGCTGCCAGCAAGTACAAAGACGTGCCATATGGCATGATTGAAAGGGATTTTTTTAAATGCGTAAAATACCGCGCCTAAGGTGTAGGCAGCGCCACCACTGGCCAGTAATATCAATCCACCAACAGCAACGTTAGCTAACATTTGCGGTGCGGCGATAACGACCAACCACCCCATGGCTAGGTATGTTAACAACGATACTTTAGGAAATCGTTGTTTGAATATGAGTTTGAAGCTGATGCCAACAATGGCTAACGTCCAGACAATCGACAATAGCGAATAGCCCCAAGCACCTTTTAAACTGATCAACATAAATGGTGTATAGGTACCGGCAATCAATAAATAAATGGCACAGTGGTCAAGCAGCTTTAATACTTGTTTAATTTGCGTATGAGCGATGGCGTGATACAAGGTGGACGCGAGAAATAAAATAACCATCGAACTGCCATAGATAATGGCACTGGTCATCTCCACCGCATCATTGGCAACCATAATCATTAAGGTAAGCGCGGCAACACTCAAAAGAGCGCCTATGCCGTGGGTAATGGCATTTACTAATTCTTCTGCCAATGAATAAGCAGGGTTAGTATTCGAATCTGTTTTGCTGTTCATGTTACGCCATTTTGTTGCTAAATCGGGAAACGCCTTAATGTGTAGGCTTAAGCAACAAGTATGACCAGTTGCTGCGTAAATTTCAAATATAAAAAAACCTGTTATCGAAACAGGTTTTTTAATCTCTTGGAATGTAGAGCATTCTATCTATCAGGACTCTTCAAGTAGATGTTCCGGAGAGCCGTTGTAAAAATCAATTTCTTTTTCCAGCTCCATTTTTTCTCTAAGTTGCTCAATCTCACGCCATTTTCGCTTTTGTTTGCTTTTTGACTTCGATTTACCTTCAATGATTTCCATGATGCTATCAATTGGATCCATGACAAAGCTCCTTATTTTTTATTTTTATTGCCAGCGAGAATGAACTCGTCGACTTACAACGTCACCTTCTTGATACCATAGTAAAAAATAAAATAAAACACTTTTTTCACAATTAAATAATAAAAAAGTCGCATTTGGCGACTTTTTAATCAGTTGGCAACTTTTGCTTAAAAAAAGTGTGCTTCTGGTACTTTAACTGAACAAAATATGGCTAATTTATAATAGCTCGCTTAACTTTTGTTCTAGCTTAATTTGATCGGCGGTGAAACCACGGATGCCTTCAGCCAATTTTTCGGTGGCCATAGCATCTTCGTTCATTTGCCAGCGGAACGTCGCTTCATCCATTGCAACTAAGCGATCATGGCCGGTTTGCGCGGCAACTAACTTACGCTCAACAACGCCTTCACCTTGCTCTAGTTCCGCCAATAGCTGCGGGCTAATGGTTAATCTATCGCAACCGGCTAATTCAAGAATCTCGTCTTTGTTTCTGAAACTGGCGCCCATGACAACGGTGTTATAACCGTGTTGCTTATAGTAGTTGTAGATTTTGGTTACCGACACAACGCCTGGATCTTCATGCGCTGGATAGCTTTCACGACCTTCTGCTTTTTTGTACCAATCAAGGATACGGCCGACAAACGGTGAAATGAGGTATACCCCTGCTTCGGCACAAGCTTGTGCTTGAGCAAAGCTGAATAATAAGGTCAAATTACAATTGATGCCTTTTTGCTCTAATACTTCAGCGGCACGAATGCCTTCCCAGGTTGACGCCATTTTGATAAGGATACGGTCTTTGCTAATGCCTTGTTGTTGATACAATTCAATCAATCGTTCTGCTTTAGCGATGGTTGCTTGTGTATCGAATGATAATCTTGCATCCACTTCCGTCGATATGCGACCAGGGACGACTTTTAATATTTCCACACCTATTAATACCGATAACATATCGCCGGCGTCCATAATTTGCTGCGATGAATCGTTTGATTGCGACTTAGCGTAATCGACAGATGCTGTCAGCAAGCTTTGGTAATCATCCAAGTCAGCGGCTTTCAATAACAAGGAAGGATTGGTGGTTGCATCGATCGGTTTGAATTGGGCAATAGCACCGACATCACCGGTGTCGGCAACAACCGTTGTCATTGCTTTCAATTGTTCTAGTTGGGAAGTCATAAATACCGCATTCCTTATTATCTATGTAATTATATTTCGTAATGTTTTTCAAAAAGTTAGCTTTAACACAGGCTTTCAATTGTAAGTGTTGTAAAATTACCAAAAATTATCACTAGTCACCAGCTCTTGTTAGAACTAAATACGCTTGTTCACTAAAAATTCATCTAAAGGAGGTCATCGCTTTATTATTTTTGTGCACAAGACTCTTATTTTGCTGTTGTTTTACGTGTTATAGTTTTGCTTCATCGAATTTTTTAATTACAAAAAGATAGAGCAAAACCATGTTAATTGTTGTATCCCCTGCTAAGAATCTTGATTACGAATCTGAGCTAGTTACTGATAAGTATAGTCAACCTGATTTATTAGAGTATAGCCAAGAATTGATTGATCGCTGTATTGAACTTACACCAGCGCAAATCGGTTCTTTGATGAGTATTTCCGATAAGCTTTCAGGCCTTAATGCGGCGCGTTTTGCCGAGTGGTCTCAGCCTTTTATTCCTGACAATGCCAGACCTGCGGTATTGGCTTTTAATGGTGATGTTTACACCGGTTTGGACGCAAAGTCATTTACTGAAACTGACTTTGATTTTGCACAACAGCATCTGCGTATATTGTCTGGTTTGTATGGCTTATTAAAACCTTTGGATCTAATGCAAGCTTATCGACTTGAAATGGGTACCAAGCTCGATAATAAGGGTGGCAAAAATCTGTATGAATTTTGGGGCACGGTGATCACTGATAAACTAAATCAAGCCATTGCCGCTCAAGGTGACGATGTATTGATTAACTTAGCCTCTAATGAGTACTTCAAATCGGTAAAGAAAAAGCAATTACAAGCGAACATTATTACCCCAGCCTTTAAAGATTGGAAAAACGGTCAATATAAAATGATCAGCTTCTTTGCTAAAAAAGCCCGTGGTCTTATGGCGCGTTACATTATCGACAAGCAAATCACTGACCTTGAACAATTGAAACAGTTCGATGTCGATGGTTATGGCTACAACGAGGCAATGTCGACGCCGACTGAACCCGTGTTTACGCGCAAATTGGTAGAATAATAACAGCACCAGCAAAAGGGATTGTCATGCTGACATTACTGGCTAAATTTTTTAAGGCGCTCAATTCTGAGAGCTCCCCTCGACAAATAGCCTTAGCGGTAGCGCTGGGGATGATTGTTGGTTTAACACCGACATTGAGTTTGCATAATGTCTTACTGTTATTAATTGCGTTCCTATTACGCATTAATTTAAGTGCATTCTTTGTCTCTATTGCGGTGTTTTCAATCTTGTCTTTATTACTGGCAACGCCGATGGCGTTGCTCGGTGACAGCTTATTGTTATCGCAACACTTGCAGGCTTTCTGGCAAAGTCTGTATCAAGTTGATGTGCTTAAACTCGCTCATTTTCATAACACGCTAACCTTAGGTTCTTTGGTCAGTGCCATCATAGCGTTTATCCCGGTGTACTTTTTAGCGACGTTATTGGTGCAACGTTACCGACATCATATGATGCAATTTATAGAACGATTTAAAGTTGTGCAAATGCTTAAAGGTTCGCGTTTTTATAAGGTTTATCAAAGCCTAAGTGGTGAGGGCAGCTTGTAATGAATCATTATTTTAGATGGCAAGGACTTGCTGGCTTTTTCGCTACGTTGACCGCGTTAGCGGCTATCTTATGGGTGCTGGCACCGAGTATTGTTAAACTGTCAATTGAGCAGGGTGGCAGCTGGTATTTTGGTGCTCAAGTGAATGTTGAGTCGGTTGAAATCGACTACACACCATTCAAAGTTGATGTCAGTGAACTGGCCGTAACGGACAACAGCAAACCAAGTCATAATCTATTTAGCTTTGAGCACGCCAGCGCCAGTGTCGATGTTTGGCAATATGTATTCGGGCGAGTAGTGATCGACGATTTAAATATCACGGGTTTGGCATTTGACTCACAACGAGCGTCTGCTGGTGAGGTCTATAGAGACAGCAATACCAGTATTGCGCAACACACTGGACAATCACTAAAGCGTCAATTGCCTGCGGTCGAACAATCGCTGCCGAATGTAAAAGACATTCTCAATGACAGTGACTTGCTCAGCATCAAAGCATCCAAACAACTACAACAACTGTATCATGATGAAAAGCAAAAACTGCTTGCCTTGGAGTCCCAGCTACCGGATGACGAGCGCCTTAAAGCTTATGAAGTGAAAGTCAAAAAATTGGTCGATAGTAAGGTTAAGTCGCTCGATGACGTGGCAAAAGTAAAAGCCGAGCTGGATCAACTGAAATCGCAATTTAAGCAAGACAAGAAGCTGATCAAACAAGCCAAAAATCAATTAACACAGAGTAAAGATGTTATAGCTCAGGCTGTTAAAGATGCACAGCAGGCACCAGAAAAAGACTGGCAGTATCTGCAAACCAAATATCAGTTAGACAAAATTGATAATGCTGACTTTGCGCACATTTTGTTTGGTGAGCAGGCGCGAGAATACTACCAAACGGCGGAAACGATTTATTATAAGTTAGCGCCGTATCTGCAACAAAAATCACAGCAGAGCGCTGAGCAAAAAGCACAACAACAGCAGAGTTTAGCTGCCGGCCGATTTGTTCATTTTAATGACAATAACCTGTTACCTGATTGGTTGATTAAAAATGCCGAATTCAGCTTAAAACTGCCACAAGGGACCTTTCAATTCTCTTTGCAAGAAGTTACCGCGCAGCATTGGATACGCAATAAACCGACCTTGATGACCGTCGCAACAAGCGATTTGTTAAAAGGTGGAAGCGGTCAGTTGCAGGCTAATATTTTTAATCATCCAGATAGCTATAAGGTTGATGGTGATTACCTGTTTGAGCAAGTACCAGTAACTAACGCCAAATTGCGTGAACAAGACAGTTTTGCTTTATCGCTTGATACTGCCAATATCGCTGGTGTCGGGCAATTTGCTATTGAGCCTCAAGGGGTGGTGAACGTTAATGAATTTAAATTAGTCGACGCGCACTATTCGGGACATGCTGACTCCAGTATTGGTCAAGCCTTGCTTGCCAGTGTCAGTGATATCGATAACTTCGACTTATCGGTTGAATTGAGCGGTGATATCAGTGCGCCAGATATGCGTGTTGCATCGGATCTTGATGGCATCATTGGCCAAGCGGTCAATAAGCAATTGCAAGCCCAACTCAATCGCTTTCAAACGGATTTGCAAACCGGTTTAAATGATAAGGTCGCAAGTGCCTTGAATAGCTCGCAAACCGATGCTGCACAGATTGCCGATATGGAATTACTATTAACGGATACCGACCAAGCATTGGATAAACTATTAAAAGCCAATGTCACCGACAATAAGAAAAAAGAGTTGGAAGACAAGTTAAAGAAGAAACTTGGTAAGCTGTTTGGTTAACTTGTATAAAAGGTTTAAAGACGATTAAAAAGGAGGCTCATGCCTCCTTTTTTATTGATTATTGACTGGGCGGGCTGTAACAACCTTCGCTTGCCATTTGCTCAACCTTGTATAGTTGCTGGTATTGCTTGCCATCGTATTGCCAAATGCCTTTATTACTGCTTAAGTAGGTTTGCTCATCATGGTGTGCAATACCGGTTAACATACCTATTTCTGCGGGTAGCTGATACTCCGTTAGCGTCATGGTTGACGGTTTCAGTCGCCAGTTTTTAGCTCCATCGGTGAAAATCACACTATCCTGGTGCACGTTAAAGTGAAGCAGATTATCGATGCTTAACTCTTGTTCTATCGACAAATCATCCTGTTTTAATTTTTGAATGCCCTGATTCCGCATAAACAATAACGTATTGTCGACATACACTAGACGTAAACCATTGACATCTTCTTGCATCAGTTGCCAATCGCCCTGCTGATATGTCAGCAAAAGATTGACCGTACCGGATCCCGTATTTGCGTCAAATAAGGTCACCAATGTATCCCGTTCATAAATGTATTGCGCATCTTGCAAAAAGCGAACGTTTATAGGTAATTCATTTTTATCGACATATAAATCATGCCATTGATTTAAATCCGTAGAATAACTAACTTGCTCTTCCCAGAACGATTCTATGACAAAACTTTGCTCGGAGCTGGCACTGAGATAATAGGGCTCTCGTTCATAGCCTTTGGCAAAGTTTTCAACCAAGTTATAGCCTTGATAAACCTCACCATTAGCAGTGAATAATTTGTCGTCGATAGAATAGACGGATGTAGAGCTGATTTGCCCCATCCCGTTGTGATCAAATGTGTGGCCAAGACAATACACGGCATCGAAATTCATGTCTTCAACCATATACAGAGACTGCTCATGGACAAAGTAAAAATCGCCATCAACACTGGCTAATGAATTGATATTGCCTTCAATAGGGAATGGCTGCCTTGCAATATGCTCATCGACTTCATTGTCAGGGCCTCCACCGCAACCGAACAATAACATTGAAGACAGCATGTAGATAGGCCGTTTGAATTTGCTCATAACATTCCTTTGCATTATTAGTGTTGAAATTACGACTGTGATTGTCTTGTATAGTTCAACTAAGTTATTAAACTATATGCTTTTTTTGGACATAAAAAAAGGTGAACCTGGTTTTGAGGTTCACCTTTAAGAAGCATTGCAGCAGGGCTGAAAGGGCTTAGGATTTTTGCGATTTCTTACGGGCTTTCTTATCTTTCTTACGCTTTTTCGCCAGTTTTTGCTGGCGCGTTAAGCCGGCATTCTTTTTGGCTTTTTGCTTTGGTTTTTTCTTACTCGGTACTCGTGCTTCTTTATGCAGAGGACGCAAGCCGTCGATAACTCGACGTTGCAAGCGTTGATCGGTGAAGCGTTCAATTTTTGCGAGATAAACAACATCATGAGCTTCGACTAAGGTAATTGCCGTGCCTTTTTTACCGGCTCGACCGGTGCGACCGATACGGTGCACATACACATCCGCTTTGCGTGGTAAGTCAAAGTTAATAACGTGAGTGATATCATCGATATCAAGACCTCGAGCGGCAACATCGGTGGCGACTAGGATATTAACCTCGCCATCTTTGACGCGCGCGACAGCGTTGTTGCGTTTATCCTGTGGCATTTCGCCTTCGAGCCATGCCGTAGATAAATTTTCACTTTGCAGCTTGCCAGATAAAAACTGCACGGTTTCGCGTTTGTTGGCAAAAATAACCGCACGTTTGACGCTGTCATCATTAAGTAATGCAACCAACAGGTCAATTTTATGCTCTTTGCTATCAGCAAGGTGCACCCATTGGTGTATTTTGGCTTTTTCTTTGCGTGATGGATCCGACTCTAAATAGACTGGCTCTTCGAGGATTTCTTTAGAAAAACGAATGATACCGGCACCAGCTAATGTCGCCGAAAACAACAATGATTGTTTACGCCATCTCGCTTCACCAGCAATGCGGTGAATATTATCGCTAAACCCCATGTCTAGCATGCGATCGGCTTCATCCAATACCAATATTTCGACTTCACGGGCATCAAACTGCTCGTTATCGATATACTCAAGCAAACGCCCCGGTGTGGCAATTAAGATATCGGTAGTTTTGGTCAAGATTTCCTTATGTGACCCATAATTAACACCACCTGTGATCAGGCCAATTTTAATATCAGTAAGTTGCGTTAATAACTCTGCTTGCTGAAAAATTTGCGTCGCCAATTCACGAGTGGGCGCCAAAATAAGCACTCTTGGGTAACCTGGTTTGGTGCGCGGATAATCCAGTAAATGTTGCGCACACGGCAATATAAATGCTGCAGTTTTACCTGTGCCGGTAGGCGCCGAAGCAAGCACATCTTTGCCGGCCATAGCTTCTGGCAATACCAGCTGCTGAATTGAGGTTGGCTTTTTAAATCCGGCTTTATCACAGCCACCAACTAACGCATCATCTAAATCAAATTGTGCAAACATGAAGGGGAGACCTTAAACCACTGTGGGTATTTATTTTTTACAAGTATATCGTACTTTTAATGATTAACCTTGTTTTGCAAACACTTGCATAGCCGCAAGGTGTCGCGCAAAAGGGTGTTAATCGTTAAGCAATTGCTGAATTTCAGTGAGGATCTGCTCGCACCATTGTTGTATGCGATCATCCGTCTTATCGTATTGGTTTTCATCGTCAAGAGATAAGCCGACAAAATAGTCACCGTCTTCGCTTAACGCTTTTGAATCGTCAAATTCATAGCCTTGGTTTGGCCAGTAGCCAACTATGTCGGCACCACAGGCAATAACCACATCGTGCAGCATGCCAAGCGCGTCTTGAAACCACTGACCGTAACCTTCTTGGTCACCAAGACCAAATAACGCCACTATCTTGCCGTTTAGGTTTAGCGCTTCGGCGTCCGTCCATTTTGATTCCCAGTCTTCTTGCAATTCGCCAAAATCCCAAGTGGAAATACCAAAAATGATGATGTCATAGTCTTGGCAGTCGCTAAGAGGTGCATCTTTTATATTGAAAATATCCACCAAATCCGCGCCTAAAGCCGCCTGAATTTTTTCAGCCGCCATTTCGGTGTAGCAGGTTGTTGAGCCGTAAAATAAGCCTATTTTCATCGTAAAACAGTACCTTAATAATTTGAGCCGCGATTCTACCGCAAATTGCATGCAGATCCTATGATCTCAGCAGAGAAAAAACGCCAGTTTATTATTGTCGGCTATATAACTTATATTTTCCCCCGTTTAACGGTTTTTAACGACATTATTAGCGACTTTATAACTATACTTGGTAAACAGGCTGTTAAAACTTGGCAAAAGCGGCAATTCATTGTTTTTTTTCTGGTGTTTACCTTGCATTTACATCAAAAGGGCAGTAATTTTATGCGCAGTTTTCTGGTCTGTATGTTGCAGGTGTCACGAACAGTGTCGACGAATAGGTTATAAAAGTTGGTCTTTGACGTCTTTGACATGGTGCACATTATTTCAACATTAAAAACATATGGACATATAACGTCAATGACTGGCGTTTATTGCAGCAAGGTTTAAATTATGAAGTTAGCAAAATTATTAATCACTATTGTGTCTGGCGTGATGTTATCTATGTCAGTACATGCCGAAGACGCGAACAGTAAAATTGAAGCGAATTTGGCAAAAATTGGTCTTGAAGTTGAGAGCATTAAAGCATCAAAAATGGACAATGTTTACGAAGTGTTTACCAACCAAGGGCTGTTTTACAGTTCTGCGGATGGTTCATTTTTGATTCAAGGTAAGCTTTATCAAATTCAAGAAGCGGGCATCGCCTCGCTGACCGAAGAAGCATTGGCTGAGCAACGTGTTGCCGGTATGGAGCGCTTCTCAGAGTCAATGATTGTTTTCCCGGCCACGGAAGAAAAATACCAAATGACGGTATTTACCGATTTGACCTGTGGTTATTGCCGTAAACTTCATAATCAAATGCAAGCCTACAATGACATGGGTATTACCGTGCGCTACCTTGCGTTCCCTCGTGGTGGTTTGAACAGCAAGTCGTACACCGATATCCGCAGCGTATGGTGTAGTGATGATCAACAATCGGCAATGACTCGCGCTAAAGGTGGTTCACAAATCGATCAGAAAATTTGTAAGCAACCGGTTGGTGAGCAATACGAATTTGGTAAAAAGATCGGTGTATCAGGCACACCAGCAATTATGTTGGATGATGGTCTAATGGTTCCAGGTTATAAAACACCTGAACAAATGAAGCAAATTCTTGAAGCCTACAGTGCGCAAAAAGGTTAATCGATAACCTAATGTTTACCGATAAAGGCGCCGTTGGGCGCCTTTATTATATGTCATGCGATTTCAATCAAAGTGATCACTCACCTGTCTCTTCTTTTGTTGGCCATTTCGCGATACTCTAAATCTCTTTATAGCTATGCAACACCTGTTGAATGACACACAGGTGGTCATGGTTTGATTAACTTTCATTACGGATTGGTATGGATAAGCAAATTCGTCGTCGTCAACAACCGTCAGATATTGGTTTTGGTGAAGATTTACACCCTATATTAAGACACATCTATGCCAGTCGTGGCATTACCAAGCAAGAGCAGCTTGACCAAGCGCTGACG
Source organism: Thalassotalea sp. HSM 43 (assembly GCF_004752005.1). NCBI lineage: Bacteria > Pseudomonadati > Pseudomonadota > Gammaproteobacteria > Alteromonadales > Colwelliaceae > Thalassotalea > Thalassotalea sp. HSM 43. Next base: position 992,143 of record NZ_CP038493.1, on the reverse strand, counting down.
GTTATGTTGGCGCCGAAACAGTTGCTTGGCATCGAGCAAGCCGCGGATATTTTAATTGCTGCAATAGATAATAAGCAGCGCATCATTATCGTTGGTGACTTTGATGCCGATGGCGCAACAAGTACGGCATTGATGATGCAAGGGCTTGGTTTATTAGGCTCGGCGAATCACGACTTTATTGTCCCCAATCGATTTGAATACGGGTATGGCTTAACGCCGGAAATTAGTGATCTAGCCAAACAGGCTGGCGCTGACGTTATCGTTACCGTCGACAACGGCATAAGCTGTTATGAAGGTGTTGAACGCGCTAAACAACATGGTTGTACTGTGGTTATCACCGACCATCATTTACCGGGGGCGAAATTGCCGCCGGCTGACGCGATTGTTAACCCCAATCAAAAAGGCTGTAACTTTGCCTCAAAAGCATTGGCTGGTGTAGGTGTCGCGTTTTATTTGATGCTAATGATGCGCCAACGTATGCGTGAGACAGACTATTTTGCTGAGCATAACCTGAGCGAACCTAACTTGGCAGTATTACTTGATTTAGTTGCCCTTGGTACGGTTGCTGATGTGGTCAGCTTAGATCAAAACAATCGCATTCTCGTCGCTCAAGGGCTAAAGCGTATCCGCGCTGGCGCGACACGCCCTGGAATAGAGGCGTTGATTGAAGTGGCCGGTAAGAACCAGCAAAAATTACACGCCAGCGATTTTGGTTTTGGCTTAGGGCCAAGGCTGAATGCCGCCGGACGACTTGATGATATGAGCTTGGGCATTAAGTGCTTGCTGGCTGATGATATGTATCAGGCCAGAGTCATTGCCGCGCAATTAGATGATCTCAACAAAGAACGTCGCCAGATTGAGCAGGGCATGCAGATTGAAGCAGAACAAATCTTACAGAAATTAAATTTTGCTCAGGATAATCTCCCCGGCGCATTAGCCTTGTATCAAGACGATTGGCATCAAGGGGTGATAGGCATTGTCGCTGGGCGAATAAAAGAGAAATATCATCGCCCAACGGTGGTCTTTGCTCAAGGTGATGAAGGCACAATTAAAGGCTCGGCTCGGTCAATTCCTGGCTTGCATATTCGCGATTTGCTCGAGTACATGGACAGCCAACACCCAGGGTTAATTGCTAAGTTTGGTGGTCATGCAATGGCTGCGGGCTTAACCATTGGCGAGCAAGACTTTATTCGCTTTCAACAATTATTCAGCCAATACGCCGCAGAAAAGCTAAGTGATGACTTACTGCAAGGGGTGGTGCTATCCGATGGTGAGTTGCCGTCCAGCTACCTCAACCTAAATTTCGCTGAGTTATTAAAACAGGCAGGCCCTTGGGGACAAAATTTTCCAGAGCCTGTATTCGACAATACCTTTACCGTAGTGCAACAGCGTATTGTTGGTGACAAACATTTAAAATTGGTGGTGCAGTTAGGAGACCTTGTCATAGACGCTATTGCCTTTAACGTTGATTTAAGCCAGTGGCCGAATCATCAGTGTCAGTCACTGCATATGGCGTATAAGCTTGATATAAATGAGTTTCGAGGCCGTCAAACCGTGCAATTGATGGTGGAACATTTACAGGCGCTATGATCTTGCTCGTGCGGCTCATCAAGATCCCAGTCATTTGTAACTTTTTTAGTGAAAAACCCGTGCCAATCTGTATTCTGCGGTACAGATAAGCTACAATGCGCGACTATTAATTACTATGCGACTTTTGTAACTTTTGATGTTTGAAATCAATCCTATACTAAACCAGATAAAGGACATTCGTGAACGTACCCAAGTACTTCGCACTTATCTGGATTACGAGCAAAAAGCAGAACGTTTGGTTGAGGTTAGCCGTGAGTTAGAGCAACCTGACGTTTGGAATGAACCAGAACGTGCTCAAGAGCTAGGTAAAGAGCGCAGTTCATTGGAGTTGGTGGTTAAAACCATTGACGATATGGACTCGGGCTGCGAAGACATTCAAGGCTTGATTGAGTTAGCGGTTGAAGAAAGCGATGAAGAAACCTTGGACGAGGCTGTCGCCGAATTGGCTGATCTAGAACAGCAATTGGCAACACTTGAGTTTCGTCGCATGTTTTCCGGTAAGCAAGATGAAAACGATTGCTATCTAGATATTCAAGCGGGATCTGGCGGTACCGAAGCACAAGACTGGGCCAATATGCTAATGCGCATGTACCTACGTTGGGGTGAAGCGCATGGCTTTAAAGTCGAAGTGATGGAAGAAACCGACGGTGATGTGGCAGGCATTAAAGGCTGTACCATCAAGTTTTCTGGCGAATATGCCTTTGGTTGGTTGCGTACCGAAACCGGCGTGCATCGTTTGGTACGAAAATCGCCATTTGATTCTAATGCTCGTCGTCATACCTCGTTTGCATCGGCATTTATTTACCCTGAGATTGATGACAATATCGAGATTGATATAAACCCTGCGGATTTGCGTGTCGATACCTTTAGAGCCTCTGGCGCCGGTGGTCAGCACGTAAATAAAACCGATTCAGCGATTCGTATTACCCACGAGCCTACCGGTGTTGTGGTGCAGTGTCAGGCTGACCGCTCACAGCATAAAAACAGGGCGCAGGCGATGAAGATGCTGCAAGCAAAATTATACGAACTGGAAATACAAAAGCAAAACGAAGACAAGCAAGTCATGGAAGAAGGTAAATCGGATATTGGCTGGGGCAGTCAGATCCGTTCCTACGTGCTTGATGATAGTCGCATTAAAGATTTACGAACCGGTGTTGAGTCGCGCAATACGCAAGCGGTACTTGACGGCGCTTTGGACCCATTTATTGAAGCCAGTTTGAAGTCTGGCCTGTAATTTACGAGAAACGACAATGACAGAACAAGTGAAAGACGAAAACAAATTAATCGCTGAACGTCGTGGCAAGCTGGAAAGTATTCGCAGCAATTGCCCGGCCAACGGTCATCCGAATGACTTTGATCGCGAGCATTACGCTGGTGATATTCAGGCTGCGCACGGCGAAAAAGATAAAGAGCAATTAGAGCAAGACAAGCTGGTTTTTGCTGTTGCTGGTCGCGTGATGGCCAAGCGTGGTCCTTTCTTAGTATTGCAGGACATGTCTGGTCGCATTCAAGCCTATGCGGATAAAACCGTACAAAAAGACATCAAGGCGCGTTGGGGCGTATTGGATATCGGTGACATCATTGGTGTTAAAGGTGAGCTAAGCAAGTCGGGCAAAGGCGATTTGTATATCAACATGCAAGATTATCAATTGCTGACCAAATCATTGCGCCCGTTACCTGAAAAATATCACGGTCTATCGGATCAGGAAATGAAATATCGTCAACGTTACGTTGACTTGATCATTAACCAAGAAACCCGAAATACCTTTGAAGTCCGTTCAAAAATTGTAAATGGTATCCGTAAATTTTTGACTGATCGCAACTTTATGGAAGTGGAAACGCCAATGTTGCAAACCATCCCAGGTGGTGCAACAGCGAAACCGTTTGAAACCTTCCACAATGCCTTGGACATTGACATGTTCTTGCGTATTGCCCCTGAGCTTTACTTGAAGCGTCTTGTGGTTGGCGGCTTTGAGCGTGTATTCGAAATCAACCGTAACTTCCGTAACGAAGGTTTATCGACACGTCATAACCCAGAATTTACCATGATTGAATTCTATCAAGCTTACGCCGATTACAACGACTTGATGAACTTGACCGAAGATATGTTACGTACTTTGGCGGAAGATATTCTTGGTGATGCCGTGGTACGTAATACGGTGAAAAACGCTGAAGGCGAAGTTATTGAAGAGAAATTCTATGACTTTGGTAAGCCATTTGCTCGTTTATCGATGATGGACGCTATTTTGACCCATGCACCAGAGCTGGATGAAGCGGTTATTCGCGACCCAGAAAATCGCTTTGAAGAATTACGTGCGATTGCCAAGCAAGTTGGCGTGAAAGAGCCGGAAGGTGAAAACGTTTGGGGTGCTGGTAAATACTTATGTGAAATCTTTGAAGAAGTGGCTGAGCATAAACTGGATCAACCAACCTTTATCACTGAGTACCCGTGGGAAGTATCACCACTGGCTCGTCGTAACGATGATAACCCGTTTATCACTGACCGATTTGAGTTCTTTGTTGGTGGCCGTGAACTTGCCAATGGCTTTAGCGAGTTAAATGATGCTGAAGATCAAGCCGCTCGCTTTAGAAAGCAAGTTGAAGAAAAAGACGCTGGTGATGATGAAGCAATGCATTTTGACGAAGATTACATTACCGCGCTTGAATACGGTTTACCACCAACAGCGGGTGAAGGTATAGGTATCGATCGCTTAGTGATGCTGTTTACCGACTCACCAACAATTAAAGACGTCATATTGTTTCCGCACATGCGTCCTTTGGCTGAGTAAGTCGACTAGATATTGGAAAATCCCGGTTCGCCGGGATTTTTTTTGGTTAATGATAACGATCGGCTATAATCAGCCGCCAGACAGTTGATAAAGAACACCTAATATATGGCAAAACAAGCAGGCAGCCGCACTCTGATGGGCTTTGACTTTGGTACTCGACATATCGGCATTGCCATTGGGCAGGAAATAACCCACAGCGCTCGAGGTTTGAAAGCCATTAAGGCACGAGATGGTATCCCTAATTGGGATGAAATTGGCAAACTGGTTAATGAGTGGCAACCGGATGTGTTGGTCATTGGCTTGCCTTTGAATATGGATGGCAGCGAACAACCTTTAACGGCACGGGCGCGAAAATTTGCCAACCGCCTGCATGGTCGTTTTGGCATTGCCATTGAGTTGCAAGATGAACGGTTAACGACGGCCGATGCGAAAGAGCAGTTGTTCAGTGATGGCGGTTATCGCAACCTACAAAAAGATAATATTGACTGCATGTCAGCGGCCTTGATCCTCGAAAGCTTTATGGACCGTCAAGGTTGATAGCGTTACTTAAAGGTGTAACGCTGCATCTGCATATACTCAAGGATATCTTTATCTTGGGTTTGATTAGGTAGTTGCATTCGGTGACGATATTGTACCGAGGTATTACCCCATTCTAACTTGGCAAAGTGCAATGCTTTTTCTGCATGCATCAAGATCTCTTGCCAATCAAAACCACTAAAGCCGGTTTCGGTAATCCCCGCACTAACGGTTAGCTCAACGTGAAAGCCTACGCTATCTTTGGCATCGGTTTCAGCGATATATTGACGACATTTTTCAGTCATATTATAAGCGCGTTGCATACGACAGTTAGGCAATAAAATCGCATATTCATCGTTTCCTAGCTCACCAATAACGGCATTGTCTGGAAAATGACTGCGGATATGTTTGACCACATGGCGTAACATACGATTGGCAATATCCATACCATGGATATGATAAAACTGACGGAACATGTCTATGTTAATCACAACCATCGCGTGGCGTTGCTGCTGTTGTTCGGCACTTGCTAATCGGCGTTGAATAATCTCAATAAACGCTTCACGAGTGTATATACCGGTGATCGTGCTAACCCTAGACCTTTGAATTGCTTGGCGCAAATAGGCTTTGGCAGTGCGCGTCATGCCGTGTACCCAATGGATATACTTAAACATCAGTAAAATCCCTAGCCAAATCGCACCGGCAAAAATATAACCCCACCAGATCTCTTGCTTCACTTGTTCGGTAACTTGTAAGTCGGTTTTATTACGAGCAATAAAACTCTCAACACTCATCCACTTCTTTTCAACCGTGTGGCTGATTGCCTGATATAGCAGCGACTTTTCATTTTCGCTGTCGATAACACTGCGTTCAAATTGCATCAGCGCGGTTTGTTTTTCAAAACGATCTTGTGCGCTTAGGTAATCCGATAGAGCGAGATCTAATTTCATCGCGTTAAGCATTTGCGGGTGTTTTTTATGTCGTTGCATAAACGATAAGGCGATATCAACATATTCGCGAGTACGTTGTTCGTCGCCCTCTTTGGCATAGACATTGGCTAAGTTTGCGGCATAGCGCAATATGTTAAGGCTGAATTCGCTGTTATAAACTTGCGGCCAGTATTGCGTTAATAAGCGCTTACCAATAGCAACTTCGCCATTACGGATATGCGCTGCGGCTTTAATGGCAACGATGTGCTGAGTAACCAAAGGCTCTTGTGCGACATTACACATACGTAGGGCTTCGACGAACTCTTGATCGTTAGGATCAAGCTCGTTTAAGGCGTAAGCGGATTTGATTCGTTCACGATTAATAAAACACACTTGTCGGGCGGTCGGTAACTCACCTTTTGAGTTGAGCATTTTTTTAAACATGGCGATCGCCTGTTTATACTCGTGCATATCATTGTAGAACATCATAAATGTTATTAATGCATTGATGTATATTGAGTTTCTACGGTTTATTGGCGCCAGCGATTGCTTGGTGATGATGTACATCGCCGCCGCCATTTTATAATCTTCCTGCAATAAATGAATGCGCAACATATTGGCATTAGCACGTAAGCGAAAATTGAGGTTGGTTGAGCCGGCATTTTTGGAATGCATATCAATGGCTTCTTGATACTTACCTTCGATGGTTAACAAATAGGCTTGAATATAAACGTATTGCTCGGACTGGCTGATGGTCATCCGATGGTTGTTCTCGTGCAAAATGGCGAGGATTTCTCGACTACGTTGTAAATCGCTACTGCGAATTTCCAAGGCTTCGCGAATTAAGTCATCGAGTTGCTCTTTGTAGTAAATCGACGATATGGCCGAGGCGGCCTGAGTTTGTGGGCTGATACCGATACATAGCATCAGCGCCAATAACCATGATCTGAGTAGCGCCTTAATTGGCGATGAATGCATTAACGCCATACTTGTTCCTCCTTAGTAGGGAAGAACACGCGGCGATCAGTCCAATCAACGCGGAAGGTGACAATGTTTTTCTCACCCCATTCCGCACGGGTCATCGCCATGCTCATATCGGTAAAGAAATATTTAGGGTTAAAGTCACTGGTGATGCTGTCGGTAAGACCAATATATAGCGCTAAATCATCTTTGGAGTAACCCATAGATACCATCATATGCTGATACTGACGGTCAATTTTATGGGCAATTTCCTGCATCGCAACAATCAAGGTATCGTGACGCACTAGGGTGAATTCATTACTGCCAGTGCGTCCCACATGATGCTTTTTACACTGGTGTTGAACCAGCAGTTTGGCGACCATTTTTAACACTTCATCGCCTTGACGGTAACCGTAACGACGATTAAATCGGCGCATGCCTTTAAGGCGTAATTGCATGCCTGCGTAGTTAATCTTGTCGACTTTAATGTTGACGTATGAACTGTATATTTGTTCGTGCAAATAACGGCGCGAAAGCAGCCCCGTTAAGATGTCTTTTTTCCACGCTTGTCGTTTAACCTTGCCTAGACTGCGCAAGCGCACTTGACGAATATAAATCAGCAGGGCAATCAAACCGAGACCAAATAAGATGCCACCATAGCTAATAAGGTCATCATTGAATGAGTAAAATTCATTTGAGACTTGTTCAAATTTTTCGCGGGTATCCATTAAAACGTTGGCTTTACGATCAGACAGTACTTGCATGGCATGAATATTTTGCATCACTTTGGCAAGCTGCAGTTCCCGCTGCAATAGCATGTTTAATTGATCTTCTTGGGTGGCGAGGTAACGTTGCTGAAGATCTAGGGCAAGATCAAATTGCTGTTGTTGGTAAGCAAAATCACTCAGTTGCTTGAGCACTTTTTCCAAATCTATGGTGATATTGGGGGCCTGCAGCAAAAGCTCAAGCGTGTTATCCGCCATGGCTTGTGCTTTATCATATTGTTGTTTCTGCTGATAAATGCGCGACATTTCATTGTAATAAATAATGCGATGATCAATCAGGTTATGTTTGAAAATGGCGTCTTTATATTTATCTAATAATGATAGGGCTTGGTCCGCTAAGCCTATGTCATTAAATAGCCTTGCGGAAACAACGGCTAATGAACTGGCAAAGATATATTCGCGCTGGCTGATGCAATAATCTGCGACTTGGTAAATGCGTTGTTGATCGTACTTGGCAAAATCAAAATGCATATCGGTCATTTCGATATTGGTTTGCAGTGTGCACTTTTCGCGAGCATTAAAATGGTTGCGATCCAGTAACCGTTGATACAGAACAGACCCTTCAAGGTTGCCAACGTTAAACATGAAGTAGGCAATCGTGGCAAACATATCACTGCGCTCACGCGGACTAAGTTCATCTTCGCCAAGCTGGGTCAGTAAGTCGACAACCTTTGAGCCTGCGTGAATGTTGCCAGTAAGTAAGGCGACATTAAGCTGTTTTGATAGGCTTTCAACCTTGATGTCATGATTTTCTGAGGCTTCGATAAAGCGATATAAACGCAAGGCATTGTATATCTCTTGCTCATGCAACAATAAGTTATAGGCCGATAATAACGTCTTTCTTTCTCGCTCGTAATCATTAAGGGTGCCATTGATATCACGCAGTTCCAGTTCGGCAATAATCGCCTGTAATAATTCTGGCGAACGGCTACGATTAGCTTCGGCAAGAACATGCAAATCATCAACTGTTAGATCGGGTAATTGTTGTATTATATCTAGGTGGTCCTGCTCCGCTGCTGTTTGAGCGAAGGCGGCTGTATTTGAGGCCAATAGCACACTGCAAAATAGCAATGCACAGCAGCTCTTTACCAGCGTATATGCCGATAGAGATCGCTTTAAAAATGTGAGATTGCCAAAAATAACCATTGAGTTGATGTCGTCAAATCCTGACGTTATTATTTTACGTTCCTTGCTATATCATAAACAAAAAAGATCACCGAAGTGATCATTTTTTTCATAACTTTGCTGAGCAGGGCTGATTAGCTTGCTCGACGAATGCGCTCTTGTTGCTCTTCATCATTGTCTGGCACATCGTCCGGATCGTCTATGTTGATGCAAACCGCACTGTCTATACCTTGCTGTTTTTCTATTGCTTTAACATCACCCGCTAACAAGGTTTGTAACTCGGCTACTGATAGACCGTGTTCGCTAGCCAGTTGTGCGATGCCTTGCTGATCTGTGTTGCTCAGCGTCGCGTCACTGGCCAGTTCGGCTAATATATCAATTAAACTTGCCATCTTAACTCCTTTTTGTTGTTGGTTTTAAAGGCAAATTCTATCTTGCGATGGTTTTTATCTTTTTACAACAGCTATTTACGCAAATCTGTTAAGTTTATTATTAAGCTAGGTGGCGACCCTTACGAGTCGTTGGTTATGGACGTTAATGATTGCTTCAATTTGCTTTTATCAAGAGATAACAGCCGTTTTTCAATCATTTCATCCTTGCGCATGTTGTATATAGGCGTCACCACTAAGGTTGATTCGGGGTGCAGTTTCACATCGAGCAAGTGATGCAGTGGCATGTGTTCAATACGGGGTTGCTCAGTGGCAATGGTCGCGGCTTGATAAATGATGATAGGGTGATCGTCTGGGTAATTACGCTGCAGTACCTCAATAAGTAATGCGCGATATTCTTTATCTGTGGCGAACTTAGTGAGTCGAGTGTCACCAACCACACTAACTTGCCATAAAAACAAGTAGGCACTGGTGTCAATTTGTTTGTGATAACGGATAAATTGACTGGCCTCAAAACTGGCGCTGCCCGTGCGTCCTGGGTCGATTCCGCAATCTGCAATTAGACAATCTTCAGCACTGATGCCAGGCAGCATTTTCGCTTGGAATCCTTCGTCTTTGGCTTGGGCGATGGCTTTATGACTTGGGGTAACAAATACGCCAGGATGACCATAAAAAGCGGCAACGACTTTTTTGCCCGCACGCACCGGCTCCAGCAATGCATGTTGCATTTGCTGATAACTGAGAGAGCGAGGTTTGCCTTGCTGGTAATAGGATTGCAAATCAATGATGTTACTGTTGATGCCAAGCAGCCATTGTTTCATTAAGCCGGTATTGCCAAGGCTGAAGACAACATCGGCCTGTTCAATGTGACTACGGGCGATTGGGGTTAAGTGAGCCCCGAGGGTTATCCCTACACCGACACAGGTTAACGAGCCGTTTTTATTTGATGTCATGGTAATACACTGAATTATAAGTTGATTTATTTTTATGGTGCTACGTTTTATCGAGCTAATTTGTCGAGCTAATTTGTATCAAGCTAAGTAAGAAACTACCCTAAAGCAAATTGATATGCCAGCCTATATGGTGTTTTAAAATATGTGGGTGGTTATCGTCGAGGCTGAGCGTATCTAATGCCTGGTGTTCAAACAAGGATTGCAAAAAACCTATCGTCACCAGGTTGTGCTTATCTGTTTGCGTAAGTAGGCTGTTCAGTTGCAGAGAGTGTTTGGCAAAGGCAATACTGGCGAGCAAAGCGTCGCTTGCAACACCTTGGCCTTGAAATGTCGGGCTAATCATAATGCCCCATTCAACCCCAGGTCGAGTTTTACTCCAGCTAAAGGTTAAGATACCGACTGACTGGGTGCGTTCGCTTATCACATATTGCAACACGCGTTTATTGCCTTGCTTTTGCAAGAGTATGTCGAACCTATGTGTTACCTGCTCGGCTGTCATAGGTCCTCCCATATAGCGCATCACGTCAGGGCAAGTGTAGAGCTGCTGATAGAAGGTTATGTCGTTATTGTTAATAAGGCGCATAACAAAACGCTGACTTGAAAATGACGTCAGCGTTGTTGATTGGTGAGAATTGGTTTGTTGCTCTGTCACTAGTGAATTAGGCGAGCGCGAATCGTGCCATCGATTTGGCGTAATTCTTTTAACGCCATTTCACTGTCTGTTGCTTCGACATCAATCACCACATAACCAATTTGATCATCGGTCTGTAGATACTGCGCATTGATGTTAATATCACGCTCAGCAAAGGCACGAGTGATTTGGTTCAATATACCAGGTTGGTTTTTATGGATATGGAATAAGCGCGAGCTGCCGGTATGCGCCGGTAACGATACTTCTGGAAAGTTTACCGCAGACAAGGTTGAGCCATTATCTGAATATTTGACGATTTTACCTGCCACTTCACGACCGATATTTTGCTGCGCTTCTTTGGTTGAACCACCAATATGCGGCGTTAACACCACATTATCAAAACCGCGTAATGATGAAATAAATTCATCGTCATTGGTTTTTGGCTCTACCGGGAATACATCAATAGCGGCGCCGCCAACTTTTTTGCTTTCCAGTGCCCCTGCTAATGCATCAATATCAACCACGGTTCCACGAGAGGCATTGATAAAAATAACGCCGTCTTTCATTTGTTCAAACTCTGCTTCGCCGATCATGTTTTGCGTTGCGCGGGTTTCAGGCACATGCAAAGAAATCACATCAGCGGTATTTAATAGGGTTGTTAAGCTATCAACTTGCTCGGCATTACCTAATGGCAATTTGGTTTCAACATCATAAAATTTAACGCGCATACCAATGTGTTCGGCCATAATGCCTAACTGGGTACCGATGTGACCATAACCAATAATGCCCAAAGTTTTGCCACGAGCTTCTACTGAACCCGCTGCTGATTTTTGCCATACGCCACGATGTGCTAAAGCGCTTTTTTCCGGTACGCCACGAAGCAGCAGCAATAATTCACCAAGCACTAACTCGGCAACAGAGCGGGTATTTGAAAATGGTGCATTGAAAACAGGAATACCGCGAATTTGTGCCGCTGGCAATTCAACTTGATTGGTACCAATACAAAAACAACCGATGGCGGCCAATTTATCGGCGTGTTCAAGAACCGAATCAGTAATTTGTGTACGAGATCGAATACCTAAGAAATAGACCCCTTTGATCTTTTGTTTAAGCTCTTCATCAGTCACCGACCCTTTAAGGTATTCGATATTGGAGTAACCACTGGCTTTTAATACTTCAAGCGCCGATTGATGTACGCCTTCAAGTAACAAGATTTTGATTTTATCTTTGTTTAGTGATGTTCTGCTCATGGTCTCTCTCTAAGATGGTGCTGCCGTGGGCCATTGGTTCAAGGCAAAAGGGCAAAATTTTATTTCTCTGGGGGTTAGCAACGCGATGTTAAAAGCCCTGCTAAAAAAGCCTAAATTAGCATATAGAGTTAAAACTCGAAAGTATTATTTTTTGTTGTCTTATAACCTGTTAGCAGCGGATGAGTGAGCTGTGTAAGGAGAGGTAATTATCATCGGAAACTGTGTGTAATACCGTTTTAAATATCGATGAATTTGTATGTGGTCGAATTAAATTCGATTTTGTTCGCTATCTTTTTATTCTTATTGTGTTTGTTGAACATCGCTAAGGCCGGCATGGGATCTCATATTTGGCCATAAAAAAGGCCGACATAGTCGACCTTACATGTTAGTAACGCTGTTAGGGCTTAGTATTTGACGACTTTAGCGCCTTCGCTTGTACCAAGCACTAAGATATCTGCGGCACGATGGGCAAACAAGCCATTGGTTACGACACCAACAATGGCGTTAATGCTTTGCTCTAATCCTTTAGGATCGACGATGCTCATATTATGGACATCAAGGATGACATTGCCGTTATCAGTGACAACCCCTTGGCGATACACTGGATCACCACCTAATTTAACCAATTCACGGGCAACATAACTGCGCGCCATTGGAATCACTTCAACCGGTAACGGGAAATCACCTAACACACCAACTTGTTTTGATTCGTCACAAATACAGACAAATGTTTTGGCGACGGCAGCAACTATTTTTTCTCGGGTGAGGGCGGCGCCGCCCCCTTTGATCATGTGCATGTGCTCATTGATTTCGTCGGCACCATCAACGTAAACCGATAAATCGTCAACACTGTTGAGATCAAACACTTCAATGCCATACTCGCGCATACGCTGAGTTGATGCTTCTGAGCTCGAAACAGCACCTTTAATAGTGTTCTTGATTGTCGCCAGAGCGTCGATAAAGTGGTTAACGGTTGAACCTGTACCAACGCCAACAATCGAATCCGCTTCAACAAAGTCTAGGGCTTTAATCGCCGCGGCTTTTTTCATTTCATCTTGAGTCATCTGCTTTCCCAACTAGCATTAAATGTTATGGCTTAAATTATAACCTTGGTGTTGGCTAGCGTCATTAAAAAACTGTCAGGGTTATACATAAATGATTTCTGGTAACGGGATATCCCAATGTTCGCTTGGCACAGACTCTATTTGTTGGCATTGGTGGGCAACGCCAATTGGGTATGGACGACAAGCGTTTTGCTGTGTTTCGCTGTTAGCCTGCTGCCATTGTTGATGCCAGTGCTGCAGCGTACGATCATAAAAACCGCCCCCCATGCCCATGCGATTACCGGACAAATCGAACGCCACTAATGGCGTCAATATAATGTCCAACTGGCTAATCGGTAACACGGCGTTTACCGCCAGTTTTGGTTCAGGGATTTGGTATTTATTATTCACCAGTGTGGTGTTTGGCTGATAATGCAAAAACAATAAATGCCCCTGAGAGAATGGGTGCAATACCGGTAAATACAATTGCTTACCTTGCTGCCAACACCATTGAATAAAATCGTCTAAATTTAATTCGCCGTCGGCGGCAAGGTAAAGGGCGATGCTATTGGCTTGCTTGATACGGGGGTGTTGTTTGAGTTTATCGGCAATCGCTGCCTGCGCAATCGCTTGCTGCGCCGTAGTTAACGCCTGACGACGAGCACGAATGAGACGTCTTATCTGTTGCCTGTCATTAGTCATACTGGTCATCGATTCAATTCATCTCAATTCAATGGGTTATTCAATCTAGGGCATTGTTTCGGTTTTATATAAGCTGGCGTTATAACACTAGCTTAGCTCAAACACTTTCTTGACTAATTTACTAATGCCTGCATTGGCTTGGGTAATGCTTCCGGCCAACATGTACGCTGGTGTCGACACGACTTTGTGTTGTTCATCGACAATAAACTCATCAACCGGGCAATTAATATGCTCGCCGCCCATGCTGGTGATAGCGGACGCGGTGTCCTCGTCATTACCTATGGTTAATTTTGTACCAGGTTGGTATATTTTCGGGATCATCGCCGGCGAAATACAGATATAACCAACCGCTTTTCCGGCGTTAGCAAAGGCTTTACAGGCGCTTTCGACATCATCATTTAAGCGACACTCTGCGCCAGTAACGGCAAAATCAGATAGGTTTTTTGCCGCGCCAAAGCCGCCGGGTAAAATAAGCGCATCAAAGTCATTTGCATCTAACTCGGCTAAATCTTTGATTTCTCCACGGGCAATGCGGGCGGCTTCGGTCAACACATTGCGAGACTCGTTCTCTGCGACCTCACCCGTTCGGTGATTAATGACGTGCATTTGCGCAATGTTTGGTGCGAAACACTGGTATTTACCGCCCTGTAATTCGACATGCAATAGGGTTAAAACCGCCTCATGAATTTCGGCGCCGTCAAATACGCCACAGCCACTTAAAATGATCGCGATATGTTTCATCGTTTGCCTCTTGTATTCATCTGTGTTCACTTTCGCTAACGTCAGCTTAGTTAATTTAACGCTATCTAACGGGAGTTCGTGTTATTGATTATGGCTTATATTACACCTAATAACTGAGATGGAAACAGTAAATTTAGTCGCAATAATCGGGCAGCTTTGGCGCAGGCACGTCGCCTGTTGGTTGTGATTGAATTTATAGAAGATTGTCATAGATAAGAGGTGGAAGCTCCCCAAGATGCCGTTTCCAACGTCAGCCCTTGAACACCGTGTGCTCAAGGCGGAGACCGTGTATTCACCGTAGGCTTCCCAATCGAAATGGGCATGCTCAATAGCAAGTACGGGGCCCCCTTAGGTAAGAATTATCGGCTCAGGGACATAGTTGAATTAACCAACACCCCAGGGAACATAACATCACCTGTAACCCTACAGCTGATATATTTAATTATACACAGACCGGGAGGTTTCCCAACCCATCCGTTGTATAAAAATGTAATGCGCGAGCATTTCATAAAAAACCGGCAGCCAATTGATAAATCAAGTTGATTGCAGGCGGCGCGAACTTTACGGAAAATCATATTAACTTTCAATAGCTTTTTGCTATAAGTAATTAATTATTGGCAATATGGTGGAAAACTTGGTCAACACTGGTCGAAATGCAGCGCAAGTGTTAGTATTTGCCTACATTGCAATATTTTTTGGAATCCCACTGACTGGGTGATAAGCACAAATATATGAGTGACAGCAATTCCTTAGATTTTTCTTCTGTTCAAAACGCACTTGGTGGTGAGAACTTTTCTGCGCATGCCTCAGAAATTCACGGTTTATTGACCGGTGTTATTGCCGCTGGCTTTGCTTATGAAGACGACAGTTACCTAACGTTTGTTAGTGACTTTTTCAATAATGGTGAAGGGTTGGGCAAAACCTTAAAAGACCTAATCAAGACCATGTACAGTGATATCTGGCAAGCGGTATTAGATGACAATTTTAGCTTTCAGTTATTGATCCCCGATGATGACGAATCGTTAATTGAACGTGGTCAGGCGTTAGGCCATTGGGTGCAAGGCTTTAACTTGGGCTTTGGTTTACAGCAAAAAGACAATAAAAAATTCTCTGAAGATGTGAAAGAAATCATTAACGATTTTGCCAATATTGCTAACTTGTCCACTGATTTGGAAGAGGACGAAGACACCGAAAACGCCTATTTTGAATTGATGGAATACGTGCGTATTTCAAGTCTGTTGTGCTTTGCTGAACTTGGTGCCAAACCGTCTCAGCGTAGCCCAAATAAAACATTACATTAGTTCGAATCATTCGAAGCAAAGAGTCAAACGAGATTTCCCGATGATGAAACATACACGCATTGAGGTGACGGAATTTGTTGAACGTCGCCAACGTGTTTTGGCACAAATGCCAGACAATTCAGTCGCCCTTATTCCTGCCAACAAAGAAGTCACCCGTTCTCGAGATACAGAGTTTTTATTCTGTCAGGACAAAGACTTTTACTACCTAACTGGTTTCCACGAGCCTGACGCGTTATTGGTGTTAGTGAAAGGGGATGAGACAGAGTCGATTTTATTTTGTCGAGATAAAGATCCAGCGCAAGAGGTGTGGCATGGTCGTCGCGTCGGTGCGGAAAAAGCACAAGAAGCATTTAAACTCGATCACACCTATACGCTCGATGAGCTTGAGCAAGTGTTGCCGATGTATATTAACGGCACAGAGTCTTTGTTGTTCGCACAGGGCGCTGACAAAGAGTTCGATAGCATGGTATTTGCCATTCTAGACATTTTACGCGCTGGCTTTAAACAAGGCTTTAGCGCACCAGGTACGTTGATTGATATTCGCCCAATCATACATGAAATGCGTTTATTCAAATCAGCCGCTGAAATCAACATCATGCGTGAAGCCAATGTGATTTCCGGTAATGCCCACAGCAGAGCGATGACATTTGCTAAACACGGTACCTTTGAGTATCAGGTTGAAGCTGAAATTCTTCATGAATTTGCCAGCAATGGTGCCCGCGCAGCGGCCTATGGTTCGATTGTCGGCGGTGGTGAAAATGCAACGATTTTGCACTATACCGATAACGATGAAGTGTTGATTGATGAAGAGCTGTTATTGATTGACGCTGGCGCCGAGCTCAGTGGCTATGCTGCTGATATTACTCGTACTTTCCCTGTAAGTGGTAAGTTTACGGCAGAGCAAAAAGCTTTGTATAATGTCGTACTTGAGGCACAAAATGCAACCATCGCGGCGATAAAACCAGGCAATAACTTTGCGCAACTGAATAACATCGCTTGTGAGGTGTTAACCCGTGGTTTGTATGATTTAGGTTTACTGTCAGGCGACTTGCAACAACTTATTGAAGAGAAAGCGTGTAAACAGTATTTTATCCATGGCCTTGGTCATTGGCTTGGACTTGATGTGCACGATGTTGGTGACTACCAAATGGATGAACACAAGAATCAATTACGTGCATTTGAACCGGGTATGGTTATGACCATTGAACCAGGCTTGTACATTGATGCTGAAGCCGAGGTTGGTGAGAATTATCAAGGCTTGGGTATTCGTATTGAAGATAATATTTTAGTGACCGCAGATGGTCACGAGAACCTGACTGTTAATGTTCCTAAAACGGTGGACGAAATCGAAGCACTCATGGCTGGCTAGTGAGTCAATGGCAAACACTATTGGCTATGAAGCAATAAGGGCTATGAAACAATAAGGGCTATGAAACATAAGGGCCATGAAACAATCAGGGCTATGAAACAATCGTGCGTGTGAATCAAGCAAAGGGATAAAGCATAGTGCAACAAAGCATAGTGCAAAAAAGCGAACACTTTGATGTCATTATTTCCGGTGGTGGTTTAGCTGGTGCCAGTATGGCACTGGCCTTAGCTGGTTTGCGTAATAGCCAAGGTGAGCCGCTGTCAATTGCAGTTATTGAAGCTGGTCGCATTGTAGAAAACCTCCCCTGTAGCTTTGATGCCAGAGTCATCGCATTAGCCAATGGCAGCGCAGCGTATTTACAACAACTCGATGCATGGCAAGTGATAAAGCCCCATGCAATGGCGATCAATAATATCCATATTTCAGATCGTGGCCATTATGGTAAAGCGCGATTATACAGCGATGATTACGACACCGACGCATTGGGTTATGTGGTTGAGATGCAAGCCATAGGTAATGGCTTATATAAAGCCTTAGGCGCTTATAACAATGTGCGCTTTATCGCCGAACACCGCATCACCGAAATAACTTGGCAAAAAAATCAGGTGGATGTTGAGCTACAGCATCAAGCGGTTGGCGAACAGCTCGACAAATCGCAAGGTAGCAACACGCTATCTAACGCGGAACCATCTAATGCTGATTGTTTGAACGATGCATCAGCGACACAGTCGCTAGGTCAGCACATCAGTGCTCAGCTATTGCTTGCGTGTGACGGCGGTCAATCTGTTTGTCGACAAAAAGCGGCGATAGATTCTAGCCTATATGATTATCAACAAGTGGCAATTATTGCCAACGTCATGTGTGATAAAGCTCATAATGGTAGGGCATTTGAACGGTTTACCGATAGCGGACCATTAGCTATGTTGCCAATGACCGAAGACCGCTGCTCTTTGGTTTGGACGGTAAAACCTGATCAGGTTGAACAATTGCTGGCGTTAGATGACAACGGCTTTGCTGCACAATTACAGCAACATTTTGGTGGCTGGCTAGGCAGTATTGGTAAAGTGGGTAAACGCTTTAGCTTTCCGTTAAAACTTGTCCGCGCTAATTCATCGATATATCATCGCATGGCCTTGGTGGGCAATGCCTCTCATACCTTGCACCCTATTGCTGGACAAGGGTTTAACCTTGGTGTGCGTGACGTTAAACAGATGGCGTCATTAATTGCCAAGGCACTGGCAACTGGGCAGGATATTGGTAACTTTGCCCTGTTACAAGACTATTCACAGCACAGGCAAAAAGACCATGATCAAGTGATTTCCCTGACCGACTCTATGGTGCATTTGTTTTCCAATGACTATTTACCGTTAGCCATCGGTCGTGGCATTGGCTTGAAAGTATTGAATTATCTGTCGCCATTGAAACAACAGCTAGCAAGAAAAACCATGGGGCATATTGATTAATTTCGATATAGGCGCCATGGCAAACCAAGCAATTTTATTGGCTATATCATCAACTAAACGATAACAAGGGGCTTGAGCAATAGATGCAACATTTTGATATCACCATCGTCGGCGGTGGAATGGTTGGCTTAAGTGCCGCTTTGGCTATTCGTAACGTTTGCCGCTTAAGTGTTGCCGTTATTGATCCAAGTCCGTTGGCAGATATTACTGACGAGCCTGGCTTACGAGTCAGTGCGATAAACGATGCCAGTGAAAATTTATTGCGTCAACTCGATGTGTGGCCACTGATCAAGCAGCAACGTCATCAAGCCTATAATCATATGCATGTTTGGGACAAAGATGGTTACGGTCATCTCGATTTTGATGTTAATGACATGCCGGCGTTGGCAAAAGATAAGACCGATATCGGTCATATTATTGAAAACGATATTATTCGTCAGGCACTTTGGCAAAAAGTCTCGCAAGACTCAGGTATCGCCATCATAGAAGATCGTATCAGCAGCATGGGGATGGGCGAGTCTGAGGTATTTCTTAGCCTAGAGAAGCAAGGACCTTTGCTTAGCAAGTTGCTGATTGGCGCCGATGGTGCTAATTCTTGGGTGCGCAAACAACTCGATATTGCCGTCACGTTTCGTGATTATGATCATCACGCACTCGTGGCGACGGTGTCTGTAGAGCAAGGTCATCAAAATACCGCTTGGCAAGTATTTCTAGAATCCGGTCCACTGGCGTTTTTGCCTTTATATGAACAAACCATGTGTTCAATTGTTTGGTCGTTACCGCCGGAAAAAGCCAAGCAATTTACAGAAACGGATCGGGATAGTTTCAACAAGGCGATTACCGCCGCAAGCGATGGCAAATTAGGTCGAGTCAACGTATTAAGCGAGCGTATTTGTTTCCCCTTAACCATGCGATTAGCACGTGAATTTGTAAAACAACGAGCCATTTTTATTGGCGATGCGGCGCATACCATCCACCCATTGGCTGGACAAGGGGTTAACTTGGGATTAGTTGATGTCGCTGCATTGGCTCAAACTTTAGAGCAGATCTTAGCCCAAGGAAAGGCTCTTGATGACAACAAGGCGTGGCAAGGATTTAGTCGCTGGCGCAAATCTGATGCCAGTGAAATGATGGCGGCAATGGAAGCGATAAAGCAAGGCTTTGCGGCACAAGACAAACTGCCAAAGATAATCCGCGGTGTGGGCATGTCGCTATTAAATCAATTGGCACCGGTGAAACAACAGATGATCAAGCACGCTATGGGACAACGCAGTGACTTGCCGAATTTGTGCCGTTACAAGCAGGATCTATAAACTAAGATGGGATGTACAGTCGATAACACGGCGGACAAAAATAGCCATCCATCAGCCTTACCAATCAAGCGCTCAGGAAACCCAAGTCTTCTCTAAATTGCATCAGCCCGCATTAACTCACACCAGACCGCATGAATTCACGTGAGCCTGCATGAATTCACATAAGCCCGCATAAATTTACATAAACCCGTATGAGTTCATTAGAACCCAACAGATTCTGCTGATTGATATCACCTCTGGCTTAGTGCCAGCAGAGATTAGTTGTAGCCGCGTACTGCGACTGAATCGTCTTCGTCTGTATAGAACATTGTCAATACCTCGCTATAAATAGCGTTATACATTTGAAAAATTTTACCAACTCATTAGGTTGCTCATTAAGCACTAGATATAGGAGCTTACTGACCGCCAAACAATCACGTCGGTATAAAACAAATAATAGGTCATAATCGGGGTCAATGCATTGTTGATTAAGTGTTAATTTGTTATTGATTGTAACTGGCTTAAATGATGGTGATCCAAGGTATACTGCAGAGCGTTTATTTGCCACTGTAAAGCTGTGTAAATATCTTTGTTTATTTGTCACAGACCCGTAAAATAGATATTGAAATTAACTTAGCGCTGATCCTATAAATACATGTTAAAAACTAAAAACAGCTTGCTACGCCCTGGCGTCAGTGCCGCGTTGCTAATAATGATCGCCGGGTGTCAGACACCTACGGGGATAGATCAGAGTAGTGAACAACTCGACTTACCTGAACAGTATTATTTTTACCAAAATACGGCGGTTAAACAGGCTGAGCAAGAAAGCCTGCTGACCTTAAACTACTGGCTGGCTGAGCTTGATAATCAAACCCTTGACGAGATGATCAATAAAGCGATTGCCAATAATCGCCAGTTACAAATACGTCGCTTTGAGTTGGCTAAAGCAGAACAACAGCTGATCATCAGTGGTGCCAGCGATTGGCCCGAGTTGTCGCTAAATGTTGCTCAGTCGCGCAGTAAAAATATCATCAATGATAACAGTAGCATTAATAACAATGCCGAAATAAGCCTAGATTTAAGCTATGAGCTAGACGTCTGGGGCAGATTGTCGGATCAACAAAAGCAAAGTCAGCTTAATTTTAAAATTGCCCAGGCCAACTATTCGCAGGCTTTAGCGGATCTCAGTGCAGAAATCGTTGCCGGTTGGTACCGCTTAGCCGAAGCGCAACAATTGCTTGAGTTATACGCTGAGCGCGCTCAAAACCTAAAGAATAATCTAGAGCAAATTAAATCGTCCTACCGCTTGGGCCTAAATCAAGCGCTGGATGTGTATTTGACGCAAAACGATGTGAGCAGTGAGTTGGCTCGTTTGGCTGAGCAAAACCAACAAGTGACCGAGGCCAGTAGGGCTTTGCAATTATTACTGGGTGATTACCCATCAGCGGCACTGAGCTCTGATGTGCAACTGCCGTCGGTACAAATTTCCGCATACGCAGGTGTGCCGTCCGAGCTTATTTCTCGTCGTCATGATTTAAACGCCAGATGGTATGGTTTATTGGCAGCCGATGCCGGGCTTGCTGTGGCACATAAAAACCGCTTTCCACGTATCGCACTAACCGCCAGTACGGGTGATAGCTCTGATCAATTGGATAACTTACTCGACGGAGGCTCTCTAGCGTGGTCTATTATCGGAAATATCAGTCAACCAATATTTAATGCTGGCCGCTTAGAAGCATTAGAAGAGCAAGCCTTGTTAGATGTTAAGATCACTGAACAACAATACTTAGACGACGTGTTTCAAGCGTTCAGCGATATCGAAAACGGTGTGCATCGTCATCAAACCTTGTTATCTCGATTTGATCATTTTCAATATGCCCGCGAAAACGCGGTGGCTGCTGAAAAGCTGGCATTTGATCAATATCTTAAAGGTATCGTCGACTACACCACGGTATTGGAATCACAACGCCGAGCGTTTGATGCCCAAACTCAGTTAATCCAATTGAAAGCGCAACTGTTACAAAACCAGGTTGCATTGGCGCTGTCATTGGGTGGGTATGACCCAGAACAAATTAATAATGAACGGCCAAGCCCTGGCAGTAATGCCGTCGTAACCAATAGCAACGCAGACTAAATTTTACGCCGAGAATACTCAAATGAAAAAGATTGTTTTACCCCTTATTATTCTGATTGGCTTTATTGCTATCGCGGTTATGGTGCTCAGTAATCCACCGGGCTCGCAACGCTCAGGCAAGCCTAAGGTTGCGCAACTTAAGGTTGAGGCTCGTCAACTTCAAGCACAAGATTATGCCATTAGTGTGAGCAGCTACGGTGTGGTGAAACCGCGCACACAAAGCATGTTGTTTCCGCAAGTGTCAGGGCAAATTGTTGCCATAGATGACAGTTTTCGCGATGGTGGCTTTTTTGAAAAGGGTGATGTCTTGGTGCGCATTGATGATAGAGATTATCGAGCTGAGATGAAAATAGCTGAGTCGAATCTGTTGTCGGCGGAACAGGCGTTAAGCGAAGAAAAAGCTCGGGTGCAACAAGCTGAGCAAGATTGGACTCGCTTAGGCAATAGTGATCAAGCGCCTGATTTAGTATTACGTAAACCACAATTAATGGCGGCAGAAGCACAAGTCTATGCAGCCAAAGCCAGCTTAGACAAAGCCCGCTTAGCCCTCGAGCGTACCCGTATTATCGCTCCTTATACTGGGCGCATATTGAAAAAGCAGGTCGATATTGGCCAAGTCGTTTCCTCGGGCAGCCAATTGGCAGAAATGTATGCCGTTGATTACGTCGAAATTCGACTGCCGATCAAGAACAGTGACTTGCAATATATGGTCTTACCTGAAAGCAGTCGCTTGCAAAGCGCGTCGTTAAAAGACCAACCACTGGTGCGTTTCACCTCTGATCTTGTTGCCCAAAGTCAATGGCAGGGTAAAGTCGTTCGTACTGAAGGCGCATTTGATAGTCAATCGCAGCAGCTTTTTGTGGTTGCCCAAATAGATGATCCTTACGGCCGCCGAATGGACGACAGTTTACCCATTAAAATTGGTCAATATGTATCGGCTAGTATCGCCGGGAAAACCATAAAAGATGCGTTGGTGATCCCTAATCGTGCCATTTATCAAGGCAGTTATGTGTATTTAGTGGAGCAGGGCAAACTAAAACGTCAGACAGTCAGCATTTCTTGGCAAAACGATCAGCAAGCGGTGATTGCATCAGGTTTACGTGCCGGGCAAATGTTAGTGACGACGCCATTAGGGCAAGTAAACTCAGGCACCTTGGTTTCGATATTAAACCAACAGCCTGTTACACAACAGCCGTCGGAATCGATTGCCAAAGGCAGTGGTGATGCAATGCAAAAACCAGCGACAGATAAAAACAGGAAAGTCATCGATGGTCTACAAGATGACTTTGGCGCTTAGGGCACAAGGTAAGGAGTTTATATTATGATAGCCTGGTTTGCCCGGAATCATGTCGCCGCCAATTTATTGATGTTATCCATCTTGTTGGCCGGTATTTTGTCGATCAACACACGTATTCCACTTGAGGTTTTCCCGTCATTTGAATTTGACGTGGTTAATGTTCAAGTGTCTTTGCGTGGTTCGACACCAGAGGATGTTGAACAGGGGGTTGCGATACGTATTGAAGAGGCTGTGCAAGATCTTGACGGTATCGAAAAGATCAGCAGCACCTCGACTGAAGGTCGCGCTGCCGTGCGTATTGAAGCACAAAACGGTTATGATGTGCGGGAATTACTCGCTGATGTAAAGTCTCGTGTCGATGCCATAAATACTTTTCCCGTCGATGCGGAAAAACCTATCGTATCCATGTTGCAGCGTAAACATGAAGTTATTGCGGTTACGGTCGCCTCCGAGTATGGCGAGCGAGAAATTCGTGAATTTGCTGAAACGGTGCGCGATGAGTTGTTGCGTCTGCCGCAAGTGACCCAGCTATCGTTGGATGCGGTGCGTAATTATGAAATCTCGATTAGTGTTAATCAAAGCAAGCTGCAACAGTATCAATTGACCTTAGCAGAGATCTCCAGCGCTATCAGTAACAGTTCTGTTGATATGTCTGCCGGTAATATACGCACCGATGGTGGTGATGTGTTAGTACGCAGTAAGAATCAAGCTTATCGTAAAGATGACTTTGAAAACATTGTTATACGCACCAATACCGATGGCACACGTTTGCTGTTAAAAGACATTGCTATCGTTAATGATGGCTTTGATGAAAAGCCGATTCGAGCGCGCTTTAATGGTCAACAAGGGGCGTTGATTGAAATTTATCGAATTGGTAATCAAAGTGCCATTGATGTGGCCGATGCGGTAAAAAACTATATTGAGGCCAAGCAACAAAGCTTGCCTCAAGGGTTTAGCATCAGTTATTGGGATGATGACTCGCAGATTGTCAAAAACCGATTAAACACCTTGATTAGCAACGCCCTACAAGGTGGCTTCCTTGTGTTGTTATTGTTGACGTTATTTTTACGTCCAACCATCGCGTTTTGGGTTTCGCTCGGCATTCCTATTAGTTTTATGGGCGCGTTTATCTTCATGCCGTTTTTGGGCGTGACCCTTAATGTGATGAGCTTGTTTGGCTTTATTGTGGTGCTTGGTATTGTTGTAGATGATGCGATTGTTACCGGTGAAAATATTTACCGTCACAGTCAATCTGGAGCTAAGTCAGGTATTGAAGCGGCGATTAAAGGCACACAAGAGGTCGCGACGCCAGTTACCTTTGGTATCTTAACCACGGTTGCGGCGTTTTTACCGTTAGCGTTTGTTGACGGCATGCGTGGCGCTATTTTCGCGCAAATTCCAGCGATAGTTATTCCGGTATTACTGTTTTCTTTAATCGAGTCAAAGTTTGTGTTACCGGCGCATTTATCAAAATTGCGCCTGCGTCATGAAAAACAAGGTCAGTCGCGCTTTAGCATATGGCAGCAAAAATTCGCCGATGGCTTTGAGAATGCTATTTTGCGTTACTACAAACCGGTTTTGGCAAAAGCACTAAGCAATAAAGGGGTTACCTTATCGTTGTTTATTGGCGGTTTTGTGTTGATTTTGTCTTTCATTGTCAGCGGTTGGATGAAGTTTGTATTCTTCCCTCGCATTCCGAGTGAAACGGTTCGAGCGAATGTAAACATGCCGATCGGTAGCAGTTTTGATGTGGTGGATAACTATACCGTGCGTATGGCAGATGCTGCGAAACAGTTGCAAGACACGTACCGTGATGAAAATGGTGACAGCCTGATTCTTAATATTTTAGCCATTACCAAAGGCAGCGAATCACGCGTTCGTTTTGAAACCATTCCCGCTGAAAAGAACCAAACCGGTGTTGATTCACGTCAGTTACTGGCTGAATGGCGTGGTTTGATTGGTGAGCTACCTGGTGCAGAAAGTTCAACGTTTCGTGCTGAGATTGGCCGTGGTGGTGATCCTATAGATATTCAAATCAGTGCAACCGATTTGACTCTGCTTGAACAGGCTTCAGAAGATATAAAGCAGAATTTGGCGAACTATCCGACGGTGTTTGAAATCAGTGATACCTTGTCTAATGGTAAACAAGAATTGCAATTGGAATTAACCAAGCAAGGACACGCATTAGGCATGTCAGTATCACAATTGACACGTCAAGTCCGTAATGCGTTTTTTGGTGCTGAAGTACAACGCATTCAACGCGGTCGAGATGACATTCGCGTCATGCTACGCTTTCCGCTAGATGAACGCGCATCGGTTGCCAATTTGTCGGATATGCTGGTGAGCACGCCGGTGGGCGATAAAGTGCCTTTGTCACATGTGGCGCGATTGATTCCAGGTAAGAGCCCATCATC
The DNA here is from genome assembly GCF_004752005.1 of Thalassotalea sp. HSM 43. Taxonomy (NCBI): domain Bacteria; kingdom Pseudomonadati; phylum Pseudomonadota; class Gammaproteobacteria; order Alteromonadales; family Colwelliaceae; genus Thalassotalea; species Thalassotalea sp. HSM 43. The sequence continues at coordinate 966,470 of NZ_CP038493.1, read as the reverse complement.
AATTAATCGCATTGATCGATATCGTACGGTGAATGTTACCGCCGATGTTGAGAAAGATAATACCAATATGACGGTACTAAACGCTGAGTTAAAGCAGTTTTTAGATAATCTGGTGCAGCAATACCCTGGATTGAACTATACCCTTGAAGGTGAAGCTCGTGAGCAATCCGATTCGTTTGGTAGCTTGTTTTGGGGGCTGATCTTAGTGTTCTTTGCCATCTATTGCTTATTGGCGATCCCGTTTAAGTCATACTTGCAGCCAATTATTGTTATGTCAGTGATACCGTTTGGCGCCATTGGCGCGATTATTGGCCACTGGATTATGGGCATGCAATTGACCATGATGAGCTTGCTTGGCTTGATGGCGTTAATTGGTGTGGTGGTTAATGACTCCTTGGTATTGGTGGACTTTATCAACAAACGCCGCACTGAAGTGGGCAATGTGATGCAGGCGGTATTAGAAGCAGGTCAAGCCCGCTTTAGACCCGTTATGCTTACCTCATTGACAACCTTTATTGGCTTGATGCCATTATTGTTTGAAACACAAACCCAAGCCCAGTTTCTTATCCCTATGGCTGTGTCACTTGGTTTTGGTATTATTTTTGCGACCTTTATCACCTTAGTCTTGGTGCCGGTAAATTATCTTATCGTCGAGGGTATAAAGCGTCGTTTAGGCATTAAACCACAGATGCTGAGTCAACCCGCTTAGCCACAGAGTTGCTAAACAAATATTCAACGGTGTTCAGTCTAACTGAGCACCGTTTTTTTATGTTACTAACCATAACGTCGGTAAATCACGATTAAGCTGAATTAAATCTCGTAAAAATGCGCTTGGTGAAATTTAATTCGGGTGGTGTGGTTATTGTTGTGTTTTGTTTTAACTTTGACCATTTTAAAATTGATCGCGCAGCTGCTTTTGCGTATAATTTGCGACAAAATTTTTTAATGCTTTGGTAGCTGTAAGTTACCTGCTTCGTTTGTGTGGTGAGGCGTCACTTTAAAAACTTTATAAGACGCTTGTAACCTCTTGATAAAAGTGAATATTATGACAAACAAAACCGTTCTTCATGCCAAGCACCTTGAAGCTGGCGCCAAAATGGTGGATTTCCACGGTTGGGAAATGCCTATCAACTACGGCTCTCAAATCGAAGAGCACCATGCTGTTCGTAACGATGCAGGTATGTTCGATGTATCGCACATGACCATCGTTGATGTTAACGGTGCTGACGCTAAGGCGTTCTTGCGTCGCTTAGTTATTAACGACGTTGCCAAGCTTGAAGTTGCAGGTAAAGCGCTATACACCGGTATGTGTAATCATCAAGGCGGTGTTATTGATGACTTGATCATCTACTTCTTCACCGATACCGATTACCGTTTGGTTGTTAACTCGGCGACACGTGAAAAAGATTTGGCATGGATCAACGAACAAGCAGCAAGCTTCGATGTTAGCATCACTGAGCGTCCTGAATACGCGATGATCGCGGTTCAAGGCCCACAAGCCAAAGCAAAAGTTGCAACTTTATTGAATGCTGAGCAAACCGCCGCTGTCGATGGTATGAAGCCATTCTTCTCAGCGCAAGCTGGTGATTTGTTTATCGCCACCACAGGTTACACCGGTGAGTCAGGTTACGAAATTGCACTACCAACGGATATGGCAGCCGATTTTTGGCAGCAATTGGTTGATGCTGGTGTTGCTCCATGTGGTTTAGGTGCTCGTGATACCTTGCGCCTAGAAGCGGGTATGAACTTGTACGGTCTAGATATGGACGAAACCGTGACGCCTTTAGCGGCAAACATGGCTTGGACCATCGTTTGGGATGAAGAGCGTGACTTTATCGGTAAAGAAGCTCTTGCTGCACTGCGCGAAGCGGGCAGTGAACCAAAACTTGTGGGTTTGGTGATGGAGCAAAAAGGTGTTCTTCGTAGCGGCTTAAAAGTGATCTCTGAGCACGGTGAAGGTGTAATTACATCAGGCACTTTCTCACCAACATTGGGTCATTCAATTGCCATGGCACGTGTCCCTCGCGCGGTTAAAATCGGCGACACAGTACAAGTTGAGATGCGCAAGAAGTTGGTTGAAGTACAAGTTATTAAGCCAAGTTTTGCCCGTAACGGTAAAAAAGCGTTTTAAGCCTGTTTCGATAACGGTTTAACGTCAATAAAAGAATTAATAAAGCCTTTAACCATTATTTGTTTTAAAGGCTTTTCATCTGAAATTATTTGGCTAAAATGTAGTCAATCTGGCAAGTGCAATTTAACGCTCATGCCAAGGTATAATAGATTTCAGATAAACAAGAATTAACCATTTTTAAAAACATTTTAGGAACAAGAAAATGAGCAACATTCCTTCTGAGTTAAAATATGCTTCTTCTCACGAGTGGGTTCGCGTTGAAGGCGACGGTACTGTAACTGTTGGTATCACTGAGCACGCACAAGAGCTTTTAGGTGATATGGTTTTTGTTGAATTGCCAGAAGTTGGTGATGAAATTGAAGCTGGTGACGACGTTGCCGTTGCAGAATCTGTTAAAGCGGCTTCTGACATCTACGCACCAATTGGTGGTGAAGTTGTTGAAATCAACGAAGAACTTGAAGATTCTCCAGAGCTTGTAAACTCTGATGCATTTGGCGACGGTTGGATGTTCAAAGTTAAGCTTAGCGATGTTGGTGAGCTTGAGTCATTACTAGATGCTGAAGGCTACCAAAACGTAGTTGACGAAGAATAATCTAGTATTATCAATAAATTATAAACCCTGAGTGATAACTCGGGGTTTATTGTTTTTAGTAATTTGCTGTTTGAAAAGTTAAGTGAAATCTATGTCTACCCATACCTTGAACCAGTTGGAACAAACTGAAGATTTTATCCGTCGTCATATTGGCCCGGATGCAGAGCAAACCGAAGCGATGTTGAGCGAAATTGGTGCTGACTCTGTTGAAGCATTAATCGATGAAATTGTTCCTGCCAATATCCGTCGTGACGGATTGCCAAACATTGGTGAAAGCAAAACCGAAGTGAAGGCACTAAGTGACCTTAAAGCGGTTGCTGCTAAGAACCAAGTTTTCCAATCAAATATTGGTTTGGGCTATTACCCAACTCATACCCCAAACGTTATTTTACGTAACGTATTGGAAAACCCAGGATGGTATACCGCTTACACGCCTTATCAGCCTGAAATTGCTCAAGGACGTCTTGAGTCACTGCTTAACTATCAGCAAATGTGCATGGACTTAACCGGTCTTGATCTTGCCAGTGCGTCACTGCTTGATGAAGGTACCGCGGCGGCAGAAGCGATGGCACTTGCTAAGCGTGTTTCTAAAAACAAGAAATGCAATAACTTCTTTATTGCCAACAGCGTCTACCCACAAACCATCGACGTTGTTAAGCAACGTGCTGAAATGTTTGGTTTTGATATCATCGAAGGCGATGCAGCGGAGGTTGTTAACCACGATGTCTTTGGTGCGCTATTACAGTACCCAGGTGCTGAAGGTGAGATTGTTGATATCGAACCATTAATTACCGCGGTTCAAGCGAAAAAAGGTGTTGTTGCCGTTGCCGCTGACATCATGGCATTGACCCTACTTAAAGCGCCTGGCGAGCTAGGTGCTGACGTGGTTATCGGTTCAAGCCAACGTTTTGGTGTGCCTATGGGCTACGGTGGTCCACACGCGGCATTCTTTACCACTAAAGATAAGCACAAGCGTTCACTGCCTGGTCGTATTATTGGTGTATCAAAAGATACTCGCGGTAAAGATGCATTGCGTATGGCGATGCAAACTCGTGAACAACATATTCGTCGCGAAAAAGCCAACTCGAACATCTGTACGGCACAGGTACTATTGGCTAACATGGCTGCGTTTTATGCGATTTACCACGGTCCACAAGGTTTAAAAACCATTGCTAATCGTATTCACCGTTTGGCCGACATCCTATGTTTAGGTACGGCGCAAAAAGGCTTGCAAGCGGTTCACGCTCATTACTTTGATACATTGACGTTTGCCGTTGAAAACAAACAAGAGATTGTTGCTCGTGCGATTGCTGCCAACGTTAACTTACGAACTGATGTTGACGGTCAAGTGTCTGTTTCTCTTGATGAAACCACCACTCGTCAATCTGTTGCAAGCTTATTTGATATCTTGCTTGGTGAAGGCCACGGCTTGGATGTTGCTGAACTGGACGCGGCAATCCTAGATTGCGGTCATTCATCTATTCCTGCTGAGTTAGTACGTGAGTCAGAAATTCTGACCCACCCAGTATTTAATTCATATCACTCAGAAACAGAGATGTTGCGATACATCAAAAAGCTTGAGAACAAAGACCTTGCATTGAATCATTCAATGATCTCATTGGGTTCTTGTACCATGAAACTGAATGCAACGGCACAAATGATCCCAGTATCATGGCCTGAATTTGCCAACATGCACCCATTTGCACCACTTGATCAAGCTCAAGGTTACTCTGAGATGATCAACGAGCTAGGTGATTGGTTAATTGAGCTTACCGGTTACGATAATATCTCAATGCAACCAAATTCTGGTGCACAAGGTGAGTACGCGGGTCTTATCGCTATCCACAAATACCATGAAAGCCGTGGCGACAGCCACCGTAACATTTGTTTGATTCCATCATCTGCGCACGGTACAAACCCGGCTTCAGCGCAAATGGTTGGTATGAAAGTTGTGGTTACCGCCTGTGATAAAGACGGTAACGTTGATTTAGATGATTTGCGTGCCAAAGCAGAAGAGCACAGTGAAAACTTGTCTTGTATCATGATCACGTACCCGTCAACGCACGGTGTATACGAAGAAACGATCAAAGAAGTATGTGACATCATTCACGCGAATGGCGGTCAGGTTTACCTAGATGGTGCTAACATGAACGCTCAGGTAGGTATCACAAGCCCTGGTTTTATCGGTGCTGATGTATCACACCTTAACTTGCACAAAACCTTTGCTATCCCGCACGGTGGTGGTGGTCCAGGTATGGGACCAATCGGTGTTAAATCACACTTGGCACCATTCTTACCAGGCCATGCATTAATCGAATTTAATAGCGACCTGAAAGAAAATGGCGCGGTATCTGCTGCCCCATTTGGTTCAGCTGGTATCTTGTGTATCTCATACATGTACGTTGCTATGTTGGGCAAGAAAGGCGTTACCGATTCAACCAAATACGCGATTACTAACGCCAACTACTTGGCGCATAAATTAAGCCAAGATTACCCAATTCTATACACCGGTAACAATGGCCGTGTAGCGCATGAGTGTATTGTTGACTTACGCCCACTGAAAGAAGCATCTGGCATCACTGAAATGGATGTTGCTAAGCGTTTGATGGACTACGGTTTCCACGCACCGACAATGTCATTCCCGGTAGCGGGCACATTAATGATTGAGCCAACCGAATCGGAAAGCAAAGTGGAACTTGATCGTTTCGTTGAAGCGATGACATCAATCCGCGCTGAGATTGCCAAAGTTGAATCAGGTGAGTGGACCTTGGAAGATAACCCTCTTCATAATGCACCACACACGCTAGCTGACATCACCGATGCTAACTGGAATCGTGCATACACCACAAGCGAGGCGGTATTCCCAGTTCCAGCAGCGGCAGCAAACAAGTTCTGGCCAACCGTTAACCGTATCGATGACGTATACGGCGACCGTAACCTAATTTGTTCTTGTCCAGCGGTTGAGACGTATATCGACGCTGAGTAGTTGTTGTCGATGCTTAATGAAGTTTGTGAACGTTTTAATAAAGTTTGTGAATTGAATTAAGTTTGTGACTTAAAAGTTTTAAAAGGTGAGCTTAGTGCTCACCTTTTTTGTGATCCCAAAAAACGTCTAGATTCGTCCAAATCTTTCACAACCCGACTAATTGGAGAGTTCAATGAAACCATATACTAAGCGAACTCAACGCGATAATTCATCTAAAACATGATGGGACATATTCATCGATAAATAGCTTCAACTTAGAGAGTTATGAAAATACCGAATTGGCTTTATATTGCATGATTTGACGCCATTGATAACCACATTATTTCTAGCTATGAAAAAACAAAAATTGTGATGTTATGCGAAGCCATTTGAAGAAAAAATATTTGTTTAAGTGAGAAGCCTGACGATACATAACACTATAAGTTTGATGATATTTGCATTACAGAAAAGATATCAATTCAACGATATCTTTTTTTGAGTTGTTAACCATCTAAACCATGCACACAACGTAACAATGTAGTTTCAGCAGATTGTAGGTGTTTCTCCATACTTAAAATAGCGCCAGCATTGTTATGAATGATTAAATTGTTGAGAATGTCGATATGCTCATCAATGGCAATGGTAAATCGTTCTAATTCACCTGTTTTATCCCATTGATAGTGGTAATGACAAACAAACGAAACAATATCAAAAAATTGCTGAGTAAACCTGTTTTTTGCAGAGCGTTGAATAATTAAATGAAGCTCTCGGTCTAGATCTGGAAATTCCATGTATCGACTTTCCATATCAGCTCTTACTTCTTGATGTTTAAATAAAAGTTCCTGTAGCTCTTGCCATACTGGGCTTGATTTTGGTTGTTTTAATAATTCTGTTAATGCGCGCATTTCTACCATCTCTCGAAATGCAATGAGTTCTCTAGCAAACTCTTCATCAAACTTGACCATTTTCCAACGGCCACGAGGAATTTTTTCTATTAAGCCGTTATTAGAAAACTTAATTAAAAATTCACGTACGGTAATGGTTGTGCAGCCAGAGTTTTTAGCCAGGCTTAATTCTGAAAAACGGTCTCCTGGTAATAATTTCCCTGTATTAATCAAGTTCAAAAAGTACTTTTCAATTTGAACATCTTTGGTTGAGTTTTTATCTGAAATATCGAAATAGTCGTGTTGAGTTGGAACTCTTAATACAACTTTATTAGGTCCATCTCGTTTGATTATTCCTTCTTCACACAAATGCTCCACACAAGCTCTTACTGTAGTCCTGCTTATACTTAGAAGCTTTGTTAACTGAATGTCATTAGCCATTACCTTTTCGCGTTCTGGTAGCTGGGCAATGTGATCTAGCATTTGGTTAATAGATTTTTTAAATAAATAAGTTTTGTTGCTCAACTTTATAATCCTTGCGAATTTGATATTCGTTTAAAAGCTTTTTACATGTTTATTTAAACCTAATATGACAGTATTTTATGGGAAAATCTATGTTTAAGGTTTATTTAAGTAGCTTATTCGAAAAATAATACAGCGAACAGAGCTGTTTTTATTGTTTAGACTGTTGACTTGTAGGTATTTTCTTTATAGTTTGTATTTTACATATAAAAAAACACATTCGTTTTGAGGATAACGGCTAAAGAAGTCGTTCGTGAGATGAAGTGTGAAAGAGTAAATTGGCCAAACATTGAAAAGCGTCTTAAAAGATATTCAAAATAATGGTAATAACTTAGCTCTATTGCTTTGTTGTTTGATTGTCTGCGTAAATGTTGGAGCTTATGCTCAATCTCAGGTAAATAATGAAACGCCTAATATTATTCTAATAATGGCGGACGATTTAGGTTATGGCGATACAGGTTTTAACGGTAATACCATTATTCAAACCCCAAACCTTGATCAAATGGCTAAAGAGGGCGTTAAGTTTTCTCATTTCTATTCTGCTAGCTCAGTATGTTCACCAACTAGAGGTTCATTTTTAACGGGGCGTCACCCACATCGTTACGGTATTTTTTGGGCAAATGTCGGTCATTTACCCAAAGAAGAAATCACCTTGGCTGAAATATTAAAAGAGCAGGGGTATGCAACAGGTCATTTTGGAAAATGGCATTTGGGGACACTAAGTAAACAGTTTTCATCAAAAGGAAAGAAACGTAAGCCTGACGTTAATTACTCTCCACCAGCATGGCATGGCTATGATGTTTCATTTGTTACTGAATCAGCGGTAGCTTTATGGGATCCAGCAAAAGGTCAACGAGCAAAAAACAATCCGTTTTGGTTGGATGGTAAAGCACTTGAACCTAGTGATGCCCAATTGCAAGGAGGTGCAAGTCGTGTGGTTATGGATCAAGTACTGCCGTTTATCGAACAGTCTGTAAAAGCAAATCAACCGTTTGCAGCAATAGTTTGGTTTCATGCACCACATATGGATGTGGTTGCTGGCCCTAAGTACCTAGAAAAATACCAAAACTATGGTGAAGCGGCTCATTATTACGGCGTTGTTACTGAAATGGATGAACAAATTGGTCGGCTGCGTAAAGCATTAAAAAAGTTAGGGGTTGAAAGAAACACCTTACTTACGTTTACGAGTGATAATGGTCCTGAGGGTAAGACTAAAAACTCCAATGGTCGTACAGCAGGTGTTACTGGTGGTTTAAGAGGGCGTAAGCGAGATCTATTTGAAGGTGGCGTGAGAGTGCCAACACTTGCTGTTTGGCCTAAGCATATTACGGCAGGAACGACAGTTTCCTTGCCATCATCAACACTCGATTATTTTCCAACTGTTGCAGAAATAGTTGGTTATTCAATGCCTGATAGTCGGCCAATTGATGGCATTAGTCTTTTACCGCTACTAATCAATAATAAATCACAGCCTAACTTTAAACGACATAAAGCTATTCCTTTTATTGCCAAAGAAAAAGCCTCATTAATTGATGGGGGTTACAAATTAGTCACTAGCGTAAAAAATAACAACAAATTTGAGCTATATGATCTAGTTAAAGATCCTAGTGAAACTAGCGATGTTGCCAGTCAATATCCAGAGCTAGTTGCTAAAATGAGCCAACAAATTAAAGCGTTTTTAGCTTCAGCGAAAGCAAGCCATAGTGGCGCGGATTATCATGATAAAAATTATCACCCTGTAGTCGGTTGGCCCATAAACCAAGCAAAAAAAAGGTTAACAAGTGATGAATAGGTTAACGGTTATTGTAGTTTTTTTGCTTTCGTTTTTATCAATTTCAGCTAAAGCATTTAATACGAGTAAACCCCTCAATGTTTTATTTATTTTAACCGACGATCAAGCAATAGATACTATCAGTGCACACGGCAATAAACGTATATCAACACCTAACATCGACCGGTTAGCTAAAACTGGTATGAGTTTTACTCATGTTTTTAACCAAGGTTCATGGTCGCCGGCGGTATGCTCGCCTTCACGTAGAATGATAAATACGGGTCGTCACCTTTTCCATACCGGATTATCGCCAAATAATGATAAAAAAGGAGCAGACACTAAAAGCTTTAAGCTCTTTGGTGAAACCTTTAAAGAGGCGGGCTATACCACATTTATGACGGGCAAATGGCACCTACCTATGCCCATTTTTGAGCGCAGTTTTAGCCAAGGCAAAGCCGTATTTAAAGGTGGTATGTCATTTGTAAAAGATGGCGGACAATGGCAAGCCAATTATGTAGATTACAATGCGGCGGCAAAGGATACTGATAAATATAAAGCTTATAAAGGTAATAAACACAGCAGTGAAATGGTTGCTGATGCAGCGGTAGAATTTTTATCATCAAAACATACACAGCCTTTTATGATGTACGTTGGTTTTTTAGCACCACACGACCCTCGTCAATCACCGGACAAATTTACTACCAAATATCCCAAAAACTCAATTGAATTACCTGCTAATTATTTGACAGAGCATCCTTTTAACCAAGGGGATCATTATATTCGAGATGAGGTATTAGCGGATTTTCCCAGAAAGCCAGAAGCAGTAAAAGAATTTATTGGTGAATACTATGCGATGATCGATCATATGGATAGCCAAATTGGTCGAATCTTAGATGCTCTTGATGAGTCAGGTCAAGTTGATAATACTCTTATAATCTTTACGTCAGATCATGGTCTAGCAGTCGGTAAGCACGGCTTGTTAGGAAAACAAAACCAATATGATCATAGTGTTAGAGCGCCTTTTATTATCAAAGGCCCAAATGTGCCTAAAGGTAAAACAGCTAAGGGAATGTTTTATCTCAATAGTGCTTTTCCAACAGCTGTTGATATGGCAGGAATAGCAATACCTGGATCAGTCCAAGCGCCGAGTATCAAACCCTTAATCGAAGGTGAAAAAACGGCAGTTTATGACAGCATCTATGGCAGTTACCGTCACTTTCAACGCATGTTAAGAACTGAAGATTACAAGTTAATTTATTACCCGCACCTAAAAAAAACACAACTATTTAATATGGTTTCTGATCCTGATGAGTTGGTCGATTTATCAAGACATAAAAACCAACGCAAGCGAATAGCGGCAATGATGAATGAACTGGAATTATGGAAAAAAATAGTGGGCGATCCACTTGATAATACTAACGTTGAGAGCAGCTTTAAGATGATGGGTGGTGTGAAAGATAAAGATCACCGCCGTCAGATGCCGGAAAATAATTCAGCTCAATAGAAACAAATTAATAAGATATACAAATAAACGGAAAGCATGTATGAAAATAGATAGACAAAGGTTATTAACACTTGCTGTTGTTATAGGTGTTGCTATCGGCATAACAGCTTGTGGTGAATCAAAGACCTTAATGACCGAAAGGGATAGTGATTTATCAGTAAAAGAATCAATTGAAGAGTCTACTCGGCCTAATATCATCGTTATATTAGCAGACGATATGCAAAAAGGGGTGACGGGGCATGAAGGTCATCCCATTATCAATACGCCAAACATTGATAAGATAGCTGTTGGTGGCACTGTCTTTGGTAACGCATTTGCGACAAGTCCTGTATGTACACCAAGCCGCACTAATCTGCTTACTGGTCTTTACGAGCGCCGTCACGGTATTAACTTTGGTTCAAATAGTACGATGACTGAAGAAGCATGGGCTAATACTTACCCAATGCTGTTAAAAAAATCTGGATACTTTGTTGGTTATGTTGGCAAGAACCATACGCCTATCGGCATAACTGAAAAAGGTGGCTTTGGCTACAAAAGTGGCGTCATGGATAATAGTTTTGATTATTGGTATGCCAGCCACAAACATTTAAGTTTTTATCCTAAAGACAAAAAAGCTCATAAGATTTTTAAAAATGCCAAAGCTGATACACAAATTGAGATCATGGAAGAAGGCGTTGAAAACTTTATGGAGCCAAACGAAGCCTTTAAAGCTGGCAATAACTTCTTAGATAGTCGTCCCAAAGGCCAACCATTTGCTTTGTTACTTAACTTTAATGTGCCTCATGCTAATAGTACGAGTTCAATGCAGCTGCGTGATAGCGATTTAGACTTATATAAAACGGCGTATCGTGATCAGATAGATCAAATTACCGTTCCGGCTACTTATGTTTCCGAAAAAGATATTAAAACGCCTAAGCTGCCAAAGCATGTTTACAACGGCGAGTATATTAAAACGTATAACTATGTAAAAACTCCTGAGACGTTAAAAGAGCGAAAAATTCGCGAGATGCAAACTATTTCTGGTATCGATAAGTTGTTAGGTAAATTAATGGCTCATTTAGAAGCTCAAGGAGTAGCAGACAATACCATCATAGTGTTTACCTCAGATCATGGCTTAATGCATGGTGAATTCGGTATGGGAGGGAAAACATTATTATATGAGCCATCTGTGCGTATACCTATGGTCATTTACGATCCGCGCAATACTCAACCAGTATCGAAAAATGATGATTTAGTCGCATTAGTTGATATTGCACCAACGATATTGGATTTAACCAACACGCCTTCGCTTGCTGAGATGCATGGTAAAAGCTTAACGCCACTTATGCATAAAGAAAAAGCGTCAGGCGATAACACTCAGTGGCGCCAAGAAATCTTCCTTGAAAATATGATGATGATCCAAAACTACCCAAGAGCAGAATCTGTGCGGACTCACAAATGGAAGTACATTCGTTATTTTGACAAGAAGAATGACGGTCCTTACGAAGTTGTTATCAACAACTCAATTAATGGTGAACAGCCTATATATGAAGAGCTTTACGACATTGAAAATGATCCTCATGAAATCACTAACCTCATCGACAAGCCAGAACATCAAGCGATTATTGAACAGTTACGCCTTAAAAATGCAGAGCTAGTTAAAAAATATCGTGGTGAAGGTCCATTAAATTCACATATTAGTGAAGAAAAAATTAAACCAATAGACCCGTTGGTTGGCTAACTACACTTTGAGAATGGATGAGATAATGAATAAAAAATTAACAAAAGTTAGTGAAAAGGCTCACTTAGCGGTAATACTCAGCTTTCTTGGCATGATCGGTTGTAGCCCAGCTAAACAAGAAAGTGTTGTTGAACAAGATGTTATTCAAGAGTTTCAGCGTCCAAATATTATTTTAGTGATGACAGATGATCAGGGTTACGGCGATTTTTCAATGCATGATAACCCCATCATTCAAACGCCTAATATAGAGAAGCTTGCCAGTGAAAGTCACCGTTTAACTAATTTTCACGTTGACCCAACCTGTTCACCAACACGAGCTGCGTTAATGAGTGGCCAGTACTCCCTTCGAGCTGGCGTATGGCATACCGTTATGGGGCGCCATATGCTTAGTGACCAGCACAATACCTTGCCAGAAATATTAAAAGAAAATGGTTATCGCACAGCGATGTTTGGTAAGTGGCATTTAGGTGAAAATTACCCTTACCGCCCACAAGACCAAGGATTTGATCACGTTCTTATTCACGGTGGTGGCGGTGTCGGTCAAGCGCCTGATTATTGGGGAAATACGCAATTTGATGATACTTACTATTTAAATGGTGAAGAAAAGTCCTATCCTGGGTTTTCAACCGATGTTTGGTTTGATGAAGCGATTCGCTTTGTCGAAAAAGAAGCGACAACAGATGCGCCATTTTTCCTTTATTTATCACTAAATGCACCGCATGTTCCTTGGCGTGCGCCTGAGCAATATATTGCGCCATACAAAGCCATGGGGTTGGGAGATGACCTGGCTAATTTTTACGGCATGATCACTAACATAGACGACAACATTGCTCGCCTGCGACAGGCAATGCAAAAGAGCAATGTTGATGAAAACACCATATTTATTTTTATGACAGACAATGGCTCGTCCATGGCGGCGAAAAGCCAAGGAGAGCCATTAACGCGATTAGATCAAGCGACAATTGCAGCAATTGAAGCAAAAACAGGCCATAAGTTAACCTCTTTAAACAGCCATATGCGTCAAGGTAAAGGCTCTACATACGAAGGGGGTCATCGCGTTCCATTTTTTATTCACTGGCCTCAAGGTCGTTTAGGGCAAGCTAAAGATATTAATGACTTAACGGCTCATATTGATGTATTACCGACCTTGTTGGATTTAGCCAATATTGATGTTTCAGGTGTTGATACTGATGGTATTTCACTTGTACCAGCACTGCGTAATGAGCAAACGTTACCTGATCGGACTTTGGTAGTAACCAATCAGCGCATTCTGCATCCTAGCCGACAACGACCTTTTGCGGTCATGCAGGGTAACTGGCGTTACGTGCATGGCGATGAAAAAGGAGGTGTTGAATTATTTGATGTGAGTAATGATCCTGGCCAACAACATGATATTAGTGCTCAGCATCCTGAAAAAGCAGCTGAATTGGCCGCTGTATATGAACAGTGGTGGCAACATGCGACAGGTAAAGGTACACCAACAACACGAATTATCATTGGCTCTAAGCATGAGAACCCATCTCGTTTAACCGGCATGGATTGGTTGTCTCCAAATACTGAGCAAGTACCTTGGTGGCCAGGCTTTGGTGATGATAAATGGGGGAAAACAAGTAATGTAGCTTGGTTAGATAAAGAAGAAAACTTTATTGTTTCTCCTTGGGCGTTAAAGGTTGAAGCGGCTGGCAGCTACACCATGACACTTTACTTGCATGATATACCTGCACAAAAAGTCATCGATAATACTTATGCTCACCTGCAACTGAACGGGGAAACCCATACTTTACCCGTAGCGGAAGGGACAACTTCAGTGACTTTTAATGTGGATTTAGCGCAAGGTGAATTAGATGTACGCGCGTGGTTTGATGATTTGACCGATGATTCAGGTTTAGACTCAGGTTTAGCTGCATTTTATCTATATGCAGAAAAGGCCAGAGAATAGCACAATAACATTTGATTAATTCAGTATAGATGGCGCATTTCGGCACTATTTTTGTCGTAAATAGTGCCGAAAACTTAAATATTATTTTGAGAATTATATGTTAAAAAACATGAGTGAAACTATCAGTCAACTGTCTGTAGCGAGCTTTGCGCTAAGCGTATTAGTAATGTTGAGTGGCTGCAATGACGTTACTCAACGCCCTTCACAAATCTCGGCTAATAAGCTGTCTACACAACCAAACATCATTCTGGTGATGACTGACGATCAAGGGTATGGTGATTTCGGTCATAATAACAACCCCATTGTTAAAACACCCACCATAGATAAACTCGCTAATGAAAGTATACGTTTAACGGACTTTCATGTAGACCCGACATGTTCTCCTACACGCGCTGCATTATTGAGTGGTCAATACTCATTGCGCGCAGGGGTTTGGCATACGGTGATGGGGCGCCATATTTTATCCGATAAGATCCACACCCTTCCTGAAGCATTACAAGATGAAGGTTACAAAACGGGCATGGTGGGTAAGTGGCATTTAGGTGATAGTTATCCGTTTCGTCCACAAGACCAAGGTTTTGATCATGTAGTCATGCATGGCGGTGGTGGTGTAGGTCAAACACCAGATTATTGGGGAAATACCCAATTTAATGATACCTATTTTGTAAATGGTACTCCGAAAAAATATCAAGGCTATGCTACTGATATTTGGTTTGATGAAGCAATTAGCTTTATTCATCAGCAAGCAAATAAACAACCATTTTTCTTATATGTGTCAACTAATGCGCCGCATGCACCTTTTAGAGCACCAGACAAATATATAGAGCCGTATCGCGCTATGGGAGTGCCTGAAGACCTTGCGCTGTTTTATGGCATGATCACCAGTCTTGATGAAAACGTTGCTCGTTTACAAACCGCCATGAATGAAACGAATATTACCGATAATACTATTTTTATTTTTATGACAGATAACGGTTCAGTGATGGGGAGTCAGAGTGCAAAACTGGTTAAAGGTAAAACGAAAAAGCTCATTGAGGAAAAAATAGGACAACAAATTATCAGTTTAAATGATGGTATGCGCGGCTCTAAAAACTCGGCCTATGAAGGCGGGCATAGAGTCCCTTTCTATATATCATGGCCAAATGGCGGTTTGATCAAACCTGCTGAAATTGATGCGCTGACCGCCCATATTGATTTAATGCCTACTTTATTAGACTTAATTGGTGCTGACATCAGCATGCTTGATACTGATGGTATCAGTTTAAAAGCAGCATTAACTCAAGGTACTGAAATTCCTAACCGCGCTTTAACAGTGACTACACAACGAGTATTAACCCCTGATCCTAATCGCCCGTTTGCGGTAATGGAAGGCAAGTGGCGATATGTAAAGGCTAATGGTAATAAAGAGGTATTTGAACTTTTTGATTTAGCCAAAGATCCAAGTCAAAAAAATAATGTTATTAAACAACACCCTGAAATAGCAAAGAAAATGGCAAAGCAATATCGACAGTGGTGGCAACATACTACGAGATCAGGCATCCCTACTATGAGAGCTGTTATCGGATCTCCTCATGAAAATCCGATGCGTATGACTAGCCATGATTGGTTAGCACCTAATACTAAACAAGTGGGTCACACTACCGGTTTCGGTAATGATAAATGGGCGAAAAAGGGCTGGCTTGGTAAAGAAGATAAATACCAAATATCACCGTGGAAAGTGCAAACCGCAGAAAAGGGTGATTATCAGTTTACCGTAATGTTCCATGATAAACCGGCAAATAAAGTAATCCCAAAACAGTACGCACACTTAAGTATCAATGGTGAAACCATGGTTAAAAAAGTACCTAAAGGTGCGACCAGCGTTCGCTTTGAGCTACCCCTAATAAAAGAAGATATCGATATCAAAGCCTGGTTTACCAATACTAAAAATGGCTCTGATAACAAAGGTGATGCAGATAAACCTTTAGCCGCTTTCTTTATTTACGCAGAAAAGCTTTAACAAATTACAACAAGAGAAAATGACAAATGAAAATAAAAACAATCAATAAAGTGATTTATGCCGCAATATTTAGCTTGCCGATATTATCATATGCAGGGCAGCAAAACTCAGAAGGTTGTACTGCAGAAGAACTTGCTGCCCATGACGCACTGTCAGAGTTAGAGAAAAAATCTTTTTATGGCTTCGAAGGTTCAGGCATTCCTTGTTCTACCGAAATGAAAACCTTAACGGCTGAATGGAAAACGCTTAATGCTTCAAAAGCGAAGCAAAAAGGCCGTGATCGTTTTAATAAAAATAAATACGGCATGTTTATTCATTGGGGCTTGTATTCAACCTTTGGTGGTGTTTATAAAGGCGAGAAGATGGAAGACGGTGGTACAGGTCCTCGTGTTGCCGAATGGATTATGCGCCGTAAAGAAATTCCTCGCGGGGAATATGAAAAACATGCCAAAAACTTTAACCCTCAAGGTTTTAATGCCGATGAATGGGTCGCTATCGCCAAAGCAGCAGGCATGAAATATATTGTGATGGGCTCAAAGCACCATGATGGTTTTGCTATGTTTGATTCAGAGGTTAGTGATTTTAACATTGTTGATGCCACGCCTTTTGGTCGTGATGCCATTAAAGAAATGGAAATAGCCGCGAAAAAAGCGGGTATCGACTTTGGTGTTTATTATTCTAATGCGCTTGATTGGCGCAGTGGTGGTGACAGTGGATTAAAGGATTATGGGCCTAAACCGGGTGTGAAGCCTAGACGAGCACTGTTTGTCAACACATGGGATCCTGCGCCAACCACGTTTGACGATTACATGAGAGATAAATCTATCCCTCAAGTTAAAGAGCTACTGGCTAATTACGATTTAACCCAAATCTGGTTTGATACGCCAATATACATTCCACCTAAGCATAGTATTGAACTCTACCGTACCGTGTATGAAGCGAACCCTGAGATTTTGATTAATGCACGTATCGGTAATGGTTTTGCTGATATTGGCACTCCTGGGGACAATGTTATACCTGATGCCGCTAGTGCCAATACATGGGAAGGCATTGCGACAACTAATCATTCGTGGGGATTTAAATCCTACGACACTGACTGGAAAAGCCCTAAAGAAACCCTTTATTGGTTATTAGCCAATGTCAGTAAAGGCGGTAACTTCCTGTTAAATGTTGGTCCTGATGCTAATGGTGTTATTCCAAAAGAATCTGCTGATATTTTAAAAGAAGTTGGTCAATGGTTACTAGTTAACGGTGAAGCGGTTTATGATTCAAAACCATGGAAAGTTGATCATGAAGGGCCAACCAAAGTCAGCATGAAAGGTACAAAGCAGCGTGAAAAGCAGACAGTTACCTTTGACTTTAAAGAAACTGATTTTTGGTTTACTCAAAAAGACAATAAGGTTTATGTTGTTTCATTTACTAAACCAAAAAGTAGCAATATTTCGGTTAAATCATTAGTGGGGCTAGATATAAAAAATATCCGTGTCTTAGGGCAAGAAGGTAACGTTTCATGGTCACAAGGCAAAGATGCTGTTGATATCAAGCTACCTAAGTTAGTGAGCCCAACCTTGGGTTACAGCTTAGAAATAACCTTGTAATCACAAGAATGTGTTGAAGCTTCGATGATAAAATTCCAGTTTCAACACTCTCCTCGTTCTTTTATTAATTCTCCCTTTAACAGAGCAATAATATGAAATGGATCCAAATATCTAGCTTAATCGTGTCTTCTGTTTTTATTACAAAGGCTTACGCGGCAACTTACTATGTCTCACCTGTTGGTAATGACAAAGCTGCTGGAACCAAAATTGAACAACCCTTTCAGCATGTTCAGTATGCAATCAAGCAAATGAAAGCGGGTGATAAATTAATTGTGCTTGATGGTTTGTACAGCGAAAAAATCATTCTTAAATCAGGAATATCAATACAAGCGAAAAATCCCCGCAAAGCTATTTTTAGTGGTGTTGAAACCTTTAAAGGTCAATTTGAAAGTCATGGTAATGGAGTCTATAAAGCACCATTCAAACAAAATACAAAACAGTTATTTTATAAAAACCAACCAATGACGTGGGCACAGTGGCCGAATGTAACTTGGAAAGATAACTGGCGTGAAGATAAAAAGTGGGCAAGCGCTACTGACGGTACTGGACCTGGCGTTTTAACGTCAAATGAATTTAGTGAAATATCAACACTTGATTTAGCCGGTGGATATGTCTTTCTTCGTTACGGTAAAGGTAATAGTAACTACAGTCGATTAATTGAATCTTTTGATGGACGTATTTTAGCTTGGAATGATGACAATTTTTACAACCAAAAATATACCGGAGAAGATGGCCGCAGAGGTTCAATCGAAGCGCTTAAAAAAATGCCCGAAAAACATGCTTGGCACCCTAATAAATCACAATTCTTTATTGCTGGCGATATTGATTTGCTTGATGCTCCCTCAGAATGGTTTGCTGACGGAGACACATTATACTTCTACCCGCCAGATGGTAAACAACCTAGTGCCTCACAATTATTAGTAAAAACAGAGGATTACTGTATTGAAGAGAGTGCTGTACTTAGCGATGTGTCTATTTCTGGCATCGATTTTTTTGCGTGCTCAGTAAAGCTTATTAATGATGACAACAAAAATATTGCTTTTAAAGATAGTCACTTTACCTATATTGGCGGTGAATTATTGTTCCCAGATAGAATCAAAGGGAATGAGCTTAATAAACCAATTGAACTTTCTGGCGATGGTCTCTTAATTGATAAAAGTTTATTTGCCGGAGCACAAAATTCCGCACTTAAAATTGTTGGTAAGAATTTTACTATTCGTAACTCCGTGTTTATGGAAAATAACCGTAATGCCAATTTTGAAAGTAGAGCAATTGTTGTAGAGGCAACAGGCAGCTATCAAATTACACGTAACACTTTTTTTAATAATCACTCAGATGCGATCATGATCCGCACTAAAATCAAAAAGCCTGGCAGTGTCAATCCTGATGTGTCATATAACAATATTTTTAACAGTGGTAAATATAACAGTGATGTTTCAGGAATATACATGCCTACTGGCTCACAAATGTTTGCACAAGTTCATCATAATTGGATCCACAATAATAATGGTAATGCCTTTCGACTAGACCTAGCTGGGAGCCAGTTAAGCCTACACCATAATGTCTTCTGGGGATCTAAAAGAGGTATAAACGTTGAAGGGTACGGTGAGTTTAATATTTATAATAATACCGATGTGCATAATCATGTTTCCAGCGCACTTACTCGTAATGTGTTAAATCACGCTCGTCAGACAAGGGCTAGTTTAGACAAAACTTTCCCGCCAATATCCGATTGGAATGTGCTCAATAATATCAGCGATGCCCTTGATGACAGAGTGGGTCCAAGAGAGAAAAAATTACTCAAAGCGCAAATGAAAAAAGGTTTAGTGCATCCCGAAAGAAATAAACAGGGTAATATCGCAGTTATTGACCGTGGGGCTATTCAAGGGAACCTGACAGGTAAACACTATGATTTATTTATTAATGCTGAATTAGCCGAATTAAATCTTCAACCAAAAACTAATAAAGTGCGTGGTGGCGTCTCTCAAACTGAAAAACTTAGAAATCAAGGCGTAACAGCGCTTGGCTCATATAGAGGGGCTTACGACTTTCAAGGGGATAGTTGGATTGCAGGTAGTGACTGGATGCCTTATGGATTAAAGGTTATTCAAAATATGAAGGAAGCGGAACAGTTTGCGAAACAGTATTATTCTGAGTCAATAGTTCCTACTGTAAGGTGTTTTTCTCATTAGTTAGCATTTGTATTTAATTAGATAAAAAAGAGTTGTTTTAATATAAAACAACTCTTTTTTTTGTGCTGCACTAACGGTTTTTAATTTGTTTTAATGTTGTTTTCTAGTTTTAAGTTGTTGATTTTTATTGTGTTTTTGCTTGGTTTTAATTAATTTCATTTAATTGGTTTTTTTATAGACAATAATACAGATGTTGTGTATGTTATATGTAAAGATACACTTTAGTTACATAAAAATAACAAGATAATAACCCGGGGAAATAGAATGACCTTTAAAATTAATTATTTCAATCGAACTTTTAGCAGGAACAAATTATCACTGGCAATTTCGACAGCTTTTATTTTAGTTACTACTCATTCTGTTAATGCTGCCGAACAAGATCAAGAAAAAGTGGAAGATGAAGTTGAAGTCATAGAAGTAACAGGTTTTAGAAGCAGTGCGAGTAAACAAAGAGATTTTAAACGTTTTTCTGAAAATATTTCCGACGGTATCTTTGCTGAAGACATGGGTAAAATGCCGGATGAAAACATTGCTGAAGCCATGCAGCGTATCACAGGTGTCGGAATTGACCGCGTTGATGGCGAAGGTTCTACCGTAACTATTCGTGGTGTTGATCCAAGTCTTAACCAAATCAATATTAATGGCGTGACCATGACCAATGGTGGCGACGATAATGCTGTAAATTTCAGTACGATGTCAGCTGATATGTTAAGTTCAATTGAAGTTATTAAAAGCCCCAGTGCTCATCATGATGAAGGTAGTCTTGGTGGAACAGTAAATTTAAAAACCTTTCGTCCACTCGAACTTAATGAGCGAAAAGCGTCTGTTTCAGTCCAAACTAAACAAAATGAACTAGCCGACGAAACTGATTTTGCAGTTAAAGGTTCTTTTGCAGACAAATTTGCTAATGATAACTTTGGTATTGCTACTTCTGTTTTTTATGACGAGCAAACTGTACGAACAGATTTTTACAATATGTACAACTGGAAAGTTTGGCCTAATGTTTCTGCAACCAGTCATCAAACTGGCGAAAACCTAGGCAAAGTCTTTGCTTTTGACCCAACTGGCTTCGAGACGGGTACCAAATTTAATGAGCGTGTTCGTTATGGTGGCTCGTTAACCTTAGAGTATCGCCTAGATGAAGACAATCGGCTTTGGTCTGATCTATCTTATAGTATGTTAACTGTTGATGAAGATTTGTACCAAACTCGATTAACTGCTTTGCGCAAAGATAATATTTTAGATGAAGAAAGTGGCACATCATTTTATGCGAGTAGCGCAAAAGCTGGTGGCAATATTTTATCTAGAATGCGTGAAACAGACACGGAAACGATTAACTTAGGCTTAGGTTATGAAACCGTTATTGCTGATTGGGTAGTAACGGCAAAAGTCGGTATTAGTAGAGCGGATGAATCATGGCCGACAAATAATCGTTTGAACTTTGGTCAAGTAAAAGAATCAGCCTCAGCTAACTGGCTAGATGAAAACGGCAATATTCAAACGGTGCCTACGCTTGAGTGGAATAACGAATATGGCTATTTTGATCCGACGAAAGCTCGCTTGTTCCAAATTTATGATGATGACCGTTCAGTTAAAGATGACTTAGACTCTATCAGCATAGATTTACAACGAGATGTTGAATTTGGTGCGATTCACTCAATTCAGTTAGGCGCAAAGTACTTTGAACGTAGTAAAGATAGAAGCCAAACCATAGGAAATACCCCATTTACTAAAGATAGTGACGGTAACTTCGTTTATTTAAATGATGTCGGTCAAGACTTCCCGATTAATGATTTCTTTGATGGGGTACTAGATAACGCTTTAGAAGGTTGGATGGTCCCTGATTTCGATTACGTCTATAACACCTATTTACCTAACGGTTTTGATGGACCAAGTGACTTAATTAATACGTATACGATAGATACTGAAGCTACTGCAGTTTATATTGAATTTAATTATTCTGCCTTTGATGGCAAATTAATTGGTGATTTTGGTGTTCGCTATGTAGATACAACATCGAGTTCAAAGGGGCACCAAGGCGCTAACTTCCCTGCAGCTACTGGTGGTGATAGTTATGTTGTTCCTGTCGATGCAAGCTCTGATTATACAAATGTGTTACCAAGCTTTAACGCTCGCTACGTAATAAATGAAGATATGCTATTACGCTTTAGTGCGGCAAAAGTAATGGCGCGTCCAACACCTACACAAATTAGACCAGGTGTGGCAATTAAAGCGACAAACCCTGACAATGTTACAGCTGCAGGTGGTAATCCTTATTTAGACCCAACAGAAGCAACGCAATTTGATATTTCTTGGGAATGGTATTTTGCCGATTCAGGCTTGCTGTCTATTGCTGGTTTTTATAAAGATATTGACACCTTTATTTTCGATAAAATAGAAGAGCAAAGTTTTGATTGTCCTACGGGTACAACACCAGAAAACTGTGCATTACTTGTTGATGTACCTACTAAAATGTCAGACAACGGTTCAGGTGGTGAAATCACAGGTGCAGAAGTTTCTTATCAACAAGACTTCACCTTTTTACCTGGTTTCTTAAGTGATTTTGGTACTATTATCAACTATACCTACACCGACAGTGAAGCAAGCTTTGTTGATTCTGAAGAAACCAATGCAGAATTCTACGATGGCTTCCCATTCTTAAAAACGTCTAAAGATACCGTTAATGCAACCTTGTACTGGGAAAAGGATGGTCACTCAGTGCGCTTAGCATATAACTATCGTTCAGATAACTTATATCAAGCTGTGGTACTAGACTCCTCAATTTGGACTGACTCTCGTGAGTCCCTTGATTTATCAGCTAATTTTCAGTTAACTCAGCAGCTTAGTCTTAATATGTCAGCGAATAATTTAACTGATGAGTCAGACCGCCGATACGCAACTCGTACTATTGGAAAAAATGGCTTAGCAAGTGAAGGTAACGCCTTAACTTCAGGAACACCTGATTGGCGTACAGCCTATTATGCTAATACCGGACGTATCTTCCGTGTAGGTGTTACCTATAAGTTCTAATTTTAAATAGCAGTAAAACTTAATTATCAAAGGACGTATGTAATAGTGATATGTCCTTTTTTTTAACTCAGCAAAAGGTAAATAATAGGAGAAGTAGTAATGACACAGAATAAAAATACTAAATGGCTACTTGTACCTGTAATGTTATTGAATGTTGTAATAGCAAATGCTGCGGACTACTACGTTAGTGCAAACGGGAGTGATGCCGCATCAGGTACATTAACTGAACCGTTCGCAACAATACAACATGCCAAAAGCGTTATTAGCGCAGGTGATACTCTGTACATCCGTGGTGGCACTTATCGTGAAGTGATTGATATTACTGGCTTGATTGGTACGAGTGCTAATCCTATTACCATCAGCGCCTATCAAGATGAAGTGGTCAGAATTGATGGCACCAAGAGTATAGATGATATATCTACAGGCAACTGGTCTCTGGCAACTACAGAATTTCCGGGCACCAGCAATATTTACAAAATCACTTTAACTGAAGATGTGTGGCAGTTATTTGTTGACGACAAATACCAAGTGCCTGCGCGCTGGCCAAATGCTAATACCACTCCAGATGATCCCATTCAGCTAAAAAATAATGGCTATGAAGCAGTGAATAACACCTGGTGGAGTAAAACCACCTGGGCTAATGCGGATATGCCAGGGACTACTCAGTATACTCAAATTGAAAATGACCCAAGTCAGCATGATCTGGCAAGCACTGGTATCAGTTTTGCTGGTGGTACGGTTATTTATTCCTTTTTAAGTCAGGGGGGGGATGGTAACCAGGAAAGAAATATTTCAACCCATACTGCTGGCAGTAACTTGTTAACTCACCCAACCTATACAGGACCAGGAACAAAAAAAGGTTACACCAGTACAGGTAAGTATTTCGTCATTGAACACTTAGATGCGCTAGACCAAGCTAAAGAATGGTATTACTTGCCAGCTAGTAATACGTTGTTTTTATGGGCGGAAAACGGTGTTAATCCCAGTACTTTAGATGTACATGGTCGTGTGGTTAGTCGTTCTCTTGTAGGCACCGCTGAACATGTAACCATTAAAAGGCTTAACTTTTTCTCTGGCACCTTTGATATTACCGGGCCTAACCTGACCATTGAAGACAGTCGTTTCACTTTCCCTGATGCATCAAAACGTATGTTGGGTGAATATGCTGCTGATAGCAATGCCGCGATGCAAGACTACGGTAGTTTAGTTAATGGCGCTAATTTCACCATGCGAAATACCATATATGAGTATGCTGAAATGGGCATAGTTCTGGAAAAGCCTGATAGCTTGAACGGAACATTTGAAAATAACCTATTCCAGTATGTCAGCATATACGGCATGGGGAAAAATTCACTGGTTCAATTCGCGCCTACTTTTGTTCGAAATACTGTACGTCATTCTTCTCCTCGTGGTTTATTTAAATCCACCATAGACGGCGACTCTTCAGTTCGTGACCAAAGTTTTAACCGCTTGCAAAATTGGGGCTATTTACAGGTGCATGATGGTTCTGGTTTGCAAGTGGCAACAGATTATACCCAGCAAACCCAACGTACCCATAACTGGTTTTTATATGCCGCTAAATACGGTAGCCGCTGGGATGGTAAACCCGCTAATTTCTATGGTACTAACCATCATTCAGTGGGAATGAAAGTACGTGGCGCTTTTCAGGTGAAAGGCGATAGCCATGAAACCTACAACAACACCGCATTTAATGGTTTTGATGATAAAAACGATATTATTGTAGTCAGTGATATGACTTATGGCGGTAATAACAATTCCATAACTAAAAATAATGTCGCTGATACTATGGCGGGTGAACGAACAGGCGATACTACGCAATACCCTATGCCTGGCATCCACAGCCATAACTGGAACGGTTATGAAGAAACCGGCAGTGTTGAAGACTTATTGGTAGATCCAACTAATTTGGACTTTAGGCCTAAAGCAGGTTCTGCACTGGTTGACGCGGGAACCGTTATTTCAGGGATTACTGATGGCTATGTTGGTTCAGCGCCTGATATCGGCGCATACGAATATGGTGATGATGAATACTGGATACCAGGATATCAATCCGCACAGGCATCAACGCCAATACCTGCGGATGGTGCTACCAAACAATCAACCGATCGTGATTTAATCTTTTTGCCTGGCTATAAGGCCGATCAAACCAAGGTGTATTTAGGTACTGATGCAAATAACCTGAACCTGATTACCACCCGCACCAACCCGGATAAAAATATTGTAGTTGCTGGGCAAGACTTCACATTAACAGCCGATCAAATCTATTACTGGCGCGTAGATACCATTTTGGCTGATAGCTCTGTTGTAACAGGTGATGTTTGGTCGTTTACCGTTGATCCTTCAATCAATGAAACTGAACTGGCAACGGCTGATACCTTTGTAAATGCCGCACAGTCCACCACAGTCTACGGTGCTAATAATACTTTACGACTTTCAGGTACTAACTTCTTAGGTTATGTGAAATTTGATGTAGCAGCTCCAGCGGGTTATGAAGTTGCATCAGCAACATTGCGATTAAAAGCCGACGTTACAGACATTCCTGATACTTCTGTTTATGTTGTTACTGGCAGTTGGGATGAAGCCACGTTGACATGGGCAACAGATACCTTAACTTGGGGTCAACTGCTGGATTCTACAGCGCCAATTACTGCCAATAGCACGGTGGACTTTGATGTATCCGCTGCGGTTTCTGGTGATGGAACTTATACCTTTGGTTTGCAAACAACCAGCACGTTAGCTGCACTTAAGTATGTCACTAAAGAGGGCGGTAATTCACCTGAATTAATTCTGACATATCAGCCAATAAGCACAGCGCCTGTTACTTTATTGAGCGAAGATTTTGAAGATCAGGACCTTAGCGATTGGAGTACAACAGGCACAGTGACTGTTATTGCTGCCGCCGCAAGTAATAGTAGCTGGGGAACACGGGTTAAACAAACGGCGACCTTACGCAAGGCCATTAGTACAGTGGGCTATAGGGAAATTACCATTAGCTATGATCGCAAATCTAAAAATATGGATGCAGGTGAAGACTTTAGTATTCAGTGGACAACCAATGCAGGAGCTGGCAATTGGATAGACATCGAAGTAGTAACAGACGAAACCTTAACCTCGCAAACCTTTGTATTACCAGTTAACGCAGAAGATAATGCCGATTTTGAAATTCGATTCAGAACCAATGCTGATTTAACAGACGAGCGAGGAGATATAGACAATATTGTGATTACAGGTGTTGCAATGTAATCAAAGAAGATAGGCACCTAAAAGGTGCCTATCTAAAAATTAATAAAAAATAGCTGAAAAGAACTAACGTTATCTTCGCAGAAGAAAAAAGTAAAACTATGGTTGTATGTGTTTTTGGTGTGTATTTATTAATTTAAACACATTTTATTTGAGGTTATATAAAGATATTTAGTTTTTAGCTAGTTTTGTTGTGTTTTATTTGATATAAAAATACATAAGGCTGTTGGCGGTAATTCAAATGGATGGATACGAAAGTAATCTGATAAAAAGGTTAGGGACACAAATGTTAGATAAACGATTTGCTCTTTTGCATCAAGATGACAATGTATTCGTATGTTGTGAGAAAGTTGAGTCAGGCTCGAAAGTTACACTAGAAAATAGTGTCATCAAGATGATTGTTGATATTCATGTCGGACATAAAATAGCTCGTATTGATATTTTGCAAGGTGACAAAATTGTTAAATATGGTGCAAGTATAGGTTCAGCCAAAGAAGCTATTCAGTCTGGTCATCATGTTCATATGCATAATATGAAAAGCGATTATATTCCAAGCCATACCCGTCAAAATAAATCAGAGGACAACTAATGCAAGGTTATTTAAGAGCAGATGGTCGTAAAGGGATCCGTAACGTTGTTCTAGTGACGTACTTAGTTGAGTGTGCTCACCATGTCGCTCGTTCTATTGTTAGCCAAACAGCAAGTGATGATGTGCAATTAATTGGTTTTCCGGGCTGTTACCCTAATGAATATTCACTGAATATTATGGAAAAGCTCTGTACTCACCCAAATGTCGCAGCTGTTTTAATCGTATCGCTTGGTTGTGAAGGTTTTAATCGTGAACAGCTTAAAAACACGATTGAAGCCAGTGGCAGACAGGTTGAAACCTTAGTGATTCAGCAAGCTGGTGGTACGAAAAGAACCATTGATGCGGGTCTACAGAATATTAAGCAATTACAAAAATCCGCAGCACTTTTTGAACAAGTGTCTATGGACGTCAGTGAGCTGGTAGTTGGCACGATTTGCGGTGGCTCTGACGGTACTAGCGGTATCAGCGCAAACCCTGCTGTGGGTTATTGTTTCGATCAACTTATTGAACAACAAGCGACGTGTATATTTGAAGAGACGGGCGAGCTGATTGGTTGTGAGCAAATTATGGCAGACCGTGCTATCACGCCTGAACTTGGTATTGAGATTATGAAGTCGGTTGAAAAAGCCGAGCAATATTATACGGTGATGGGGTATGGTAGTTTTGCGCCAGGTAATGCAGAAGGCGGCTTAACCACTCAAGAAGAGAAATCCATGGGAGCTTATGCTAAATCGGGCAGTTCTAAAATCCACGGTTTAATTAAGCCTGGTGATATTCCCACTCAGGGCGGTTTGTATTTAATGGATGTTGTCCCTGATGGTGATCCGCTTTTCGGTTTCCCTAACATTGTTGATAGTGCTGAAATCGTTGAAATGATTGCATCAGGCTCTCATTTGATTCTATTTACTACTGGTCGTGGTTCGGTAGTGGGCTCTGCCATATCACCAGTGATCAAAGTATGTGCAAACCCAGAAACTTATCAGATGTTAGCGAATGATATGGATGTTAATGCCGGTAAAGTCATTAAAGGTCAAGCGACGGTGCAAGAAGTTGGCAAAGAAATTTATGACAATGTCATACAAGTGGCAAATGGCGAGCCTTCAAAATCAGAAGCATTAGGTCATCAAGAGTTTGTGTTAACGTATAAGCAATTTGAGGCGATTGGCCCAAGTTGTTTGCCAACCGTTAGATAATAGGCATTTAGTATGTTTCCAAAAAGAGAAATAGGAAATACAGGATTGCAAGTGTCAATCCTAGGCTTTGGCGCTGCGTCTTTAGGGAATTTATATAAAGCGGTCTCTGATGAGGACGCTGAGAAAACTTTAGCTGCGGCGATTTCTTCAGGTATTGATCTTTATGATACCGCGCCAAGATATGGCCTTGGTTTGAGTGAAAGAAGGTTAGGTGATGCGTTAAGAAAACTGCCTAAATCTGACTATGTCATTTCTACTAAGGTAGGTCGTGTATTAACGCCCGACCATAAAGCAAATGTTAATCAGTTAAGATATGGCTTTGATACGCCAATGCCGTTTGATGCCCATTATGATTATACCTACGATGGTATCATGCGTTCATTTGAAGATAGCCTACAACGTATGGGGTTAGCGCAAGTTGATATTTTATTAGTGCATGATATTGGTGTAGATACTCATGGCGATAAAGACTCATATTACTATCAACAGCTGGTTGATAGCGGCTATAAAGCCTTGGATGAACTTAGAACTCAAGGGGTTATTAAGGCCGTTGGTCTTGGCGTAAATGAAACGGAAATTTGTGAACGTGTGATGACACTTGGACAGTTTGATTGCTTCTTATTAGCAGGTCGTTATTCACTATTAGAACAAGGTGCACTAGACACTTTTCTTCCTAAATGTGAACAACATGGCGCCTCTATTATTCTTGGAGGGCCTTATAACTCAGGTATCTTAGCAACAGGCGTTAAAGGCAAAGCAATACCGCACTATAACTATGAACCCGCTCCAGCGCACATTATTGAAAAGGTCGTTAAAATTGAAGATATATGTCAGCAATTTAAAGTGCCATTAGCTGCAGCTGCTTTACAATTTCCATTAGGTCATAGCGCAGTATCAACTGTTATCCCTGGTTTAGGCAGTGAACGACGAGTTAATAAAACAGTCGAGCTATTTCATCATGATATTCCTAGTGATTTTTGGTCGAGTCTAAAAGACGCTGGTCTGTTAAAAGCAGATGCGCCTATTCCAACTCAAGTAAAGCTTAAAAGGTGATGGTGATGAAACGTATTGATAGTCATCAACATTTTTGGCAAGTAGATCGCGGTGATTACTCTTGGTTAACACCAGATCTAACGGTGCTTTATAAAGACCATTTACCAGCCGATATTCAATCGCATTTATCCCAAGCCAATATTAGCCAGACGATATTGGTACAAGCTGCAGATACTTTAGCTGAAACTGAATTTTTATTACAACTTGCCGAGCAGCATGAATTTATTGCAGGTGTTGTTGGCTGGGTTGATATGGAAAGTGATGATTGCATTGAGGTGCTTAAGCAGTTAAAGCAAAACCCGTATTTCAAAGGCATTCGCCCGATGATTCAAGATATCGCTGATGATGCTTGGATGCTAAACCCTGAGTTGACACCAGTTTTTGAAGCGTTAGTTGAACTTGATTTAACCTTTGATGCGCTGGTGCTGCCAAAGCAGTTAGCTAACTTAAAAGTGTTATTGAATAGGCACCCCAATTTATCTGTAGTTATCGATCATGGCGCTAAACCTAAAATAGTCGAAGCGATAGGCAAACCGATTGAATCATCAATCAATAAACAATGGGCAATTGACATGAAAGAGCTGTCAGGGTTTGCCAATGTGTATTGTAAGTTATCAGGCTTACTCACTGAAGCTGGTGAACAGCCAACATATGACAGTATTAAGCCTTATATGAGCCATTTACTACATTGTTTTGGTGCTCATCGCTTAATGTGGGGTAGTGATTGGCCTGTCGTTAATTTAGCTGGTGATTATCAAGCATGGACAGATCATGTGACCACGTTCGTTGAGCAATTATCTGAGCAAGAACAAGCATTAATATTTTCGGGTGTAGCAGAGCAGTTTTACCGCATTTAAATCTGCGCGATCGAATGCATACCCAATAGGTAAAAATTAAAGGTTATAAAATGAATTTACGTTTTGAAAATAAGACTGTTTTAATTACCGGTGGCGGTAGTGGTATAGGTCAAACTACTGCGATTAGATTTGCCAGCGAAGGTGCTCATGTCCTTATTTTCGATCTTGATATAGACGGTGCGAATACTACGAAAGCAGAAATTGAAGCAGCAGGTGGTAGTGCATCGGTGTATCAATGTAATGTTGCTGAACAACAGCAAGTGAACGAAATCATAACTTCTATCCTTGAGAAGCAAGCGATTGATATCCTAGTCAATAATGCAGGTATTGCGCACATTGGTAATTTAGAAAATACCAGTGAAGAAGATTTAGATCGCATTTATAACGTGAATGTTAAAGGTTGCTACAACCTAATGAAAGCAATTGTACCGAGTATGAAAGCGCGTCAGTCAGGTGTGATTTTAAATCTCGCTTCTATTGCTTCAACGGTGGGTATTCAAGACAGATTTGCTTACTCAATGAGTAAAGGTGCGGTATTAACCATGACTTACTCTGTTGCCCGCGATTACATCGACCATGGTATTCGTTGTAATTGTATTGCACCTGGTCGAGTGCACACACCGTTTGTCGATAATTTTTTAGAAAAAAATTACCCGGATAATCGTGATGAAATGTTTGATAAGTTATCAAAAAGTCAACCTATTGGACGTATGGGTAAAGTGGAAGAAATAGCAGGCTTAATTTGTTATTTATGCTCCGATGAAGCTGCCTTCATTACGGGAACAAATGTTCCTATAGATGGCGGTTTTGTTACCTTAAATAATTAAGCCCAATAGTGAGAAATAATAACTAAACCAGTATTACATTAAAAAGATAGCTAAAAATTATAACGATAAAAAGGTTACTCATGACAACTCAAATAGAACAAGCAGTGGTTGATACGCCGCAAACAAGTACGACAAAAGAAGTCGTGCCTAAGGCGTTTTTAGCGTCCTTTATTTTGGTGACTTTATGTTTTCCGCTGTGGGGATTTGCTAATGATATTACCAATCCATTAGTTAAAGCGTTTTCCAAAATACTACAGATGACGGCAGCTGAAGGCACTTTAGTGCAAGTGGCCTTTTATGGTGGTTATGGCGTCATGGCGATACCAGCGGCGATTTTTATCAAAAAATTTAGCTATAAAGCCGGTTTAATGTTGGGATTAGCATTTTATGCACTAGGGGCCTTTTTGTTCTTACCCGCTGCCAGTGCGCAAGCCTTCGCCCCATTTTTACTGGCATTTTTTGTGATGACTTGTGGTTTGTCATTTTTGGAAACCAGTGCAAACCCTTATATTCTTTCGATGGGACCTGCAGAAACAGCGACTCGCCGATTAAACTTAGCGCAAGCATTTAACCCTGTTGGTTCATTATTGGGAATGTTTATTGCCACGCAATTTATTATTCAAAAATTAGACCCGGCGACTGATGCAGAACGTCGAGCTCTTGCTGCTGATGGTTCTCAATCCGCTATTGACCAACTTAGCGCAATAACGGCCAACGATTTAGCAGTGATACGTGACCCGTATATTGGTATTGCTCTTGTCGTATTTGTCGTGTTGTTAATTATTGCTTTCAAGAAAATGCCACGCACAGAAGAAAAGTCAACCGATTTAGATTTGTCGGGCACTTTTAAACGATTGTTTGCTAATCAAAATTATCGAGAAGGTGTTATCGCGCAAATGTTTTACGTTGGCGCACAAATTATGTGTTGGACCTTTATCATTCACTACGGTACGGAAGTGTTTGTTTCCTTAGGTATGACAGAACAAGACGCAGAAGCGAAATCTCAAATGCTAAATATTTATGCCATGGTGATTTTCTGTCTAAGCCGTTTTATTTGTACTTTCTTACTGAAATATGTCAATCCAGGTAAATTATTAATGTTATTGGCTGCTGGCGGAATCGTGTTTACAACGGCAACTATTTTCTTAACTGGTGTTGCTGGTGTGTATGCATTAGTAGGTATTTCAGCGTGTATGTCATTAATGTTTCCAACGATTTACGGTATCGCATTAACCGGTACAGGTGACGATGCTAAGTTGGGTGCAGCAGGATTAATTATGGCGATTGTTGGCGGTACGTTCTTACCAATGGCACAAGCGTCGATTATTGATATGAAAATCGTGTTTGATGGTTTTTCTGCCACTAAGGCGTCTTTTATTCTGCCATTAATTTGTTTTGTTGTTATCGCCATATACGGTAAACGTTCACAACAACACTTGCCGGAATAAGAGCTGTTTATGACCACTAGATATTGCTTTGCTTTAGATCTTAAAGATGACTCTGCGTTAATTGCTGAATATAGAAAATATCACAGCCCAGAAGGTGTATGGCCGGAAATCATTGACAGTATCAAAGACTCAGGTATCGAGGCACTCGATATTTATTTGGTGGGTAATCGGCTATTTATGATTATGGATGTTAATGACAGCTTTTCATTCGAAGCAAAACAGCAAGCTGACTTAAGCAATCCAAAAGTAGTTGAATGGGAGCAGCTTATGTGGGTATTTCAACAGCAATTACCTTGGGCTAAAGGTGATGAGAAATGGTTGTTGATGGATAAAATTTTTAACTTATAACTTGATATCGATTCAGCTTATCGTCAGATAGCCCAAACTCTGCGTTAGAAGTGCTCAAGTATATTTATACATTCCGCACTTCTGTCTTGATTTTGAACAATCTGACTTAACACTGAACGGATACTGGCTTTTGAAAATTAGATACATGAATTAAAAAAGCTAAATTTAAACAGAAATTATTAGGATAGAAAATGAAATTAATGCGTGTTGGCGCTGTTGGCAAAGAAAAACCCGCGATTTTAGACAGCGAAGGAAAAATAAGAGATTTATCTGCGCATATCGCTGATATTGATGGTGATTTATTTTCCAGTGGTAATGTTAAGAAGATAGCAGAGTTAAATTTATCTACCTTACCTATTGTGGATGATTCAGTTCGCAAAGGCCCTGTTGTTACAAAAGTGGGTAAGTTTATTTGTGTGGGGTTAAATTACGCTGACCATGCAGCTGAATCTGGGATGGAAGTGCCGTCTGAGCCGGTTTTATTTATGAAAGCCACATCATCGATTATAGGGCCAAATGATACGGTAGAAATACCACCTACATCGACTAAATCTGATTGGGAGGTTGAGTTAGGTGTAGTGATTGGTAAAGAAGCTAAGTATGTTGCTGAAGCAGATGCAGTTGATCATATTGCCGGTTATTGTGTGATCAACGATTTATCTGAGCGTGAGTTTCAAATTGAAAAAGAAGGACAGTGGTGTAAAGGGAAAGGTTGTGACACCTTTGGTCCAATTGGCCCTTACTTAGTAACAACGGATGAAATCACTGACCCAAGTGAACTTGATATTTGGTTAGAGCTAAATGGTGAACGCGTTCAGGATGGTAATACTCGCACTATGGTGTACAAAGTACCTTTTCTGGTGTCCTATATTAGCCAGTTTATGAGCCTTCAACCGGGCGATATAATCAGTACAGGTACACCTCCAGGTGTTGGCTTAGGCTTTACTCCTCCTAAATACCTAAAAGAAGGTGATGTGATGAAACTTGGTATTTCAGGCCTTGGTGAGCAGCAACAAAACGTTGAGCGATATAAAGCTTAAATTTAAACCGGAAAGTAAATAAAAATGATTATCTCGTCTCCAAGTGATTATCGCGCAGCAGCGAAAAAAACCTTACCACCATTTTTGTTTCATTACATTGATGGAGGTTCATACGGTGAGCATACGTTAAGGCGCAACGTTGATGATTTAGCCGATGTGGCATTAAAGCAACGCGTGCTAAATGACATGTCTGAGTTAGACCTGTCGAGCGAGATTTTTGGTGAAAAAATGGATTTACCTATATCATTGTCTCCCGTTGGTTTGACAGGAATGTATGCAAGACGAGGAGAAGTTCAAGCAGCTAAAGCGGCAGAGAATAAAGGTATTCCTTTTACTATGTCTACGGTTTCAGTATGTCCAATTGAGGAAGTTGTACCGGCCATTCAACGACCAATGTGGTTTCAATTATATGTATTGAAAGACAGAGGCTTTATGAAAAACGTTTTAGAACGTGCAAAAGCCGCTGGAGTTAGAACATTAATTTTTACCGTTGATATGCCTGTTCCTGGGGCAAGGTATCGCGATATGCATTCGGGTATGAGCGGATCATTTGCCGCGCCTCGTCGAATTATGCAAGCGATGAGACATCCTAAGTGGGCACTAAATGTTGGATTATTAGGTAAACCGCATGATTTAGGCAATGTATCTGCATATCGAGGGGAACCGACCAATCTTGAAGATTATATTGGTTGGTTAGGTGATAATTTTGACCCTTCTATTTCGTGGAAAGATCTCGAATGGATCCGTGAATTTTGGGGTGGGCCGATGATCATTAAAGGGATTTTGGATGAAGAGGATGCTAAAGATGCGGTTAAGTTTGGTGCCGATGGTATTGTCGTGTCTAATCATGGTGGTCGCCAATTAGACGGCGTATTGTCGTCTGCAAAAGCTTTGCCTGCTATTGCGGATGCTGTTAAAGGTGATTTAAAAATATTTGTTGATTCAGGAATTCGTTCAGGGCTTGATGTGGTGCGAATGCTAGCATTAGGAGCAGACTGTGCAATGTTAGGACGTTCATACATCTATGCGCTAGCAGCGCAGGGACAACAAGGTGTTGAAAACCTGCTTGAACTTTATGACAAAGAAATGCGTGTGGCAATGACACTTACTGGGGCAAAATGTATTAGAGATTTAGACAGAAATTCGTTAATTCATTCTCCCTAAAAAGCACCTCAATATTTGCTAACCACTAGAGAAAAGTTAACGCAAAATGATCACATTAACTTTTCTGTCATTTTTATGAACTCATGATAAATATAAAAAACTTTCAACACGATAAACTAACTATCAAAAATTGGCAGTTATCCAAAGCTCAATCTTGGTGTGTGTTGGGAAAAAATGGCTCTGGAAAACAGTATTTAGACCAATTGATGACTGGCGGGTTAACGGATAGTACTGCACAAAAATGCCTGTTACCTAGTGTTGATAAAGTCGCTTTAGTGTCATTTGAAAAACAGCAGAGTATTTATGAACATGAGTTAAAAATTGATAGAACAGATTACCTTGATGTGCAGGATATTGGGACAAAAGCAAAAGACTTTCTACCTGCCTCAAAGCTCGATGACCCTTTGATTGAAGCCTTTGGTTTAGCCCATCGTTTAGAATACGGATACCGTCAACTTAGTACGGGAGAAAGTCGAAAGTTACTTATTCTACAAGCCATTTTTAACGGTGTTGAGTTATTAATATGTGACAACCCTTTTGATAGCTTAGATGAGAGTTCATGTCAGGCATTATCAAAAGTGTTACGAGATTTATGTGAACAAGGTATCACAGTACTTTTATTGCTCAGCAATAGGCTTGATATACCATCATGGTGCCGAAATATTGCTTTTATTGAACGAGGGCAACTAGAAGTAATTGGATTGCTTGAAAGTGAAGAAACTATAAGACAGCTCGATGCTTTACTTGATCTTGAGCAGGACAGCCTTGCTTGGCCAGATAGTAACTGTCGGCGTGAAAATATCAATTCCTCTTATTTAGTTAAGTTAAATAGAGGGAAGGTAAGTTATAACGGCGAGAATGTTTTTGAAAACTTAAATGTCTGTATCAAACCACAGCAGCATACTTTGATTACTGGCCCAAACGGCAGTGGTAAATCTACTTTAATGCACTTAATAACCGGTGACTGCACGCAATGTTATTCCAATGATCTTGAGGTACTCGGTTTTAAGAGAGGCTCAGGCGAGAGTATTTGGCAATTGAAAAAACAAATGGGAATTGTTAGCTCTGAGTTGCATCGACAATACCGTGTTAATGCTGAGCTGTTGACTGTAGTTGTCTCTGGTTTCTATGACTCTATTGGCTTATATCAGCAGCCTGAAAGAAAGCACATTGAAATTGCGAAACAATGGTTAGAAAAAGTTGGCCTGTTAGTACATGCACATCGCCTTTTTCAGACGTTAAGTTACGG
This sequence comes from Thalassotalea sp. HSM 43, assembly GCF_004752005.1. Lineage (NCBI taxonomy): Bacteria > Pseudomonadati > Pseudomonadota > Gammaproteobacteria > Alteromonadales > Colwelliaceae > Thalassotalea > Thalassotalea sp. HSM 43. The sequence goes on along the minus strand of NZ_CP038493.1, from coordinate 930,594 downwards.
AGAGCAACGATTAGCACTTATCGCTAGAGCTTTAGTTAAGTCTCCATACTTATTGATTCTAGATGAGCCAACTCAAGGCCTAGATGAGCTGAATCGATATCGAATACTTAACTTTATAGAGCACCTAGCAGAACAAAATCACAGTACTATTTTATTAGTGAGTCATAGAAAAGACGAGCATTTATCTTTATTTAAGCAGCATATTAGAATGTAATATCGTTAGGTTTTAGAAGCAGCCCACCTGACAATAATTAAGTAGAACTTAATTTATCACCTTGTAATTTTTAAAATCGCATCAATATATAGCAGTCTGCATACACACTTTATTAATTAAGACCTAGATTATGACCGCATTAAACTTGGCCAACAGTTTCTCTCTTGCGAACGGCGCTAACATTAAAAACCGTTTGTTTAAATCGGCAATGAGTGAACAGCTTGGCGATAAACATCACAACCCGAAAATCGGTTTGGCTAAACTGTATGGTCGTTGGGCTAACGGCGGTATAGGGCTAGCGATCACCGGCAATATCATGATAGATAGAAACGCATTAGGTGAGCCGAAAAATGTGGTCTTAGACGAGCAAAGTGATTTGGCTGAGTTTAGGCGTTGGGCCGACGCGGGTAAGCAAAATAACACCCATATTTGGCCGCAACTGAATCACCCGGGTAAGCAAATCCCTAGCTTTTTGTGTGAGCAACCGGTGGCGCCGTCTGCGATATCATTAGGTCGTGGTTTAGAAAAAGCCTTTAATCAGCCGCGTGCGTTAAGCGAGCAAGAAATTTTAGACATCATTAATAAGTTTGCGCTCAGTGCCAAATTGGCAAAGCAGGCGGGATTTACCGGTGTTCAAATTCATGGCGCACATGGTTATTTGGTCAGCCAATTTTTATCGTCTCGTCATAATCAGCGCGATGATAAATGGGGTGGTAGTTTAGAAAATCGTATGCGATTTGTGCTGGAAGTGTATAAAGCGATACGTGCACAAGTTGGCGTTGAGTTTCCGATTGGTATTAAGCTCAATAGTGCTGACTTTATGAAAGGTGGTTTCAGCGAAGAGGAGTCGATGCAAGTAGTACAGGCCTTAGCGGATGCCGGTATCGATTTAATTGAAATCTCCGGTGGTACCTATGAAAGCCCATCAATGATGGGGGCTGATAAAAAGACTGAAGCGAATACTGCCGAACAAAAGCAAACTACCATCAAACGTGAAGCCTACTTTTTAGATTACATGGAAAAGGTTCGTAAATTAGTGACATCCCCATTAGTGGTCACTGGTGGTTTTCGAAGTGGTGTGGCGATGAATCATGCCATCACATCAGGTGCAACCGACTTTGTTGGTATCGCCAGAACGACGGTTGTTGATCCGGAGTTTCCGAATAAGCTTATTGCAGATAATGCACATGCGATGCCACTTACTGTGCCAACCACCGGCAAACCGAAGTTAGACAGAGCCGCCATGGTGGGTCTTGTTTGGTATGAACATCAAATGTGGCGCATTGCCAAAGGCAAAGATCCTAAGCCTGATTTAAGTGCCATGGGCGTGGTGTTAAAAACCATGTTGTCGGCGGGTTTATATTCGTTTAGAAAACGCAGAGCCTAAACATACTTAAAACTTTTTAAGATAATAAAAAAGCGGATCATGAAGATCCGCTCTTTTATTGTTAACAAACCTTTGTAGAGTTACTTACTAGACTCTTGCTCGGCATTTTTGAATTTATCAAACCAAGCCAGGATATAACCAACTTTACGGGCTAAATTAGACGGTTTGGCGGCAATGCCATGGTAAGCACCTTGAATGCGTACTAATGAGCTTTCTACGCCTTGTAAACGCAGGGCACCATAGTATTGCTCACTTTCGCCCATAGGCGTACGAACATCCAACTCACCGGTGAGTACCATGGTTGGTGTGGTTACGTTACCAACTAGCGACAGTGGAGAACGGTTCCAGTATTGCTCGTAGTCATTCCATGGTAAGTCACTAAACCAGTATTTGCTCATAAAGGTATAAATATCTGACGTTCCTATCATGCTGGTCCAGTTAATTACCGGTTTGGCAACCACAGATGCTTTAAATCGGTCGGTGTTACCAATGATCCATGAGGTTAAGGTACCACCACCAGAGCCACCAGTAACGAACAAGTTAGACTCATCGATATAGCCTTTAGCAATAACGCCATCAACCATGTCCATAAGGTCGTTGTAATCTTGCGATGGATAGTTTTTATCTATTAAATTGGCAAATTCTTCACCCTGTGATGTTGAACCGCGAGGGTTACCGTACACAACGACATAGCCAGCAGCGGCAAACAATTGTACTTCACTAGAGAATCCCGGTCCGTACGCGGTGTGTGGGCCGCCGTGAATTTCTAAAATAAGAGGGTACTTTTTATTAGGATCAAAGTTTGGCGGCGTGACGATCCAAGCTTGTAAGTCGCGCTCATCGAGGCTGCTTTTTAATTCCATCAACTCTGGTTTGTTAACGGTTTTATGATCAAATACATCGCCGTTTAAATCGGTAAGTTGTTTCACTTTACCCTTTTTATTTACTACCGCTAAGTCTGCAGGGCGATCGCCGGTAGAGCTTGTGTAAACAACCGTGCCATTAGATGTCACATCATAGTTACCCGAGGTATATGGGCGGCCTAAACTCGTACCACCTAACTTATCAGTTTTAGTGGAGATCTTTCCTGATAAGCTCACATAGGCAACATGTTTTTCGCCCATGTCATCATAACTAAAGTACAAGCCTTTGCTATTGTCTTCCCAGTTTATATCAGCAACAGAGCGGTCTAATTTAGGGGTTAAGCTTTCAATGTCAGAGCCATCAACATTCATGACATATAGTTGGCTAATTTGATTTGATTTACCGTTATCTTCAAAACCGGTAAATGCAATTTTCTTCCCGTTAGGGCTCATTTTGGGGCTGTTTTCTGGGCCACTTGCGTCGGTTAACTTGCTTACTTTCGAGGTCTTTAAGTCAATAGCAAGTAGGTCTGAATTAAATACATCAAAATCAGCATCTTCGCGAGTATTCGCCGAGACGATGATCTGCTTAGCATCTTTCGTCCAGGCGATAGAGCCGGCGTAATCATGATTACCTGAGGTAATTTGGCGTGGCGTGCCGCCAATGGTCGGCACAACGTAAACCTGCATATTACCAGGCTTTTTCATACCCGCACCGTCACGTTGGAATAGGGTTTGGTCAATGTAGTGCGCATCTTCTGCCCACTTCGCGCCTTTAGGTTTAAAGCCAAGATTAAATAGAGGTTTCGCTTTCGTTGGCGTAAACATAGCAAATGCGAGTTGTTTGCCGTCAGGTGAAAAGCTCATGCTACTAGGACTTATGGCGACATCGGTGACACGAGCGGTATTACCGGTGGCAACATCTCTCAAGTAAATCTGTACCTTGCCTTCTTTGCTTGAAAGGTATGCCATTTTAGAACCGTCTGGTGAGAATAGCGGGCTAAAGTGATTTTTACTGTCCGATAACAATGGCATATGGGTGTCACCGTCTAAAGACACTGTCCATAGGTTACGACGTACCGAATCGGTCATAATGTCCATACTGCGACGTTCATAGACGACATGTTCACCGTCAGGCATTATTACAGGGTTTGCGGCATATTCGAGGTTAAATAGGTCCTTAAGAACCAAGGTGTTATCTTTGTTTTCCTCGCTAGCACTTGATGCGCCTGCAAATAAAACACTCATCACCAACAACGCAGATTTGCAAAGAGGTTTTTTAATCATTACAGATATATCTCTATATTATTGTTTTAAAGTAAAAAAACTGTAGATAACATAGCGCAGGTGTTGAACTAAACACCAGAGATATTATGTGAGTTGTTTGTTTTCTGAGATAAGTTAAAAAATCGTTGCTTCACCTTGTCGGCAGATCGAGCAACTAAATATTGGATTACAAGCCAAAATACAGTTTGATACCAGCTAATGTGTTGGTGGTCGCAACGGCTGCTAAGATAAGGCCCATAACGCGACTGATGACGCCTGCGCCACTGGAACCTATCAACTTAATTATTTGCCCTGATAGCAACATTAAAATATACGCAACCAATAATACGGCGAAAATCATCGAAACCGTTTGCGCTTGTTCCCACGCGCTAAAGCGACTGTTATCTGTGAGCAGCACCGCGGCTAGCATGGCTCCGGGGCTTGCAATAGATGGAACGGCCAAGGGAAATGTCGCGGTATCACGGTGATTTTTCGCCATCTGTATTTCTTCATCCGGTTTGCTATCGCCAAAGATCATGGTTAATGCAAATAAAAATAACACGATACCGCCAGCGATTTGAAAAGCCGGTAAAGGAATCGACATGGCGTTTAAGATATGCTCACCAATCAGCACGAAAAACAGTAAAATGCCGGCTGCTATTAAGGTGGCAAATAAGGCGATTTTTTTTCTAAGTTGCGCATCGTATTGCGACGTTACCGCAATGAATACGGGTACCGTGCCTATCGGATCGATGACCGCAAAAAAAGCGATAAAGGTGGCGACAAAATCAATCATCTTTATGTCCCGATTATAAGTACCTTATTTATGAAGGGGAAAAGGTAAACATATTAGATAGTGTAGGACATTTGAATGATTGCACATTTTACCATGTCTAAGAAAACAAACAGGCGAGCATGGTGCTCGCCTGTTATGAATTATCAACTGCTTGGAAGTGCTATTTACGCGACCGCATTGGTCAAAATTTGACGAACTTCAACGGGAGTTACCGTACCGTTTTCCGATAAGGATACATAGTTTAATCCTTCCAGTCGGCTTACCACGGCGTCAATAGCACCTTGTTTGTCATCGCCGTGTTCGGTCAATTGCGTGGCGACATTCAAGCTATTGTAGAAGGCTTCAATGGCATCGATGGTGCTCTCCGCCAAGTCATCGCTTTGTTCAAGCGCAAATACATTGCGACCCATTTGTTCCAGTTTGGCGCGTTTATGCTCGATTTGATTACGTAATAGTGATGGCTGCACAATCGCTAACGAGCGAGCATGGTCAACATGCCAAAGGGCGGTTAATTCATGGCCAATCATGTGTGTGGACCAGTCCTGCTCAACACCACTACCAATAAAGCCGTTCAAGGCTTGGTTAGCTGCCAACATTAAGTTGGCACGCCACGCATCATCACGTTCGTTGAAGCTATCACCTAACGACTTCAATGTGCGTAACAGTGTTTCAGAATAGCCATCTTGAACCATGGCACCGGCATTTTTGGTGATGTATTGCTCGCAGACATGGACAAAGGCATCGACCACGCCGTTGGCCAATTGTTTTTCTGGTAAGGTTTTCATTACATCAGGGTCCATGACCGCAAAAACCGGTAATACGCATTGAGCGGCAAACGCCATCTTTTGTTGAGTCTCTGACTTGGTGATCACCGAGTTACCATTGGATTCAGAGCCTGTGGCTGGAATGGTTAAAATGGCGCCGATAGGCAATGCGGTTTCAGGCGTATACTTGCCTATTAAAATATCCCAGGCATCGCCATCGTATAAGGCGCCAGCGGCAACGTATTTGGCGCCATCAATGACTGAGCCACCGCCAACAGCAAGAATAAAGTCGATGTTTTCTTGCTTACATACGTCGATGGCCTTGTCTAATGTTTCTTTGGTTGGGTTCGCTTCGACGCCAGAAAATTCTAGCCACTGATGATTTGTAAGAGCTTGCTTGGTTTGCTCATATACACCATTTTTCTTAATTGAGCCGCCGCCATATAAAAATAGCACCTTGCTTTGGCTGTCGATTGCGTCACTGATTTTGCTAATTTGCCCTTGGCCAAAGAATATTTGCGTTGCGTTTTGGTAGGTAAATTTCATGATGATAATCTCTGCAGTAGTTTGCTAATAGCTGTGTGTCTGACGCTAGCATTAACCACGTCATGTGTGATGTTAGCGTTGTATATACGTGTAGTTTATATATCGTTTCAGCAATGGCTTATTTCAAGGTTGTTAGCCTGTTATTGGCTAATTATTGTTGCTGTAACTGTCTTTGTCGCATCGGCATGGTGTTTATCAGTGATGCCACGGCGTCTAAATCAAAGCTATCAATAGGGTAGTTGGCTTTTACGCCGCCGTCCAAGCCGATAAGCCAGGCATGCTGTGCTTGGCTGTAGTTTTTCGATAACTCGGAATAGTGTGCCGCCGACAATTGTTGGTAGTTATCGTTGCTGTCAATAAGGTAAGCTTTTGTATCGATTAGGGTAATGATCTGTAAGTTAAACTCGTCTCTTATTTCAGTATCGATTTGTGGCAGTTGTTGCTTGTTATCGACATTAAAAATTAGCAGGCGATGTTGCCATAACATGGCTTCGCTAATGGAGTCTTGGGCTAAACTGTATTTTGAGTTTAGCAATGTCATTACCAATGCGATAACGGCAGCAATAAAGGCAGGATCATAGTTTTTCATGATGTGTTCGTCACAGTGCGGATAACGTGGCTAATAATACGTAGCAATAAGCGGTTAAGTTTACTTATTGAATCGGTCGCTGTTTTGATCTTTTATTATTTATCGCCCGTAGGCTATGATGGTTAAATTATTGTCATATTGAATCGAGTATCTATCTAAAAATGAAGCAGTTTTTGCTTTCCTTTGTGGTGTTAATAATCACCACATTTAATGTATCTGCGACCGAAACATATCGGGCAAACGCCAGTGGGCCGTATATTGAAGTAGCTCTTGTTACTGAGCATTTGCTGTTAATTCCAGGCCAAACCCAGTACCTCGGTATTTTACTGAGTCCAGAAAACCAGTGGCATACCTATTGGCGCAATGCCGGCGACTCGGGTGAAGCGCCAACCGTGCAGTGGACATCGTCTGTCGATATAGAGTTTGGTGATATTCAATGGCCATTACCTGAAGCAATTGCGGTCGCACATCTAGTCAACTACGGATACAGTGGCGATAACCTACTCATGGTGCCAATCACGTTAGCCGAAGATACTGCCTCAGTCGATGCGGCGAAGATTACCGCTGATTTATCCTGGTTAGTATGTAAAGAAGACTGCATTCCTGGTTGGGCAACTCTGACCATTGAGTTACCAATTGATGCGAGCAGCAATCTTGAGGCGACGCTAAGCCCTGATGCTGAGTTATTTAGCCATACTCGTGAGCAATTACCATCGACAAAATCCTTGTATGGTAAACATGAAATAACGGACACACATTTAGCGGTATCGGTAGCACTTGATAGTGATATCAGCGGCTTTGATAGTGATGGCTGGCAATTATTACCGTTTCGCGCGGACATTATTCAGCACAACGCGGTACAACAAGCGTTACAAGATAATGATGAGTTCAGCGACCTTAACTTCCTGTTACCCAAGTCAGATTATTTTTCCTTAGGGGACGAATCAATTGAGTTTTTGTTTACCAATGGCAAACAAGGCTTTTACCTAACATCTTCTATCAACAGTGGCGCCGTGCAATCAAGCGACAATCTATTGTGGCTGATGTTATTAGCGTTTGCTGGTGGTTTGCTACTCAATGTCATGCCGTGTGTGTTACCGGTGTTGTCGTTAAAAGCGATGTCGCTTAGCCAACAGTCAAATGCGATAAACAGTGGACAAAAATGGGGCTTTGCCATTGGTGTGTTAGCCAGCTTTTGGTTGTTCGCGGCTGTGATATTAGCGGTTAAAGCTGGCGGCAATGCCGTTGGTTGGGGCTTTCATTTGCAAGAGCCTCTTGTTATCGCAGCACTGGCGTTCTTGTTTTTGTTTATTGCCTTAATGTTATTTGATGTGGCACCCACGGGCGGACGTTTAGCGGGCATGGGGCAATCATTAACCCAAGGAAAGGGCTTTACTAGCCAGTTTTTTACCGGTGTTTTAGCTGTCATTGTTGCCTCGCCCTGTACTGCACCGTTTATGGCCACCGCGCTAGGTGTTGCCATGGTCAGTCCGGCGATGACAACGTTGGCGATATTTACCGCTTTAGCACTGGGCTTTGCACTGCCAATGACTTTATTGTCAATCAATCAGCGGTTCGCCGCGTTGTTGCCAAAACCAGGTGCTTGGACGAACACCTTTAAGCAGTTTTTAGCATTTCCAATGCTGGCGACGGTTATTTGGCTGGTGTGGGTATTTCAAGCACAAACTGGTGATATTGGGTTGTTGTGGCTAATGTCTGGTTTGCTCGCATTTGCATTATGTATTTGGCTCAGCAGTGTTGCCTCACAGCGATTTTCAATGATGTGTTTGATACTGGCACTATTGGCTGGTGGCTACAGCAGTCAACAAGCCAGTGATCATAACGCTGTGGTTGAACCGCAAACCGCTGCGACCTTTAACGATGCAACATTAGCCGCTTTGCGCAAACAAAATAAGGTAGTGCTGGTTAACATGACCGCAGACTGGTGCATAACCTGTAAAGTGAATGAACAAGTGGCATTCAATGACAGCGCTTTTGAGCAGATCATCGGTGATGATAATGTGCATTATATGGTCGGTGATTGGACCAATAAAAATAAACAGATTTTTGATTTTTTAACACGCTATAAACGCTCGGGCGTGCCACTTTACGTGGTTTACGCCGGTGAGCATTACGAACAAGTGTTACCACAAGTATTAACAACAGACATAGTTATTGATGCAATAAAACAAGCTCAACAGGAGATAAATAATGCGACACTTTAAGCAACTTCTCGCAGGTATATTATTGATATTACCAACAACCCTTTTTGCCGCAGCAAAAGTTGACACTCCAGCGCCGGATTTTAGCTTAGTTAATACTAAGGGAGAGCAGGTCAATTTAAGCGATTACAAAGGCAAATACGTGATACTGGAGTGGACCAATCATTTGTGTCCGTATGTACAAAAACATTACGACAGTGACAATATGCAAACGTTGCAACGTAAATACACCGGACAAGATGTGGTGTGGTTATCAATTATATCGTCAGCCGAGGGCAAACAAGGTTATGTTACACCAAGCGAGGCGGATGAATTAACGACGTCTCGCAATGCAGCGCCAAGTCAGGTGTTATTCGATGAAAGCGGCGATGTTGGCAAGCTTTATGGCGCAAAAACCACGCCACACATGTACATTATTACCCCTGATGGCATGTTACGTTACGCCGGGGCTATCGACAGCATTAAGTCGGCGAAACAAGCGGATATCGGCAAAGCAGAAAACTACTTAGATGTCGGTATGCAAAGCTTGATGGCTGGGCAAAGTGTGGCGAAAAAGGTTACTCCACCATATGGCTGCTCGGTCAAATATAAAAGCTAACCGCGGCCTTTTTACGACAGCTAAATAAAAAAGCGAACCTTATGGTTCGCTTTTTTGTAGTGGATTGAATCAACACCTGATGTTGCTTACTCGACTAATTGGCCATAAAAGGGTAATCGGTATAGCCTTTTGCACCACCTAAGTAAAAGGTATTTGGATCCGCTTCATTAAGCTTCGCATTTATCGCCAACCTTTCAACCAAATCGGGGTTAGCAATAAACGGTACACCAAATGCAACCGCATCCAATTGTTTATCGGCAATGGCTTGCTCTGCTTCTTGGGCTGTGTAGCCCATATTACCAATTAAATTGCCTTGATAAAGCTCGCGAGCCGGCGTTATGACATCGCCAGATTGCTGCTGCAAAAAGTCGGCGCGCATTAAGTGCCAATAGGCCAAATTATAACGATTTAGCTGTTTCGCTAAATATTTTGTATGACCAACCGGATCGCTATCGCTCATGCTATTAAAGCTATTTAAAGGCGATGTGCGCAGACCGACTTTTCCTGCGCCCCAAACTTCGACAACCGCATCTAACACCTCAAACAATAAGCGCGCACGATTTTCAATGGAGCCGCCATAGATATCGGTTCGATGGTTGCTACCATCACGTAAAAAATTATCAAGCAAGTAACCGTTAGCCGCGTGCACTTCAACGCCGTCAAAGCCGGCTTGTTTTGCGTACAAAGCGCCTTGTTTGAAGGCGTTCACAATGTTTGCTATTTCGTCTGTTTCTAACGCGCGCGGCACGGTATAGGCTTTTTTACCCTTGGCGGTATGCACTTCGTCATTAGTGATTGGCAGGGCACTAGCCGCGACAGGTACTGTGCCGTTATTTAAGTCTGGATGACTTGCGCGGCCACCATGCCATATCTGCAAAAATATTTTACCGCCTTTGGCATGTACCGCATCGGTGACTTTTTTCCAGCCTTGGACATGCTCTTGGGAGTAAATGCCAGGTCCATTTAAAAATGCCGCCGTATCTTTCATTATCGCTGTCGCCTCGGCAACAATGAGTCCAGCACTGGCACGTTGTGCATAGTGTTCAGCCATTAGCTCATTTGGCACATCACCGGTGGCGCGAGTGCGGGTCAGTGGCGCCATTAAAATTCGATTACTTAACGTGATATCACCCAACTGAATTTGTTGCAGTAAATGGGATGCATGCGTCATAAGGTACTCCTAAATTGACCTTGGTGTTCGTTATGAGGTTAAGATGGTGCTTAAAGTCGATATAACAATGGTGCGCCTTATGGCGATATTATCTAGCTTATTACATTGTTATTGATTGCCATTGCTGCGTTATAGACTGGACAAACCACTTGCGTTAGCTGGCATAATCCAATAACGTACGTCGATAATATATGCTGTCGATATATGTCGTTGAAATGCGTCATTATTAATATAAAGCGCTCAATGATGGCGCTAAACGATGGCGCAAATTAGCACGCCCTGTGTGAACGAATAGAGGGCACAGTTCGATCACCGTTCGATCATAGAACGATCACAGTTAAGTCGCTGGCAAATGCCTTGCGATTGAGATTTTGTGGTATTAATAGATACAGCAAAGCGATAGATAATAAGAAAAATAATAATGAAATCCACTAATATACCTGCCAACAAATTTAGCATAAACGCTGTTATCACCCCGCTGATATTGTTTTTTCTGGTGTGGCTGTCAATTACAGCTCAGACACCTGCAGATGATGCGTATGCAAATAGCGATATGACAGAGTTCTCGAGTGAGCGTGCCTATGCCCATCTAAATAACATTGCTGCAAAACCGCATTTTGTCGGCACCGCTGAGCACCAACGGGTGCGTAATTATTTAGTTGAACAACTCGATGCCATGGGGCTTGATGTGCAGGTTTTTGAGCACACTGGCGCGCATTCGCGGTACAGCTATATGGCAGCCAATACCCGTAATATCGTTGCCAAAATCCCCGGTAAAAGGGCAGGCAATGCCATCGCTCTGGTAAGTCATTATGACTCTTCTTTGCATTCATCTCCTGGCGCCAGTGATGCTGGCAGCGGCGTTGTCACCATTGTTGAAGGTGTGCGAGCGTTTTTAGCCAAAAATCAGCAAGCGGATAATGACATCATCATTGTTATCACCGATGGCGAGGAACGAGGTTTGTTAGGTGCGAAAGCCTTTGTAAATCATCACCCGTGGGCAAAACAGGTGAAGGTCGTGCTTAATTTTGAAGCACGCGGCTCTGGTGGCCCGAGCTATATGATCATGGAGACCAATGGCGGCAACAAACAACTGGTGCAGGCTTTTAGTGACGCGGGCATTGAACATCCAATAGCTAACTCACTTATGTACAGCGTTTATAAAATGCTGCCCAATGATACCGACCTGACTATTTTTCGAGAGGATGGCAATATTCAGGGCTATAACTTCGCCTTTATAGATGATCACTTTGATTATCATACGGTCAATGATTCGGTGGCAAGACTCGATAAAGCCAGCCTAAATCATCAGGCGGATTATTTGCTGGCGATGCTAAACTACTTCGCCAATGCCGACTTAACCACGCTTGAATCAGCAGACGACATGGTGTTTTTTAATGTGTTGAACTTAGCTGTGGTCAGTTATCCATTTAGTTGGGTGATGTTGATGCTGATTATCGCCAGTGTGTTGTTTGTGGCGATTACCTATAAAGGATTGCGATCAGGCGTTATAAATGTAGCTGCAATTGGGGTTAGTTTTGCAGCGCTATTGGCAACCATAATTGCTGCCGCAGCTTTTGGTTTTGGTGGTTGGTTGTTATTACAAAACATCGTTGCCGCGTACGCAGAAAGCCCACATAACTTTACCTATAACGGTCATTGGCTAATGCTGTTTTTCTTCAGTAGTTGTGTGGCGATAGGTTGCCGTATTTACGCGGTTGCTAAAGATAAATTGTCGTTACCGGCACTATTGATTGCGCCAATTGTTGTTTGGTTATTGCTAAACTTGATGCTCGCTATGTATTTACCGGGCGCCGGTTTTTTGATTTTACCGGTATTTTTTGCATTGCTGGTCTATTACATTTTGCTGGAAAGAGAATCAAAATCAGCATCAGAATCAGAACCGAAAGACCAACGCAAACCTTGGTCATTAATTACGATTGTTGCGCTTTTGCTTAGCCTACCTGTTGTCATTATCCTTGCCCCCTTGATAGCGTCATTGATTATTGGCCTTGGCTTAAATGCGCTGTATATCGGTTGTATATTGACCGTTCTAGTGCTGAGTTTGCTAATGCCCATTATTCGCATCAATAACAGTCAGTCATTTACTTTATGGTCGTCTTTGTTGCTGGCACTAGGCTGTTTTGCTGTATCAAGTTGGCAAGCCGGATACAGCGCTGAACAGCCGAAGCCATCAAGCATTAATTACCTGCTTAATGCCGATTCAAATAAGGCCTATTGGTTTAGCCACAGCAAACGATTAGATAGTTTTAGCGAACAATTTATTGGCGCCGAAGCAAACGACGTTGCCGCAAATGAATGGCCGCAACCGCTTTACCCGAGTTATCGACGTAGCACCATACGCCACTTTTCTGAGGCGGAAGCTAAAGACTTAGCGAAGGCAAAAATAGCAGTGCGCTTGGCGGCTAAAACGCAACAGCAACAAAGTTATCTGATCACCATTACACCGCAACGAGATAGCAATTTATTGCAGTTGGCGAGTTTAGAACCGTTAAACATTGTATCGTTAAAAGTGAATGGCCAAGCCTTTAGAAGAGCGGGGCAAAATATTGGTGAAAATACAGTGAGTGGTATGTTTTTACACTACACCTTATCACAGCCGCGAGAATCGATTGAGGTTGAGTTAACCTTACCCAGTGATGCCAGTCCACAGCTTAAATTATTTGAAACAAGCTACGATCTTATGCAGCAATTTGACTGGATCAAGCCGAGGCAAGCGCACTTAATGCCTGAGCCTTTTGCCATCAATGATGCGGTTATTATTGGTCAAAGTATAGAGCTATAAGACAGGTTTAATGCACGTTGCAAGCAAGACACCATGCCTGCAACTTGCAACCCGAAAGCAGCAAATAGCCTAGTTAGGCAGTGTCTACCATCACACTGCCTTTCATCGCAGCAAATGCAGAAAATGCAAATGCTTTTGGTATTGCTCTATAACGTCCATGATTACCGCCGATTCTGACCAACCCATGATGTCATAATCTTGGCCGCCCTGGCTTAAATGGACTTCGGCGCGGTAATAATTGTCATTATTACTGTCATCTTGGCTGGTGCTGTCGCTTTGAGTCGGATCGGTCTCGTCGCTAACAAAGTCTGGTTGTGGCAGTTCGTTTTTGTGCACACCATAGATAAAATCATGCTCTTCACCATGTAATACTTTAAAGGTCAAACCGGACTTTTTGTCTATGATTTCGGTATTGATGCTATTCTCTTCGAATTGCAGCTGTAATTTTTTAAACGCGCGCCTTACGGTTTTATCAATAAATCCTGCAGCGTTTTTCTTATCCGGTGTTGAAACAATATTATCGAGCTTTTCTTGCCAAGTTTTCGCATCTTTTTGCTGGCTATTCGGCATGGCGTTATATTGTAAACTGTCTTGTTTGGCGGCTTCTATTTTTAATGCTTTCATTAACCCATAACAGGCACTGAGCAGCACCATAGAAAACGGCAGAGCACTGGCGATGGTCATGGTTTGCAGAGCACTTAAGCCTCCGACCAAACTTAAGGTCGCCGCTACAACCCCGACGCTGATGGCCCAAAATAGGCGCTGCCAAAGCGGTGTATCATTGCGGCCATTAGAGCACAACATATCTATAACCATGGCTCCCGAGTCACATGAGGTGACAAAGAATATGACAATCATTATGATGGATAAGCCAGTCAAAAAGGTCGAAAATGGAAAGTTTTCCAGAAAAACAAATAAGCCTACGGAGGAGTTGCTGCTGATCATTTCGGCTAATTTGGTGATGTTTTCTTCGGCGACCAAGCTAATAGCAGTATTACCAAAAATGGTCATCCACAATAAGGTAAATGCGGTTGGTACCAACATCACGCCAAACACAAATTCCTTGATAGTCCGGCCTTTTGAAATTCGGGCAATAAACAAGCCAACAAACGGTGCCCAAGCAAGCCACCAACCCCAATAAAAAATAGTCCAACCGCCAATCCAGTCTTTCTTTTCATAGGCATATAGGTTGAGAGTGGCATGGACTAAATCTGATAAGTACGCACCAATATTTTGCACATAAGCTTGCAGTAAAAACACCGTCGGGCCGAGAACAAATATCAATGCTAATAAGGCAACCGCTAACAACATATTGGTTTGCGATAAAATTTTAATGCCTTTGTCTAAACCGGTGGCTACGGATATTGAGGCGAAAAAGGTGATGACCAACATAACGATCACTTGGTTGGTTTCGCTAATAGCAAGATCAAACAAATAGTTTAAGCCTGAGTTTACCTGCGCAGCACCTAAACCAAGCGACGTAGCTACACCAAATACGGTGCTGACCACGGCAAAAACATCGACGATATGACCAGGCCAACCATATATACGGTCACCAATGATGGGGTGTAGGGCAGAGCGCAAGGTTAACGGCAGATTATGACGATAGCTGAAATAGGCCAGAATAAGGGCGACAATTGCGTATATTCCCCATGCATGCAAGCCCCAATGGAAGAATGTAATCTTCATTGCCTCTCTGGCCGCAGCTAATGTGCCAACTTCAGCGGTTGGCGGGGCAAGGTAATGCATTATTGGTTCAGCCACACCAAAAAACATCAGGCCGATACCCATACCAGCAGCAAACAACATGGAAAGCCAAGTGGTTAGCGAGTAATCGGGGCTTGAGTGATCCGGGCCTAATTTAATATTGGCAAACCGTGACAGGCTCAGATAAATGACAAAACCCAGTATGATGGTCACAGTGAGTACGTAAAACCAACTGCCATTATCAATGATACGTGTTTGGATTTTAGAGAAGAACAGCTTTGCACCTTCAGGTGAGTACACAGTGAACAGCAATAAAGCTAAAATGGTTAACGCCGAAATCAAAAATACCTGACGATTGATTTTAGAAATGTCTAGTTTCAAACTAAGGCCCAGAATTATTGGCGAAAGATTAGCCATTAAGTATAGGACAAGACGCTTCGCACGGCTGTATTAAATCTCTGTTATCAAATGCATAGCCGATAGGGGCGTCGATCTACACGGTACATATTGCTTAGTTTGTTGCTCGTTTATGTATGGCGAGACATTGCTCGGGTTACTGGGTTACTGGGTTAGTGGATTAGCTGGTTAGTGGGCTAGTGGATTAGTGGATTAGCTGGTTAGTGGGTTAGCGGGTTAGCGGGTTAGTGAGCGATTTTGTCGGTCAAAGCTTGTGCTTTCGTTTGCATAAAAATTTATAACAAAAGCTTACTAGAAAGCGCACAACGAACGCCTTTTGGTGCGAGTTTTACAGGGTTCCTGTATACGAGAGTTCTATGCTTCGTTGTTTTAATAAATGGAGTTTTTTGTAATCAAGGTTAAGCTTTTATTGACTATGAAAGCTTTATATATGAAAATTCATATATTCGTTATTTCATATGTAATTGTGCTAGCTTTAGTGTCGAGCTATTGATTAAGCAACAACCTTTGGAGTTACAACATGGGTTTATTTGAACGTTATTTATCGGTATGGGTTGGCTTAGCAATTATTGCCGGCATTATATTAGGCAGTGCAGTCCCTAGCATATTTGATCAAATCGCGGTGTTTGAATATGCAAGCGTGAATTTGCTTATCGCGTTACTGATTTGGTTGATGATTTATCCAATGATGGTGCAAATAGATTTCACCTCAATCAAAGATGTCGGTAAAAAACCGAAAGGGCTGGTGTTGACCTTAGTGATTAACTGGTTAATCAAACCATTTACGATGGCGCTGCTTGGTTGGTTATTTTTTAAAGGCATATTTGCAGACTGGGTAGACCCACAAACCGCTAATGAATACATTGCCGGCATGATATTGCTCGGTGTTGCACCATGTACGGCGATGGTATTCGTATGGAGCCAGCTTACCAAAGGGGATGCCAATTATACCCTAGTGCAAGTCTCGGTGAATGATGTCGTCATGATTTTTGCGTTTGCGCCAATAGCTGGCTTCTTACTCGGTGTGTCAGATATCAGTGTGCCTTGGGACACTTTATTGCTATCAGTGGTTCTATATGTTTTAGTGCCGTTGATCGCCGGCGCCATTACCCGCAGCAAACTTGATAAAAAGGATGATCATCAAAGGCTCGATGGCTTTTTAGCCAAGATGAAACCTTGGTCGATTATAGGTTTATTGTTAACTGTGGTGGTGTTATTTGGATTGCAGTCGCAAACGATTCTGGAAAAACCTCAGGCTATTGTGCTTATCGCTATTCCTTTGTTGATTCAAACTTATGGTATTTTTGCCATTGCCTACTGGGCCGCTAAACGGATGAAGCTGGCGCATAACATTGCGGCACCGGCATGTATGATCGGCACATCAAATTTTTTCGAGTTGGCGGTGGCGGTCGCGATATCATTATTCGGCCTGCACTCTGGCGCTGCATTGGCAACCGTAGTTGGTGTTCTGGTTGAAGTCCCTGTGATGCTGTCATTGGTGTGGTTTGTCAATCGCACACGGCATTGGTTTAATGAGTATTAGGTTTGATGATTAATTAGTATAATAATTAAGCTATTTATCTTTCATGGTGAATACAAACTGAAAGGCGAACGAAGTTTCGCCTTTTTTTGTGTGTTAAACAGTCGTTATGTTGTTTTTTTACAACATTTGATGTTTGTCAATTTATCGATTTCGCGTCTAATTTAGCCTTTAATTTATATTCTTATTTGTTATATCTTATTTCGTTGGGTTATAGGTAAGACCAGTTTTAAAGCCCCTGAAAAATCATTGCTTTTTTAAAAAACAAACCACAGCAACTTGTTAAATGGACAATGTCTTACAAGATATTTTGAGAGCGTCCTACATCAATTGTAAAGGTTGTGTGAATTATAGAGTTTTTGTTCAGATTCGTGTTTACTTTGTAATTTTATGTCAATAGAATTGCCGGGTTAGGATCTATTATGCATAGGTCTTTAAGAAGAAATTGTTGTGGTATGTTTTAGCAATTTGCAGTCTTCAAAAATCATTCCTAATCCTGAGGGACAATGGAGTATCGATATTTGCCTGCGGTTAATTTGCGAAAACGGTTTAGCTAATCGAGATACACACGAATCGTGACGTGATTATAGCTTTGCTTCATATACTAAAATCGATAGCCGAATAGTGTTTACACTGTCGATAATGCCCCTAGCACCATTCAATTTCCTTTCAAAATAAACTGTTACGTATAAACGTTTTTGTCGTTATAAAACAACCGAGATTAGGTTGTTCAATCATTTCAGATTACGAATGCAAAAAGCAGTTTGTCGGCGCTAAACACATATACCTTTGCATTTGCTGGTAAGCACAACGGCTTAACCTTCGAATGCAATACCAATAAAAACAAATTTTTTATGCCTTGAGGAGCCAAACCTTTGGGCGGAAGCGTGCCTAACACGGCAGCAAAATAACAATAATTGAATAAAATGCTCGATAACAATTACCCACAACCTAGAAATGCCTGGCAAATTATGTGCGATAGTGTGCATGCTTTGCTATTGCGTGAAGTAAAGACACGTTTTGGTACCAATCGAATGGGGTATTTTTGGGCGCTGTTTGACCCTATAGCACAAGTTGCAGTACTAGCGTCTATTTTTACTTTTATTGGCAGGGAAAGTGTTACCGGTGTACCTATTTCTTTGTTTTTGATTGTGGCTATTTTACCCTATAAGTTATTTGCTAAATTGTTACCGCAGTTATCAGCGGCGGTAGCCTCTAATAAAGCGTTATTTGGTTATCGCCAAGTGTGCCCTGTAGATCCTGTCATAACTCGATTATTAATTGAAGTTGTTACATTTATTGTGGTGTATTTTATTGTTATGGCAATTGCAGGGTGGCTAGGGCTTGATGCGTTACCAAATGACTTGCTAATGCTGTTGTTAGTAACGTTTTTGCTTATTTGTTTTTCTGCGGGCTTAGGCTTATTACTTTGTTGTGCGACATTGCATTGGCAAGATACGCCTAAGCTACTAAGTCTTATTTTAGCGCCTATGTTTTTTATATCAGGGGTGTTTTTTAGTGCCACAATGATCCCGCCTAATATGTGGTTTTTATTTGACTGGAACCCTATTTTTCATTTTATTGAGCTTAGCAGAGACGCCTATTTTCTATCTTACCAATCTCCTATTGGTGATATTTACTATGTAGCCTTTCTTTCACTTATCTCTCTGGGTGTTGGCATGGCTATGTTTCAAGCCAATCGTCAAAAGTTCATTACCTTATGATTAAGTTTGAAAATTTAAGTAAATATTATAAAACCAAGCAAGGTAAGCATTACATTCTCAAAGATGTAAATATTGAGCTGCCTACCGATAGAAATATTGCAGTATTGGGGCCCAATGGTGTTGGTAAATCTACCCTAATTCGCATGATGGGAGCTGCAGATTTACCGAATAAAGGGAAAATCACATCAGATAAGAGAGTTTCTTGGCCACTAGGTTTACAAGGTGGTTTACAAGGCTCTATGACAGGGCGTGAAAATGTGCGCTTTGTTGCCAGAATTCACGGTTATAAAAACACCAAACCTATTGAAGAAAAAGTCGCAGAATTTGCCGAAATTGGCAAGTTTTATGATGAGCCGGTAAAAAACTATTCAAGTGGTATGCGCTCAAGAGTGACCTTTGGATTAACAATGGGCTTTGACTTTAATTTTGACGTTCTTTTAATTGATGAGCTTTCCGCTGTTGGTGACGCCAACTTTAAAGCAAAAAGTGAAGCATTAATGAAAGAGAAATATGAAAAAACCAAACTTGTAATGGTTAATCACTCGGTCAATGAATTACGAAAATTTTGTGATGCAGGGTTGTTGATTCATAACCAACAACTGCATTTTTATGATGATTTAGAAATCGCAATAAAAGAATACGAACAAATATATGTTAGAAACTAAAAAATCACTAACGCCGATGCAAAGAAAGTTTAGGAAGCTAAAGCGCAATCCTAAGCTATTTTTAGTTGATTCAAAGGCATACTTAAATACTCGAAAAACACTATATGTTACGTGGGCCAAGCTAGGTTCTTTTGCATTAGTTGTTTTGGCCTCGCTTTTTATAATTGCTTACTATGCGGTTATTGCTAGCCCAAGATTTGTAAGTGAGTCTCAGTTTGTTGTCAAAGAGGCTGGCTCATCAGAGGTGTCATTAGGCGGATTAGCCGCTTTAGGTGGTTCTTCCCCGTCAATGCGCGATGCCTTAATTTTACAAAAGTTTATTCAATCGCGTGAAATGGCGATGAAGCTAAACAACAGCGTTGATTTAAAAAGCCATTATGAAAACACAACTTGGGATTTCTTTAGCCGCCTAGAGTCGAAAAGTTCAAATGAAGAATACATCGAGTATTTTCAAGAACACGTAAAAGTGATTCACGATGAAATGTCAGACGTGCTGTTAGTTGAAGTACAAACTTTTAATAGTGACTATTCACTAAAGGTTGCTCAAGCATTACTAAAAATTAGTGAAGAGTTTATTAATCAGTTAAGCGATAAAATGGTATTGCAACAATTAGATTATGCGCAAACTGAAGTTGAGAGAGCTTATACAAAACTAACTGAGCAACAAGCCGCTTTAATACAGTTTCAAGATGATTTTAAACTATATAGCCCTGAGATTCTGGGAGGGGCTTTAGTTGAGGCGATTAATCAAATAGAAGTTGAAATTATTAAAGAAGAAGCAGAGCTTAAATCTTTACTCGTGGTAATGCGCGAAGATTCGGTTGATGTACTGAATAAACAAATTCGAATCCAGTCTTTAAAAGAACAAGTGGTACAAGAGCAATCTAAATTGACCGAGAAAGATCATGATTCATTAAACAAAGTTAATCGTGATTTTAATGAAATAAAATTAAAAAATGAATTAGCCGCAGATCTCTATACATCGGCTCTAGTTAATTTAGAAACTGTTCGTGCAGATGCTTACGGCAAGGTCAAACATTTACTCGTAATTGAATACCCAGCATTGGCAGAAGATCAAAAATACCCACGTCGTATATACAGCATAATTACCTGGTTCATTTCTATATTACTTATCTATGTTGTCGGACGTATGGTCTACACAATAATAAAGGAACATCAAGAATGATAAGAGCATTATTATTTGCCACTAGCATCATACTTTTTACTACTACTTCATCGCATGCCATTTCGATTACGCAGGATGCAAAGTCGGAAAATCAGCAAACTATCGATCAAACAAATTTAAAAAAATTATATGGTGATTGGGTTTTTAAAGGTGGTTTTAAAGAAACTTCGTTTTCAGCAATCAATCCTATGTACCAAATATCTCAAGGCGATACGCTATTGGTACAATTGTGGGGTGGGGTGAATTTTCAAGAAAACATCAAGGTTGATCCAAGAGGTAATATTTTTATTCCTAAAGTCGGCCCTATTAAAGTGTTAGGTGTACAAAACTCAGATTTAAACGACGTGATCAATAAAAGCATTCGTCGAGTTTATAAAGCTAATGTAGAAGCGTACGTTAGTTTGCTTTCGAGTCAGAAAGTAAAAGTGTTTTTATCTGGCTTAGTGACCAACCCAGGTTTATATGAAGGGCAAAGTGCAGATAGTATTTTTAGATTTATTGACCTAGCTGGCGGTGTACGCCGTGATATAGGTAGCATGCGTCATATTGCTGTAAAACGAAACAACCGAGTTAAATACGATATCGATTTGTATGCGTTTTTACAACGTGGTGAATTGCCGGTAATGCAATTACAAGATGGCGATGTAATATTTGTAGGCCCTAAGCAAGGCGAAGTTGAAGTTGAAGGTGAAGTAGGTTTTGAAGGAAAGTACGAACTTAAAAATGCCACTGCTAACCTTGCCAATATTATCTCTGCGGTACTTGCTAAAGATAAAGCGACTCATATCACCATCATTGAACCACAACACAACAAAATTCAAACTGGTGCGGTTAAAGAAATTACCGCACACCAATATCCGATTAATCAGACAGACCTTTCGACTATAGAGATTGAACCTGGCGCCTTAATCAAAGTGTCATCACAACTAAAACCAACCAGTATCAGTGTTGATGTATTAGGCGAGCATGACAGTGAATTTGAAATGGTTTTACCTTGGGGCTCAAGCCTCGCAGACTTATTAGAACGAGTAGAGTTTAACAAGCTTTCAAATGACAAAGCTGTTCAGTTATTCAGACGCTCAGTTGCAAAACGCCAAAAAGAGATGCTTGAAGCATCATTGGCATCATTAGAGCAAAACGTATTAACCACTCGCTCAGAATCTACGGAAGCCGCCCAGCTTAGAGAAGCCGAAGCCGGCATTATTCTTCAGTGGATTGAAAAAGCCCGCCAAGTACAACCTAAAGGCCAAGTTTTATTATCCGAAGGATATAGCCCTGAAAAAATAATTCTTCAACAAGGTGATCAAGTTGTTATTCCAAGCAAACGTAACTTAGTTATGGTGCATGGTGAAGTGCTATTCCCAACGGCAATCGCCTTCAAAGAAGGCATGAACGTTAAACAGTTTATTGCCAAAGCTGGCGGTGCAACAGCTGAATGGGAAAAAATGAATATTTTGGTGCAAAAGCCAAATGGTGACTTTGTCAAAATAGACGAAGAAAACCTAAAAGATAACAAAATAGTTAAAGCAGGAGATGAGATTTTCGTATTAGCCAAACCCGACATGAAGGAATGGCAGTTAACGAAGGACATATTCCAAGTGATTTATCAAATAGCAGTATCAGCTGCTGTTGTAGTCGGTTTATAAGAGTTTAAGTAGAGAGTTATGAAAAAAATAATTATTACGGGTCTGGATAATAAAGTGGCTCAACACTTTGGTTCTGTTCTAAAAAAGTCTCTAAGAAAAATTAAAAACACCAATGTTAAATGTCTAAGTTTTGATTCAAATCTATTGAATAGCAACGGCAAATTTGTACTTTTTTATTCTTCACTAGAGTCTTATTTGGCTGATAAATTAAAAAGAGAAGGGTTTGATGAATCTCAATTAACCGAGTCTATTGAGCAATGGATAGAAGCGAATGCAGATATTTTACGCTTTTATAATCGCAATGCCGAAAGGTGTTTATTGATCAATTCTGGTTGCTTTTTAGAAGATGATTTCCAAAACAAACTAGAAAAGTGTTTTAAAGCAGTATTCAATTTTAACTTGGGGGAATTAAAGGGACTTCAAAACAAATTCTCGCAATCAAACAAGTTGGAAATTGAAATTATTCGCCAATTAGTTGAGTCTAAATCGTCTGAGCCTGAAGGCCTGTATGCTGATTTAGAGAGTGTGGCGAACATTTACTCTTCAGAACAAACTGATACTCTATCTATAGTCGATAGATTCAAAGACTATTGTCGTCAAAATGAATTATTAGAAGCCTCAAAAAAAGAATTAATCGCCCTTAAAGAAAGTACTCAGGAGATAGCACAGCAATTGGCTAGTGCAGATGGCTTGATTGACTCTTTAAAAGATGAAAATGCTAAGTTAACTGATGAAAATGAGAGTGTTTTCTCTTCCTTGTTACCACTGCAAATGGAAATAGAAGAACTAAACCTTAAATTGCATCGTTCTGCTTCTCGTCATCATGAAAATATTTTAGAGAAACAAGATGAGTTAAAGGATAAAGGTTACGAGCTTGCTAGGTCTGAAAAACAAGTAACTATTAAGACGAATGCGCTGGAGGAAACTCGAAAGGAATTAAGGCACATAAATTGGTTGAAAAACAAATTTGAACAGGAATTGGCTGAATTAAAGCTTGAGAATGAAGCCTATAAAAAAGAGTTAAAGGTAGCTCAAGTAAATGTCCAAGACCAGAATGAAATTTCTGAATTGAAATCAGAGAATAAAGAATTAGTAGCACAATTATTATTAACTCAAGAAAAGTATGAAGAGCTTTTTGGAATTAATGAGAAACTAATTTATCAACAAGAAATTAATAAACAAACTTCTTTAGATGGCCAACCTAAACGAATTGCTCAAATAACACCTAGTATTTCTCAAAGGAGACGTAAACTAAGAAAATTGAAAAATAGCCCTGGTCTATTTTTTGTGGATGCTCTGAAGAATACTTTTCAAAGTAAAAATAAGCTAGCAAGCTAATTTGGAACCTATAATGAAATTAAAAGATGTATTGCTAGATAAGCTAGAGATTTTAAAAGAAGTCAGTCCTATTAAAGGTATCGTTCAAGTTGGTATTCGAGAATCGATTGTAGAGCGATACAATGACTGGGGAGTGGAGTCTTGCCTCTTAGTTGATACTGACCCTAAGTTGAGTAAAAAAATTGAAAGAGCTTATAAGCATTTAGGCTGGAATACGGTAAACGTTACCGTAGCAAGCACTGCTAATGAAAGATCGTTTTTTCTAGCAAATAACCCAAAAGAAAGTGGCTTGGTAGATATAAAGGCTCTTTCAAAATATTGGCGTAATTTAAAAGTTGCCCACATTAAGAGTGTGCAAACAGAAACTCTTGAAAATTTATTAGATTCAATAGAAGTAACAGCAAACTGGCTGTGCATTGACTGCTTCCCTGCGATGGAAATCATTGAAGGTCTTGGTTCTAAACTTAATCGCTTTGACGTTATAACCGCCAGAGTTATTATCGATGATGCAAAAGATGCTCCACTTGGTGCGACGAAGAAAGAATGTATAGAGTCCTTAACTCCACATGGCTTTGTGTGCATAGCAATTGAAGATGAAACAAATCCTAATATCGCGACTTTAGTTTTTAATAGAAAATTTAATGAAAAAGCTGAAGATATGGAAGAGTCGCTGATTTCAAACGACGTTTATCAAACATTAGACGCTAAATTAAAAAGTAGTGAAGAGAGAGTTACCGAGCTATCAAATATTGAATCTAAATTAGAGACACAAGTTGCTTCACTAGAGTCACTTAATGAAAAGCTAAGAAATGAATGCTTAAGCATTGAAAAGAAATTGATGGCAGCTGAGAGTAATTTAATAGCTGAAAATGATTCAAGTAATAACCTTACCAAGGAAAAAGAGCAATTAATTACAGCTTTAAATATTGCAAAAGCGGAAATAGAACCTCTCAAGGCTCAACTAAGCGAAACTCACAAGGTTATTGATGCATCTGCTATTGAGGTTAATAGCCTTACAACTTCAAACGACGAGCTGCAAAAGGTAGTTGCTAGATTAACTAGTGAGAAAGGCGAACTGCAAAGCACCTTAAACCAATCGATTAGCGAACAAGATAAACATCAAGCCATGATAGTATCGCTAGAAAGCAGCGTAGCAGAATTAAACGATGATAAAAAAGGCCTCACAGAGCAGATTAATGCTTTAGCCGAAGAAAATAATGGGTTATCAAGTCAAAAAGAATCATTAGAGTCGACCATCAAGCAATTAACAGAAACTAATGAACTTTTAAATAAACAAAACCAAACTTTAACTAATTTGGTAGATGGCCAGAGTAAGTTGTTCCAATCTCTTGAAAATAATTTGTCGCATAAAATTACCACTGGATTAAATAATTCGGTAAAACAGATAGAGTCGTACATTGGCGTTCAAAATTATTTGGAGAATGGTACTGTTGGTCTTGATTATCATGGCTGGCCGATTAGTAGTGATATTGCACTATTTTTGCTTAATAAAGTGGAAACTAATAACTATGATTTAGTTATAGAATTTGGCAGTGGCACCTCAACGATGTTATTTGCCCAAGCAATGAAGAATTTAACTAATCGTAGCGAAAATGACTTCAAGCGAATCTCTGTTGATGCAGAAAACTCACAATATTTAGCTAGTCACCAAGACCTACCTAAAAAGGTCGTTACTTTCGAGCATAATAAAAAATATTTTGATAAAACATCAAAATCATTAGTTAATTCTAATTTTGATGATGTGGTTGAATTAGTTCATGCACCTTTAGTGGACTATA
The DNA here is from genome assembly GCF_004752005.1 of Thalassotalea sp. HSM 43. Classification (NCBI taxonomy): domain Bacteria; kingdom Pseudomonadati; phylum Pseudomonadota; class Gammaproteobacteria; order Alteromonadales; family Colwelliaceae; genus Thalassotalea; species Thalassotalea sp. HSM 43. The sequence goes on along the minus strand of NZ_CP038493.1, from coordinate 905,350 downwards.
AAGTAGGCGAGAAAAACTACTTATATTATTCTTGCGAAAGTATGCTTCAGCAAATCAAGCAAATCTTTAATGGACGTACTGCCAAGATATTGATTTTAATTGATGGTCCACCAGCTACAACAGGTCCTTTGGCTAGGTTCCCAGCCATTCCAATGATATTAAACAATCTTGCAAATCATCAGCTGGATATTGTTCTTGATGATTACAACCGTCAAGAAGAAAAAGAGATTGTTGATGGTTGGAAGAAAATCTTTGAAGAAAGGTTTATCACTTATGAAGAAGAAGTAGTGAACTGCGAGAAAGGGGCTTTCTTCTGTAGACTCAACTCTTAAGTTAATTCTGTAATATTCATTTTTAAGTCTAAATCTAAATTTAAATCTAAATTTAAATCACTTGTATTTAGAACGTTAACATATAGGTGCTCCATGTTGGAAAGCATATTCTCTAAAGCTAATGAAGCTTATAATCAAGGTGATTACTTCAAGGCTAAAAATCTATACGAAAAAGCCGGCGACAAGTACGGCAAAGACTTTGTTCGTCTTAATATACAAAGATGTTTGAAAAACTTAAAACAAAGCGCTAACCATAATGTTAAACCTGTAACAATCAATCAAACTTTTGATCACGTGTACATGGTAAACCTTAAGGATAAAGTTGAAAATAGGTTGAAGGTCGCACAACACCTAACCAGTCGAGACATTGATTTTGAAGTATTCGAAGCTACTAATGGATATAAAGGCGAGCCTTTAGAAGTTTTCGAGAAATATAAGCAAAAAGAGCTTGGTACACTTTCAATGTTTCCAGAATTTAATGATTTGGAAGTTAAGAGGGGCAAAGGTTTTCTTGAATCCGCAGGAGCGGTTGGTTACATATTTACCTACCTCAGAATTATTAGGGATGCAAAAGCTAATGGCTATAAGAGAATATTAATAGTTGAAGATGATGTGTTGCTAACTGAGAACTTCGATATCGAATTTTCAAAGTTTATGGATTCAACAAACGATCAATGGAAAGTTTTGCAATTTGGTGCATCGCAGTATAACTGGGACAGTGTAGATATAAATGATGCATATAATAAGGGCTATTATAGTCCAAGAAGATTACATACTTGTGGATCTTTTGCTATTGGTCTAGATCATTCAATTTTTGATGAACTTATTGAACTTCAAGAAGCATTTGAAGCACCTTTTGATCACATATCACTTGGAGCTCTTTATGAAAAGTATTTAGGTGAGTGTTTTGTTGCGTTTCCTAATATCATTATGCCTGATGTTGAAGATAGCAGCATCCGTGGAGGCAGATGTCAAATTACCCATGGCGAAAAGATGAAATGGGAAGTCGAAAGCTTTGATTTTCCTTTGAGTAAGCCTTCGGTAAATGTTCTGGTTGATGATAGCAATGCATTAAAGTACTTACATAGCTTTGAAAAACCAGCTTATCAACCATTTGAACTTCGAGTATTCATTAACACCGAAGACGGCCCTAGAGCTATCCATAATTTAGAACTACTTGATTTAGATTTCAATCGATTAGTCGCGGTCACTGATAACGTAAAGTTGCCAGAAGCAGACTACTCGTTGATTATTGAAAGTGGCGCAACGCTTACGGAAGATGATGTCACCAAGTATATTGAATTTTCAACTGGTGTAAGAAGCGTTAATGCAACGCCTTTAATACCATTAAAAGCAGAACATCAAAATATTGTTGAAGGTCGAATTAGCGTTATTATTCCAACATATAAACGACCAACTAACCTGGCCAATGCGTTACGCTCTGCTGCTTCACAAGAATACTTCGATAAAGAAATTTTAGTTGTTAGTGATAATGGCATTGAAAGTTCATTCAATGAAGAAACAACTAAAATAGTAAATCAAATTAAAGAAGAATTCCCGCAAGTTTCAATTCAACTGTTGATACATAACATGAACCGAAATGGGGCTGCTGCTCGAAATACTGGCCTTAATGCATCTACTGGCGAATTCATTTGTTACTTAGATGATGATGACATTTATTTGCCTGGCAGACTTAATAAAAGTGTCGAAGCGTTAAATGCACTTCCTAAAACGATTGGTGGGGTTTATGGCGGCTTTCTTGGGTGGAATTCACCTGTTAATGATGACAATCGCTATGCAACAGGTGATTTAACCAAAGAAATTTTAACGTTAGATTATATGAAGCACTATTTACATACGAATACAGCTACTTATAGACGAAGTGCTGTTTTGGCCATCAATGGTTTTGATGAATCATATAGAAGGCACCAAGATCTAGAGTTTAATTTAAGATACTTCGAATTATATCAAGTCGGTGCAGTGAATCATCCAATGGTTCGCATGAACCCTGAGCCTTCAGATGTGAGTAATAAAGTATTTAATACGGGGATGCTTACCTTAAAAGCCAAATTCCTAGGGCAATTTAACAATACGATAGAGTCATTTGGAAAAGATGTTGCAGAACAAATTTACCGTACGCATTGGAATGAAGTAGCGCGATATACCGATAATCCTATTGAAGTCGATAATTTTCTAAATTCTCAATACTCGAACGGGCCTTTACAAGTAGCTCTCCACTTTAAGAATAAGCAGTAAGTCGAAACCTAGCATCCCTATCATTGAGGACTCGATGATAATGGCACATTTTAGGGTTTTTAAAACTAGTTAAAAAATACTACCTCTTTAAGATAAGAGCTTTAGACATCATAATTAATGGAAAGTTAATTTAATGGTAAATTATTATTCAAATCAGTCAGATTTTTTAATATCTAACTTCGAACGTTATACTACGCTTCCAAATGGAATGATTAAAACGCAAAATGACAGGCACGTTTTTGGTTATTGTCTTAGCTCTACAGAATACTTTCAAAATGAAACCATTAGCAGCGAACAATTTGCTTTATTAAAAACAAATAATATAGATTGTTCTGGTGTATTTGTTGCCATAGAACTTCATCAGGACAGAGCAGAGTTAATAATAGATCCACTTTGTCAGTTCAATATTTTTTATTTTTCAGATGGTAATAGGTTTGTTATATCAAGCTCAATAGAAGCAATGAAAACTTATCTACACTTATCAAAAATAAATGATTCATATTTATACGATCAAATAGCATATCAAAGCCCAATCAGAGGACAGACAATACTAGAAAATGTTTTCTACATTCAATTTGATGATGTGGCGAATAGACAACAATCTCGTAAAGAGTTTATACATATAGATACTAATAGCCTCATTAGAATAAATAGACCCAATTATCAATCATTTGATGACTTAAGTTATACAGAACTGTGTAGGTTATATACAGAGCGATTAAATATGCGCGCTAATGTAGTTGCTTCGAGGTTCGATAAGATCCATGTCCAGTTAACTGGTGGAGCCGATAGTAGACTTGCGCTAAGTGGCTTTTCTCAATTTGATAATGTTGAATGTTATGTTTACGGTAATGGCGAAAGTCAGGATAGACTCGTTTTTGAAGAAATAATAAGAGCTAGAAATATTGCCCCTGTGTCTGAAATTAAATTTGTAGGCCAACCTCTTAGCTGCCCTAATAGAATATTAAAAGGGTTGCTGGATAGTAACTTTTTAAAATTTAATAATCTCAATACGTATATGAATGGCGGTATAGAAAGTGACAAAAAATATTGCAAAATAACAGGGTATTATGGTGCCAACATTAGCGGCGGAGTCGCGATCCCTCCAAAGGATACAGCCTCTAACCCAAGGTTGAAAAGCATTCCAACTGAGTTGTTTACATATCATGATTATGTCGAAGACTTTACAAAAAGGCATGAGGGGTTGCGTTCAGCAGCGTTTAATGATCGATTTTATATAAATAATCGAGGAAAAGGGCACTATGCTTCTCATTCAATTGCTGATAATAAAAGTGTGGCCTCTATCGATATTCTTTATGATTATATTAATTTATTATTGGTAGAAAAATGTCCATATAGCGATTGGGAAATTGATAAAAATGCGGTGTCAATAGATCTTATCTATGAAAATGATAAAGCGTTGGCTTTATTCCCGTATGATAGTCGTCGAGTTCCAAATTATAGAACCTTTAAAGACATACCTCTTATTAATTGCTTCGATGGATATTTATTTTCCTCTAGGCAGTTAGAAGACTTTAAAGTGGTAAAACCTAAAGTTAGTACAAACAATTATCAGTTATTAGAAGAAGGGAATTCATTTCTATCTATAAAAGAAATGTTAAATCTGAACGAAATACAAAAGTTATCTTCTGAATATAAAGAATTGCTATATTTAAATGACTGCAATGATATCCAAGCAAATATTTTCCTGTATTTCTTGTTGGGTCAACTATATATGCAACAATAATAATTTATGATCCTTTCCATATACTAACTGTCAATTTAATTTGGTGTGTATTTTCAAGTCTATCGAGGCTTTAATTATTACATTTTAATAAAGTCTTTTTCTAATATGCAGAAAACATACTTTCAATTAGAACAAAAAATAACGAGTTAAAAATGAATATAACAATCGCCGGCACAGGTTATGTCGGCCTATCTAGTGCTGTGCTTCTTGCACAGCACAATGACGTTATCGCACTAGATATCGTTCCTGAAAAAGTAGAAATGTTAAATAACAAGCAATCACCAATTGTTGATGCTGAAATTGAACGTTTCTTAGGAGAAAAAGAACTTAGCTTTAGCGCTACGTTAGACAAAGAAGCAGCCTATAAAGGTGCTGACTTTGTCATTATCGCAACACCTACAGATTACGATCCTGAAACCAATTACTTTAATACCAACTCTGTTGAAGCGGTAATTAAAGACGTGATTGCAATTAACCCTGATGCGGTAATGATTATCAAATCAACAGTGCCTGTTGGTTTTACGGCAAATATTAAAGCTGAAACGGGCAGTGAAAACATCATATTCTCGCCCGAATTTCTGCGTGAAGGTAAGGCTTTATATGATAACCTTTACCCTTCCCGTATCATTGTTGGTGAAGAGTCAGAACGAGCGAAAATCTATACTGAAATGCTAGTTCAAGGTGCAATAAAAGAAGATATTGAGGTTTTATTTACCGATTCTACCGAAGCAGAAGCGATTAAGCTTTTCTCAAACACCTACCTTGCTATGCGTGTGGCTTATTTTAATGAGTTAGATAGCTATGCCGAAGCGCATGGATTAGATTCTCGTCATATCATTGAAGGGGTGAGTCTAGACCCCCGTATTGGTTCGCATTATAACAACCCATCTTTCGGTTACGGTGGTTACTGCTTGCCTAAAGATACCAAGCAGCTTCTTGCTAATTATCAAGATGTTCCAAATAACATCATAGGTGCTATTGTTGATGCTAACCGCACACGCAAAGATTTCGTCGCAGATTCAATCATTAAATCGAACCCAAAAGTTGTAGGTGTTTATCGATTGGTTATGAAGTCGGGTTCAGATAACTTTAGAGCATCTTCCATACAGGGTGTTATGAAACGCATTAAAGCGAAAGGTATCGAAGTGGTTATTTACGAACCTGTTATGGAAGAAGAAGAGTTCTTTCATTCAAGAGTGATTAAAGACTTAGAAGAGTTTAAGAAAATTTCCGATGTGATCGTTGCAAACCGACGCACAGATAATTTGAGCGATGTTGCTGACAAAGTATACACACGCGACTTATTTGGTAACGATTAGGTATTAAGAATAAAGCGTAGCCAAGTTTGGTTACGCTTTATTGGCTTTTGGTAGTATGCAGAATTTATTTAAACAAGCAGCGAAAAAGTATAATGCAGGGGACTTCCATGGTGCTCATGATTTATATCAGCAGGCCGGCGATAAATTCGGTATGGAAATGGTTCGTCATAATATATTTTTATGTGAGCAGCAACTCGAACCTACCTCAAACCGCTTAAGTGATAAATATGGAGCAGCTTCGTTAACCGATACAGTAGTTGACTCGTTTTTTGACAAAGTCTTTGTGGTGAACTTAGACAAAGATTTAGCAAAGCGCTTTAAAATAACAAAGCAACTTAGAGAGTGTGGCGTAGATTTCGAATTATTTACGGCAACTGATGGCACCGTCGGTGAGGTTATGCAAGAATTTATGCAGTACCAAGCTCGGCCTCAAGGAGCACTAAAACGTTTTGCTAAGTTTAACCATGTTGAGCGACAACGCAGTTCCAAATTTATTGAATCTCCTGGTGCTTGGGGATACATTAAAACCTACTTAAGATTATTAGAATATTTAAAAGCACAAGGTATTAAAAGAGTCTTAATTTTGGAAGACGATGTTATTCTAGCGGATAATTTTTTTCCAAAACTAACTCGTTTAATGGCAAATGTTACAAGTAATTGGAAACTAATTCATCTAGGAGCGTCCCAATATAATTGGGATAAAATAGACGGAGAGCAGGCATCAAGAGACGGTTTTTATCATCCCACATTACTCGATACCTGTGGTTCATTCGCTATGGCTCTGGACGTATCTATTGCTGATAAGCTGATTGAATTAGCAAGTTCATTCGAGGCTCCGTTTGATCATTTGCCTTTAGGACACATATACAATGCATTTCCAGACAAATGTTTTGTTGCGTTCCCGAATATCGTAATGCCAGATGTGAGCGCTAGTTCGATTAGACAAGAGCGTTGTCAAAGTGAACATTCGCAAAAGATGAAATGGCCATTGGCTGATTTTTGTTATCCACTTTCTTCACCTTCTTTGGCCTTAATTGTCGAAGACTATGACAGTTTAAGGTATTGGTCTAGCTTTGCAGGAAAAACTCTGGAGGCTATTGATTTACGTTTATTTGCGAATTTTCGTGAAGGGCTTGTTGCATTGCATAGTATGGATGTTGCGGATAAGTATCAAAAGCAATTTCAGCCCATTAAAAGCTCTATATATTTGTCGGGTAGTGATGTTTACGGTGTTATAAAATCAGGCCATATATTAACGGAATTAGATTTAATTAATTTTGTTAACAATAGCTTGAGTGCAAACTGTTCTGCTTATACACAAATCCAATCTGTGGATATTATCGATAATAAAATTGTTGATAATAGGGTGTCGGTTATCGTGCCCACATATGGCCGCAGTAATTCTTTGGAAAATGCCTTGGAGTCAGTTGCAACGCAATCCTATTCGGATAAAGAAATTATTGTCGTAGATGATAATGGTATATCTAGCGACGCTCAACTTGCCACCGCGAAAATAGTACAAAATATTAAGTTTAAATATCCGAAATTAAATATTAAATACTTAATTCATGAGTCAAATCGTAATGGCTCTGCTGCTAGAAATACTGGGTATTTAGCATCTAAAGGTGAGTACATCTGCTTTTTAGATGATGATGATATTTATCTTCCTGGCAGATTAAGCAAAAGTATTGCTAAGCTGAAACAAACCAACAGTTTAGTTGGTGCTGTTTATTGCGGATACATCAATGGCGGCGAAACTGGACGTGATAAAACACGCTATATTTGCGGTGATCTAAGTAAAGATATTTTGTTATTAGATTATCAAAAGCATTATGTTCACACGAATACCGTAACATACAAGAGAAAAGCTGTTGAGCAACTAAATGGGTTTGATGAGTCATATATAAGGCATCAAGATTTAGAATTTAACTTGCGGTTTTTTAATCGCTTTTCAGTTGATGTTGTTTGCGAACCATTAGTTCACCTTAGACCGTTTCATGTGACTCATGAAAACAAAGTGTTTAATCAACAAATGCGAGCTGTTAAGTATAAATTGCTCAGTCAATTTGAGCCACAAATAAAGTCTTTCTCTGAAAAAATACAAAATAAGATTTATCTTAATCATTGGAAGGAACTTATCGAATTTAGTTCATCTAAAAAAGAACTTAAAAGGCGATTAAAGAATAATAATAATCAATTCAATATTAACCTCTTCAAGTAAAGCAATTAACTATAAGTATTACTGTTTTGACCTGTTTAAAAATTTCTAAATTTCAGCTTAGTGTCATTGTACCTGTGCGTTTGATTGATGATCGCATGGATATATTGGAGAGATTGTCATTCTGCAAAATGTCCTACCAAGGAACTCATATCGAGTTTATTGTTATTGATGATGGCTCTGATGATGATAAAGCCGAACTACTGCGCTCGATGTGTCTTGATTTGGAGCTTAACTATTACAGCACAGGAGCTGAATCGTCGTCTGCGTTTAACTTAGCGAGAGCGAGAAACTTCGGTGCAAGAGTTGCTAAAGCTGAATTGATCATGTTTATGGACGTAGATCTAATTCCATATCCAGGTTTTTATGATGACTTGCTTATCGAGGCTGAGTTACTTGATATGCGCAATACAGTTGATCATTTATTAATGTGTCCTGTCATTTATTTAACGGATGAAGGATATAGGTTATACAACAAGACTGAACAAAGAATGCGTAAGTCTTTTTGTATTAATCAAATGATTGAATCTAATAAAGATTATGTTTCTAAATATTCTCATGGTACGTCTGTTGTTTTAGTTAATCGTTATTTTTATTTAAGTTGTGGTGGCCAAAACGAAACCTTTGAAGGTTGGGGGTATGAGGATTACGAGTTTACTACGAGGCTGATACGTAAAAACATGCGCTATCCCCTGCCTCGTAAATGGAATTCAATGAAGGGTAACTTCATGAATATTCGTAAATATAGGGGATGGAAATCAATCTATCGCTTATATGGTGATTGGCTCGGTTCTAAAGGAATTTATCTTATTCATGCGCCTCACGATATCGATGGCGAATACCATCAGAATAAAAAAAGAAATGAAAAAATATTAAAAGCGCAACTTGAACGAGACGTAAATATCCTTGAGCCTAGACCTTTATCGATTAAAGATGAAATCGTAACCGCTGTGCACCAGAGAAACCGCTACAGTGACAGCAGATATTTACATAGCTTTTTTGGTCAATGTATTGATTATCAATACGAAAAATTTGATTCTGATTCGGCAATAGTCAATTGGCTAGAAAAGCACAACATAAAACAATGTTTATTCGAATTACCATTATTAGACGAAAATTCGAAGGCGCTCTACCAATGGTGTTTGAACAAGCATTTTAACTATATATGCTGCGGGAAAGGAGCGCTGCCTAACTCAGTTTTCTTTGAAAGAAATAACTCTGTTAATCTGCAGAAATCATTACCAGAGGAGTCATGGAATCATCCTTTATCTGTTGATGAAATATTACAAGTTTCCAAATATGTAGAGCATAAAGAAGGTAAGAGAAAGCAGAAGCTGGCAAAGCTTTCCTCCAAGCTTTTTGAAAACATAAATAAAAAGGTATTGTTAGTATCATTATGCGATGAATATTGCCCTCTCACTAAAGAGCAAATTGCTGATGTTATTTTACTATTGTCACAAGGATTAGGTAGTGACTGGCTTATAGTGTACCCACGTGCGAAACAGCTAAATATAGAAATTACAGGCCGTGTATGGGCAATAAATGATGCCGATTTGTTCGAAGCTGAGGAGTTAGCTGATTCAATAATAGCTTTAAATGCGAATTCGGCAATACATGGAATTATTTGTAATAAACCTGTTTATCTATTAGGAAAAACATGGTTTTCTCACCCCCTTTTAAACGTCACTGTGAATAGTAATCAACAACTTGTTGAAGCGATTAAAAAAGGCTTTCGTCCCAGTACTACGCAAATGATGAGGCTGGTTTATTTTTTAAGATTTAAGTTTTATTCTTTTACGCAATATCCTCTAAATGACGTTGAAATGTCAGGTGATAATCCATCATCGCCAGACAAATTCATTGAAATTAGAGGGTTAAGCGATACAGCTATTCACTTTAATCGAGGCCGCGACGTAATTCCTTTTAGTAGTCCGCAGTTTGATAGGTATTGGAGTGATAATTATCAAAAGCTAAATTATTTAAAGAAAATAGCGTCTCATAAAAATATCAAAGCTTTTGTTTCAAAGCTTTTCAAAAAAATAGCTTAACCGCCTAACTAAAATAAAAAATTAACTATGACTTTGTGGACCACCTCAAAAGGTATTTACCAACGACAAGCTTTAATTGAAGCGTGTTTAAAGGATAACTTATCTTTAGTTAAATCATTTGTATCCCCCGCTGATAATGACAAGGTTTTAGGTTGGGGTTTAAAAAAGAATACGCTTAAAGCAAAGGCTTTCGCCCAAAAACATCATCTTGATTATCTGTATTTAGAAGACGGCTTTATTGGTTATATTGGTCACCCAGCGAAAAATGGACAAAATGTATCTTTAATTACCGATTCTAAAGGGCTTTATTACCAAGCTAATTCAGCTTCAACTCTCGAAGAACTAATAGTAAGAGAAAAGACAGAGGAGCAGTTGTCGCGTAGTGAAAATCTAATTCGCAGTATTTCTGAAAAAGGCGTCACCAAATATAATTGCTACGCTTCTTCGGTCTTACCTAGAGAACTAAAACAGAGACTATCTTCATGCGAAAATGAAACAGTATTGGTTGTTGATCAGGTTGCCGGTGACTTATCTATTAAAGGATCTTTGGCTAATAAACAAAGCTTTATAGATATGTTAGCCTCTGCACGTCAGAACCACCCAAATGCAACTATCTTTATTCGAGTCCACCCAGATACAAAGTTAGGTAAGAAAAAGGGCGTATTAGCGAGCCTTAATCTCGATAATGTAGAAATTATCGATGATGTATGTCACCCCCACGCTTTAATCAAATCTGTTGATTTTGTTTATACGGTTTCCTCTCAAATGGGATTCGAAGCGCTTATATTAAACAAGCCTGTTTACTGTTTTGGTATGCCTTTTTATGCAGGGTGGGGGTTAACAAATGATTCGCTTAGTAGTGGGCGTAAGAATGGCATTAGCTTGCAAGCCTTGGTACATGCATCGTTGGTTGAATATCCAAAATACTTTAACCCTATTACCAATGAACCTTGTGAGATTGAAGATATTATTGATATCGTTCAGCAACAATATTTGCAGCCGCGATGGCAAACCCTTTATGCGGTGAACTTTTCAATTTGGAAACGTTCTTTCATTCAATCTTTTAGTCAAAAGTTTGCTAGAGAGGTAAAGTTTGTTAAATCTGTGCCAAATAACTTAAAAGAAAGTGAACAGCTGTTAATTTGGGGCGCGAAAAATAGTGATAAAAAATGTCTTCGAGTAGAAGATGGTTTTATTCGTTCTTCTGGTTTAGGCTCAAATTTATGCCGACCATCTTCATTGGCCTTCGATAACCATGGTATGTACTTTGATAGCTCTATTGAAAGTGATTTAGAGCGGCTGATAAAAAGCACCGAATTATCTGCTGAACAATTCCTCCGCGCACAAAAGCTTTTAACAAATTTGAAAAATAGCCAAGTTAGCAAATACAACGTTGGAAAATTATCTGAATATATTAGGCCAGACGTGAACAAACCTATATTACTAGTTGTTGGTCAGGTAGATGGAGATGCCTCTTTGGAAAAAGGCAGTCCATTTATTCAGACAAATGAAGAGTTATTATGGGCTGTGCGTAATTACCATCCTGGAGCCTATATCATCTATAAGCCGCACCCTGACGTCGTGGCTGGAAATAGAGCTGGCGTTATTTCTGCTGATTGTAAAAATTTATGCGTAGATGAAGAAGTTACCGAATTGACTCTTACAAGTCTCTATAGTCATATTGATCAGTTACATACCATGACGTCTCTGAGTGGTTTTGAAGCATTAATTAAGGACGTCAATGTAGTGACTTGGGGGCAGCCTTTTTATTCTGGATGGGGTTTAACAAAAGATATGCACCCATTAGCACGCCGTAAGAATTTAAAAACCATAGAAGAGCTCTTATACGCAACTTTGATCCAATACCCAACCTATATCGATTGGGATACTGGTTTGTTTGCGTCAGCAGAAAATATTGTTTCCAAAGTCCAACAACAAACATCAAACCAAAAGATATCCATATCACCTATGCAAAAATTGTTCATTAAGCTTAGCTTTTTATGGCAAGCGATGACTATGCGTATATCATTTTAATGGAGTAATGATGAAAAACGTATTATTTCTACAAAGCCCACTTGGTACTTTTTTTAAGTACATGGCGAATCACTTTTCTACTCATGGACATAAAACCTTTAAAATTAATTTTAATGGTGGCGATAGAGTATACGCAGGGGCAGATCATCAGTTTGATTACCAAGGAAAAACTGCTGATTGGGGGAAGTATATTATGAGCTTTATTGACGAGCATAATATATCCGATCTGGTTTTGTATGGTGACTGTCGCTTTTATCATCGTGTTGCAATAACTGTTGCTAAAGCTAAAGGTATCAAAGTATGGTGTTTTGAAGAAGGGTATTTACGCGCTGGTTTTATCACATTGGAGCAAGATGGTTGCAATGCCTATTCAACATTGAATTGTTCGCTAGATACGATTCAATCGACCGTTGCCAAACCTGTAAAAAGTGAGGTTCAAGTTGGGCCGACCTTTAAAAAGAGATTGTGGTATGCGGTGCGCTATTATATCGCAGCAACTCTTACCCAAAATGAATTTCCACACTATGAACACCATAGGCCTTGGTCGAGTTGGCAAGAGTGCTGTTTTTGGTTAAATAATTTTAAACAAAAGTTAACTTCTAAAGTAAAAGATATAGGAGTTAAACGACATGTTTTTCGTAAGTTTGATCAAAAATTTTTCTTATTACCTTTGCAGGTACAAGTTGATTATCAACTACGCGAACACTCACCGTTTTCTAGTGTTGAAGAAGTTATTAAACACGTAGTAATATCCTTTGCAAAAAATGCGAACAAAGCCGAAGCGCTCTTAATAAAGCATCACCCTCAAGATCGAGGCTTTTTCAATTATAGAAAGCTGATCAAGCGATTGGCATTGCAACATAACCTGATGGACCGAGTATTTTACGTGCATGATGTCAATTTACCTGACATATATCGTCATGCAAAAGGGGTCGTGACAGTTAATTCGACCGTGGGAATATCAAGTTTAATCCACCATTTACCTACGATGACGTTGGGTAAGGCTCTTTATGATATTGAGGGGATTACTTATCAGGGAAGCCTAAATGATTTTTGGACATCAAATTTTACCGTTGATGAAGAACTATTTGCTAAGTTTCACTCTCATGTTCAACAACAGACGCAAATACCAGGCGATTTTTACAAAGGCCGAAGGCGTTTAATTGATAGAGTGTATGATGTGATTCAATCATCTCCTAAGATTTCAGAGATTCGTAAAGCGAGTTAAAACAAGGACAAACCTATGGCTCAGCAAGAGCAAATTAAAAAAATTAGAAAAGCGGTTATTCCAGTAGCTGGACTGGGAACTCGTATGTTACCGGCAACAAAAGCCATTCCAAAAGAAATGTTGCCTGTTGTTGATAAGCCACTGATTCAATACATAGTGAATGAATGTATAGCCGCTGGTATCAAAGAAATTGTACTGGTTACCCATTCATCAAAAAATGCCATTGAAAACCACTTTGATAAGCAGTTTGAACTTGAAACGACGTTAGAAAAGCGTGTTAAACGTCAGTTGTTAGATGAAGTTCAATCGATCTGCCCTAAAGGCGTCACCATTATGCACGTGCGTCAAGGCGAAGCGAAAGGTCTTGGTCATGCGGTATTAAAAGCGTTACCTATTGTCGGTAATGAGCCGTTTGCGGTTGTACTGCCTGATGTTTTGATTGATGACGTAGCAAGTAACCCTAAAACCGAAAATTTAGCGGCTATGCTTAATCGATTTAATGAAACCGGCGTTAGTCAGATCATGGTTGAGCCAGTAGCGCAAGAATTAGTAAGCAGTTACGGTGTGGTAGATTGTGGCGGCGAGAACGTTGCCGCTGGTGAGTCTTGCACCATGACACAAATTGTTGAGAAACCAGCGCTTGAAGATGCGCCTTCAAATCTAGCCGTTGTTGGTCGTTATATTTTATCTAATAACATATGGCAACTGCTGGAAATGACTCCTCCCGGAGCTGGTGATGAAATCCAGTTAACGGATGCTATCGCAACCTTAATGAAGCTTGAAAATGTAGAAGCGTTTCATATGACCGGTAAATCTCACGATTGCGGCTCAAAATTGGGTTATATGAAAGCAAATGTTGAATATGGTTTACGTCACCCTGAATTAGGTGAAGAATATAAAGCCTATTTAAGTGGTTTGAATTTGTAATTGTAAGTCACTTATTTTAAAAGAAAAACCAGAGCTGAGCCTCTGGTTTTTTTATGTCTGACACTTAAATTTTATGCTACCCAGTTTGCGCTACAAGCCTTTGTTTACTAGGGTTAAAACTGTACCTACATGGAAGTCAAAGGGCGGTATTACTGGAGCCGTTTTTTGGTGGTTGCTGCGCGGCATATCGCCATCTATCTTTACCTGTATATCGCAAAACAAATTTTTATTAGGGATTCATTCCAACAATAAGAATAGAGGTTTTGCATATGAAGGGTGTTATACACACCACAAGACGGGTGTCTTGTATTTTACTGGGCCTATCAGGCCTTTTTTTAACGAGTGCTCATGCGATTGATGAGCATCAGGTTGCTGTGTCTTATGCGTATCCAACTACAGATCAAAATCTGGATATCCAAAAAGTAGAGGTCAGCTATTTATTTCCCGAGTTTCAAGCGCTTGAAAAACAGCCCTTGTATTGGTATCCGGTGGTTAATGCCGGGCAGTTGCAAACCTCGGGTGGTGATAGTGAGATTCTCGGTGGCGGATTAGGTTTGAGTTGGTATTGGTCAAATGAACTGAAAGTTGCTGTCGAAGGTGGTATGTACTGGTATAGCGATTATGAGTTTGGTGAGCAAGGCGTTGCTTATAAAGATTATGGCGGTCCGTGGCAGTTTTATTATCGACTCGGGCCTGTTTATAGTTTTGATCGTGACACCCGAGCGGGGTTTGCTTTTCAGCACATATCCAACGCCAATCGTTATGATTCAAACCCAGCGTTTGATTCCTATCAGTTTTATTTCGTCTACGATTTTTAACGAAAAAAGATATTTATAACATGTAAAAAGCGAGTCTTAGACTCGCTTTTTTTGTTATTTCTCTTATAGTTTTCAGTGATCTAACAGATAGATGCATGTTGGTTATCGTTAGCGGTTTTCTCAATAGGACGTGATATATGCCGCATAAAACTGTGCCTTTACTAATACTATTAACGGTGTCGGTACTGGTATTGTTTACCGCTTGCTCACACCCAGGCTTGTCTTCACTGAGCGTGGATGAAGATTATTGTGCCCTTATCCCGCCGGTTGAAAATGATATTAGCCTAAGTAAATTGCTTGTCCCCGATCTCGATCAAATGAAAAATCGCACCGGAATTTATGTTCTTGAAAGAGGCAGTGAAGCTGTGCTGACGCGTGCTTGGTTATCAGACCATGCCGAAAAGAGTATTGATGTTCAATATTTTATTTTTTCTGCTGATAATGTCGGATTGCTAGCGACTTATTATTTGGTGGCAGCAGCAGAGCGCGGCGTCAAAGTTAGGGTGATCATTGACGATATTTTAGTAGATGCCAAAGCCAAGGATTTGTTGATTGTCGACTCACACCCCAACATAGACATAAAAATATACAACCCAGTTGCTAATGTCGGTAAGAATATTGTTGAAAAGTTTTTTCATGTTGGTACCAATTTTTATAACCTAAATCAGCGCATGCACAATAAAAGTTTTATTGTCGATGGCCGGGTCAGCATCACCGGTGGCCGTAACGTCGCCAATGAATACTATGGATTCGACAGAGAGTATAATTTTCGAGACAGAGATGTGTTGATGATTGGCGGGCAAACGCGCTCGGTACAAAATTCTTTCGAACAATTTTGGTATAGCCCTTATGCGGTGCCGGTAAGCGAGCTTATTCACCTGCCAAACGACACAGATATTGCTCTTAATGTTGAGGCATTGAATCAATATGCCTGTAACCCAAAGCATTTTTACCCAAGTGTGCGCCAACGAATTAATCTGGTGCCGACATTCTACCAACGCCTTAAAGATGAGAAACAATTGCTTTGGTTAGATGATGTAGAGTATTTATCTGATTTTCCGGGAAAAAATACCGATACCAATGGTTGGTATGGTAGCGGACACACAACAGACAAGATCCGTAAGCTGATCAGCGCTGCAAAACACTCGGTTGTTATTCATACACCGTATTTAGTGACTAAAAGTCAGACTAAAAAGTTATTTAAAGAGTTGATTGAACGTGGCGTTCGGGTGTCTATTTTAACCAATAGTTTGGCATCAACCGATAACATTGAAGCGTTTAGTGGTTATCATCGAGATAGAGAACGTTTGATTGCAATAGGCATTGAACTCTATGAATTTAGGCCAGATGCCAACATTAGACGGCAAGTGATGATGGAAGAGATCGTCGCTGAAGAGAAAGACATGCCTGTATTCGGATTGCATGCTAAATCAATCGTTATCGACCAACATATCGCCATCATCGGCACCCATAATCTCGATCCGCGCAGTGATAATTTAAATACCGAAGCGATTACCATTATAAAGTCACAGAACATTGCTAAAAAACTCAATAGCTACATGGTTGAAGAAATGCAGCCAGAAAATGCTTGGCGTATTCGTGCTGACTTTAATCCTGACGATGAAAGTAGTCTATTCAAACGCTTGCAAATGCGCCTGCGCAAACTGGTGCCGAAAAAAATATTATAGTTTTTTCTATTGCGCTGAAATAAATCAATCACAAGCTAGGTCTTTACAGTTAGTCAAAGTGCCATTAAACTTTGCAGTAAGTATGTAAAAGGTATTTAACGTGTCGTTTTTAAAGATGTTTTTATGTTTGGTGTTTGTCGTTGCTCAATTCGGGCAGGCAAGTGCTATGCAAAATCATCAATGCGAACAACAAACTAATACCAGCTCACAAATGCACATGAGCCATGACATGAGCCACGATATGCATCAACAGCACGGTGAACATCATCAAATGGCTGACGCAGACAGCCAGCACAACATGCACGCTGATATGGCAATGGATTGTTGTGGTGACGATTGTGCTTGCCCAAGCAATGCATGTTCGTCTGTGGTATTCATTCTTGCTCAAGCAACACACACTGATGCCAACATCGCCCCGCTTAAAATCCGCGTAGCCGACAAATCGTCGCTAACGGCGTTACAAACCAACCTTTATCGCCCACCTATTATCGCTTGATATAGGATAGGTGCGTCCAAAATTTGCCCATTTACCGTTACTTAGATAACGGCTTCACAGATAAATTAATTAATTCGCAATAGTATTTTGCAATGACGTTCAAGGGATCTGACCCCTTGATATTTGGAGTAGATATGTCGACCGGTAAAATCTCGACATTGGTAGTTGGTGTTGTTCTCGGCGCCGCTGCTGTATTTGGTTATCAACAGTTCGCTATTAATGATGGTGCTGTAGAGCAATCAAGTGAAAAGAAACCTTTGTATTGGGTGGCGCCAATGGACGCCAACTATCGCCGTGATAAGCCAGGTAAGTCGCCGATGGGCATGGACTTGGTGCCGGTGTATGAAGAAGACGATCCAAGTGATGAATACGGCCCAGGGGCGATAAGCATTGCGCCAAATGTGGTCAATAACTTGGGCGTGAAAACGCAAATCGTAGAGCGTCGCAGTTTAACGGAATCGATTGAGGCGCTTGGTCAGGTGGTATACAACGAAGACAGCTTGATACATCTGCATCCTCGGGTCGAAGGCTGGGTTGATAATTTGTATGTGCGCGCCGTGGGTAATCCTGTAAAGAAAGGCCAGCCGTTATACACCATGTATTCCTTGGAGTTAGTCAACGCTCAGCAAGAGTATTTAGTGGCGTTGAACTCCAAACAAGCATTACTTATTGAAGCGGCACGTCAGCGTTTACTAAGCCTTAAAATAAACGATGAATTTATCGACATCTTGCATAAAAGTCGCAAGGTCTCGCAGTCTGTTACGTTTTATGCGCCGCAATCAGGCATCATTGATGGCCTAAATGTTCGAGAAGGGTTTTATGTTGAACCGGGCACCACCTTAATGAGCATTGGCCAGTTGGATGAAGTCTGGGTTGAAGCAGAAGTGTTTGCCTCTCAGAGTCACTTACTCGCACCCGGACAATCGGTGGTGATGAGCGTGGACTATTTACCAGGCAAGCAATTTTCAGGGGTTGTTAACTATATCTACCCAACCTTAGATGCCAGTTCTCGCGCCTATCGATTGCGTATTCGCTTTGCCAATCCTGAGCGGTTATTAAAACCCAATATGTATGCCAAGGTGCACATCGATGTAGGCACAAGTGAGTCATTACTTACCGTGCCGACCGATGCCGTTATTCGTACCGGCAAACAAGATAAAGTCGTTGTTGCCTTTGGTGGCGGCAAGTTTAAAAGCGTTGAGGTTAAACTCGGTCGCAATATTAATGGCTATACCGAAATCTTATCGGGGTTACTGGAAGGCGATTTTGTGGTTACCTCAGCTCAGTTTCTATTGGACTCCGAATCGAGTAACAGCTCTGACTTTCAACGTATTCAGGCCAAACAATTACCAGCGGCAACCGTTGATGGTGTAATTAACGCCATTGATAGCGACAACAGAGTGGTTAATATTTCCCGTGGACCGATTGAAAAGTGGGATAGACCAGCAGCGACAATGGATTTCATACTTGCCTCTCATATAGATATCGAACAGCTAAAGGTTGGCATGAAAGTAACCTTTACTTTTGAAATTGACGATGATTTTGTGGTGATTAAGATAGCCCCGCAAGAGTCTCATTCGTCGCATGCTGGGCACGATATGGGTGGGGAGAGCTAACATGATCGCCGCCATTATTCGCTATTGCATTGCTAATCGCGTACTTGTGCTTATTGCCAGTATCATTCTGGTATTGGCGGGTATTTACTCGGTAAAAAATACACCTGTTGATGCGATCCCTGATTTGTCGGATGTGCAGGTGATAGTGAAAACCAGTTATCCGGGACAATCGCCACAGGTTGTGCAAGACCAAGTAACTTTTCCGCTTACCAGTGCCTTGTTGTCTGTGCCTGGGGCTAAGACGGTACGAGGATTCTCTTTTTTTGGCGACTCCTATGTCTACGTCATTTTTTCAGATGACACCGATTTATATTGGGCACGCTCTCGAGTTTTGGAGTATTTGGATCAAGCCAGTCAAGATTTGCCGCAAGGGGTAAAACCACAATTAGGACCCGATGCGACCGGCGTCGGCTGGGTCTATCTTTATGCTTTGAAGGATACCACGGGGCAACACGACCTTGCTGAGTTGACCAGTATTCAAGATTGGTTTTTACGTTATGAGTTGCAAACCGTTCCTGGTGTCAGCGAAGTCGCTCGAGTCGGCGGCATGGTGAAACAGTATCAGGTGCAAATCGACGTTAATAAATTGCGCGCTTATAACATTCCATTGTCTCGTTTAGAAATGGCGCTTCAACAAGGCAATCAAGAAATGGGCGCCTCGGTTATTGAGATGGCTGAAGCGGAATACATGGTCACCAGTAAAGGCTACATCAATTCAATAGCCGATATTGAAACCATCCCCCTTGGTAGTAATGACAAAGGCGTACCATTAACGGTGAAAGATATTGCTGAGGTGCGACTGGGGCCGCAAATGCGCCGCGGCGTGGCTGAGCTTAACGGTGAAGGTGAAGTCGTTGGCGGTGTGGTGGTCATGCGCTTTGGTGAAAATGCCGAAACTACCATCGATGGCATTCGCACTAAGTTAGCAGAGCTAAAAAAGGGCCTGCCGCAAGGCGTTGAAATTGTTACCGTTTACGACCGTTCGGCATTAATCGATCGAGCCGTTGACAACCTCTGGCAAAAACTAAGCGAAGAGTTATTGGTGGTGGTACTGGTTTGTGTGCTGTTCTTATTTCATATTCGCTCAGCACTAGTCGCAGTCATCAGTTTACCTTTAGGCATTCTAGCTGCCTTCATCATCATGAATTTACAAGGCATCAACGCCAATATTATGTCACTCGGTGGCATTGCCATTGCTATTGGTGCGATGACCGATGGCGCTATTGTGATGATTGAAAATATGCACAAGCATATGCAAAAAACACCATTAACGGCGGAGAATCGTTGGCAAATCGTGACCAAATCTGCCACTGAAGTCGGGCCGGCACTGTTCTTCAGTTTGTTAATTATCACCGTCAGCTTTTTGCCCGTGTTTATTCTTGAAGCACAAGAAGGGCGCATGTTCGCGCCATTGGCTTATACCAAAACGTATGCCATGGCAGCGGCCGCAGGTTTAGCAATTACCCTAACGCCGGTTCTTATGGGCTACTTTATTCGCGGTAACGTGATCAGTGAGCAAAAGAACCCACTTAACCGCTTATTAATTGCGCTATATACGCCAGTCGTTAAGCTCGTGGTACGCTTCCCAAAAATCACCGTTATTGTTGCAATTGTGGTGACGGTGTTAGGCTTTTATCCCGCGGACAAAATCGGCAGTGAATTTATGCCAGAGCTTGATGAAGGGGATCTAATGTATATGCCAACCACATACCCTGGCATATCGATAGGTAAAGCACGCGAGTTATTGCAACAAACCGACAAATTAATCCGCACCATTCCTGAAGTGGAAAACGTGTTTGGCAAAGTCGGTAGAGCGCAAACAGCAACGGATCCAGCGCCGCTGACAATGATCGAAACCTTTATTCAGCTTAAACCGAGACACCTTTGGCGTGAAGGCATTAGCACCGATGACATCATTGCCGAATTAGACCAACGGGTAAAATTCCCTGGGCTAACTAATGCTTGGGTTATGCCCATAAAAACACGCATTGATATGCTGGCAACTGGTGTAAAAACACCGGTCGGCATCAAGGTTGCTGGCGCTGATTTGCGTGTTATTGAACGTATAGGCCAAGATATTGAAACCTTGTTATCTGATCTTGCTGGTACCGCCTCGGTTTATTCTGAGCGAGTCGCGGGTGGGCGTTACTTAACTATCGACATCAATCGCCTCGCGGCGGCGCGTTATGGTCTTAATATCGCCGATGTGCAGCAAATCATCAGTACCGCCGTTGGCGGTAGACAAGTCACACAAACCGTTGAAGGTCTGGCTCGCTACCCGGTTAACATGCGCTATGGGCAAGATTACCGCAACTCGCCACAGGCATTAGCACTATTGCCTGTCATTACACCGGATGGTCAACATATCGCCCTTGGCGAGATTGCCAGTATAGCCATTGAAGACGGCCCGCCAGGGATCAAGAGTGAAAATGCGCGCATTAATGGCTGGACCTTTATCGACATTGAAAACGTCGATATTGGCAGTTACGTACAAAACGCTAAATCATTATTAGCCGAGCAGTTGGATCTGCCGGCGGGGTATTCGGTAAACTTTGCAGGCCAATACGAATACATGTTGCGGGCACAACAAAAACTGAGTTTTGTACTGCCGCTGACATTGGCGATCATTGTCGTTTTGCTTTATCTAAACTTTCGTCGTTTTAGCGAGGTTATGATTATTTTATTAACCCTACCGATGGCCATGGTCGGTGGCTTATGGCTGCTTTACCTCGAAGGCTTTTATTTCTCGGTTGCCGTTGGCGTAGGCTTTATCGCTTTAGCTGGTGTTGCGGTTGAAATTGGCGTGCTTATGCTCGTCTACTTAAATCAATCTCTGACCGATGCTAAGCAGGATAGACAACAATCTCAGCTTACCGACGTTGAATTTCGACAAGCCATCGTCGATGGTGCCAGTAAACGAATTAGACCGGTAATTATGACAGTTGCGACCATTATTATTGGCTTAATGCCTATCTTGTATGGCACAGGTACAGGCTCTGAAGTCATGAGCCGTATTGCCGCGCCTATGGTAGGTGGCATGAGCAGTGCCTTAGTCTTAGCATTGCTACTTTTACCTGCTGTTTTTGCCTTGGTTAAACGCCGCGAATATGTCAAACTGGACTGATTAGCGGCACACCCATGTGGGCAGACCTATGTGGGCAGACCTATGTGCCTTGGCGGAGATAAACGTCGAGCACCTAGGTGCAAGGAATAAGAAGAATAACGCATGCTCAAACTGGCGCGTAAATACCACAAATGGCTGATGTACTTTATTGGTATTCAGTTTTTAATTTGGAGTCTGTCTGGCCTTTACATGGTCAGTCAGGACATCCATGGTATTCATGGCGAGTCGGTGTTAAATAAAGCTAGCGCAATTGATCTCGACAAGGTTCGCTTTTCAATAAATGAGCTATTACAGCGTTACCCTGATGCCAAAAACGTTCAACTGCAGGCTTATGCCAACAGGCAAGTGTATCGACTGCAATCTGACCAGCATGATAATAAGTGGTTATTAATCGATGCCGTTAGCGGCGACTTGTTAAATACGATTGATCGGCAAATGGCGATAGATATCGCCAAGCGACGCATTACTTTAGCCGCTAACGACGCTAACGACGCTAACACCGCGAACAATGCTAACAAAGCTAACAAAGCTAACAACAGCAATATTGCCTCAATTGAGTTGCTTAGCGCGCAACACCCAGTTGAAGAAATATCTCCTCGCAAGCTGCCAGTCTGGCAAGTCCAGTTTGATGATGGTTTAGCAACCACCGTCTATATCGACCATTTTTCCGGTGAAGTGGTAAATATTCGCCACCATTTGTGGCGTATTTTTGATTGGATGTGGCGACTGCACATTGTTGATTACGACGATGGTGCTGACATTAATAACCCGTATTTATGGGGTTTATCCATTTTGGCGCTATTGGCCACATTGGCAGGGTTAATTCTGACCATAAAATGGCTCGCTAATAAATTTAGCCGTATAACCACGCTAAGCTCGGCGGATGGTACTAAGCAGCTGTTGCGAGTTCGTTCTAAATGGTACCAAGCGATACATAAACTGGTGTCCGCTTTAGTGGTCATACAATTTTTACTTTGGTTAATCTCCGGTTTGTATTTAGCCGGATTCAGTGAAAAAGTGGTGTTACCAAAACAACCGCAGTGGCCGCAAAACTGGGCAAACTCATTGGCCAATACCTCCCGTTTGCTGGACATCGCTATGCTCAGATCAAAATTAAGCGGCCAGGCTGCTAATGATCAGATAGCTCTGCAGTCTGTTGAGCTGATCTGGCGCTTTGATGCTCCGCATTATTTACTCACCTTCTATCGTGGTGCTCATCAGTATCAGCCACGCAAACAGCTATTATTGCATGCGCAAACAGGGCAACCTGTGGTGCTGGATAAAGCATCAGTAGTAAATTTAGCGGCGGCGCTTAATCCTCAGCCACAACACATTAGTGATACTAAATACTTTTATGGAATGCCCAAAGATGGTGTGTTTTCTCGCGATATCGCCGGTTTCAGCAACCCATATTGGCGTCTTTCGTTAGCTGATGCGCAACAAACTTATCTGTATATTGATGCACAACATGGCGGTTTAATTGATGTATCGACTACAAACACTCGAATTGATGATTTAATGCTAAAACTGCACTTTATGGATTACGCCAATAACGGCAGTTTTAACCACTGGCTCATTATCTGTTTTTCATTGCTCAGCCTGCTGATGTCTATCACCGGGGTGATTTGGCTGTTAAAGTCATTGCAGAGAAAGCGCCTGACAATTCGTAAAGCCGGTGGCTTTGTCTCATAATTAGTCATATTCATACCGACGTATCCCCTTACTTAACACAATAGAGATCTTTGATGTTCAAACTTTTTGAATCTTGGGTGGCCGCGCTACCAGAAAATAAAGTCAGCCAGCCACCGGGTAAGTTGTGGAAGTTTTGTCGCCATTACACCAAAGGTTTTGAATTGCCTTTGGTTTTTATGTCTATTTTGACGGCGGCACTGGCCATTCTTGAGGTGTCATTGTTTGGTGTGATGGGGCAATTAGTCGATATGCTGTCTAGCAACAGTCCAGACACGCTGTGGCAAAACGAAGGCGGTAAGTTATTAACCTATGGCCTGATTGTTGTCGTGGTCATCCCAATTTTGGTGTTGCTACACGCATTGATTATCTATCAAGGTCTGCTTGGTAACTATCCGATGTCAATTCGCTGGTCAGCGCATCGTTACATGCTCAGACAAAGTGTGTCGTTTTATCAAGATGATTTTGCTGGACGAGTGGCGACCAAGGTGATGCAAACCGCACTGGCAGTGCGCGAAACCGTCACCAAATTGTTGGATGTCTTGGTGTATATCACCATTTACGTGGTTACGATGGCGGTGATGATGGCGGATGCTGATTTACGGCTGCTATGGCCAATGCTGATATGGATGGTCGCTTATGCGTTATTGCAAGTGTATTTCCTACCTCGCTTAAAGCGGGTATCGACCGAGCAGGCTGATGCGCGCTCGTTAATGACCGGGCGCATAGTCGACAGTTACACCAATATTCAAACCGTGAAGTTGTTCGCTCATACCGATCAAGAAGCAGCCTACGCTAAACAGAGTATGGAAGGTTTTCTTGATACCGTTTATCGACAAATGCGCATGGTAACCGGCATTAATTTCTCTGTGCAGTTAATTAATTACCTATTGATTTTCAGCGTTGCCGCGATTGCCATTTACTTATGGACGATTGAAGCGATAAGCGTTGGTGCGATAGCCGTTGCCATCGCCTTGGTATTGCGCTTAAGCAGCATGTCACAATGGATCATGTGGGAAGTCAGCGGTTTGTTTGAAAACATCGGCACAGTCGCTGATGGCATGAATACCTTGTCTAAACCAACGGCAGTGCAAGATACCGCAAACGCTGGCGATTTAAACGTCAGCCAAGGGGCGATTTCATTTAGCAATGTCAGTTTTCACTATGGTGAAAATATCGGTGTAATCGATGGCCTTGATTTGCAGATAAAGCCGGGTGAAAAAGTTGGTTTAGTTGGACGCTCTGGCGCGGGCAAGTCAACCATGGTCAACTTATTGATGCGATTTTACGATCTAGAAAAAGGTCGAATTAGTATTGATGAACAAGATATCAGCCAAATAAAACAAGACTCATTGCGGGCTCATATCGGCATGGTTACGCAAGATACCTCGTTATTGCATCGCTCTATTCGTGAAAACATTCTTTATGGCAAACCAAGTGCCAGTGAAGACGAACTACTGGCGGCAATTGAGCAGGCCGAGGCCAGTGAGTTTATCGCCACGCTTACAGACCCGCATGGCAATAAAGGCTTAGATGCGCAGGTCGGTGAGCGAGGTGTAAAATTATCGGGTGGTCAGCGTCAACGCATTGCCATCGCCCGAGTGTTGTTAAAAAATGCGCCAATATTATTATTGGATGAAGCAACATCGGCGCTTGATTCTGAAGTCGAAGCGGCGATTCAGGCAAGCTTATATCAATTAATGGAAGGTAAGACAGTGATTGCCATTGCTCATCGCCTGTCAACCATTGCCGCCATGGACAGGCTTATTGTGCTGGATCAAGGCAAAATCGTCGAACAAGGTAATCATCAACAATTGGTGGCGAAAAAAGGCATTTATGCGCAGCTTTGGGCACATCAAACCGGCGGCTTTCTCGGTTTGGAATAAGCTGCAATGTGCATAGCTTTATGCTGGTAGAGCTCAATGCAGTTAGAAATCAATGCAGTTAGAGCTCAATGTTCTGAGAGCGTAGCGCTTGCATACTGTTGTGGCTTATTGGGCGTTTGTTAACTCGGCTTTGTCTAGAGTTGCAGACTCACCTAGGCTCTTATCAGCATCAGCATCAGCAACGTCTATATCGGCTTTATTTTGCTGATAATAATTGGCGACTTGGTTAATCAGAGCATCGTCAATCTGCGGGAAATCCTCGCGTTGGTGGTATACGTCAAACGTGGTTGAAAACAATTTGGTTTTGCTGACTTTATCCAGTTGTCCTGCCAAATTTTTGCCACGTTGAAACGATGTTAAACAGCAGTTGTAATACTCTTCAACTACTTTCGCTAATGAACTGCCTTGCTGTTGCAGTTGACTATCTATGGTTAAGTAATACGCAACCCCAGACCAATGTACTCGGCGAAATGCACGTTTTTGCCACATATCATCGCTGACCTCGGCTAAAGGGCCGGGCGCTCGGCGCCAGTTACTCTCACCGCGGCGAAAGCCATCTTTGATTTTATAAATAAAGGTTTGTTTATCATACACTTTAGCCTGCAGCATAATCACATTTTGCATGTATGAGGCAAAGCCTTCGCTCATCCAAAAAGACGGATAGTCCATGTAAGGTAAATATAGGTGCGCCATCTCATGGTAAACCGTCCAGTCTTGTTGCATTTGCATTAAGCTGGCGCGACCGCCAACCACAAAATTGAGGGTGTCATATTCTTCGTTGCCGCGCGAGGCACGTTTCACTTCACCCCAAGGTACAGGCTCTGTGCCATAGCGTTGCACGCTCACCGTTATCGGCAGTTCCGGTTGTTTGATGATTGTTAAGGTGGATTCCGTTGCTGTTTTGGCAAAGGTCAACCAGGATTCGATTTTTTGCTTTTGCTTACTGTCTTGACTGTTGCTGGTTATGTTTAGTGTTGCCGCAAAGCAGCTGGCGCTTGCTAATGCGCACAGCATTGCACAGGCCACCTTGGTCAATGTTGTAAACATAATTTTCACCTCACTATGGTCGTATGACAATTAAAGTCAGCATAAGGTTTCAACGCATGCGCTGCAGCGCAAGATCATTAGCGAGTCCGACATGCTCTGGCAAAGTCGACATGCGCTAACAAAGTCGACATGCTCTAACAAAGTCGACATATTGAGCAGGCTCAGGCAATATTAACTACATAATTGTGCTGATGTACAATATTGTAAACCTTGTAAATTACCAAATAAGAGTAAATACGGTTATGGAACATTCCGTTAAACATCGCAGCAAGAGCGTTATCAAAGCCAGTTTACTTACTGGCTTATCGCTATTAAGCATAACAGTTTTGAGCGAACCGTCATCTAATTCGTTGGCTTCGAATCATGCCGTCTTACAGCATACGGTTGCTACTAGCGTCACAGCGAGCAAAACAAAAATAAACGAACAAGAGCCGCACCATCAACATTGCCAAATGGCAACTCAATCTGAGGCCAGTTTAACCGACTTATTGCAGCCATTTGCGGACAAAATGCAGCATAGTACCGGTGTTTATGTGTTGGAAAAGGGCAGTGAAGCCATGCTATCACGAGCTTGGCTAACCACACAGGCAGAAACGTCGATTGATATTCAGTACTTTATTTTTAGTACCGACAATATCGGCTTGATCGCGAGCGACTATTTAGTGCAAGCGGCAGAGCGGGGTGTCAAAGTGCGCCTGTTGGTCGACGATATTATGATAGATGCCGAAGATGACGAGCTATTAAAAATCGACTCACATCCTAATATAGAGGTTCGAATTTACAACCCTCTGGCAAATGTTGGTAAAAACCTTGCTGAGAAACTGTATCACTTAGCCACTGACTTTCATGATTTTAATCAGCGTATGCATAACAAAGCATTTATTGTTGACTCCAACATGGTGATCACTGGCGGGCGTAACGTAGCCGATGAGTATTTTGGCTATGATCAACAATATAACTTTCGCGACCGCGATGTATTTCTACTCGGTGGTATTAGCCAACAAGTACAGTCATCATTTGACCAATATTGGCAACATGAATTAAGTGTGCCTGTCGCCAAACTACTAAAAAAAGGTAACGGTTTTGCTGATTTAAATTTCACTCAATTGCATCAATATGCCTGCGAGCCTAATAACTTTTTGCCAATTATTCGAGAGCGTATTGGTCAAGTACCTAAGGTGTTTAGTAAGGTTAATGAACAAGGCAAATTACACTGGTTAAAAGGTGTGCAATACATTGCCGATGCACCAG
Source organism: Thalassotalea sp. HSM 43 (assembly GCF_004752005.1). Classification (NCBI taxonomy): domain Bacteria; kingdom Pseudomonadati; phylum Pseudomonadota; class Gammaproteobacteria; order Alteromonadales; family Colwelliaceae; genus Thalassotalea; species Thalassotalea sp. HSM 43. Next base: position 877,626 of record NZ_CP038493.1, on the reverse strand, counting down.
GCAAAAATGATGCGGATAATTTTTTAGCTGGCTCAGGTAAATCAACGCAAACGTTAATCGATTTAATCAACAGCGCTAAGTCGTCAGTGCTTATTCAAACCCCGTATTTAATTACCACCGACAAAGGCAAGCAGCTATTACGAAAGACTGTTGAACGTGGCGTAGAGGTTAAAATACTCACCAATAGTCTAGCTTCGACCGATAATCTTGAGGCTTTTAGCGGTTATAAGCGTGATCGCAAACAACTGCTGGCAACGGGCGTACAGATTTTTGAGTTTAAGCCTGATGCGCAAATCCGCCAAAAAGTGATGGCATTGGATTTAAAAGACGGAAGTCATCAATCACCGATTTTTGGCTTGCATGCAAAAACCATGGTGATTGATGACAACATTACGGTGATTGGCACCTTTAATATGGACCCACGCAGCGCTAACCTTAATACCGAGAGTGTTACCATACTTCCTTCGAAACAAATAAGCGCCGCAGTACGGCAAGAAATATTGACTGAAATGGCGTCAGAAAATGCTTGGCAGACTAAGCAAGATTTTAATCCTGATAGTGAGGCGGGTATACTTAAGCGATTACGTCTCACCTGGCGACGGGTGATCCCAAAAAGTATTTTATAAAGGCTATGAAAATGAGTTCAGAACACGCCTATGACATAGGCATCCCAGGGCAAAAATGGGGTGAGGCAGAGGTCGCACAGTGGCTTTCAAAGCAACAGATAAAACGCAGCTATCAGCAACAGGTTGTCGATAAGATAAATGCTTTAGCCGATACCTATTTGGTCGAGCAATACGGTGAACTGATATATCCGGCAGGGGATTACCCTTTATACGCGATAAAGGTCAGTGCATTAGGCGATAACAAACCTTGGGTCTTGGTTACGGGTGGCGTGCATGGCTACGAAACCTCTGGTGTGCAAGGGGCGATTCGTTTTGTTGAAACCCAAGCCGAGCATTACCGTCAGCACGTAAACTTACTGATTTTACCCTGCATCAGCCCATGGGGTTATGAAACCATTAACCGTTGGAATGTCGATGCGATTGATCCAAACCGGTCTTTTTACGCTAATTCGCCTGCGCCAGAATCGGCTCAAGCTATCGACTATGTGCGCCGTTTTGCCGCCGATGCGGGTCACGAATTTGTTATGCATATCGATTTGCATGAAACCACCGATACTGACAACAGCGAGTTTCGACCAGCGTTGTCGGCGCGTGATGCCATAGTGCAAAAAACATGGAATATACCTGACGGGTTTTACTTAGTTGGCGATAGCACTAAACCTGAGGCTGACTTTCAAAAAGCGATTATCGACGAAGTTGCCAAGGTCACCCATATTGCTCCTGCTGATCAGCAAAACAAACTCATTGGTGTTGATTTAGAACAGTTTGGTGTTATCAATTACGCGGCGAGAGAGCTTGGCCTTTGCATGGGCTTGACCGAAGCAACTTATGTGACCATCACCGAAGTGTACCCGGATAGTCCTTTGGTCGATGATGAAAATTGCACTTTGGCGCAGGTGGCGGCAATAACCGGTGGTTTGGATTATATTCTGAGTAAATAGCGGTTAAACAGCGTTTTGAATTGATATCTCGTCAATCAATAACACGCTAAACAAACATAAAAAGAGCTAAAAAAAGGGCCGATGTGATAATCACATCGGCCCTTATTAATTCGCTGCACCCAAGGGAGAATAAATGCAGCGATTTTGCTCCAGAAATTAAGCCTTACGGCGCATTGCTAAAGGCAATAACAATAATAAGAAGTACAAAGCACCACCAGAAGAGTCATCATCGTCAGATTTCTCTGCAATGGTGTTTTGCTCAGCTTCGATTTCAACTTCAACTTCTAATACAGTTGTTTCGATACCATCACTGATGGTTAGCGTAAAGGTATAAGTCCCAGCACTCAAACCTGTTACTTCAGTCACAACCCATTCTGGATTGTTAATCTCACCCGGACCTTCCCAAAGATAGGTTAGGTTATCACCGTCATCATCAGTCGAACTAGATGCATCTAAGACTACAACGCTGTTGTCTTCAATTGCCGAAACTACTTCCGCTTTAGGCGCTGTATTCTTACCATTTACGGTAAGCATAAAGCTCGCGCTTGCCGCATCACTTGGATTTTCAACATCAGATACCATAACGGTAACTTCTGTTTCACCTAGTAACTGGGCTTGCGGAGTAATGGTAATGATTGAACCTGATTCGTGTGATTCAACCGAGTAGTCGATACCTTCACCGTAAGCACTGATCTCATTTACTGAGTTTTGCTCATCTGCATAGTAAACAGGGAAGCTGATTGACACTTTTCTGTCAGTTTCCATGTCGTTAAATGCACCGATGCTTAGGTTGCTCGCCACATCAACAGTGTGCGTCATTTCGATATCTTGCATACCTTCAATGCTTGATACTGCGTCAAATACCAATACCGCACCTGCCGCTGAATGAGCAATGTCAAACCAAGCTGTTACTTCAAACTGCGAAGACTCTGGACCAACATAGTCATAACAAACAACTAGATCGTTAGACACTTTGTCTTTTAGGTTGCCAAATGTGTATTCAGCACCCAAGTAGGCTGATAAAGGACCACGGATATATACAGGACCTTTGAAACCTTGCAGACCAATCGAACCACGATCATCGGCAGTACCAAAATCGATGTTGTCATAAGCCATATACATTTCGTATTGGCCAGCACCGAAACGGGTATCTTTGTTGATGATCATTTCAAAATCAAAGCTGTTATCTAGCTTGGTCCAGCTGTAGCTGCGGGTGAAGCGATCGTAAACAGGATCAGTGTAATCTGCAGCGTTATCCCACTCGATAATGCTCCAGGTACCTGTACTTGCAATACTTATACCTGAATTAGCAGATAATTCGGTGGCGAAGAAGTCGTTATTCCACGCACCACTGCTGTCTGGACCCCAACCACGCCACAATACACCAATACCTTCATATGGGAATGCATTGTATGGGAATGGACGGAAGTCAGCCCAAAAGTTCGGGTGGCCCCACAAATCAACAAAACCGTTTGAACGAATACCCATGACTTTATTGTCGACGTTAAGGTTGTCGGTGTTGTTAAATAAGTGATAAGTGTCTGTCGCACCATTGAACATAAGTTCTGTTGGTAAGATAGTACCTGAACGGTAATCCGGTTGATTACGCTCATCAAAACCACCGAATAATGGTCCAATACCAAACTCAGATAAGTCAACATAACCGCCTGGTGTGGAGTTACCAAAGTTTGGTGTACGACACATGGCATCGGTAAGGTTGGTGGTCATCGCATAACCTGGTGTCATTGCGCTAGTATCGATTTGAACACCTGAGATGGTCAACATCTCACCATCAATGGTTATATCGCTAACACTGTCGTTTGATGCAAGAACATCTTCCACGTTAAGGCGCAAGCCTTCAGGGATTTTAGCGCTGATACTAAAGGCACGGTCGGCACCTGAGTTGTTGGCTAATACCGCGAACGTATATGGTAGTGTTTGGCCTGCTAACGCTTTGTCTTGTGGCACATCTAACGTTACATCATTTTTGCCACGAATCAGCTTAAATGGAATGTTACCTAAATTGCCTGCGTTAATTTCAGAGGTACCAATATCTAAACTGGTGTAATAGATATCGCCTTCTTCCATAGGCATATCCCAGCTAACGGTTAGGTTAACGGCTTGCTCACCATCACTTGCTGGTGTTTCCATGCTCATGTTATCAGCGATGTCACCGGTCACAACGGCAGTCGAGACTGTAAACGTTTCCTCAGCTTCATCAAATGGACCGCTTTCTTTGCTGTTGTAGAAAATAGCCCAGTATTGACCTGATTCAGGGTTATTGATGTTACAGAAGTTGTCATAGAGGATGTGGTTTGATACACACAGTAATTCTTCAAACGGGTCTGCTTGACCATTACCATTGTAGTCTTTACCGACATAAACCAAGACGTTACCTTTGTCGAAGGTACCCATTGCAGGAGAGTCGACAACACCCAGAGATTCAACGATCAAACGCTTAGCGTTTTCAGGAACATCGATATAAGTAGTGTAAGTCGCTTCATCTAAACGCTCTGCCATATCAATTGACATGTCAGCGTCTGAGCTCCATGGGAAGAAACCGTCGTTATCTTTTGGTAAAACGATGGTTTGTTGCTCAGCTTTTACCGGCTGATAAACGCGCGAGTATGGCGTCTCAGAGTATGGCAACATCACATTGTTTACTTGGTAATTGCTGTTGTCACGATGTGCCGTAGCAACTAAACGTGATGGCAAGTCGCCACGGTCATACTTAAATACAACTGGCCATTGTGAGTTTGGAATGTCCACATCATCGGCAGTAAAGATTAGGTTAGAATGCAACTCAACTTCAGAGTTACTGAACCAATCTTGGGTATCCATGATAGACGCTTTAACCACAATAGTTTGTGTCTCACCAGCTTTTAGAGAGAACTCACGTGGTGTTACATCAATGTTGACACCGTTTTGTGCACTTTGATTTTTCATATCAAAGTTCCAGTTCAACACGTCAGAGTTCGATACGGTCCAGCTACCATCTCTGGTGGCTTTTACGGTACGAATCCATTGACACTCTGGCGCACAGCTAAAGTCAACCAAGTTAGGCATGTTTAGTTTGTGTGGTGTACCACCATTAAATGGGTTAGCCGCCATAAAGTTTTCGGCGCTTTCATCCATAACCAAACCAGCTTTAACAGCTTTGGCAACGTTAATACGACCAGCACCCGCACGATAAATCTGTGCGTGACCAACTTGATCCGCAGGGTTGTTTAGTCGGTGATATTGCACCACATCATCAGCAGTCATTGACAAGGCTGATTGGATTTCTGTTGCTGACCATTCTGGTTGGGCTTGACGTAACAACGCCATAGCACCAGCAACATGTGGTGAGGCCATTGAGGTACCACTGATAGCAGCAAAGTCTTGACCAAACGGAGTCGCTGTAAACGGTTGCTCATCTGAGTATGCCGCCATAATATTAACACCCGGTGCAGACATAGTCGGCGCTAAGGTTTCAATGTTTTGGAATGACGGGCCACGTGATGAGAAGGTTGCTAAGAAATCCGCATTAGCAGGGTCGACACGACGCTCAATAACGGTTTCTTTGATGGTGATCATGTGACCTTTTTCAGAATAAGAATCAATCCAATCTTCTAAACCATCAGTGTTTTCAGGGTTGTTGTAACTGTAGTACTTACCGTTCCATTGCTCGTATGTAAAATGAACGCTAGGCAGGTCATACTTGGTTGGTACAGTGCCTTGGCTTTGGTTACGGTTAAACATGATGAAACCATCGGCGCCACCAGCTTGAACGTTAGCTACTTTGGCAGTACGTGCATTGGCGTTTGGATCGGCAGGATCGTGACGCTGACAAACAACGATAACATTGGTTGTACCATCGGCAGCACCAGGGATCGCGGTACCATCTTTAAAGTTCTCAAAAGTACCTACTGGGTATTCGTCAACACAATATCCGTTGTAGTCTTTTGTACCGTTGATGTCGGCGTAATCTTTGGCCCAAACAACAACACCAGTAAGCTCAGTATCGTTAATGGCACCACCAACTAAACCAGTCTCTGACCAGCTCGGTAGCTCTGAACCAAGTGATTCATCGATAAAACCGGCGTAATCAATAGCGGTATCAACGGCGATTTCACGACCGTGCGTGGTTGCAGCAACTTGTGCTAACCAAGGTGAAGAGTTATCTAGAACACCAAAACACTCGGCGCCACAAGCTTGGCCTGAGTTACCAGCAGCAGCGGCAACACTGATGCCTGCTTCACGGGCAGAAAGGAATGCAAGTTGCACCGGGTCAGCCCATACATTTGAGTCAGCACCACCGATTGAGAAGTTGATAACATCAACACCATCAGCAATAGCATCTTCAATACCAGCGACTAGTGCTTCACCAGGACAACCGCGGTAGCCTTGATCATTAGTCGGGTTACACACCTGATAGGCAATGATGTTAGCGTGAGGTGCAACACCAGAAACAACAGGGAATAAGTCTTCTTTTAATACGATACCATCGGCGTTTTCACCCGCTTCTGGAAGCAGCATATCTACGTCATACAACACGTTACCTGCAGCTGTTGCTGCAACGTGTGAACCGTGACCTTGATAATCTTCAGCAATTGCAGGCCAGCCTGGACGCATCGCTTCAAAGTTATCTGTGATCGCACTGTAGCTGCGCATACCGATTAATTTGTCATTACAGTTAACCAGCTCAGATACTTCAGGATCAGCACAGTTACCTACGTATACGCCTTCACCCCAAGGGTTGGTGTGGTCATAGCCGTCATCACCGATATCGGCAAATGAAGGGTGATCAGAGTTGATACCGGTATCGATGATTGCCACGACTTGGCCTTCACCTTTGTAGCTCATGCTATCAAGTGGTGCTGTACCGTCCCATACTTCTGCTGAGCCAATATGCTCAGGGCCTGTATCTGACAGCAAATCATAGTTTTTCGAACGCATTACCGAGGCAACATTCGACAAGTTAGCAATGCGACGTGCCTGCATTGGTGTCATGGTTACAGAGAAACCATTCATCGCTTTGGTAAATTGTTGTCTTACGTCAACTTTACCGGCAACACTTTCAATGCTGCTTAAAACTTGTTGTTGATAGGCAAGTAACTGATTTTCATAATCTGCAACCGCTTGGACACTGGCTTTACCTTGTTGGTAAAGTTTTTTGGTACCATTGGCGGCTAAAGCTGAGTGCAAGCTAGAGTTGCTGTCTTTTGCTTGTGCAGACACGGCATTGGCATGCAAACGTACAAAATACACCTGCTCACCAGTTATTAACTCTTCTTCAACGAATTTAGTGCCTTGTAAGTTAACCTGAACATTCAGGCCATCATTTTGCATCATTGATGCTGGATTATTTACAAGCTGTTTTTGGAACTGCTGGATTTGCTCAGTGGTAACGTTCGGCGCGGTTAACTTACCGACCTCCTGTCCACCAAGATCAGCAGCTTGCGCGACACCAACACTATACAGTGCAGTGGCAACAGCGCTAAAAAGCATACTTCTTTTCATTAGAACTTCCATAATTGTTATATTTTTATTGTGCAATATTGACGTTTGCCGCCAATATGGAAGCTCGAATATAACGCTCAAAAATACTAGGATGCTCGATATTTGTTGTAGCGTTTTGTACAAAAAGGCAACGCCAATTGCTCGCTTTTAGTTCGCTAAACTATTGATGGCCAAGGTTCTTTATGGTGATCGCGGACAACTGTACAAAAGTAATTTCAACTGGGCAGACGAGTTGCAAACGTGTTTGAACGTCTTGTTATTAATGGAAAAATGTGGCGAATTGTTGTTAAAGTGACGAATTGTAGCTTTTTGTACACTGGTGTTTATTTTTGTTAAAACTTGTTATTATCGGCTCAATTCAGTCTGTTTTATTTATTATTTTGCGTAGTTGATGTTGTATACGTTGTTTAGATTATGTTTTGTCCTTATGTTGCTCTGCTTGCCAACGACGGTAAGTGCTGTTGAGCAAGTTGAGACCGATAAGTGGACCTTCTCCATTTTTGCCGGCCAAGGTAAAATTGAAAATCCCGTTGTAAATCTTAAAGATATTGATACCAATGTCTTTCCTTCGATCAGCTATTATGGCGAACGTTTCTTTTGGGAAGGGACGACACTTGGCTACAGTTTACTGGAATCTGACGATGTTATCGTCGACTTAGTCGGCCTTCTTAACGAAGATGGCTTATTTCATCATTTTGAAGAACAAGAAGACCTGACGGTTATCGATGCACTTGGTTTTAATCCAAGTCGATTTCCTATTGATGGTGGCGAAGTCTTCAAACCGGTCGAACGCGACATTTCCTACTTAGGCGGCATCAGTGTCAGTGTGTTCAATGATTATTTTGAAACACGACTCGGTTACTTTCATGATCTCACCGCTGTTCACCATGGTTATGAAATTCACTTTAGCCTTGGCCGTGGCATCGAAACCAAATGGTTTAATATCTATTTCGAGGCGGGCAAGGTCATTAAAAGTGACGATTTGGTGCGCTACTACTATCAATTTCAAGATAAAGAGTTGGCATTTCTTGGTGGTATAAAAGATTTCTATACAGGCGGCCAAAGTCATAACCATTATTACAAAGTGGAGCTTGATGTACCGCTTACTGACTATTTGTCGCTAACGGGCTTTTTCAAGCATACCCATTTAGGGAATAACATCAGCAAAAGCTTGTTAGTTGAAGACAACAATTACCAAACGAGCTTCATTGGCGTGAGGTATAGCTTCTGATGAGTCTAGGGCTGCCAATCACAACAACGTATCGCACCACATTGCTGTTCTCAGCGGTGTTGGTATCTCATGTTGCGAAAGCTAAGTCGCCGGAGTTTATTCAAGCGGAACTGACTTTGACACCGTCGGTATGTGTTATGGCCGCAGAGCAAGGGAATTGCCAAAAACAAATCACCATGTCGTTAATTGGTCAGTTACCTGAGCGCTTTTGTGTCTTCGTCGAACACCAACCGCAAACCCGCCAATGCTATGTCAAACATCAAGCAAAGCAATTTAATTTCCCAATGGTAACGGAAAAAACGGCTACCATATTGGTAGAAGATACGACGCGTAGCCTAGTTATTGCTAAGGCGTTGTTTAAAGTCGCAACCTATGTAGGCAAACGTAAGAAGCGACGTTATGGCTGGAGTATTTTTTAATGCAAACCTCAGTTTCAAGGTATGACAATGACTCAGTTATGTAAATTACTGTTGATTGAAGATGATCTGCCATTAGCCAGCTTAATTTGCCAATACTTGCGAGCTAATCAGTGTGATGTGACCCATGTTAGCAGTGGTGAAGAGGTCGATATGTTGTTCAACATACAGCAATTCGACATCATTATTTGCGATGTTATGCTGCCAGATATCAGTGGTTTTGATTTATTTAATAATTTACGGGATCGGGTCGAATGTCCGGTGATTTTCTTTACCGCATTGGATGAAGATAAGGACCAGATTTATGGTCTAGAATTAGGCGCCGTTGATTATGTTGTCAAGCCGGTAGACCCGGCTATTTTGCTGGCCCGCATAAAAGCTCAGTTACGACGCAGTAAACCACAACTTAGCACTCAGCTTCGCTTAGGGGAGCTTGTGCTAGATGACAAACAAAAGACCTTATATTATGACGGTGACGTCGTGTCGCTAACCATTCAAGAATTCGATGTGCTCTACTTGATGGCAAAGCACCATCAACAAGTGCTGCCTCGAGATGAATTGTTCCATCAAATTATTGGCCGTGAATACGATGGTCTTGACCGCGCCATTGATTTGATTATTTCCCGAATGCGTAAAAAGTTAATGGCTCTAGGTGTCGATTCAATTTCGATTCGGGCAATTCGTGGTAAAGGCTACATGCTGAGTTACGGAGGCTAAGGTGCTGTCTCAGTTTACCCGCTTATACGCGTTAATCGTGTTGTTTGCTTGCTTGATTATCTATTTATTTAATCAGCTTTATCATAATGTTGTCGATAGTGGTACCAACTATCAAATTGATATTGAACAGGTTTTTCAAGAGTCAAAAAACACTGAAGTGGATATCATTGCAACCAGTAGCATTGCCTTACCGAGCAATTTGCAACAAGAGCTCAGCTCTGGACGGGTGATTCAACTGGTTGATGATCAACAGAAGCATTATTTTTATCAAAAAAATGCGCAAGGCCAGTTATTGCGCTATGGACCAATAGATAAGCAGTTTATCGCACAAGATGAAGATGGTTTTTACCTGATCATTATGTTCTATTCGGCGCTGGCGATATTGGTGTTAAGTTTTATTTGGCCATTGTTTCGCGATTTAAGTCGGTTGCAGAAAAGTGCCTTACAATTTGGTCAGCACATCGATAGCCTTAATACGGGTATTAAGGCCAATTCAAATATATATCCGCTCGCCAAAACCTTTGAAAAAATGTCTCATCAAATCAGTGCCAGTGTCAAAATGCACCAAGATTTGTCTCGAACCATTGCCCATGAGATTCGTACGCCACTGGCAAGAATGAAGTTTTTGAGCGAGATTGTTGCCAAAGATATCGCCAGTGAACATCGCCAACGCTTGGTCAAAGATGTGCAGGAAATAGAGCAATTGATGGCTGAGTATCTGTCGTTTGAACGACTTGAACATGATCAGGTCATGGCGGATAAACAGTTACATAACGTCGATGATTTTTTTGCTGAGATTGCCGACAAGTTTAGTTATCAAAAGCATGGTTTTGATATTGCATTTCACTCTACCGCAGCGCAGGCCTATTTTGATCAACCGGCAATGGCGCGGGCGTTGCAAAATTTGATCAACAATGCCATTCGCTATGCGCAAAATACCATCTCGGTGCAATTGCATATTGAGGATGGGTTATGTCAGTTAACAGTGGCAGATGATGGACCAGGTGTCGGTAAAGAAGCCTATAAGCTTATTCAACCATTTATTCGTAAACAACAAGCCGGTGGCGAGAAAACCGGTTTTGGTCTGGGCTTGTACATAGTCCGCAAGATCATGATTTGGCACCAAGGCCATGTTGAATTAACCAATTGTGAGCAGTTACAAGGGGCTAAAATCAGTTTGGTTTGGCCTAATAAAGCCTAGGCGACTTAATTTTTTCGGTCGGCTAGGCTCTAGTTTCAACCCGTCACTGACTAGAAACGAGCATTGATAATAGGGAATACCTTGAGGTTTTTATCGACGAAGGTACCTGACTCATCGTAGTTAATTAGACCAATCTGCACACCTTTATTGATGCGAGTTGTGGCATTAATCAAACCAAACTGCAAGCCGTTTAAGGTTCCCGCGTAATTAACGAAACCCAACTGGGCACCGGTTATGTTGTTTTTGGTGTAATTTACCGCGCCCAATACACCACCGGTGGCGTTATTGTCGTGCCAGTTGGCGATAGATAAGGCAACACCAGTGAAGTCATTTCGAACCCGCTGTGCACCATAAAGGCCAATATGTAAGCCGCTAAAGTTATTGCTTTCAGCTAGGCCAAATAAGGCGATTTCGAAGCCTTTAACGTTATCTGTCTTACCCCATAGTGTCGCCAGGCGAGCGCCTTTAACATCCCCTTCAGGTAGGTTGGTATCTGGTAGCGAAAGTTGCGCGATGTTTTCGGCAAAAACAGAGGTACTTAGCGCCAACAGTGATGCGGCGAGTAAGGTTTTTTTCATGTCGATCCTTTATTGTTTTAGAAGAGTGCGATTGCGAGGCAATATGCTTTTTAACAGGCGTATAGTATGTTGTCGCTACGCTAAATACTGTTATCAAAACGTAATAAGTGTTAATAAACTGTAATCGTTGATATTTGTCGATGCATCGCTAATGTTGGGCAACGCTAGCGAATGTTTGGCAATGCCGTTACTGCTGGGTATGCCTTTTTATGTTGATTAATATATCTGTTGATTGAGATACGGCGGTTATATAACGCGCGCACTTTACCCGTCGATAGGTGGTTCATGATTAAATACGTTGTAGCTTACTTGATGCAGGCATACTAGGTTGCGATTTGGCAGCAAAATACTATGGTAGTAGACAACAGACGTTATAAAACACCTATGGTTTGATTAGTCATGATCACCCGCTCTGATGATTTACATATATTACTCACTGTCGTTGACGCGGGTGGTTTTTCCGCGGCAGCGAATGTACTGGATATGCAAGTTGCCAAAGTGTCGCGCTCCGTCGCCAAAATTGAAACGCAATTAAATACCACTTTGTTAAATCGCACCACTCGTCGTGTTGAACTGACCGAAGAAGGCCTGATTTTTGTTGAACGTGTCAGGCAGGGGTTATATACATTACAAGAAGCGGAAGAGGAGTTGCTCTACAAGGGGGAGTTGCCATCTGGCGTGTTACGAGTCGATGCCGCCAGTCCGTTCGTGTTTCACCAATTGGTGCCGTTAGTGCGAGAATTTCAACAGCATTATCCGGCGATACAATTGCAGTTAACCTCTAATGAGGGCTACGTTGATTTACTTGAAAAGCGCACCGATTTAGCGATTCGCATTGGTAAATTGCAAGACTCAAGCTTATACGCTCGGCCTTTAGGTAAAAGCCCATTGCACCTTGTCGCGAGCCCTGAATATCTTGCCAAACGCGGCGTACCAGCTCATGTCGCCGATTTAAACGGTCATGATTTGCTTGGTTTTAGCGATAATCGCGTGTTAAATCGATGGCCACTAAAAGGCCTTAAAGAAATCGAGCCTAGCATTACCGCCAGTAGTGGCGAAACGCTACGCTTGTTAGCTCTGGCGGGCAATGGCATCGCTTGCATGTCTGCATTTATGATCCGTGATGATGTCGCGCATGGTCGACTGGTGTCCGTTCTATCCAAGCATAAAATTGCCGGTACGGAACGTGAGCAAGTTAACGCGGTGTTCTATAAAGCCTCGTCATTATCAAAACGTATTGCGGTGTTTATAGAGTTTATTCAACCTCGTTTGCAGTTAGGTCTTTAATGGCATTAACGACTTTAATGGTTTTACCTTTCGCTTACACGCCAATATTGCAAGCCAAGTGCATATATTCATTTTTTGCCGTCAATGTTTAGTATGAGCCTAGCCGGTGATATGATTTCAGTTTCCTTTTTCGTTTTACTTGTACGTTCACTTTCGCTTTCACTTTCACTTTGTTATTGCAGTGGGTAATTAATGTCACAATCAACGCTATCTAGATACTTAAATCAAGCAGGTTTAACTGAGCATGAGCACATCCAGTCGCTGTGGAGTGGTTATGGTGAGATAGCCCGGTACAGCAATCCGCGCAACAATAGCTCAATGGTTATTAAAAAAGTCGAGTTACCACAACAGGTTTTTCACCCAAGAGGCTGGAACACCCAAACCTCGCACCTAAGAAAGCTAAAATCGTATCAAGTGGAACGTGCTTTTTATCAACACATAGCGCCGTTACTTGATCAACATTGTCGCGTTGCCCGCATGCATGAGTGTATTGGTGAGTTACCGAGTATGGCGCTGCTATTAGAAGACTTGGACGCATCTGGCTATGTCGTGCGACGTATGGATGACAACATCGATGCGATAAAGCTCTGCTTGCGCTGGCTGGCGTTTTTCCATGCGAAAGGTCTTGCCTTAATCGAGCGCCAAACTAATGTCAGCAACCAGTTATGGCCTATCGGTTGTTATTGGCATTTAGCGACTCGCCAAGACGAGTTACAGGCCATGGCATCCGGTTTATTACAACAGAGCGCGGTGGCTATCGACAATGCGCTAAATACGGCTCGCTATCAAACGATTGTCCATGGTGATGCAAAAATCGCCAACTTTTGTTTTCATGTTAATGGACAACAAGTGGCTGCCGTGGACTTTCAATACCCAGGCCTTGGCGTCGGCGTAAAAGATGTTATGTATTTTTTTACCAGTTGCCTTGATGAGCGTGGTTTACAGCAACACCATAATGTTCTGTTAGACCAGTATTTTGAGGATTTACAGCTTGCGATGGCGCACTATCAACTCGATATTGATGGCGGGCAAGTAGAACGTGAGTGGCGTGATTTGTACGATCTGTGTTGGGCCGATTTCCACCGTTTTTTAGCGGGATGGTCGCCGCAACACACCAAGCTTAATCGATTTATGTTGAACAAAACCGAACAAGCACTTAAACATTTCAAGGGGTCAGAGTTGTTGAAATTTCAACAACTCTGACCCCTTGAAACTAGATCTATTGGAAGCTATTGATTCAATTGGTTAACGGTTTTGTATAGCGCTGTGGCTAGCTCGTCATCATTGATTTTTCCAGCTTGCATATCAAAGTTATCGTAAAAGCTTGGTAATGAAAATGTGCCTTTGACATCGCCATCAAAATAAGGTGCTGAGTTGCTTGCGCTCGCTAACACACTTTGCGCGCCGCCTGGGCCTGGTGAGCTGGCTAAAAGGATCATTTTTTTATTTTGGTAGACTTTCATATTGATGCGTGAAGTCCAATCAAATAAGTTTTTAAAGGCCGCGGTGTAGCTACCATTATGTTCAGCGTAAGAAATCATAATCGCATCGCCACTGCCTAACTTGTCAAAGAATGCTTGAGCCAGTTCAGGTTTACCTAGTTTGGCTTCTCTATCTTCACTAAACAGAGGCAGTTCATAATCATTAATGTCGATGACTTCTACTGTTGCGCCTTCGACCAAATTTGCGGCGTAGGTCACCAATTGTTTGTTAATAGATTTTGAGCTTGATGTGGCTGCTAGCGCGATAATTTTCATAATAATTCCTTAAAGCAAATTGATTCGGCGTTGATGTAGGGTATGATGAATGAAAACGTTGTCTGTGAATAGCGGTTAATATAGAAAATCACGTTCGATTTAATCGAACGCTTGCGCTTTAAATTTGACCTAACGTACTTTTAAAGCGAAAGAATGATCGTCAATCTCTCAGCAGCAGTAGATAACTCAAGTCATAATAATAAGTCATCGTTCATGAAATCAATTTCAGCAATTTGTTCGCTATGTGTTGCCGCTTGTATGAGTCTGCTATCTACCATCAGTCTCGCCAATCAGGGCAGTGCCTTGTCTGTGGATGTGACCGAAGATAAACCTCTTTGGGAAGCGGGTTTGTTCAGTGCCGCGTTTAGAGGCCCAATTTATCCAGCCGCTGAAGATTATCAAAATAAGTTTTTGCCAGTACCGTTTTTAATTTACCGTGGTGACGTTATTCGTATCGGTGATGAATCGATTGTCAAAGCGGTCGCGGTAGAAAAAGAAACCTTCAAATTAGATGTCAGTATTGGTGGCGCATTTAACGCAGATTCTGATGAGTCGAAGATTCGAGATGGTATGCCAGACTTAGACTTTATGTTTGAGATTGGTCCGGAAGCGAGCTTTTTATTGTCGGATTTTGGTACTGCCAGCAACAGTGATTCAGTTGCAAAAGGTAAACCAGCAGTCGACAAAGCTGAGCTGTGGCTGAATTTGCAATTACGCTCAGTATTCTCTACAGATTTTGAACGCATCAATCATCGCGGCTACGTTTTCCAACCTGAATTTGCCTTCACCTTGGATAACCTTTTCTTTGACGACTCACGATTCTTCCTTAGTGTTGCTCCTACGTTTACTACGGATAAAACTCAACAATATTTTTACGATGTGCAAGAGCAATATGCCCGTCCAGATAGGCCGTTTTATGAAAGTGACGCGGGTTACCTTGGCTCTAAAGTATCAATTGCTAACCGAGTAATGATCAACCCTGAATTGATGATTTTTGTCGGCGCGCAATTGGGCTTTTGGCATGGTGCTGAAAACAAAAACAGTGCGTTGTATCAGGATGAATTTACCTACGCCATCGCGCTGGGTGTTAAATGGACATTGTTTAGCTCCGAAGAAAAAGTGAAGTAATTACAAAGGTTTTCATTACAAAAGCTTTAATGCTCATTGATAACGCGCTACAATCTGGTCATACCAGTATTTAGTTAAAGCAATCTATGTCTTTATCGCCAGAGCAGGCGTCCTTGTATGTTGAAAGTCAGGGACAACAGATTCATTTGCGCCATATTCGCGCCAGTAATGTAAACAAAGATGCCATTGTCACACCGATATTTATGGTGCACGGTGCGATTGAAAATGGCCGCATTTTTTATACCGAATCCGGCAAAGGTTTGGCGTGTTTTTTAGCCAAACAAGGTTTTGATGTTTACGTCATGGACATGCGTGGCCGTGGTAAAAGTAAACCGACCATGAGTGCCAGTTCAGACTATGGCCAGTTTGAAACCATTAACCAAGACATTCCTGCCTGTATTGATTTTATTTTCGAGCGCAGCCGACAGCCGATGCATCTTATTTGTCATTCATGGGGCGGGGTATTACTGGCCAGTCTATTGATTCGCCACCCACACTATTTGGATAAAGTCAGAAGCAATGTCTGTTTTGGTACCAAACGCAGTATCTATCGACGCAGTTTTGAAAAGTGGTTTAAGGTCAATCTAGTATGGAATCGTTTTGCACCAATGATGGCAAAGCGGCATGGCTTTTTTGATGCTAAACGACTAGGAATTGGCGCTGATAGCGAATCAAAAATGTCGCTTGATGAGTGCATTGCTTGGGTCAATAAAGGCCCATGGATTGATCCTCGAGATGGCTTTGATTATGGCTCGGCCGCCGAACATACGCACTGGCCACCAACATGGCATCTCACTGGTATTAAAGACTTGGTGTTAGGTTATCGCGGTGATGTGCAGCGCTTTATTGATGAATGTCGAAACGAGAATGCTAAGTTCTCTTTGTTGTCAAAACAAAACGGCAATATGGTCGATTATGATCACAATGATATTCTCACCCATCGGCTTGCGGTCGATGATCATTTTCCGGTGTTGTTAAATTGGCTTAAGCAACATTAATTGCTGCCATTATTTATAGGCAGATGTAGCCTACACTTATAAAAGTCCGTATAATTCGCAGCCGATTTTTTGCTGTATTTTATTAGTTATTGGAGTCGCTATGCGCTTTTTGTCTCGTCGTTTGGTTATGCCTAACGATCTTAATTACGCCAACTCGTTGTTTGGTGGTAGAGCTTTGGAATGGATTGATGAAGAAGCGGCAATTTACGCTATTTGTCAATTAGAAACCAATTGTCTAGTGACCAAACATATTGGTGAAATAAGCTTTCAGTCACCAGCGTTGCAAGGTGACGTTGTCGAGTTTGGTTTAGCCACGAAAGCGGTTGGTCGCACCTCTATCACGGTGACGTGTTTGGTGCGCAATAAAGCCACCAAAAAGACCATTTGTCTAGCCGATGATATTGTTTTTGTTCAGGTCGACCCACAAACTCGTCAACCTATTGCGCATGGCAAAACCGAAGATGAATTGATTGGTCAAACCGAGCGTGAGCTGCGCTCATTAAACTTACTTGGTGGTGAACCAGAGTAACTTGTCACATTAACCTCAATGGTTAATTAAATCGTCTATCACACCAGTCGTTTTGTTGCTCTTGGCTAAGAAAGCTCCAAGCAATAAACCGGCTGGTTTTTTGTCCCTGCTGCATCGACACGGTTTTAACCTGGGTCGCATTTGCTTTTTTCAACGCTTGTTTCAATGCTCTTAGGTTATCTTTATTGGCGACCAAAGAGGTAAACCAAAAGACTTGATGGCCAAAATATTTGCTTTCATTAATCATTCTGCGCACAAACTTTAATTCACCGCCTGGGCAACATAATTCGTCATTACTGCCAGCAAAGTTAAACCCTTGATTCGCTATCTTATTAACGTCTTTATTAAGGTTTTGCCACTTGCGTTTATTGGCGGCACGAGCCGACGCTATCGACTCGAAAAAAGGCGGGTTACACATTGTAATGTCGATAAACTCATTACAGCGAATGATGTTATTAAAACAATGTTTACTGTCGTTTTGATGGCGTAAATGAATAGCCTGCTGTAAGCCATTTCGCTCTATAATGGATTGCGCATTATCTAGCGATGATTGACTAATATCGCTGGCGATCACCTGCCATTGATAGACCTTATGGGCGAGCAATGGGTACACTACGCTGGCACCGGTACCTATATCGAGTAGGCGAATATCTTTTGCGCGCTTAGGTATGCGATTATTGTTGCTGCTTTTTAGAAGGTCAGCGAGGTAGTGCAAGTAATCGACTCGACCGGGAATAGGCGGACACAAATGACCGTCAGGTAACTGCCAATAATCAAGCTCATAGTGTTGTGTTAATAACGCTTTGTTAAGACAAACTAAGGCCTTCGGGTTACTAAAGTCAATGCTTTGCTTGCCGTGTTTATTGTCGACAACAAATGCCTTAAGCGCTGGAACAGCAACACATAACTGCTTGAAGTTATAATCACCTTGGTGTTTATTGCGTGGGTGCATGAGGCTCGCTTGTCTCGATAAACTGATTGCTTAGGGCATGGTGCCTAAACGAAATGTGCCATCAGGAAAGAACTGAATCGCTTGTTTTTTCTTTTTTGCAATCAAGATAGGTCCGTCGTCCATCATTAAGAAGTTTTTCCAACAACGTTGAAATACATCAAAACGGGTTTCTATGACCTGTTTGCGTGAATTACAGAAATACACCGTGGTATTGCCCTGCCAATCAAGAAAATCCGCTATTTCATCGGGTAAGCTCTCATCGTCACTTTCCCACGCATTTTGCCAGTTGCCTTTATCATGCCAGCTATCATCTTTGCCAGGCCAATCGGCTTCACCGATAAAGTCTGGATGGTCAGCATTCTTGGCGATAAATTGGCCCCATAGCGTGGCGCAGCGAGCCGGTGCCATTGGTTTTATCAATTGCATATCTTGTTCGCTGATCGGCAATTGTTTAAAACGAAATACCCAGGCGTATTTGAGATCATCAATCTTGATGTAGTTCATATCATTGTATGTTGACAGGATTTTGCCAGAGTATAACAAATTGCAGCCAAGGTTAACGAGCTAAAACCATGACAATTTGTTATTTCGTTATGCAGAGTATAAACGACCGTGTGTTTCGGTTTGCACTAAATAGAGGCGCAAATGCAGCTCGACTTGATGATAATCATGCATCATATGCTGACACAACTGGTAAAACGCCTTGTTATGTTGTTTCTCTTTTATGTGCGCCAATTCATGCACGCAAATCATTTTTAAAAATGGCTCAGGGCATTGTTTAAAAATACTGGCGATACGGATTTCATTTACTCGTTTGATTTTACTGCCATGTACTTTGCTTATGTAACTGTGGGTACCTAAAGCGTTGTTAATGACATGAAGTTTATTATCAAAGCAAACTTTGCTTAGCGGAGCGGACTTTTTTAAGAATTGGTTTTTTAACGACTGTACATAGTCTCTTAGTTGCCCATCATTGCCTATCTGATGAGCGTCAGGATAACGCGCTAATAACCATGGCCCGAGCTTTTGCTGAGTAAGCAACTGTTGTGCTTGCTCAACAACTTGTTGCGGGTAACCTTGTAGGTATCTTAACGCGTTCATCATGCTATCTTAATGCGAAACAGGCGATTATCCAAAAATACTGCGCATCAACTGCATTGCCTGGTCGACGCTTTTGCCTGCACTAACACTTTTTATTAAGGTGTCACGCATATCCAGTAAATACGCTTCAACGCCATCTTCTGCCAACGCTTTATCAACCAACATCTCTGCGGTTTCTTTGCTACGTTTGCTGGCTCTATTGGCACCGGCACTGATTTTCACTGTCTTTGGTTTGTCGCGCATACGGACATAATTAGAACGGCGTGCTTGGTCTTCATCAGCATAAAAGAACAGGTCGAACATCAATGCTCTATGTTGCCAGATAAAGGCTTGTTGCTCATCTTCTGGTTGCGCACAGCGGTACCAAGCATATATTGGAAGCACATTAATGAGCTCTTGATAATAGCCATCAAAATCTTGGTTGCCGAATTTACTAATGTTTAAACCTTTACATAAATTGGCCAAGTTGGCATTGGTAAGAGGCACAAATACGTCTGGACGACGCATCGCTAATAATCGAGTTGCGGCGATTAATGGCGCTTTTTCACTGTCCGTCTGTGTCGCAAAAATGTGCTGATAGGCATCAACAAAATCTTGATAATGTTGCTTTTCTACCTCGCCTTGCAACGGAATATGCGCAAGCGCCTGATCAAATAACTCGGTGTGATTGGTTAACAAACGATGAAATGTCTTTGCCGCTTTGGTTGACGCAAACCATTCCACATCAAACGGATAGTTATCAATGTCATGACATGCACCATGCTTACCACTAAATGCCTGCAAATCAGCTTGGCTTAATTGCGCTAATGGTATCTCTCGAATATTGGCGATGTAGTGTAATAGCTGTGTGCGCTCTTGCAAAGATTGCAATTCAGACATGCTTTCAATGGCTTGATAAAATACTGGCCAAGGCGCGACACGTAACATTTTAAGCTGTATTTGCGAAATGCCTTGTTGCAGGGTGTCTTGCAACTTTTTTAGTACCGGTAATTGCTTTTCTTCAAGCAAGTCAACATTCAGATCGTGTTGGCAAATCTTCAGTAATTGTTGGCACCAACCGAGAAAGTCTTCTGGGTGATGCTCGACTTTAACGGCCATTAGATTTAAGGCTAAGTCGGTTATACAGGTTAACGCATTTTGGTATATAGCGTCTTCAACAGGACAGGTGTTTAATTTTGCTGGAAGGGTAAGCAATTTTCTCATTTAAGGCACAGCTCCAATTCGGTGAATCGATTACGAGGGGCGCGATTTTACCGACCTAGCGGTCGATAGCAAGACAAACAATGTTGGTTTTTGTGATATTTTTTGCGACAGGTCAATTAACAAGCAGTAAACAATGGATTTACAGTAATAAACTGTAAAAATTTTGTATATATCTTTGCGTTTAATGCAAAAGTGAATTGCCATTTTTGGTGTTTTTGCAATTGAGATACTGTGGATAATAGTCGCCAACTTGAACATCTTAAATCATTTTGGAGTGGCTCATGCCATTAGCTTTATTCGCTTTGACTCTCAGTGCTTTTGCTATCGGCACAACCGAGTTTGTTATTGTTGGTTTGATACCGACTATCGCCAATGACTTATCCGTCAGTTTACCCTCTGCCGGGTTATTAGTGAGTTTATATGCCTTGGGTGTTGCCATCGGTGCACCGGTGTTAACCGCATTGACCGGACGCTGGAATCGTAAGTATCTATTGATTGCCCTTATGGCGCTGTTTACTTTAGGCAACCTGGTTGCTTGGCAAGCACCTGGATATGAAAGCCTGATTGCCGCAAGGATTTTAACTGGGCTTGCCCATGGTGTGTTCTTTTCGATTGGCTCAACCATTGCCACATCATTAGTGAGCAAAGATAAAGAAGCCAGTGCCATCGCCATTATGTTTACCGGTTTAACGGTCGCCTTAGTTACTGGCGTACCGCTTGGCACATTTATTGGTCAGGAATTTGGTTGGCGAGCAACGTTTCTAGTGGTGTCACTATTGGGTGTTATTGCCATTATCGGCAGCCTGCTCTTGGTGCCAAAGGATTTGAAAAAAGGCCAGTCAGCGAGTTTTAAAGAGCAATTTCAGGTATTAGTTCACCCTAGATTGCTGCTGGTGTACATCATTACAGCTGTTGGCTATGGCGGAACGTTTACGGCATTTACCTATTTGGCACCGATTTTACAGCAAGTCAGTGGCTTCGATGCGTCGATGGTCGGTGTTATCTTACTGGTGTATGGTGTTTCGGTAGCGATTGGTAATATTTACGGTGGCAAACTTGCCGACCGCAAAGGGCCTATATCAGCACTTACCTTTGTGTTTAGCGGCTTAGCATTGGTGTTACTGTTATTAAGTTTTGTTGCGGGTTCAAAACCAGCGGTACTGATCACGGTATTGGTTTGGGGCGCCTTTGCATTTGGTAATGTTCCTGGGTTACAAGTCTATGTAGTGCAATTGGCACAAAAATACACACCTAATGCCGTGGATGTCGCCTCAGGTTTGAATATCGCTGCGTTTAATGTCGGCATTGCCTTAGGATCACTGAGTGGCGGGGTTATTGTTGAAACCGCCCAGCTTACCGATACCGCTTGGGTCGGGTCGATCATTGTCGCTGTGGCGTTAGTTTTAACACGTTTAAGTGGCGCATTGGATAAAAAACAGGCGCAAGACCAACAAATGTCAGTAGCCGTTAATAACTTATCGGTTATCAAGGCAAAGTGTTAGTGACGAGTGCCTGATTACTCTTAATGGCAAATGATGTTCTAATCGGCATCATTTGCTGTTTCTTGTATGGTCACCGTTTTTTAATCAAGCTCATATCTTAAGTTGTTGCTTTGATTACATATTGTTGCAATTTTCATAGCCCGTACGAGGCGAGGGCTAGATTCAAACATCAACATCTTGTTAACCCATGGCCGGTCGTAAATTTCTCATGTGATTATATACTTATAAGATCACTCTTTTTTGACCTGTTTGCATGAAGCTGATTAGGCCTGCATTTTCACTGTTAGTTACCTTAGTATTTGTCCTGTCGATGGCATTGAGAGCCTTCGCAGCTAACGATTTGCCGCCTGAACTCATGGATTGGGCCAATAAGCACCCCATTGTTAACGTTGGTATGGATGCCAATTTCCCACCATTTGATTTTGTCGATGAGCATGGCCAAGTTGAAGGTATAGGCAAAATGGCGCGCTTGTCTCTCAATGAAGTGCTACCCATCACCTTACAAGTCACCTCGCAAACGACTTTCGATCAAGAATACAAAAGCTTAATGCGCGGCGATATTGATGTGTTATCGATATGCGCAAATAGCGAAGAGCGCCAAGGCGAGGTGTTATTTTCAAAACCCATTCAAACGTTTACGCCAATTTTGGCGGTGCGCCAAGACAGTCAGGTGTTTAACGCCAAAAAAGACGGCAAATACCATGCAACATTAGGAGTCGTAAAAGGCTATGCGACTCATGCCAAGGCAGAAGAGTTGGTCGGCGCCAGCAATGTGATCACCACTGATAACATCGAGCAAGGCCTACAGCAAGTGCGCGACGGTAAAATTGATGGCTTTATTTTATACCTATATAGCCTGAACTATTATCAAAAAAGCAATCGAATTGCCGGGCTTAAACCGGTCAGTGTTGAAGGGTTAGAGCCTTTTGCTATTGGCTATTGCATCAATAAAAATTTACCTGAACTGAAAAATATCATTGATTGGGGCATAGACCAATTAGGGGCCGAGCACTTAAGTTCGATGCAACGACAATGGGAGAGTCAATATTTTCAAGAGAAAAAAGATACCAATTTATCCGGTAATTATATCGCCGTAGGAGCCGCGGTACTTGGCATGTTTTTGTTGTATATGGTTTGGCATGTGGCGCGAAAATATACCGATGAAATAGCGCGAAAATTTGGCACCGCGCGCTTTAAAAGTGTGTATGTGCTTCTCGTCTTATTGATATTAGCTATCATGGTGTCCGGTATGTCTTGGTATTTGAGTGAGTTTAGAAAATATTCACAGCAAGAATACGATAAATTGCTATCAATAACGCAAAAAAGTGTGCTTACCAACCTGAAAGGCTGGTATCAGTCGCGTAAACAATTAACCAACTCGGTTAGTGAACTGCCACAATTTATTGAATTAACCGAGCAATTATTGCTTGCCTACGATAGAAAAAGTCTAGAAAACATAACCTTATCTAACAATCAATTGGACCGATTTTTTCGCGAACGACCGTCTACTTACATCTCTGGGCGAGCCGCATTTTTGATCTCAAAGCAAGGCTTAACCTTATACAGTACGGAAAAGGCATTAACGGGCTTAGATCATGCAATCGCTGAACAACGACCAGAGCTTTTTGAGAAAGTGGTTAATGGTCAAAGCCAATTCATTCCTTCGGTGTGGTCAAAAGTCGATATCGATGGCAATTTATCAAAGCAAGATCAAGACGCCGTGGTGTTTGTAGCGACCCCGGTAACCGATATTTGGGGCGAAGTTATTGCCATTATGGCGATGCGATTTGATCCCAAAGGTAACTTTGCCGCATCCTTTACCGATGTCGGTGTAGGCGACACCTTAGAAGCCTATTCAATTGATAGAAAAGGTCGCATGCTAACACAAAGCCGTTTTCTTTCTGACTTATACGATCTGGGGCAACTTGAATACGGCAAGTCGAATATCTTAAACGTTGTCTTACCAAATGGTGAAGACAACACCATGACCCAAAGCGCGTTATATCAAGTCGATACCGAAGACATTGTTGGCTATCGTGACTATCGTGGCAAATTGGTGGTCGGTAAAGCCACTTGGCTTAAAGAAATGAATAACTCGGTAGTGGTCGAAGTCGACATCGACGAAGTCTACAAACGCTATTATCAATTACGCTTTTTGTTTGCCGTTGTGACCATCACCATTGTCATTGTTGTCGCAGCCTTGTCGACCTTTATGTTTATCATATCGCAACGGGCTACAGACATTACTCGTCGCTCACAACAAGAGCTAGAACGTATTATCGATGAAAGAACACAGGAGTTGGTGGCATCAGAGCGCACTAATCGTTCGGTTCTAGGCTCTGTTGCGGATGGTATTTTTGGTATCGATAAGCACGGTGTCTGTCGTATCTTTAATGAATCCGCGTCGAATCTACTTGGCTATCAAGAAGAGGACGTTATAGATCAGCCTTATTACCAACTATTCCACAAGCAAAAAACCAATGGTGACTCGTTAACCGATGACAATAACCCCATTTTAAAAGCGGTGCGTGAAGGCAAAACCATACGCAATCCTATGGCGGTATTTGAGCACAAAAATGGCGAATCGATTCCGGTAGAGTATTCTGTTGCACCGATTAGCGAAGACGACGAGCACAGTGAACTGGCAGCGGTTGTCGCGTTTCAGGATATTTCTGAGCGGTTGGAAGAGAAAAACCGCATTAATACCATACTAGAGTCGATGCCAATTGCGATGTTACTGGTCAATACGGATGATGTTATTGAGCAAATTAATGCCACAACCACGCGCATGTTGGGCTGGGCGGCGGAAGAGCTCGATGGCAAACCATTACACACCATAGTGCCGCACCATCGACGCAAAGAGCACCAGCTGTTCACCCAAGATTATTGGCAAGAGCCTTTTGTGCATCACAGCGGTAATGCCGATGTACCTTTAGATATTTTAACCAAAGATGGCGGCTGCATTGAAGTTGAATCGGTATATACGCCAATCGTACTCGAGGACAAGTCTTATGTGATTGTGTCACTGCGCGATGTGACTCAAGAGAATCAAGCGAAAAAAGCCTTGCTGGAAGCAAAAGTGTTGGCGGATGAAGCCAGTCGCGCCAAATCTGACTTTCTTGCCAATATGAGTCATGAAATTCGTACGCCGATGAATGCAATCATCGGTATGTCTCATTTGGCGTTAGAGCATGAGTTGGACAGCAAGCCAAAAAACTACATTAAAAAAGTGCACAGAGCGGCAGAGTCGTTATTGGGGATCATTAACGATATCCTCGATTTCTCAAAAATCGAGGCTGGCAAACTCGAACTAGAACGTATCGACTTTACCATCGATGACGTTATGGATGATGTGGCGAATATCATTGGTTTTCAGGCCCACGATAAGGGGATCGAATTATTATTTAATATCTCCCCAGATGTGCCGGTGTATTTGAGTGGCGATCCGCTGCGTCTCAATCAAATACTGATTAATTTAGCCAATAATGCGATTAAATTTACCGAACTAGGGCAAATTGTTATCTCCATTAAATTGGTGCCACATCACACCGATAAAGTGCGCTTGCGGTTTGCTGTTCAGGACTCTGGTATTGGCATGTCTCAACAGCAAATGGACAAGTTATTTCAGTCATTTTCACAAGCGGATTCGTCAACTACGCGCAAATACGGTGGTACCGGATTAGGACTGACCATATGCCAAAAGCTGATTCATTTAATGCAAGGCGAGATTTGGGTTGAGTCGGAAGTGGGCAAGGGCAGTGTGTTTTTCTTTGATGTGGTCTTGGATTTGCCGCAAGGTAAATTGGAGCCGAAATTTAGTGAGCAGCAACGTCACTTGTTAACCGGGAAAAAAGTGTTGATTGTCGATGACAATACCATTGCCGCTGAAGTGCTAAGTAATATTATGAGCAGTTTTGGTTGTGACATTCAGGTGGCATACAGTGGTTTGCAAGCCATTGATTTAGTCTCCAATGGTCAAACAGATTTTGATTTTGCCATGATAGATTGGCAAATGCCTGGCTTAGATGGCCTCGATACCGTGGCAAAATTGCAGACCTTATTGTCTGATCAAACCAAGCACTTTGTGTTGATTACTGCCTACGGTAAAGACCAGATAAAAAATCGCGCACAATTGGATCAACAACTGCATATTGATAGCTTTTTAAGTAAACCGGTAACCGCCTCGTCCATATTTGATGAAATGATGCGCTTAATGGGCCAGTCATACATTGCCACAACGCGCAAGCTCGGCAAGGACGAAGCATTGCAGCAAGATTATCGCAAGCTCAATAATGCCAAAGTGTTGTTGGTGGAAGACAATGAGCTTAATCAGGAATTAGCAATCGGTTTATTGCAGCAGGCGAAGATTCGTTATGATGTTGCCGACAATGGTCAACAAGCGGTCGAAATGGCAGCCTTAAATCGTTATGACGGCATATTAATGGATTTGCAAATGCCGGTTATGGATGGGTACACCGCCGCTGGCATTATTCGTCAAGAGCAGCCGGATATGCCTATTATTGCCATGACCGCCAATGCCATGGCTTCCGATAAGGAAAAAGTCTTATCGGCGGGCATGAATGCGCATATTGCCAAACCGATTAACGTCAATGATATGTTCTCTACCATGGCGAAGTGGATCAGCTCACAAGGGCCATTTGCTGTCGAGCCAATTACAGACGTCGGTGAGTCTCAAGCAACTGATGGCGATGATATTGCGCTACAACAACAAGACTTATCTTACGTTAATATTGATAAAGGCTTAGCAACCTGTGCGGGCGATAAAAATTTATACCTGCGTTTGCTGCGCAAATTTGTCGCCAGTCAAAGTGATTTCTATAGTCACTTCAGTGAAGCCTGGGGCGAACATAAATTAAATAAAGCGACACGTTTAGCGCATACCTTAAAAGGCACCGCGGGTAATATCGGCGCCAACTTATTACAGGCTGAAGCCGATAAGCTGGAGACGGCATTAAACGGCAATGCCGGCAACGAAATCATTAGCACCCAATTGCAACAAGTGACCAGCAAGCTGCAGGATGTATTATCGGAGCTGGGGCAACTGCTTAATAGCAGCAAAGTCAAAGATAGCGTTAACGATGATCGCGACGAATCTGCTATCGATATGAGCCAATACAGCCAACAGTTAAATCATTTATTGTCATTGATAGAAGATTTTGAAACCGACGCCACCGATGTCGCTGAAGACTTGCAGCAACAGTTTACTGCCAGCCGTTATGAATTTGCGTTTAAGCGAATATTAACTAGCATAGAAAATTATGACTTTGATAACGCCCACGCATTATTAAAGCAGTTCATTAGTGAAAACCTCGCCAAGGATACTTGATGACAGATAACTCAGCCACCATATTGGTTGTCGATGACAACCCCGCCAACATTGACGTACTCAATGGTATTTTACGCCCTACGTATAAGGTTAAGGCGGCGGTTAACGGTGAGTTGGCGTTAAAAATAGCTCAAGGGCAACCGAAACCTGATCTTATTCTGCTCGATGTTATGATGCCTGGTATGGACGGCCATGAAGTGTGTCGGCGGTTAAAATCAAACCCTCTGACATCGGATATTCCGGTGATTTTTGTCACCGCGAAATCACAAGTGGAGGATGAAGCCATTGGCTTTAAACTCGGCGCGGTTGATTATATTACCAAACCGGTAAGCGTGCCTATTGTTCAGGCCCGGGTGCGAACTCAATTGGCTTTGTATAATCAGCAACGAGAATTAACCCATATGGTGGCTCAACGCACTGCGGAGCTCGAAACCACTCGTGTGGAAATCATTCGTCGCTTAGGGCGTGCGGCAGAATACAAAGACAATGAAACGGGCATGCATGTTATCCGCATGAGTTATTACTCTCGGATGTTGGCGCAAAAGGTACACGCCAATCAGGATTGGGTTGAACTGCTTTTTGATGCCGCGCCAATGCATGATATCGGTAAGATAGGCATTGCCGATGCAATCTTAATGAAACCGGGCAAACTCGACCATGGTGAGCGACAAGAAATGCAGCGACATGTCGAATACGGCGCCGATATTCTCGGTAGCAATGATTCTCCGTTATTATCATTAGCGCGAGAGGTCTGCCTTTATCATCATGAAAAATACGATGGCAGTGGTTATCCACACGGCACCAAAGGTGATGATATTCCATTGAGTGCGCGAATTGTTACCATCGCAGATGTGTTCGATGCGCTAACGTCAGAACGGCCATACAAACAGGCGTGGAGTTATGAGCGAGCGATTGAGTATCTGCAACAAAATGCAGGCAATACATTTGATCCGGCTTTAGTTGTTGCTTTTAGTCAATGTGAGCCGCAAATTAGGCAAATCATGAGCCAATATAATGACGCACACGAGGATGAGATATACGGCAACAACTTATAGTTTTTTGTTATCTTGAGGTGATTTAGCCTTAAGTGAGGCAAAATCGAGCGTTACAGCAACAGAAAAATAATTTTTTTTAAATTTTTTTCACTTTTCCTATTGAAAACATATCCGCCGTCCCCCACTTATCAAATTATCTAAGATGTAACTATTTTTTTCGGAGATCCTCAAGATGGGCAAAATAATTGGTATTGACCTAGGGACAACTAACTCATGTGTTGCTGTACTAGACGGTGACAACGTTCGTGTAATTGAAAATGCAGAAGGTGATCGTACGACCCCTTCAATCATTGCATATACTGCTGAAGGCGAAACTCTTGTTGGTCAGCCAGCTAAACGCCAGGCTGTGACTAACCCTGAGAATACTTTATTTGCTATCAAGCGTCTTATTGGTCGTCGTTTTGAAGACAAAGAAGTTCAGCGTGATATCGACATCATGCCTTTCGGTATCAAAAAAGCCGACAATGGCGATGCTTGGGTTGAAGCGAAAGGCGAAATCATGGCGCCGCCGCAAGTATCAGCTGAAGTTCTTAAGAAAATGAAGAAAACGGCTGAAGACTTTCTTGGTGAAGAAGTAACTGAAGCGGTTATCACTGTTCCTGCTTACTTTAATGACTCTCAACGTCAAGCAACCAAAGATGCAGGTCGTATCGCTGGTTTAGAAGTTAAGCGTATTATCAATGAGCCAACAGCCGCAGCACTTGCTTACGGTATGGACAAACAACAAGGTGAGCGCGTTGTAGCAGTATACGACCTTGGTGGTGGTACATTTGATATTTCAATCATCGAAATTGATGAAGTTGAAGGCGAGCACACGTTTGAAGTTCTAGCGACTAATGGTGATACACACCTTGGTGGTGAAGACTTTGATAACCGCATGATCAACTACCTTGTTGAAGAATTTAAGAAAGATCAAGCGATCGACTTAACTAACGATCCTTTGGCAATGCAGCGTCTTAAAGAAGCGGCAGAAAAAGCCAAATGTGAGCTTTCATCAGCACAACAAACCGATGTTAACTTACCGTACATCACGGCTGATGCAACGGGTCCTAAGCATATGAACATCAAAGTAACTCGTGCCAAGCTAGAGTCTTTGGTTGATGATATGGTTAAAGCAACACTAGAACCATTAAAAATGGCTCTTTCGGATGCGGACTTGTCGACCTCTGATGTAACCGACGTTATTTTGGTTGGTGGTCAAACTCGTATGCCACTAGTACAAAAAACGGTAACAGACTTCTTTGGCAAAGAGCCACGTAAAGACGTAAACCCAGATGAAGCTGTTGCTTCAGGTGCTGCGGTACAAGCTGGTGTTCTTGCTGGTGACGTTACTGACGTATTACTTCTTGACGTTACACCTCTATCTCTTGGTATTGAGACCATGGGTGGCGTAATGACCAAAGTTATTGAGAAAAATACAACGATTCCTACTAAGCAATCGCAAACATTCTCAACCGCTGAAGATAACCAAGCTGCTGTAACAGTTCACGTTGTTCAAGGTGAGCGTAAGCAAGCATCTTTGAATAAGTCTCTTGGTCAATTTAACCTTGAAGGTATTGATTCAGCGCCACGTGGTGTTCCGCAAATCGAAGTTACCTTCGATATCGATGCCGATGGTATCTTGCACGTAACGGCAAAAGATAAAAATACTGGTAAAGAGCAGAAGATCACAATCAAAGCGTCTTCAGGTCTTTCTGATGATGAAGTAGAGCAAATGGTACGTGACGCGGAAGCAAACGCTGATTCTGATGCCAAGTTCGAAGAGCTAGTAAATGCTCGTAACCAAGCTGACGCAATGGCGCACGCAACACGTACGCAAATTACCGAAGCCGGTGACGACTTACCAAGCGAAGATAAAGATAAGATCGAAGCGGCACTAACTGAACTTGAAGAAGCAATCAAAGGCGATGATAAAGACGCCATTGAAGCTAAGTCTCAAGCGGTTATTGAAGCCTCTGCAAAACTTATGGAAATCGCTCAAGCTAAAGCGCAAGCACAAGCTGGTGCAGCTGGCGGTGCTGAGCAAGCTGAACCACAAGCAAACCCTGCTGAAGATGTAGTAGATGCAGAGTTTG
This sequence comes from Thalassotalea sp. HSM 43, assembly GCF_004752005.1. Lineage (NCBI taxonomy): Bacteria > Pseudomonadati > Pseudomonadota > Gammaproteobacteria > Alteromonadales > Colwelliaceae > Thalassotalea > Thalassotalea sp. HSM 43. The sequence goes on along the minus strand of NZ_CP038493.1, from coordinate 847,480 downwards.
AAGAAGTTAAAGACGACAAAAAATAATTAACACCTCGGTTAGTTATTGATATAGAGCGCTGCTGTCAATTTCTGATGTCAGCGCTTTATTATTTTATCTGCAAGCTGAATATTCAGCGGGCCTAAACAGAAGTAAATACAGGTATGTCAAAACGCGATTACTATGAAGTGCTCGAAGTGGCAAAAGATGCCGGCGAGCGCGAAATCAAGAAAGCCTATAAACGTTTGGCGATGAAATATCATCCAGACCGTACCAAAGGCGACAAGGACAAAGAAGAACAGTTCAAGGTCATTAAAGAAGCCTATGAAGTGTTGAATGACTCGCAAAAGCGTGCTGCATATGACCAGTATGGTCATGCTGCTTTTGAACAAGGCGGCATGGGCGGCGGTGGCTTTGGCGGCGGTGCTGACTTTGGCGATATCTTTGGCGACGTATTTGGTGACATATTTGGCGGTGGTCGCGGTGGCCGTGGTGGTCAGTCTCGTGCCCGTCGTGGTTCTGACTTACGTTACAATCTTGATATGACATTGGAAGAAGCGGTTCGCGGTAAAACCGTTGAGCTTAAAGTGCCAACCTATGTCAATTGTGAACCATGTGACGGATCGGGTGCTAAGAAAGGTTCTTCAGCGACGACCTGTCAAACCTGTCATGGTCATGGCCAAGTGCAAATGCGCCAGGGCTTGTTTGCGGTACAGCAAACTTGTCCAACGTGTTCTGGACGAGGCAAGGTGATCAAAGACCCGTGTAATTCATGTCATGGCCAAGGCCGTGTGCAGAAAACCAAAACCTTATCGGCAAAAGTACCAGCTGGTGTGGATACGGGTGACAGAATTCGTTTATCAGGCGAAGGCGAAGCCGGTGAAATGGGCGCTCCAGCCGGAGACTTATATGTACAAGTCAATGTTCGAGATCACGATATTTTTGTTCGTGATGAGAATAACCTGTACTGTGAAGTGCCAATCAGCTTTACTACAGCGGCGCTTGGTGGCGACATTGAAGTACCAACTCTTGATGGTAAAGTAAAACTGAAAATTCCTCGTGAGACGCAAACCGGTAAGCTATTCCGTATGCGTGGCAAAGGGGTTAAGTCGGTGCGCAGTTCGGCAACCGGTGATTTATTGTGTAAGGTCGTCATTGAGACCCCTGTGAACCTTAACAGTGAACAAACCGAGCTATTGGAAAAGCTGCAAGAGAGCATGGGTGAAGGCGCCGATGCGGCTAAATACCGACCAAAAGAGCAGGGCTTTTTTGACGGTGTGAAAAAATTCTTTGATTCGCTAAAATAAGCGTGTAACTGATTGAAAAGGCTGCGATTGCAGCCTTTTTTGTCACTATTTTTAGGCACACTCTTGCTTCAGGAGGTTGACCCTTTCGCCGCAATGACCTTCATGGAAGTAGGGAATGCCGAAAATGCAGAAGCAATTTTCTGTGACGATGAATATGTATAGAAAACTGAGGCGTAATGGCTAGATTAAAGCAAACATACCCAGCCGATGGATTTTTTGCGATCGGTATTTTTAACAATAAGGAACAAGTTAATCTTGGTACCTTATGGCGCAGTGCGTATATACTTGGCGCCTCATTTATTTTTACCGTGGGCAGTAAGTATAAAAAGCAAGGCACGGATGTGGTCAATGCTTGGCAAAAAATTCCATTGTTTCACTATCGGGACATGGATGATCTTATCACTCACTTACCCTATGACACACGCTTGGTTGGGGTAGAACTTGATGACAAAGCGATTGATATGATCGACTATCAACATCCATTTCGCTGTGTCTATTTACTCGGTAATGAACAATCGGGCTTACCAAGCGAGGCACTTGCTCGTTGTCATGAGTTGGTAAAATTACCGGGAAATTACAGCCTAAACGTTTCGGTTGCCGGCTCTATTGTTTTGTATGACAGACTAGCAAAACAGTAAATTTTTCAGTAACGTAACAGATAAATTTAAACTAAACTTAAGCTAACTATTTAGGCGCATTTAAGCTGTATTGAACTTTATCGTTTAAAAGCTAATCAAACATTATGCGCTGACATTATTGCTGACCAAATGTTTAATCAAATTGGTATCATCAGTTTTCACTGAGGCAAATTATGAACAGAAAAATTTTAGTCGTATTGTTCTCTACACTGCTTGCAAACACGGCAATGGCAGGTATGGAAGAAGCGGTAGAGATGATGAATCGCGGTGACTTTATCGCTGCGGTAGAAGAGTTAAAACCTATGGTTGATTTGGGCCACCCACAGGCCTTGTACCATCAGGCAACGATGTACGAACGTGGCTTGGGTGTTAAGAAAAGTCAAACCAAAGCGTTTGAGTTATACCAAAGAGCTGCGAAACGCGGTATTCCTGAAGCACAGTTTAATATCGCACAAATGTACCTTGAAGGTCGTGGCACCATAGTGGATAAGCGCCAAGGCTTTGAATATACCAAGAGAGCAGCAGATAAAGGTTTAGCTGCGGCCCAATTTAATTTGGCCTTGATGTATCAAGAAGGCGTTAATACCACGCAAAATTATGTCAAAGCGGCAACGTGGTATGAAGATGCCGCAATGCAAAATTATGCCTTGGCACAGTTTAATCTAGCGATTTTGTACTATGACGGCAAAGGGGTGTCTAAGAATGTGGAGCAATCCTACATTTGGAACCGTATCGCCGCCTACAATGGCTACGGACCGGCAGAGCAAAGCATGGATATGGATGCGCAAGGCTTGTCCCGTGATCAAATAAAGCGTTGCCGAGCCCGAGCCGATGAGCTGTACCTAAAAATTGCGCCAAAAATTGATGAATATAAACCTTATAGTTGGAATCAATAACGAGCCTGACGAATGAGTAAACACCTATTTGTCTATGGTAGCCTGTGCCCAGGTCAGTCTAATGAACATATATTGACAGCGATCGGTGGCCGCTATGAAAAGGCAAAAGTCAAAGGTCATTTATATCAACAAGGCTGGGGTGCTTGGCTAGGTTATCCTGGCATAGTCTTAGACAAAGAAGCCGAGCCCGTCTCGGGCTATTTGTTTATCTCTGATAATTTACCGAGCAGTTGGACTTTGCTTGATGACTTTGAAGGCGAGGGCTATAAGCGTGTTGAAACCGAGGTGTTAACCGAGCAGGGGCGTATCGTTAAAGCGTTTGTCTACCAGCTAAAATTTGAACAATAAAAAAGCCGCGAAAGCGGCTTTTTTATTGTTCATAATCGCAGTATTAACTGCTGGCGTTAATAAAGCCCTTGGCTTTCATCAAAATACCTTCACCATCAATCAACAACTCTTTATGGATCTCGGGTTGTGTACCGTGCTTGATAAACTCATCAGGCAAACCAATGTTTAATACTTTATTTGTGTAGCCTTTGCTTATTAGGTATTCATTCACCGCCGAACCTGCGCCGCCGGCAATGGCATTGTCTTCGATGGTGATGATGTATTCATGCTCTGCCACTAATTGATCGATTAAGGCGGTATCAAGTGGCTTAACGAAGCGCATATCGGCAACCGTGGCGTTAAGTTCATCGGCGGCATACTGACCCGCTTGCAACATGGTGCCAAACGATAGTATCGCTAATCTGTCACCTTGGCGACGAATAACGCCTTTACCGATTTCAATCACTTGCTGCAAATCTGGGAGTTCGACACCGACTGCGTTACCACGAGGGTAGCGAACTGCGGCAGGACCACTGTGCTTATGACCTGTGGTCAACATCAATCGACATTCTGCTTCATCCGACGGACACATGATCACCATGTTAGGTACACAACGCATAAAACTTAAATCGTATGCACCTTGATGCGTCGGACCATCGGCGCCAACAATACCGGCGCGATCGATGGCAAACAAAACCGGTAAGTTTTGAATGGCGACATCGTGGATCAATTGATCATAGGCACGTTGTAAGAAGCTTGAGTAAATGGCAACAATGGCGTTGTTGCCACCTATTGCCAAACCTGCACCAAATGTCACTGCATGCTGTTCAGCTATGGCAACGTCAAAGTATTTGTCTGGAAAACGCTGACTGAATTCCACCATGCCAGAGCCTTCACGCATCGCCGGGGTAATGGCGACTAATTTGTCGTCTTGTTCGGCCATGTCACATAACCAGTCACCAAATATTTTTGAATAGGTTGGCAGACTTGGTGGACTCTTTGGCAGAGACTGACTGGCAGGATCAAACTTAGGTACGGCGTGGTATTTGATCGGGTCTTGCTCAGCTTGCTCGTAACCTTTACCTTTTTTGGTGACCACATGCAAAATCTGTGGACCTTTAAGGCTTTTCATATTGCGTATGGTGTCAACCAAACCGTCAACATCATGACCGTCAATCGGGCCAATGTAGTTAAAACCTAACTCTTCGAAAAACGTTGATGGCACCACCATACCTTTGAGGTGCTCTTCGGCTCGTGATGCCAATTCTTTGATTGGCGGAATGGAATTAAGAATTCGTTTTGAGCTTTCGCGTAAACCGGTATACAAACTGCCGGACAATAATTTCGCCAAATGGTTGTTTAATGCACCAACGTTTTCAGAGATACTCATCTCGTTGTCGTTTAGCACAATCAACATATCTTTGTGGATATCGCCACCGTGGTTTAATGCTTCAAAAGCCATACCTGCGGTCATTGCGCCATCACCGATCACGGCAACGGTTTGACGACCTTTACCTTCTTTTTCCGCGGCAACCGTCATACCAAGGGCGGCGGATATTGAAGTACTCGAATGACCGACGCTTAACACATCGTAATCGCTTTCTTCACGCCACGGAAACGGGTGTAAACCATCTTTTTGACGAATGGTATGCAATTGATCGCGACGACCGGTTAGGATTTTATGAGGGTAGGCTTGATGACCCACATCCCAAACAACGTTATCAAACGGTGTTTCGTAAACATAATGCAGGGCGACGGTTAACTCTATCGCACCGAGGCCCGAAGCAAAGTGACCACTGCTCTTACTAACAGAGTTTAGTAAGTAGCTACGCAATTCATCACTGATCTGCTTAAGTTTCTCCTGAGGGTAATCTCTCAGTTGACTTGGTTCGTCAATGGTTGCCAATAATGGGTAGTCAGACAATTCTATAGTCATAGTAATCAATATAATTAATGAGCACGTTTAATGATAAACGTGGAAAAATCAGCCAAGTTTCGGGTGTTGTAAGGCAATGCCGTGAGCGCAGTGAGTGCTTGCTCAAATAATTGCTGCTCTTTTTTCAAGGCGCCATCGAGTCCTAGTAAAGAAGGATACGTAGATTTGTTCGCTTCAAGATCAGATCCGGCAGGCTTTCCCAGGGTTTCTTCGCTACTGGTGATGTCGATGATGTCATCATGGACTTGATATGCAAGGCCGATTTGTTCAGCAAATTGCTGCAAACCAGCAAAGGTTTGCTCGGGTAAATCTTCGCGACAACTTGCCGGCATCAATATAGACGCTTTAAGTAAAGCGCCGGTTTTTAATTTATGGATGGTTTGCAAATGCGATAACGATACTTGCTCACCGGTCGCGGCTAAATCCATAGCCTGACCACCGCACATCCCTTGATAGCCAGTGGCATGGGATAACTGCTGCATCAAATTCACATGGGTTTGTGCACTGATACTGCTAAAGCTGTGATTGGCAAGAATATCAAACGCCAATGATTGCAAAGCATCACCCGCTAAAATCGCCGTCGCTTCGTCAAATTTAATGTGACACGTCGCTTGACCACGACGTAAATCGTCATCGTCCATGGCAGGCAGATCATCGTGAATTAATGAATAAGCGTGAATGCATTCAAGTGCCGCGGCAATAGGGTCGATGTCATCTAAATCCAAGTGCAACATATTGGCGGTGACATAAGCCAAATATGGGCGCATGCGTTTTCCACCAATCAATAAACCATATTGCATGGCATCAAATAGACGTTGATCGTTAATCTCAAGGTTATCTAATTGCAGCTGCAGATAGGCATCAATGCGCTGCTGATAATGTGCAAGGTTTTCCAGTTGCATTAAAGTTCGCTATTGTCATCTTGAGTGAAGTTGGCAAGGGTTTGGTCGCCATTTTTGTCCAACAAAATTTGGATTTTTTGTTCGGCACCATCAAGCTTTTGTTGGCTTGCCTGACTTAAAGCCAGACCGCGTTCAAACAGTTTCATCGAATCTTCGAGTGACAAATCGCCTTGCTCTAGGCTGGTTACGATTTGTTCAAGTTCGTTGATAGACTCTTCAAAGCTTTGATTTTCAGGCTTTTTCACCATGCATACCCTTGTCATGTCGAGTAATACTCGAGCGAGTTCATTATTAATCGGCCATTTTAACCTGTATTTGCCATAAATGGTATAGACTTTAAATACATAGATGCATTAGCACATCTTGTACGCCATAGTGTATAATGCGCCAGTTTTTTAGTCGCCCGGTTTTGATAATGAAGTTTATCGTAAAATTACAACCTGAAATTACCATAAAGTCGCGCCCAGTGCGCAAGCGTTTCACGAAAATCCTTGAATCGAATATTAAAAACGTACTACGCCGCGTTGACGAGCAAGTCCGTACCAAAATGAATTGGGACAATATTGAGGTTACCAGCAAGGATACCAGTGAAGACAATCGTATTAAGATCATTGAAACTTTAAAATGTGTGCCTGGTATTACGCATTTTTTAGAAGTTATCGAATACGACTTCGACTCGGTACAAGACATTTTTGAAAAAACCTTAGCAGTGCATGCCAAAACCATTGAAAATAAGAGTTTTTGTGTGCGTGCTAAGCGTACTGGTGAACATGATTTTTCGTCGCTGCAAATTGAGCAATACGTTGGTGGTGGTCTGAACCAAAACGTCGAGTCGGCGCGGGTGAAACTGAAAAAACCTGATGTCACTATTCGTCTTGAAATAAATAGAGACAGACTATTTATTGTCAGTGAACGTCATCAAGCACTAGGTGGCTTTCCGATTCCTACCCAAGAAGATGTGTTGTCATTAATGTCTGGCGGTTTTGATTCTGGCGTTGCCAGTTATCAACTGATCAAAAAAGGCGCGCGAACACATTTTTGTTTCTTTAATCTTGGTGGTTCTGCCCATGAACTTGGCGTTAAACAGGTCAGTTATTATCTGTGGAATAAATACGGTGCATCTCACAAGGTGAAATTTATCGCCGTTGATTTTGAACCTATCGTTGCCGAAATTCTGGAAAAAATCGAAAACGGCCAAATGGGCGTTGTGCTAAAACGCATGATGATGCGTGCAGCGACCAAAGTTGCTGACAAAATGGGCGTTGAGGCGCTCGTTACCGGTGAAGCGCTTGGCCAAGTATCGAGTCAAACGTTGACGAACTTAGGGGTTATAGACCGAGTTACCGAAAAGCTGATTTTACGTCCACTAACGGTGTATGATAAACAAGATATTATTGATATTGCTCGTCAAATCGGTACCGAAGATTTTGCTAAAGTGATGCCGGAATATTGTGGTGTTATATCGCAAAAACCAACGGTAAAAGCGGTGCTGTCTAAGATTGAAGCAGAAGAAGCCAATTTTGACATGAGCTTGATTGATCAGATGGTTGAGCAAGCTCGTGTGATGGATATTCGCGACATCGGCAAAGAAACCGAAGACGAAGTGCAAACCATTAAAGAAGTTGAAATGGTGGAAAGCGCGGGCAGTGAGCACGTTATCCTCGATATTCGTAGCCCAGAAGAAGAAGATGCCAACCCACTTGAACTGGATGATGTTGAAGTAGAGCACATCCCGTTTTATCGCTTGGCAACTCAATTTGGCGATTTACCGCAAGACAAGACGTACTTGTTGTATTGTGACCGTGGCGTGATGAGCAAGCTACAAGCATTGTATTTGCATGACAATGGCTTTATGAACGTAAAAGTATATCGTCCATAAACGCATTAAAGAGTTTACAGAAAGCCCGCTACAAATGATTTGTAGCGGGCTTTTTTTATGCCTTTTACAATGTCATTTAAGCTGATGTTCCAAGAGAAAGCACCGATAGCTCAACAGCCTGCCTGGTAAGTAAAACAAGGGATTTGTACTACACTGACAAATAACCTTAATAACAATAACGAATGACTTGGAGAAGTTATGATGAATACAAAAATAACATGTATTGCAGCGGCCGTTTCCATGTCACTTGGGCTGAGCAGTTGTGGTGGCGGTAGTGACAATGATAACGACCCCTTGCTTGTGATGGTGCCATTTTCACTAGGTATCTCTGATGCCCCCGTTGATGATGCCAAAGAAGTTGTGATAGCCATTGACCAAATTCGTTTGATCCCTGTTGATAATGATGACGACGACGACGACGACGACGACGACGACGATGACGACGACGATGATGACGATGACGACGACGATGATGATGACGATGATGATGATGATGATGATGATGATGATGATGATCGCCAAACCGTTGTTATCGATAGTTTCGACGGTGAAGATATTGTCAGCATTAACCTATTGGACTATACCGGTTCAGATCAATTAACCATCATCAGTGAAGACGACGATATTGAGGTTGCCGTTGGTGCCTACCGAATGGAGTTGGTGGTTGTAAATAATATGTCCTGGGTTACCTTGGACGATGACGTGCAATATGATTTGAAAGTCCCCAGCACTCGCTTAAAACTAGGGCGGTTTGACGTGGTTCTTGGTGCCAGTGAAACTGAGAGCGGCCCCGCCTATACCGTCGAATTTGATTTACGCAAATCTTTAGTCCAGCGTGGTGTCGATCCGGCGCAAAACGGCTTTATTGTAAAACCGCACGGGGTGCGAATTACCGGCAGTAGCAGCAGTGGTCACATCGAAGGCGATGTCGATCTAGCGGCGGTTATTGAGTTATCCGAGCTCAATGGCGATATGCCAACGTGCACTGGCTTAACGCATACGGTTTACCTATATCAGGGCGATCAAACCGGTAATGAAGCGAGTCTTATCGATAATATCGACAGCGACGATATCGACTATGTCATGCCCACAGATGAAGACTTTCCTGCAAATCCAGTAGAGCCATTTGCTAGTACGTTAGTTGTGATGGACGACGATGACGATGACGATGACGAAGGCGATGATAGCGATGAAGGGGACGTAGAATACGAGTATGAATTTGGTTTTGTCCCCAATGGTGAGGGATTTGCTGTTGACGTCGACCCTAATGATGCCATTTATACCGTTGTATTAGCTTGTAATGTTGGTGGTGATGGCTATATCGACGATCCCGTGCAATATGATGGTTTACTCATTGCAAACCCAGTAGGTCAAGCGGCGGTGGTGAAAGTGATCACCGGTGAAGAAGTCGAGCAAGACTTCCCTATTGGTGATGACAGTGATGATGATTAGCCATATCGACTGATAGGCACATTGAAAGCAACAAAAAAGCCATCTCTTTTAGGGGATGGCTTTTTTAATGAGGCTTAAATGTAGATTACAAATCTAGCACACGCTTACCTTGTTTAAAGACGATATCTACGGGAATGTTGGCCGCTTCTAACTTTGCCAAATCGGCGGCTAGATCGTCTCGTATTATGCCCATTTCTTTAACCATGGTAGCGACGCCTTGATAATCACCATCACCTTGCAAGGTTAAGATCAACTTGGATAAGGAGTCGATGGCTTTGCTCATTTTGTCCATGTCGACACGATAAAAACCTTGCTCGTCTTTGGTGAAAGCACCTTGGTCGGCAAAATAGTTAAAACGCACCATGTTGGCCTTGCCGTGGGCGCTAGAAGCACCAAAGCGCACAGAGCGGAATATGCCGGCCATAAAGGTGGTGTAGTAGTCTTTTAATTCACCTTCAGTGATGACCTTCTTCTTAAGCAGTTGACGCACCATATACAAGCCAAGAATATCCGCTTTACCTTCTTCTAATGCAGATGCGTGCTCTTTTAAGGCGCTACGAACGGTACCTTTTTTATTGATGGTATTTTTGATGCCTAAGCCGTGGGCAACTTCATGGAACATGGTATTGGCAAAAAATGCGGTGAAAGTGACATGTTTGCGGTCTTCTTCGCTGACTAAGGTGTCGGCAATTGGCAGCATAATGGTGTCGAATTTAGCGCGCATTGCGTTTTTAAGCTGCAAGCGTCGCGTGCCTTTTTGCAATTGTACCTGCTCATCGTTCGGTAGGTTGATGGCGATGGTTTTAGAGCCAGCGTTGGAGTGACCAGCATAATAAATGACATCGTAGGCATTAAGATCGGCATCCGCACCTGGTGTTTCAGCTTTGTATTTTTTACTTACCGGTAACCCTTTTTGCAAACTTGGTAGGTGCTCAGCGTATTTGGCTAATCGTTCGCTCCAGCTTAAGTCTTTGACCAGAACATAGGATTCAAACCCAGCACGATAACCGTACAGTAAGTCTTCATAGGTTTCGATAGGGCCGATGACCACATCTATCGGGTTGTTTTTCATATCCATCCAAGCAAAATCGGATGGCTGATAATTATCATTTAGAAACGCTTCGGCACGCATATTAAGGTAGTTGGCAAACTCGGTATCTTCGGCATATGTGGCGGCTTTTTTCAGCAATGCTGCCGCACGCTCTAATTGTTCGGCGTAGGCTTCTGAGTATGGCAATGAGTATAATTGACCTTTTTGATTACGACGTACAACCGAATAGAGCGATTCTTTACCTGCAAAGTCCGCTGCGTCGAATTCATCTTTGCTCATATCGGCAGGGTAGAATTGCGCGCCCATAGGTTTGACATCAATATTACTTAAGAATGGCTTGTCACCTTGCAATCGATCCCAAGGGCCATAGTTAATTTCAACAAAACGCTTGGTTGCCGGATCTTTGATACTGGCTAAAAACGCGGCTTTATTGTCACCAAACGCTTGCTGCCAAAATAGCTCATCCATTATTTTCGATGCGTCTATTAGAATCGACAGCATGGTTCGTTGGTTGTCGCTTAAGTGCGATAAATCGGCGGATAAGGTGACTTCTTGATAAATATTTAAACGAGATTCGGCTTGCGGTAATAACTCATGGGTTTGATGCTCAGCATCTTTGTTATTACATGCGAAAAGACAGGTTGTGACTGCGATTGCTGCTGCAATTTTTGCCAACTTCATAGTTTTCCCCAGTAGTATTTTAATTATTTGTGAGTGCATGACGCACTATAGTGTTTAGAAGAATAAAAATTATTGACCGAATAAGCAACTTGTTGCGCAAAATGATTGTCATTTCGTTGGTTGTCCGTGGCAGCGAACATTGGACTTGCCACAATTCCTCTGTTATTAATTAATTGAACAGGCGGCACTTTTGCAATTGTACAGACGAGGGAAGAATTATGAGACATGTAGTAATTTCATTTTTGGGTGAGGATCGTCCTGGCTTAGTTGAGAAGTTAGCAGCGATTGTGAAACATCATGGCGGTAACTGGCAAACCAGTAGCATGCGTCATTTATCTGGTTTTTTTGCTGGCATTCTGGAAGTCATGGTTGCCGAACAAAATGCCGAGGCTCTGGTAAATGACCTACAAGGCTTTGATATGTTGGATATGAACATTCAGCTAAGCAAACCTAGTAATTACGATGACAGAACCATCTCTATTGATATAACTGCCAATGATCGTCCTGGTATTATTGGTGATATTTCTGCGGTGATACATAAAGCCAAAGGTAATTTGGTTAAATTGGTAAGTAGCCAGGGCAATGCACCTCATTTTGGTCAGCCAATATTTAAAGCATCAGCCATTGTTGCGGTGACAACGGACCAGCAAATAGAACAACTTGTCGATGCGCTTGAAGGTATCGAAGATGATTTAATTGTTGATTTGAATATCTAGCGGCAGTGTTTATTTGCGCTTGATAGGTTGAGAATCAGATAAAAAAATGGCCCTTAAGGGCCATTTTTATCGATAATCGTTTGCGCTAATTAAAGCGACAAACCTAATTTTTTGAATTCTTTTTCTACAACGTCTGCTGGAAGTGGAATGTAACCATCTTTCTCAACAATTTTTTGACCTTGCTTTGATAGAACCATCTTCAAGAACTCTGCTTCTTTCGGAGCAAGTGGTTTGTTTGGGTGCTTGTTCACGTAAACGTATAAGTAACGTGATAGTGGGTACTCACCAGATACTGCATTATCCATGTTTGCTTCAACATAGTTAGTGCCTTTCTTGCTTAGTGGTAAAGCACGAACACCTGACGTTTTGTAACCAATACCTGAGTAACCGATACCGTTAAGGGACGCTGAAACAGATTGTACAACAGACGCAGAACCAGGTTGCTCGTTTACGGTGTTTTTGAAGTCACCTTTACACAACGCTTTTTTCTTAAAGTAACCGTAAGTACCTGATACTGAGTTACGACCGTAAAGTTGGATGTCTTTAGCTGTCCATTCACCGTCAAGACCTAATTTACCCCAACGGTCAGCATCTTCAGAGCCTTTACATTTGCGGTTTGAAGAGAAAATCGCATCAACTTGCTGGATGCTTAGGCCTTCAATTGGGTTATCTTTATGAACGAATACCGCTAGCGCATCGATAGCAACACGAACCGCTGTTGGCTTGTAACCAAATTTCTTTTCAAAAGACTGAATTTCTTTCGACTTCATTTTGCGGCTCATAGGGCCCATGTTTGAAGTGGCTTCAGTAAGCGCTGGTGGCGCAGTAGAAGAACCGGCCGCTTGAATTTGAATGTTTACACTTGGGTAAGTGCGCTTAAACTCTTCAGCCCAAAACGTCATCATGTTGGCAAGAGTATCTGAACCTACAGAAGATAGGTTACCTGAAATACCACTGGTTTTTTTGTACTCTGGCAAGTTTTTGTCAAGAGCTAGCGCATTTGAACTTGCTAAAGTTGCTACAGCTAAACCAACACCGGTTAGTAAACTTTTAAGTTTCATAGTTATTCTCCAAAGAGTAAAAGTATTAAGTCAAAATCTTTTTGATGGTGCAGATATTAAATTGTCAATGTGACATTTTTATTACAACTTTGAATTTTTTTATTTTTTACCTTTATGACGTTTTTTTGACGTATATATGTCAACTTTCATAAATCGTTCATATAAACCCTACTCATTTAGGCCGGTAAAATACAACTCATATTTCCCTATTTAGGTGTTCTGGTACCGGTTTTTAAAGGCTTTACAAGTTTACATAAAGTAAGAATAATCGCTTGGATTACATGTGGTTACAGGGTTGTACATTGTGTCACATTTGTTACAGTTCGATTTAACCTGTCATTAACACGTCATTAAAGGTTAATGAAAATTTCAAAAATATTACACATTGTCACAAAAGTGTAATATTGCCGTGGCAAACTAGCCGCAAATATCACTGGTAACCAGTAATAACAATTTTTTGTTTTTGTTTAATAGGGTAAACATAATGAACTTAACTAAAACAACTATCGCGCTATCACTAATGGCTGCTATGAGTGCACCTGCTTTTGCTGCTGAAGAAATCAGCTTCTACGGTAAAGCTAACGTTGGTCTTCAAAGCTCTGATGAAGGTGGTGAGTCTGAAACGGAAGTTAAATCAAACGCATCACGTATCGGCGTTAACGGTGAACTTAAAGTAAACGATGGTTTGTCTGTAGTTTATAAAGCGGAAGCTCAGCTTGAAATGGCTGATGATGAAGCTGACAACATCAAAGCTCGTAGCCAATACGTAGGTCTTAAAGGTAACTTAGGTACTGTACTTGTTGGTCGTAACGACACCATGGTCAAACAATCTCAAGGTAAAATTGACCTGTTCAGCGATTACGAAGGTGACATCAAACACCTTTGGAAAGGTGAAAACCGTATGGGTGAAACGGTAAGTTACATCTCTCCTAAGTTTGGCGATTTTTATGCCGGTTTTACCTATGTAGCTGAAGGTGATAAAGACCAGAAAGCCAAAAACGAAGGTGATGCTGGTTTTTCTGCGGCGTTGATGTACGGTGATGCCAAGCTTAAAAAATCAGACTGGTTTGCATCTGTCGCTTTCGATAGCGAAGTTGAAGGCTATGACAATATGCGTGCTAGCGTACAGACTAAAATTGCTGGTATCAAACTTGGTCTGATTGCACACAGCCAAGAAGAAGTAGAGTCAGGTGATGAAACTACAGGCTTTATGGTAAGCGCAGCATACAAAATCAATGACTTCACCTTAAAAGGTCAAGTGCAAACCGCTGAAGAAGACTTTGGTGATGATGCAGAGTTCATGTCTTACTCAATCGGTGTTGATTATGCCTTAGCGAAAAACGCTAAATTATTTGCTTGGGCAACCTCTATTGATAACGACGAAGATGTGACTGGCGAAGATGACAGCACATATTTGTCAACGGGTATTGAATACAAGTTCTAAGAACACCTTTTTCAATGTCATAAAAAGCCATGCTTTCGAGCATGGCTTTTTATTTTAAATTTTTGTTTGTAAACGATTAATGTTCATTTGCCAGAGATTATCGAAAATCGTAAATGTTTTTGCTTCGCTGTCTGAGGAGCGATATAGTTAGCTATAATTAACAGCAGTAAATATGTGATGATTTTATGACGACTGTCATAAAAGTGTCATTATAGACTGGCAGAATGATGGCGTAACTAATGAATAAATTGATTATGGAACCGCTATGGAACGACGAATTCTTGTAGTTGAAGATGAAACCCCAATTCGTGAGATGATTACCTTTGTGTTAGAGCAAAATGGCTTTAACCCAATTGAAGCCAAGGACTATGATGAGGCAAAAGCGCTATTAACTGATCCGCTTCCTGACCTGTTGTTGTTAGATTGGATGCTGCCTGGTGGCAGCGGCCTAAAAATAGCTCGAGAGGTCAAGCAGCAGGAGTATACGCGCAATATTCCTATTATTATGTTAACGGCTCGCTCAGATGAAGACGACAAAGTTCGCGGTTTTGAAGTCGGTGTTGATGACTATGTCACCAAGCCTTTTTCGCCGAAAGAATTGATTGCTCGTATCAAGGCTGTTATTCGCCGCGTCGCACCAACTGCCCTTGAAGAGTTAATTGAATTTAAAGGGCTATCACTTGATCCTGTATCACATCGTGTTTCGATTAATGAGGCACCGATTGAATTAGGTCCAACTGAATTTAAAATGCTGCACTTTTTTATGACCCACCCTGAAAGGGTCTATTCGCGTGAACAATTACTTGATAATGTATGGGGCACCAACGTCTACGTTGAAGATCGTACCGTCGATGTTCACATACGACGTTTACGTAAGTCTATCGCGGGTCAAGGCCACGATGAATTCGTACAAACGGTTCGTGGTGCAGGTTATCGATTTTCTAGTCGTGTAAACTAGCACCCAACATGTTGAGAGATTAAACATCAACTATGATATTTCGATTTTCTGCGCAGCAGTTTGTTGTTAAGCAGTGCCTGATTCTGCTGGCGAGTGGCCTAATTGGCTACTGGCTAGGCTATTTTTGGCTTGCACTGTTTGTTGTAACTGCGGCAACGCTGGCCTGGCATTACAAATTTTTGCTCGGCTTGATCAAATGGTTATGGCATAAAAATTTACTGTATCCGCCAGAATCAAAAGGTATCTGGGGGCATGTCTACGATGGTATTTATCGCCGCATTAAAAGCTACCGTAAAAAACAAAAACAGCTGAATTTGCGTATTCGCCAATATCGTGATGGTGCTGAAGCACTGCCCGATGCGGCGATTGTGTTAGATTTATATTTCAATATTCGCTGGTCGAATAAAAAGGCAAACCGATTGCTAGGGGTGCGCTGGCCACAAGATGCTGGGCAGCGCATAACAAACTTGGTGCGCTCACCGGTTTTGAACAAATACGTTAAGAAAATGGATTTTAGTGAACCTTGCTCTATAGTTTCACCGGACTCGCCTGAACAACAAATTGAAATGCGCTTTATGCTATATGGCGAAGACCAATACTTAATGTTGGCACGCGATGTGAGTCAAACTAAGCGTCTTGAAAAGATGCGCCGCGATTTTGTTGCCAATGTCTCCCATGAGCTAAAAACACCGCTTACGGTGATGCAAGGCTATGTCGAGGTAATGCTCGATCAGGACGATATCAGTGAGCAATGGCGAAAAAGCTTAGATACGGTGCAAACTCAAGTCTCGCGTATGGATCGCTTGGTACAACAACTGTTGGTGCTGTCTAAAGTTGAAGTGCCAGCAGAAGAGGATAGCCGCCATAACGTGCATCTACCAAAACTGCTTGATAAAGTCATGGAAGATGTTCATTGGCTTAACAAACAAAAAGGCCACGAAATTGCGGTCGAGATTGATCCAAGGTTGGGTATATTAGGTATCGAATCGGAACTGAAAAGTGCCTGTTCTAACTTGATTGTTAATGCCATGAATTATACTGGCACTGGTGGACGCATTGATATCTGTTGGAAAAAACAAGGCGATTACTGCCTGTTTAGCGTTAAAGATACCGGCTGCGGCATCAGTGAGTTTGATATTTCTCGCTTAAGTGAGCGCTTTTATCGCGTCGATAAATCTCGTTCTCGTGATACCGGCGGAACCGGGTTAGGTTTGGCTATCGTTAAGCATGTGGCGGCCAATCATAACGCTGAATTATTGATTGAATCACAGCTTAATCAAGGCAGTACCTTTACCATCAAGTTTCCAGCATCAGATTCATTTACTATCCGCAAATTAGAATCCGCTATCAATTAACCCTTTGTTATCAATTAACTCTTGGTTATCAAGTTAAGGGCAGAGCGCCTGATTGTGTGTGCGCTCTGTCCGATTGATTTGCGGCAATCTAGTCAATACCCTTTAAAAAATAAAATGTTGGTTTGCGCTTAGAAAATGGCACCTAGCAATAGGTGGATGATGGTTATCGCAAACGATGCGATCAAGGTTGTTTTTAGGTCTTTTATTTCAAAATCATCAATTATTTGATCGGTAAGCCAAAGCAAAAAGGCGTTTAATACAAAGACAAATAAGCCGAAGGTGATTAAAATCAATGGCATAGAAATAATGGCGAGAAACCAATACAGCAACAGATCAGCTACCGAGTAAACTATCGCAACGATCACGGCGGTTAGCGGGCTCTTTAAGCGAATCCCTGTCATTAGTCGAGATACCAAAAAAATAGATATACTTAGCAACACTAATTTGGTTATCATTTCCTACCTTATCCTTTATTACGATTATTATCCTTACCTGTTGTATCAGGTTGGCCAGGGAATTTCATCATGTGGTTTAAAAATTTATATATTTTTGCGTTTACCCGACCTTTTACTACCAGCGAGGAAGAGCTGGAGAAAGCATTACAAGAACATGTTTTTGCACCTTGTGCCAAAACAGAGATGTCACGCTTTGGTTGGAGTAGCGCCTTAGGTAAACACGGCGATAGATTGTTACATCACGCCAATGGTTGTATTTTATTGAACGCTCGTAAAGAAGAAAAGCTTCTTCCTGCCGCGGTGGTAAAAGAGCAGTTGGAAGCCAAGGTGGCGCAACTTGAACAAGAGCACAGTCGAAAAGCAACCAAAAAAGAGAAAGAACAATTTAAAGAAGACATTACCTTTGAATTACTACCACGCGCATTTTCTCGTATTTCTGATACCCAAGGTTATATTTGCCCTGACAAAAATATCATTGTCATTAACAGCAGTTCACGTAATAAAGCTGAAGACTTTTTAGCCTTGTTGCGTAAATGCTTAGGCTCATTACCAGTCACCAGCTTCGCGCCACCAGCTGGTGCTGAAACGGTGATGACCAGTTGGTTATTAGAGCAAAATTTACCAGAGCGTTTTGTCATCGGTTTTGAAGGTGAACTCAAAGCCCTCGGTGAAGATGCGGCAGTGATTAAGTGTAAGAATCAGGATTTGTTATCTGATGAAATCTTAGCGCATTTAAATACCGATAAGCAGGTGGTAAAAATAGCCTTTGATTATGAGCAAGTCTTGTCGTGCATTTTATGCGATGACTTGTCAGTGAAGCGTGTTAAGTTTCATGAAAGCGTATTTGAACAAAATGATGACATCGACAACGATGATATTTTGGTCAAAATTGATGCCGACTTTACCCTAATGACCGGTGAGTTGAACAAATTTATTGACGACATGTTAGCGCAATTCGATTTGGCGACAAATAGTTACCTCGAATCTTAGTCTAACGTCATGTGCTAAGGCACTGAAATACCTACCTTTTGAAGGCGCGATTACACTTGGTTACAGCTGTTAACCTAATGTGTATTGCGCCTTTTTGCTATCGGCATTAAAATAGCGCTCCAATTTGAATATCCAGACAAAACTTAGGGTTTTATACATATGTTGACGCCAGAATTATTATCACCTGCCGGTAGCTTAAAAAATATGCGTTACGCCTTCGCGTATGGCGCAGATGCGGTTTATGCCGGTCAACCTCGTTATTCACTGCGAGTGCGTAATAATGAGTTCAACCTGGAAAACCTTAAGCTGGGTATAGATGAGGCGCACGAGTTAGGAAAGAAACTCTATGTGGTAAGTAACATTGCCCCACATAACGCCAAATTGAAAACCTACTTACGTGATATTGAGCCGGTTATTGCCATGAATCCTGATGCCTTGATCATGAGTGATCCAGGTATGATCATGATGGTACGCGAAGCGTTCCCAGATATGGCGATTCACTTATCGGTACAGGCCAATGCGGTCAACTGGGCGACGGTTAAGTTTTGGCAGCAGCAGGGCGTCGAGCGTGTTATTTTGTCCCGTGAATTATCGTTAGATGAAATTGAAGAAATCCGCATGCGTGTGCCAGAAATGGAACTTGAAGTGTTCGTTCACGGTGCTCTATGTATGGCTTACTCTGGTCGCTGTCTGTTATCGGGTTACATCAACAAGCGTGATCCTAACCAAGGTACATGCACAAATGCCTGTCGTTGGTCATACAATGCTCATGATGCCAAAGAAGATGAACATGGCGATATCATTGCGGTGCAACCGCAGCAGCCTATCGCTGGCGCTGAGCAACCTGAAATTTGGACACCGGATATGGCCAAGCAAGAGCAACAGCCAACGGATGAAGTGTTTTTATTGCAAGAACAAGGGCGCCCAGGCGAGTATATGCCGGCGTTTGAGGACGAGCATGGCACCTACATTATGAACTCAAAAGATCTTCGTGCAATTGAACATGTTGAGCGCTTAGTGAAAATGGGCGTACATTCATTAAAGATAGAAGGTCGCACTAAGTCTTTCTATTACTGTGCCCGTACCGCGCAAATATACAAACAAGCAATGAATGATGCAGTGCAAGGTCGCAGTTTCAATGAACGCTTGAAGCTTGACTTAGAACACTTAGCAAGTCGTGGTTACACTGAAGGCTTCTTGTCTCGCCACCGCCATGATCAATTGCAAAATTATGAGTACGGTTATTCCAAATCTGACAGCCAACAGTTTGTTGGTGAGGTAATGGGCCGTACCGACGATGGTTTGATTGAAATTGAAGTGAAAAACAAATTCTTAACCGGTGACGAAATCGAATTAATGACGCCAAGTGGTAACAAGAGTTTTGTGCTTGAGCACATGCAAAATCGCAAAGGTGAAGAAGTCACCGATGCAAAAGGCTCGGGTCATATCGTGCAAATTCAGTGCGATACAGACTTAGACTTGGAGTACGCGATCATCATGCGTTATTTAAACCAGGGTGAGACCACACGTCACCCATTTGCACAAAATCAGGCATAAGTGCTGCTTTCATTAAAAGTGGACGATAGGTTTTACTATGGCTCTTAAAATACTCGATACCTGCATTAACTGTGATATGTGCGATCCAGAATGCCCCAATACCGCTATCTTTATGGGCGATGTCATTTATGAAATCGACGCCGATCGCTGTACTGAATGTGTTGGTCATTACGATACGCCACAATGCGTCGCGGCGTGTCCTATCGATTGTATCAAGCCCGATCCAGAGCGAAAAGAAAGCGAACAAGAGTTATTACAAAAATGCTTTGAATTACACGGTGTCGAGTCGTAACGTGCACATGATTAAGGCATTACTAGATTAGTTCGTTTATGGAAATACTTAGCTCGTATGGCGCGGTTGCCACGTTTTTGTTGATTTTTGTTGCCGAGTTTGGTGATAAATCACAACTGGTTTGTATGACACTGGCAGCAAAATATCGCGCTCGACCGGTATTGTTTGGCGCCATATCGGCGTTTGCCATTCTCAATGTTATTGCTGTGTTGTTCGGTGCCAGTTTTGCCAATTTTATCGACCAACGTTACTTAAGTATTATTGCTATCGTATTGTTCGCTTTGTTTGCAATATCAAGTTGGCGTGATGCGCACCATGACGATGACAACGATGAAGGCAAGCTTAAGGTCGGTAAACACATCAGTATGTCAGCATTTACCTTGATTTTTGCCGCAGAAATGGGTGATAAAACCCAATTAGCGGTAGCGACCCTAAGTACCACGCAACCACCTCTTATGGTGTGGATTAGCGCAACCCTGGCGTTAGCAACAACCTGTGTTATCGGTGTCATCGTTGGCAAAAAGTTACTCAATCGTATTAGCGAACAACTGCTCAGTAAAATGGCTGCGCTATTATTTGCCACATTTGCGGTCATTACCGCCATAACCACCTTTGCCTAGTTCTGCTTAGTTCTTAATACTTAGCACTTAGCACTTAGCACTTAGCAATTAGTCCTTAGCACTTAGTCCTTAGCCCTTAGCCCTTAGCCCTTAGATTCGACACTTAAGTCCCTCTTTGCCTTGGGGTTCTTGCCTGATATACTGATTTCTTTAGCGTTAATTTAACTTTTACTATCGATCATGTCGGTCAATCGGACAAATGAACACATCAGACACGTTACGCTGCCTTCGTTTTTAAGGCGAGCATTGCGCGCCTTTGAATTAAAAGCACTTATTCGTGACAGTGGCAGTGAGTTGAGCCGCATTGGCCGCTCTCGCAATTGGCGACTCAGCGCCAGTCGTGAACAGTTGTTTAAAGTGATTGAATCGATACGCAGGGTAGATGAGCCAAGCTGGCAATGGGTGATCACCTTACTTGAAAAAAAATTAGGCGATTTTACCCAAGACGACATTATTAATCTGGTAAAGCGCAACCCAGGTATTACCGTTAATGAATTGGTTATTCTTGCCAATTGCACCATAAGTGAAGCGCGCAAAGCCATCGATGCTTATGAATGGATGGATTGAGATAGCAATCGCTGCTGATTGAGCATAACATCTCTATTTGTTAGCGGCTTTCTCACGGTTATCTGGCAATTATTAAAACAAAAAGGTCAGCGTAGAAATACGCTGACCTTTTTAATATTAGCCTTGTTTGGAATTACCAGATTTTTACACGTTGCTCTGGAGCCAGATATAATTTAGCGTCTTTTTCAACGGCAAATGCACTGTAAAATTCAGGCACATTTCGCACTGTACCATTGACTCGAAATTGAGCCGGAGAGTGCGGATCGGTGCCAACCAATTGGCGCAATAACTCTTCACGATATGAACCGCGCCATATTTGACCAAAGCCTATCAGGACACGTTGCTCACCAGTAAAACCATCGATCACCTGCGCATCTTCACCGATCAGTGATAGTTTATAGGCTTTCATGGCGATACTTAGGCCGCCTAAATCACCAATGTTTTCGCCCAAGGTAAAGGTACCGTTAACATTCAGATCATCAAATACTTGATATGAGTCGTATTGTGCAACAAGGGCTTGGGTGCGTTTTTTAAACTCTTCTTTATCGGCTGGTGTCCACCAATTACGCAGTACGCCATCGCCATCAAAGGTTGAACCCGCATCGTCAAATCCGTGACCAATTTCATGACCAATGACCGCGCCAATACCACCATAATTTACCGCGTCATCGGCGTTCATATCAAAGAACGGTGGTTGTAATATGCCCGCTGGAAACACGATTTCGTTAAGCGGTGGGTTGTAATAGGCGTTGATGGTTTGTGGGTTCATCTGCCACTCTGATTTATCCACCACGCGGCCTTGACGGTCTAGGTTTTGTTGATATTGAACCAAAGCCGCACGTTCAATATTGCCGAAGTAGTCATCGGCTTTGATTTCCAAATCACTGTAGTCTTTCCATTTGTCAGGGTAGCCGATTTTTGGCGTAAATTTAGATAACTTATCGAGTGCTTGCTCTTTGGTCTCTGGGGTCATCCACGTCAAGTCTTGAATGCTGCGGCGATAAGCCAAAATAAGGTTATCAACCAAGTGTTGCATACGCGCTTTTGCTTCTGGCGGGAAGTGGCGAGCCACATAGACTTTACCAACAACCTCACCTAAGGTGCCGTTAACCACATTGACACCACGTCGCCACATCGGGCGCTGTTGTTTAGCTCCCCATAAGGTTTTGGTGTAAAAATCAAAGTTCTCTTTATCTATGGCGCTGGTCAAGCGAGAGCCATTGGCACTTAGCGCTTTCCAGGTTAAAAACGTTTGCCAGTCGGCAATCGAGGTTTGGCTGATAATGCCATTTAACGCTTTCATGTAATCGATTTGAGTGATCACTAAACCATCGATGGTGTCTATGCCGGCTTCTTGTAAAAAGGCACTCCAGTTAAAGTCAGCCATTATCTGCGCAAGATCTTCGCGTGGCACTTTATTGTATAGCGCCACCATATCGCGGGTTTTCTCTTTTTCCATATGAACCTTAGCAAGCTTTTGCTCTAGGTCATATATTGTTGCGGCGGCCTGTTTGCCTGCATTAAAACCGGCAAGATCAAACATATTTTCAATATGTTGCAGATATTTATCACGTATATCTGCCGACTTGTCATCTTCTTTAAAGTAGTATTCTCGGTCCGGAAGACCTAAACCGCCTTGCCAGGTGTACATCATGTAGGTGTCTGGTTCTTTAAAGTCGACGTACTGACCAAGCGCAAATGGCATGTTGTAGCCGCGTTTATTGGCAGTCGCAAAGTACACGGCTAAATCGTCATAATTAGCAATCGCACTGATTTTGCCAAACTCAGGTTGCAATGGTTTGACGCTGAGCGCATCACGAGTTTTCATATCCATATATGAGTTATACAGATCACCAACTTTTTGTTGGTCAGAACCCGGTGCAAAGTCGCCCTTCGCAGATTCTTCGATAATGATTTTAACGTTATCTTGCGACGCATCTCTAAGTGTCGACCAAACACCGACACTGGATTTGTCCTCAGGGATGGTGGCGGTTGCCATCCACTTCCCATTCACGTATTGATTAAAATCATCGCCAGGATTTACCGAGGTGTCCATGTATTCGGTATAAATACCAGAACTAAGTTCTGGTAGGGTGGTATCCGTTTCATTTGCTGTGGTGTCTTCGCCATTAGAGCAGGCTACCAATGCAATCGTCATTAGCGATAATGACACAGGTTTTATATAGTTCATTGAATTGTCCCTGTTAATCGTATTGATTGAATTAACTACTTGTTATCAATCATTTATTTTTAAAAAGGTATAGCTTCGCTTATTTACTATAGAGCAAAAAACAGGCAAGTCGAGTTGTTGATATATTTCATTACAAATTAACCACGGTTGGCCATGTGATGGCGAACAGTCAAAACAGGCCATGTGATGTAACTTACTAAGATAGAAAACAAAAACGCCTGATAATATCAGGCGTTTTTCAGTTTTACATGCATCCAAGTTAATACAAAGGCGTATTACTTGGTAATGCGCTTGTATTTCATGCGATGTGGTTCGTTCGCTTGTGGACCAAGAGTTTTCTTCAACCACGCATCGTACTCGGTGTAGTTACCTTCAAAGAAGTTCACTTGACCTTCGTCACGGTAATCAATGATGTGGGTAGCAATACGGTCTAAGAACCAACGGTCATGGGAAATAACTAACGCACAGCCAGGGAATTCCAATAGGGCTTCCTCTAGCGCACGTAAGGTCTCAACGTCCAAGTCATTGGTTGGCTCATCCAACAGTAATAAGTTACCGCCGGTTTTCACTAGTTTGGCTAAGTGCACACGGTTGCGTTCACCACCAGACAAGTCACCAATGAATTTTTGTTGATCGTTACCTTTGAAGTTAAAACGACTAACATAAGCGCGCGCCGGTACTTCATAGTTGCCAATACGAATGATATCGGCGCCCTCTGAAATTTCTTGATAAACCGTGTTGCTATCAACCATGTCGTCACGGAACTGATCAACGGACGCTAATTGCACGGTGTCACCAACAATAACATTACCACTATCAGGTTGTTCAGCACCGGATAGCATTTTAAACAGAGTTGATTTACCCGCACCATTCGGGCCAATAATACCGACGATAGCCCCTTTTGGAATTGAAAAACTCAAATCGTCAATTAATACGCGATCACCATATGACTTGGTAATGCCTTCAATATCCAGTACTTTGTCACCAAGGCGTGGCCCCGGTGGAATGTATAGTTCGTTGGTTTCATTACGCTTCTGGTTTTCTTGGCTTTGCAGCTCTTCAAAACGGGCCATACGAGCTTTTGACTTTGCTTGACGACCTTTAGGATTTTGACGAACCCATTCAAGCTCTTGCTTAATGGTTTTAGCCAATGCATTTTCTTGGCGTTTTTCCATTTCAAGACGAGCGTCTTTTTGTTCAAGCCAAGATGAGTAGTTACCTTCCCATGGAATACCTTCACCACGGTCAAGCTCTAAAATCCAACCCGCGACGTTATCTAAGAAGTAACGGTCATGGGTAATCGCCACAACGGTACCTGGGTAGTCGTGCAAGAAGCGCTCTAACCAAGCAACAGACTCGGCATCCAAGTGGTTAGTAGGCTCATCGAGCAACAACATGTCTGGTTTTTCTAATAATAAGCGACACAGAGCAACACGGCGACGTTCACCACCGGATAGTACTTTGATTTTTTGATCCCATTCAGGCAAACGCAAGGCATCGGCAGCGCGTTCTAGAGCGTTTTCAATGTTATGACCGTCATGAGCGGCAATAATGGCTTCAAGTTCGCCTTGCTCTTTGGCCAAGGCATCAAAGTCAGCGCCTTCTTCAGCGTATTCCATATACACTTGATCAAGACGTGCTAAGGCATCTTTTACTTCAGAAACTGCCTGCTCAACAATTTCACGTACCGTTGCTTCTTCATTCAATTCTGGCTCTTGCGGCAAGTAGCCCACTTTTGTACCAGATAACAATTTTGCATCGCCATCAAACTCGGTATCGACACCGGCCATGATACGCAGCAAGGTTGATTTACCAGCACCATTTAAACCAAGCACACCAATTTTGGCGCCAGGGAAAAATGAAATTGAAATATCTTTTAGAATGGTTTTTTTCGGAGGTACCACTTTTGAAACGCGGTGCATCGAATAAATAAACTTGTCAGGCAATGCCATCAGAAAACCTTTATCAGAATTAGAGTTATGAATATTGGCGTTATTTTAGTTGATCGGCCTTGTTTGTTACAACTAATTTGATGTATTTCATAACAGACAAAATGGTATTCACCGTATCGCTATCACTCGCGTCGATTTTCATCGGGCTATGTTTTTAATATTCACTGACAATATGTTATAAAAGTATTTATCTATTCATCGATCATAAAAAGTGAATTAATGTCGTTCATTGATTCGATAACTGGCCTGAAACAATTCAAATGTTTTTGCATTCGCGTTGTTGGAATAATCTGTATTTGTACGGTGATTCCAGCGTTTGCTGAGGTCGCTCAGTTTGATCAGAAAATGCAAAGCATAAACGCATTGGACGACGCTTTGCAGGCGCAAACACAATTGCAAATGCTGTTGTCAGAGCAAGCTATTTCTTCGAAACAGACAGAACAAGTTTACCGAGCACTGGCGATGAGTTATTTCCAAAACGGTAAAGGCGAACACGCGTTAAAGATCGCACAGCAAGGCTATGATTATGCAACGCGTCAGCAGTTACCAGAGATGGCAGCGCAATTTGCTAAACTCACCGGCATTTTTCATTATTTTCAAGGCAGTTATAACCAGGCGTTAGAGCACTATAATGACGCTATTGCCTATTACATTAACGCTGATAACCCCATTCAGCTTGCGCACTTATACAATAATGTTGGTTTGGTTTTGGATAACAAAGGCGAGCCAACTAAAGCTTTGACTGTCTACAAAAAAGCCAAAGTTATATACGATGAAATCGGCGATGAAAACGATAAAGTTGATATTGCCTTTAACATTTCCGGTCTTTATTTGACACTGAAACAATACGACAAAGCGTTGCAAGTTTTGCCAGGTATTATTGCCGCGAGAGAACGAATGCAACGACCCGCAGATGTCGCCCTAGCTCACAGTAATATAGCCATTGCCTTTAAATATTCAGGTGAATTTAAACAAGCTGAACAATACACCTTTAAGGCTATAGAATACTATCTAAGTGAAAATAAATTTTATGACTTGGCTAGCCAATACAATAACTTAGCCGACCTTTATACGGAAATGCGTGCGTTTGAAATGGCTGAGGATTACGCACAAAAGTGTTTGCATCTATCACAGCAATACGAACATATGAATTCTTATTCTAATTGTTCGTTTATTAGTGCCCAGATCAACTATTACCATGGTGACTATCAAACGGCGCTAGACTTTGCCAGACGTTCATTAGACTTGTCTATTTCACAACAAGATGAACACCTAGAGCTCGCTAATCTGGAAATTTTGTCGCTTATTCATGCCGCACTTGGTCAACCACAGCAAGCATTTACATATTATCAGGATGCAAGAAATGGCTTGTTTAAAGTAGCCAATGGGCAATTGACTAAAGAGTTGGCTAATTTTGAGTCTGAACAGCTCAACTTGCAACTTGCCCATGTTGAAAAACAACGTCAACTGGAAAGCCAAAACAACATAAAACGCCAACAAGCCAGAGATTTATTAACCCTGGTTTCGGTGATGTTATTAGTGGTTGTATTTTTAGCCTACCGAAAGCATCGTCACAAAAAATACACCAAACAATTGGAGCTGTTAGTAAAAGAGCGAACGGCCAAATTGCAGCAGACGACACAACAATTAACTCAGGCGAATCTAATCAAAAGCCAGTTTCTGGCGAACATGAGCCACGAAATCAGAACACCACTTACCGCTATTATCGGTCAATCTGAGTCGATTATGTATGACGAAGTGCAAGTGGAAGATATTGTTACCGAAGTAAGTGCAATCCACAGTAACAGCAAACATTTATTGCAGTTGGTTAATGACATACTTGATTTAAGTAAACTCGAAGCCAATAAATTGGTACTTAATCGTACGGCAACGGATATTTCGCTGATATGTAGCGATTTGCAAAATATCTTTACCGAGCAGGCAAAACAAAAAGGCATTGAATTTTCAATTAATAATCAACTCCCCAGTCCTTGTGTTGTCGCAATAGATTACCTGCGCTTTAGCCAAATCATCATTAACCTGTGCTCTAATGCGATTAAATTTACTCATAATGGTCAAGTTAAGGTTGTTATCGGTTTCGATGATAAACGTCTACAAGTCAGTGTTTTAGATACCGGTATCGGTATGCAAAAAGAACAATTAGCGAGTATTTTTGACAGCTTCACCCAGGCCGATAGCACCATAAACCGTCGTTTTGGTGGCAGCGGATTAGGTTTGTATTTATCAAACCAGTTAGCCAAATTAATGTCAGGTAGCATTGGCGTTGAAAGTGAAGTTGGCCGAGGCAGTCGTTTTACTTTCGTTATGGATGCAGAACAACTGACGCAGCAAGATAGGGAAATCAGCACACAAGAACTGCAAGACGTTATTAGCCAACCACTTGTTGGCAATATATTGATAGCGGAAGATCATCCGGATAATTTGCGTTTTATTTCACGTTTGCTAGAACATATGGGCTTGCATGTCTTTCAAGCCAGCAATGGCTTACAAGTATTGAATATCGTTGCTCAGCAGCCTGTAGATTTAATATTACTGGATATACAAATGCCACAAATGGATGGACTGGAAGTCCTACAAAAGCTGCGCAGTTCAGGCTACACAAAACCGGTTATTGCACTAACAGCTAATGCCATGGCTCATGAAGTGAGAAAATATCTTGATCTCGGTTTTGATGAACACCTTAAAAAGCCCATAGAGCGTAATTCATTTATTCAATGTGTTGCGAAATACTATCAAGTCCCCTTGTCTGAACAACCGTTCTTCGCTGCCGATTCTATGCAACCAGAAAGCTATGAGGATTTGAACCTTAGCTTTCAACAAAAACTGCCCATCTATGAACAGAAAATAGGCCACTACTATGCCGCTCAAGATTGGCAATCATTGCAGCAGTTGGTTCATCAAATTGCCGGTGCAGCATCTGTGTTCGGTCACGAAAACTTGTCAAATTTGGCTATTGCTCTGGACAAATTACTTAATCAGCCAGAGCGTGATTGTGGTCATGAAAACGGCCAATGTGACGACTTGGTTATGCAGCTTAGAGCGGCACTGAAAGCGTGATTCATTATTTATTTCGGCTTGTTGACCTATAAACGAGCCAACAAGCCTCTGCCAATATTAATCTATTGCTGATGATTATTTGTTTCTGAATTTTGCCAAAATGATGCTTTTTGCTTCTGTTGAATGTCGTTTAGCTGTTGGCGAGCTTGAGTTTGTAACAGTTCAGTTTCGCGATTTGATTGTGCATCAGAATCCATATCTGTCGTCGTGTTAGAAACTACTTTGCTGGTCAATTGTGCAGATTGTGTAACAGGCTTAGTGGTTTTATCTATGTCAGGCTGTTGTTGATCACTGGCGTACTGCCCGTTTACGGCGTATTCCAAGGTACCTATTTGCCCCTGCTTAATGCGTGAGCGGAACAATTGCAGCTCCTTTTCAAGGTTGCCATTCATTTGTGCCACTGCCTTTTTAAAGCCCGTGGCGGAGTTTTCTTTTAAGGTCGCATCAAGGCCTAGGGCAGTAGAAGTGTCATCGACGATGCTTGTGCCAGGTGCTCTAAACAGTAATTTACGACTCTTAATATCAATTACCGCAGTATCAACCAAGGTTTGTACGCTGCTTTCACTGCCCGGAATAACGTACATGCCCACCAGCGTCCAATACAATAATGAGGCATTATTTTCGTCAGTGTTGGTGAGCTGATCAAAAGAGACCAGTGCCATTAAATCGACATCATAGGTTTTAGCCACATGATCGAGTGCTTCAAATCCCTTGTCGCCCTGTAAATACATGCTTGGTAAGACTTGAATACTTTCAACAAATTCATGCTTTTCAAAGGCTTGTTTTATTTTGTAGAGCAAATCTATTTGCGCACTATCATGAATGTTATTAAAACTGTTGCCTTTATTTGGAACAAAGGCAATCGCCATTCGAACCGGCACTTTTATATTGGGTTTAGCCGCGGTGTGTACGATATTGGTTTGACCGTCGGGATATAAGTAATCCATTAGGTTGCCTGAAGACGTGGTGCGCTTGTCATGATCGCTGATCATCGAGTTACAACCGGTCAAATACAGTGTTGTTAAAATCCAAAAAAATGCATTGCGGGCGGTTACGTTAAACATGTTCATCGTATTTCCTTAATGTATTTATTAATTAGGGGGGTTATCGAAACGTTGCTTTTTAGCAGCCCCTAACTTTATTGTTAAAGCTGGGGCTACAAGTCTTTTTTGCTGATAAGTTATAAAACCCGAATCGATTGCTTATTCGGCTCGGTGGATTTTGCTCTTGGCGCATTTGCTGTAGCAGCACTTGCGTGTGCAGGGCGCGAACGGCTGCACAATAGGCCGAGTAACACCACCACAGTGATCATCGAGGTGCTACCGCCACCGCCAAATGATGGTCGTGATTTTTTGTACATCGGTTTTTGTTGGTCGACACGGTTATGAGACACCGCTGCATGTTTGCGCTGATCGCGAGCCTTGTATTCGTTTTCAACGCGGTTTTTATTGCGACGCTCAATATTATGTGCGGCAAACTGCTCATCACGCATGACGATCATTGAGGTGTATGGGGTAACCAAACCATATTCAAGGGCAAGATCGGTAACCGCTTGTTCGCTGTCTTTATCGGCGCCAAGGTAATCCATTTTGTCTTGCAAGGCTTCGATGCTGGCAAATGCCCATAGACGCTCAAGCTCCGGGTTTTGTTCGCTGTCGTTAAAATCAAAGCTGGTGTTAAAGGTTGTTTTTTGACCGGCAATTTTACCGCTAACTTCAACATTGGCTTTACCCTGACCGTAATAGTGACCAAACACAATCAGTTGTTGACCACGATATACACTGCCTATTTGCTCTGGCGTTTGGTTATTTACCTTAATACCACTTATTTTTACGTGCACATCTCGCATCGCTTGATGAGTAAGCTTTGAACTGGCTTGCATAATTTGACCGACGATATCATCACTGTTCGATACGTTCATAGCAAAGCCGTTTGACAGTTTTGCCATGCCTTGCAGTAAGGGACGGTCGGCACTGTTGCCCATAATGAAGGTAAACAAACGCACATCATATTGCTCTAATAGACGGTAAAATGCTTTCTTTTGCGTAACACCGACATTGGCAACACCATCGGTCACTAATAACACCGCAGTAGGGCGATCGCTATCAAGTCCTTTTAATGCCATTGATACGCCATCATACAAATGGGTACTTCCACCCGGCTGCATAGCGTCCAAGCGACTTAGTTGTTGATTGACGTTTTCTGCTGTGGCGTTAATAAAACCTGAGGTAAGCATATTCGCATTGTCGTTAAATATGATGATTTTAAATCGGTCATCGTGACGAAGTTTACCTAAGCCTTTACGCACACCGTCAACCATAGCGCTGTATTTGCCGCTCATAGAGCCGGAGTAATCGAGAACAAAAACCCAGTCACTGCCATTGTGTATCGGTGCTAAGTCCATACCAGGAGTAAAGGTCATCATAAATGTGCCTTTGTCTTTGCCCGGTTGTTTGTGAGTGACAAGGTCAACCGAACCTGGCAAACCGTTTTGTAGGCGCCAGTATACGACGATGTCTTCATTTAACTGATAAGCCGGCGCTGATTGCGTCTGTAACTGCGCCTGGGCTTGTGCTGCTGCCGTCGGCTGACCTTCATCGACCATAGAGGCCGCCGAGTTACCCGACTGATTGCTTAAAGATACCATCCACTCATATTGCGATAACTGCTTGATTTGCGCATTGGCAATACTCGGCAGGCGAAATTGCTCTACAGGATAGGCGGAGCGATACAAAAGGTTAAAACTAAACGCATGTTCAACGCTGTCTTTGTAGCTCCAGAAATTCAATTCTTGTTCATCGACGCCACCGTTTTCCAGTGGGTAGACGTAACGACCAATTGCGGTGTCGATATGTACCGGTTGAATATAAGTTAAATGAATTCGCACATAATCATTGGCGCGCACTGGGTAAACTTGCGTTTCAAAGGTTTTGAAACTGTTTTGGCTAGTCTTCGCGACGTCACGACCGGCTTGTTTTTCCTGCTCATACAAGCTGTCGGCTTTTTGTTGAGTGACTACTTCACCAATAACAGGGTTGCCATCGATGTAATAAACAAATTCCCCTAATGAGGCTTTTTCAGGTACAGGGAAGCTGTAGAGAGCCTCTAAGTCTTGATTGTTAGGATTGAAAAATACTTGTTCAACCTTAGTGATGGCGTAACCATTTTCGATTACCACATCGACATGGTGTTCGCTAATTTGCAATTCAGGTAAAGCGCTGTTGTTAGGGGTTAGTAATCCCGCGGCAAACGCGCTATTGAGATTACATAAACCTAGGGTGATTACAACCGCCACCCATGCAAGTTTTATCAATGAAAGTAGAGTTTTCATAACCTGTCATCCTTTTAGTAAATGCTACTTAGTGATGACAGCCACCTTGGTATTTAATTGCAAATATTGCCACTTAAAGTTAACAGGTTGTAATATTTGGTGGTGTTGGGTTCGAATATTGCTACCTTTTTATGATCTGAGGCTTTTTCGCTGGTGAACCGTTGTTAACTAAATGGCGTGATAAGCCATAGCGCCAGTTACGGATAGCAAGTACCACAGTCGCGCCATTTCGTTCTGTTAACGATAAACTGGAGTCTTCATGATTTAGGTCTTCAAACTCACGTGCTAAGCGACGCAATTTGCGCTGGAACTCACCATTACTTTGCAGTGACAGCATACCGTTTAAGACAATGAGGCATTCGTCGTCAAGATGAAATGAACTGTTGAAGAATTCCTGGCCTATGGTGCGTTGAAAAAATGTTTGTATTGGGCCATTTTCTAGCCAACCAAAATTGGCATCGACCAACAACTTTATGCGATTACCAGGCAGCAATTCGATGATTTTTAGTTTATCTAATTTGGTCAGTTTGCCAATACATTCCGGCTCAGACATCTGATAGTAATCGACAATATCTTGCATACGCCATTTGTTTAACACGCAAACGGCGACCAAGAGTAGCGCAATATCGTTGGTGATCTCTGTTTCTTGTTCGACACTTAATTGTTGCAGGCGTGCTTGCTGCTCAGACATTTGTTTGACCAAATCGGATATTTGCATATCCATTAACTGGCAAATCTGCTCTAGCCGTTGTAGCGAAAAATTTTCTTCGGAAAACAATCGTTTAATGCTAGCCTGAGATAAGTCCATATGTTTTGCCACATCGGCGTATGTGAAGCCATGGGCTTTTAATGCTTTTTTTAAAGTGACAAGCAAGGTCGTTGTTTGCGACATATTCACCTCCATGTTGTTAGGTTATCGAATGTTGTCAGAATACCGGTGGTATTATTTTTTAATACTTGTTGTCGATAATAATGCAACAACTCAGGAAATGGTAGTGCTTATTGCTTTGAACAAGCAAGCTAGGGACATTAAGAAATAGATAGGACAGCTTTCTCATGAAACACTTACTTGGTTTTAAGGGGTTTTTTGCTTACATCGTCATGGTGTTTATCAATGCCTTTGTCGACTTAGGCCATAAAATTGTTGTGCAAAACACCGTATTTAAAATTTACGACGGTGAGCTGCAAATTGTCTTAACGGCGATATTGAATGCATTAATATTATTGCCATTCATATTTTTGTTTTCGCCTTCGGGGCATCTAGCCGATAAATACCCTAAACCGCATATCATGCGCATCAGCGCCATTGTTGCTGTCGTTGCCACGTCAATCATCACCTTTTGTTATTTCCAAGGCTGGTTTGAAGCAGCCTTTATTATGACCTTGATTATGGGCATTCAATCGGCAATTTATTCGCCAGCCAAGTACGGTTACTTAAAAGAGTTAATCGGCGTGGAAAACTTAGCGCAAGGTAACGCCAGCGTACAGGCGGTTACTATCGTATCGATTTTAGGTGGTACCTTTGTATTCTCGGCGCTGTTTGAAATGATGGTTCCTAATGCATCTGAGTTAAACACCACAACCATTATGCAATCGGTGGTGTGGTTAGGTTGGGTGTTTGTCGCTTTATCATTGGTTGAGTGGTATTACGCCAGCAAGCTGCCTATCACCAAACCAAAAGATGACAGCAAGAGATTAGAGTTAAATCAATACGTCAAAGGCAAGTATTTAAAAGATAACCTCAAGCTGATTTTATCTGATCGGGTTATTTGGTTGTCAATTATTGGCCTGTCTATGTTCTGGTCGGTATCACAAGTCATGTTAGCGACGTTTCCGGCATTTGCGAAAGAGGTGCTGGCATCCGACAACGCGTTGATTGTGCAAGGTATTATGGCCTGCACCGGTATTGGTATTGTTATCGGCTCTATCATTGCCGCCAAGGTATCGAAAAATCATATTGAGCTTGGCCTGATCCCGTTATCTGCGTTGGCGTTTACCGCATCGCTTGCCATCATTGCTTCGTTAGACTCGGCTTATGTGATGGCGGCGGTATTTCTCATTGCCGGGATCAGCGGTGGTTTGTTTATCATTCCGCTTAACGCGTTAATTCAATATCACGCCAAAGAAGATCAGTTAGGTGTAGTGCTAGCCGGTAATAACTGGGTGCAAAATGTCGCCATGTTAACTGGCTTAATCGCGACCATTGGTTTGGTTACCTGGGGTATAAGCTCAGTAGGTGTATTTTATTTGTTGTCGGCGTTAGCATTAGCGGGCGCGTTATACACGGTATGGCAATTACCACATTCATTGGTGCGCATTATTGCCACCTTTGTGATGCGTCGTCGATATAAGCTTGAAGTCTTGGGTTTTGAACATCTGCCAAGCGAAGGCGGTGTATTATTGCTGGGCAATCACATCAGCTGGATTGACGGGCTATTAGTACAAATGGCCTGTCCTCGTAAGGTACGCTTTGTTATGTTACGCAGCATATACGAGCGTTGGTATGTTAAACCGTTGGTAAAATTGTTCGGCACCATTCCTATCAGTCGAGGTAATTCAAAAGAATCGTTGGCGGCGGTTAACGAGGCATTAAAAGCCGGTGAAGTGGTGTGCTTATTTCCAGAAGGTGCAATCAGTCGTACCGGTTCGTTAGGTGTGTTTCGCAGTGGTTTTGAGCGTGTAGTCGATGATGTTGAAGGCGCGATTATTCCATTTTACTTACATGGCTTATGGGGCTCACGTATGTCGAGAGCCAATAGTGACAAGCTGCGTAATAACACCATTAACGGCCTGCGCCGTGATGTGGTGATCGCTTTTGGTCAACCGTTAGCGATGAGCACCAATGCACAAGAGCTCAAACAAAAAGTCTTTGAGTTGTCATTTGAAGCTTGGGAACATCAAACCAAGCAAACAGATCCTTTGCCTTTAGGGTTTATGCAAAGTGTTAAGGATACGCCGTCTGCCGATGCCGTAGTTGATTCTAATGGCCAAGCGCTATCGTATCGA
The DNA here is from genome assembly GCF_004752005.1 of Thalassotalea sp. HSM 43. Classification (NCBI taxonomy): domain Bacteria; kingdom Pseudomonadati; phylum Pseudomonadota; class Gammaproteobacteria; order Alteromonadales; family Colwelliaceae; genus Thalassotalea; species Thalassotalea sp. HSM 43. The sequence goes on along the minus strand of NZ_CP038493.1, from coordinate 812,859 downwards.
AAGTTATTGGCGGCTTGTTATGCCTTCGCCGGTAACATTAAGCGTCTAGACGATAGTCAAAATATTGGCTTGATGTTGCCCTCCTCAAGTGCGTCGGTAATTGCCAATATGGCGGTGCTTTTAAATGGCCAAACCGTGGTAAATGTGAATTACACCACCAGTGTTGAAGCGGTTAATGCGGGGATGGACAATGCCGCAATAAAAACCGTGATAAGTTCGCAAAAATTTCTGCAAAAGCTGAACAGTAAGGGCGTTGATACTGAAGCCATGCTTGCCAATGTCAATGTGGTGATGATGGAGGATCTAAAGCCACAGCTGTCTAAGGTGCGTTTGTTCACATCGATGCTGGCCACTGCGTTATTACCTGCACGCTGGTGTTATCATTTGTTGGCAAAACCCGTTGCCATTGACTCGCCTGCCGCCATTTTGTTTTCCAGTGGCAGTGAAGGAACGCCAAAAGGCATCGTGCTAAGTCATCGAAATTTTAGTGCCAACATCCGTCAGATAAGTGATGTATTGCGCACTAAAGAAGACGAAGTCGTCATGGGTACCTTACCGCCATTTCATTCATTTGGCTTGACGGTAACCACCTTCTTGCCGTTGCTTGAAGGTATTAAGGTGGTCTGTCACCCAGACCCGACCGATGTGGTTAATATTGCCAAAACCATTGCCAAACAAAAAGCCACTATGTTGTGTGCCACAGCGACGTTTTTACGCTTGTATGTGCGCAATCGAAAAGTGGAGCCGCTGATGCTCGACAGCTTACGTACCGTAGTCGCTGGCGCTGAAAAACTGCCAGCGGATGTACGTGAACAGTTTAAGCAAAAATTCAGTAAGGACATTTATGAAGGGTATGGCGCGACAGAAACAACGCCGGTTGCCAGTGTCAATATTCCTGATCAATTGGATATCGGTGATTTTCAAGTACAAACCGGCAGTAAGCAAGGTACCGTGGGCATGCCTGTGCCGGGTTGCTCATTCCGAATTGTTGACCCAGAGAGCATGGAAACCCTACCGGCCGGAGATGATGGTCTGATATTGATTTCCGGCAGCCAGGTGATGTTAGGTTACCTAAATGATGCCGAGAAAACCGCCGAGGCGATCATTGAAATGGATGGTCGCCGTTGGTATAAAACCGGCGATAAAGGTCATTTAGATAAAGACGGTTTTTTAACCATCGTTGACCGTTATTCACGTTTTGCCAAAATCGGTGGTGAAATGGTCAGCCTAACGGCTGTCGAATTACAACTTGCCAATGCTGTAACGGATGTGGAGTTTGTTGCGGTAAACATTCCCGATGCGAAAAAAGGCGAGGCCATTGTCGCTCTGACAGAGCACGATATTGATCTGAGTGAAGTAAAGCAACTGCTGATTGCCAATGATTGTAATCCGTTAATGATGCCATCAAAGCTGTTCAAAGTGGATGCGTTGCCTAAGCTTGGCAGTGGTAAAACAGACTTTGCTGCGTCAAAGAGGCTGGCGTTGCAATTGGCGGTTTAATTGGTCGTTATAAAAAATAGCCAGAGCGTATCTGCTCTGGCTATTCATCGACTTTTGTTATTCTCAATTATTGTTTACCGGATAAAGCTGCTCACACAGTGCTTGATCTGGTACGAGCTCAACCGCATTGTTTTCATTGAAACTATTAAGCAACTCTTGGCGTGTGACTCTTTCAGCAGAACTGCCACTAGCCCAAATCACTATTGATGAATCTATTATTTCGGAAAAGGTCATAAGCGTGCCATCAAAATGAGTTTGAGCATCCATTGATGCACGATGTCTGACGTTAAAAATAAACGCCAACAATTGTTGTGCAAGTTGCTCTTGGTGGCCATTTAAGTCCGCATTGCCATTATCATCTATCAAGAACAGTGAGACTTCCAATTTAGAATCAAAAGGCTCATCACCGGCATCAAAATATGCGGATGGACTACTATATGGCAGTTTTGAATTGGCATAATCAATATCGGCTTGAGTGAGTTCGGCCTGACCATTGTTGTTGTGCCAGTAACCTTTAGTATCAAAATCAACGGTTACTTTACAATAATTACCAAACGCCGCATCGGCGCCGCTCGGTGGTGTCATTTGACCGACATTTAGATTAACCAAAGCACCGGCGATGTTACCACCACTGGCCGTAGATATGACATCGAAATTGTATGATGTTGGCCCACCCGAGTACCAGCCAGATGGCATAGCTTCAGAGATAACGTATTGGCTTTCTTCACCAGATGCCACGGCAATAATAGGATTTAAATTATTCAGATCATCTTTATACGCGTTCGGCAACAAGCCATTGAAAGTGACACAACCACTAGTGTCGGTATATTTAGTCACTGTTAAGCTACCATCAACGATGTCAACATCGACACTGCCACCGAATTTAGCGGTAATTTTTGCTGCGGTATCACTGATATCTGGTAGCGGCACGGTCTTAGGGACAGTGAGTGTAATAGGCCAGCCTTCTATAATGGGTTCATTACCACTCAAGGTACCACCTTTATCGGCTGAATAGACTTTACAAACGGTTATATCATCAAAACCGACATTACCAAATCGCACATATAATTGTGGCGGATTATCCGCGCCATCAATCGCTTGCGCATAATCGCCTGGAACAAAGTCTGGTGTTTGTTCGGTGGCTAATCGAGTGACATAGTTTTGAATATTTGTTGTACATGCATTTACGCTAGCAAAAATACCAACGCCTTCTTTTTCAATGATGGTGCGAGAAACATCAAGTAAGTCTGCGTAGGTGGTGATGTGAGTGGAGCCTGTATTCAGTGCGGTAAGTGCTAGTGGTGTTGTTGGCGTATTCGCCCAACGGTATTCATGGGTGCTCCATGCAAGATGCTCTTTATCGAGCACTGAAAATGCTAACGGCATATTTTCATCATTTGATGTCATGTAAATTTGCTCTTCACCATCACCACCGTTAGGTTCTATTACACCTATTTCCCAACCAGCGATGTATTGGTCATTATAATATTGATCTAGGTCGTCGAATTGACAGTTTAGATTGGCATCATGATACTTTAATATACCGACATCAAACCCTTGCGGCGGGTTAAAGTGATCGGCTTTATAATTATCGGTTTTAGACCAGCGAGGTATAAAACCGAAAAAACCATTACAGCCTTCACCTGTTTCCCCACTGCTATTCATGGCATCCATGTCAGCTACGCCACAGGCACTGTGCACGCTATGTGCCGCGGATACCCATGCTTTGTAGACACCACCTGGGTTTGGGGTGTTGGCATAAGGGAATAGTTGTAACGTCTCGCCGTCAGGAGGCGTGCCACTACCACCATTTTCAGCAATGTATTCCGTACCCAGTTTATGCTGACATGGGTAGCTACGTTCGACCATTTGACCTTTAACTTTTTCAGTTACGGTGTAGGTAGAGTTCATTAACGTGATCCCATCTTCACCATCAAAATAGAATAATCGGCAAGAAAGAGGCTCTGCGCTAAAAGTCTGAGCATTTTTCGGGCCACCTCTACCTTTAACGGATTCAAAACAGGTACCGCCATTCACACCAGCATCTTCGAAGATACTCGATAACAGACATTTTCCTGACGGATCCGTTACTTGAAAATAATAGTATCCCGCCGGCAGTGCTGCTGCACTTCGAGGCGCATTAAGTCCTGGGCCACCATCTAAAAACACCTGTTCTTTACTCTCATAACGAACATTTTCATTGACGATTGAACCATCAGGTGTTGTGGTAAATATGGCGCCAGATAACCTGTTAGGGTCAACCGCTTTGACTGCATGTATACCGAGAAAAAAAGTACTCGTTAAAATCACAAACATCAGCCCGAATTTAGTTTGTGAGGCTTTAAGAGCATCCTTAGCCTTATTAAAAATCATAGCTACCTCCAGTTGTAGACAATTTTGAAATGCAACTGGAATAGGCAACTCTTGTACCAAGTTTTAACTAATTGAAAAATATGGATTTAATTTAATTTAGGTAAGCAGTTTAAAGTAGATAATATGAATGTTGTTGGTAACAACATGATTTAATTATGAATATTTTAAGTTACACAGTGTGTCATTATTTTAATCTATTGATTTTCTGTGAGTTTTTGGCTGAGGGCTCATTTAGGTCAATCATTTAACGGTACTTAATTGAATATTGCAGCGTTTAAGTAAACGATAAAAAGTGGTACGAGATATTTTCAGTTGTCTCGCCGCGGCAGATATATTGTGGTTATTATCACGCATGGCGTTAATAAGCGTGTCACCATCGATGTCAGCACGTTGGCGCAACAAGCGAACATTGTTACTGGGAGAATGTTGTGCTTTGATACCTAAATCGTCGACTATGATTATCTTAGTATCAGCCATTATTAACGCGCGTTGCACGCGATTAGCAAGCTCTCGAACATTGCCTGGCCAAGAATATTCTGTCATCGCGTTTATTGTGTCTTTGCTAAATCGGTAGTTATCAGTTTGTTCACTGTATTGAGCTAAAAAGAATTTAGCTAACAACGAGATATCTTGTGGTCTTTCTCTAAGACTTGGGATAGTGAGTTGCAAAACATTAATGCGGTGATATAAGTCTTCGCGAAACCTTCCTTCATGAATGGCCTGCTCTAAATCGACGTGAGTGGCAAAAATAACCCGGCAATTAACATCAATCAGTTTGTGGCCGCCAATTCGTTCGATTTTGTGGTTTTCTAAAAAGTGCAACAAACTCACTTGTTGGTCTAGCGGTAAATCACCAATTTCATCGAGAAACAAGGTACCGTTATCGGCTCGTTCAATATGACCTATATATTGTTTATCGGCATTGGTGAATGCCCCCTTTTCATGACCAAAAAGCTCAGAATGAATCAAAGTAGGCGGCAAGGCACCGCAATTAATGGTAATAAATGGCCCGTTTTGACGATGAGACTGGTTGTGAATGAGTTGTGCGCAAAGATCTTTTCCGGTTCCCGTCTCACCGTTTAGCAATACCGAGTTATCGCATTTGGCAATTTTTACCAGAACAGAGCGTAGCTCTTTTATTGCTTGGGTTTCACCAACCAGTTCAAGACTATCCGAACAACTATTCGTCGATAGATGAGACACTGCCAGTTGGGCGATGCCATGGGCATGACCCAGTTCATAGATTAGTTGCTGGTAATCTAGTGGCGGGTGAAAAAAGTCATTGAACAGTAATGGAATTTTGTTGCTGCTCGGTTTTTCTAATAAATCTTCAGATTCAATAACGGCAAACAAGCGCAGAGCATTAAATTGTTGTTTGAGTTTTTCAATACAACTGAACGTGCGTCGATAATTGCCCTCGCTGAGAAAAACCAAAGCGACAACCGCTTTATTTTGTTCAATATAATGACGGGCAGACTTGAGATCATTGGCAATAAAGTAATTCCATCCCGCTTGATGTAATTTCGATTGCCAATTGTATGTTTTGTCGCTTTCGTTCAGAACCAACAAGGCTCTGTTTTGTGATCTTTCAGGCGATTCCATCGTCGTCACATTTTCCTTTGTATAGCGAAAGCCTTACCAATTAAGGCCGGATGTTTCTGGTGCAGCAATTAAACGATAGGTTACCAATATTGATTTGGCAAGCAATAGGGTCATAGTGAAGTTGATTTTTGTTGGGCAAATGTCTAATTACATTGGGTTTTAGATTGCAAACTCTTTTTTAACAAAGGCATTTAAAAAAGCCCACTCGAGGTGGGCTTTTTATCATTGCTAAAAATAACAAAGAGTTATTTATTATTTTCCATTAGACCACGACGTTCTAGTAAGTAGTCAGGGTTTGGCTCTTTACCACGGAAACGCTTGTACATTTCCATTGGATCTTCAGTACCACCAGACTCTAGTACGTTTTTACGGTAGCTTGTTGCCGCTTCTTGGTTAAAGATGCCTTTCTCTTTAAAGACTTCCCAGGTATCTGCGTCAAAAATGTTTGACCAAATGTATCCGTAGTAACCAGACGAGTAGCCGCCAGCAAAAATGTGCGAGAAGTAAGTCGAACGATAACGCGGGGCGATTTGAGAAATCAAACCGATTTCTTTCATTGCCGCTTCTTCAAAAGCGTCTGCTTCTTGCAATTCTGCGGTTTCAAGGGTGTGCCACTTAAGGTCTAACAAAGCGGCTGCCATGTATTCCGTTGTTGCAAAACCTTGGTTGAATTTACCTGATGCTTGAATCTTCTCAACAAGTTCAGCTGGGATAACTTCACCCGTTTTGTAGTGCTTAGCAAATTGCTGCAATACTTCTGGTTGTGTCATCCAGTTTTCCATAACTTGTGATGGGTACTCAACGTAATCACGTGGTAGTGACGTGCCCGTCAATGAACGGTAGTAACCGTCAGATAATAGACCTTGGATAGCGTGACCAAATTCGTGGAATAAGGTTGACGCTTGATCGAATGTCAGTAGCACTGGCTCATCACCAACAGGGGCAGGGTAGTTAAGTACGTTATAAATAACTGGCTGTGCGTTCTCACCATACATTTTGTATTGCTTCTGGAACGAGCTCATCCATGCACCACCGCGCTTAGATGAACGAACGTAGAAGTCGGTCATGTAAACACCAATGGTCGAACCGTCTTTATCGAAAACTTCGTAAGTGGTCACGTCAGGGTGATACTTTGGTAGGTCATCACGTTGCTTGAAGGTAACGCCCCATAATTTTTCAGCGGTATAGAACACACCTTGCATGGTGTTGTTCAGCTCAAAGTATGGTTTGGTGATTGATTCATCAAGGTCGTATTTTGCTTTACGAACTTTCTCTGAATAGAACCACCAGTCCCATGCTTCTAGCGTACCTTCAAAGCCTTCGCTTTCAGCGTAGGCTTGCATATCGGCAACTTCTTGCTTAGCACGGTTTAATGATGGACCCCAAACACGGTTCAATAGGTTGTAAACGTTTTCAGGCGTCTTCGCCATGTTGGTTTCTAACACGTAATGAGCGTGAGTTTTGTAACCTAGCAATTGCGCACGTTGGTAACGAAGCGATGCCATTTCAGAGGCGATGGCTTTGTTATCGTTGGCGTTGTCGTTATCACCACGGTGTGTGTATGCGTAGAATAATTGTTCACGCAACTCACGATTGGTTGAATAGGTTAAGAATGGGTAGAAGCTTGGACGATGAGTGGTGAACACCCACTTACCTTCATGACCACGCTCTGTTGCGGTAGCTGCGGCTGCGGCAACGATTGAATCCGGAAGGCCTGCTAGGTCTTCTTTGTTATCAATCACAAGCTCAAAAGCGTTGGTTTCAGCTAATAGGTTCTCACCAAATTGAATAGACAATTTAGAGATTTGCTTGTTTAATTCGCGAAGTTTCGTTTTATCTTCGGCGTTTAAGTTAGCACCAGCACGAACAAAACCTTTGTAAGCATTATCGAGTAATGTCTTTTGCTCGGTATTAAGCGTTAATGAATCTTTTTGATCATATACTGCTTTAACACGGGCAAATAGGGTTTCGTTTAAGTAAACGTCATCACCCATAGCAGATAGCTTCGGCGAGTACTCTTTTGAAATGGCTTGCATTTCAGGCGTCGACATTGAACCGATTAAACCGTAAAAGGTGTTGGTTACTTTGGTTAGCAAGTCACCTGATTTTTCCATTGCTTCAATGGTATTTTCAAAAGTAGGAGCGGCTTCATTGTTCGCAATTTCGTCAATGGCGGCAATTTGCTCTTCCATAGCACGATCAAATGCTGGACGGTAGTGCGACATTTTGATCTTTTCAAAAGGCGGTACTTTATATGGTGTGGTGTAGTCAGTGAAAAATGGGTTAGAAACAACAACATCAGCTTGAGCAACGGTTTTCTCAGCTTGACTTGACTCTACCTCATTGTTGCCAGCGTTACAGCCAGCTAACGCAATAGCAAGGGCTATTGGCGATAAAATACGTGCTTTCATTAAAAGCTCCCTGGTTAAAAATAGGTTGCAGTGCAATCGTTTAGCTCACTAAAGGTGAAAGGATAAGCAAATACACCACTAAAATAAAAATTAGTGCATTCGTTTTATAACAAAGTGAGCTGCAAGTAAAACAATTCTTGCCTGATCGGGCGCTAAACTTTTAATAAATACCAAATTGTTGTTACGAAAACATTACAGGTTGACTGAAAAGTTTTACTTAGTAGCTGCACAGAGCTCTGGTTATTGTGCTAAGTATTGCTTCATAACATAATCAAACGAGGCTTGCGGCTGTGCACCAATGATCAATTGCGCCTCTTTAAGGGTATTGCCATCTATTTTACCAATGACAAATGCCGGCGTTCCGGTTACGCCTATGGCTTTGCCCAAGGCAATGTCTTCATTTATTTTGCTTTGATCGGTTTGCTTAAGACACTCATTAAAGGCAGCCATGTCAAGTTGTAACTCGCTGGCAACTTGTTGGTAATACTGCTCTGATAATTTAGCCATGTTATTAAAAAACGTATTTCGCAATTGCCAATATTTTTGCTGCTTGTTGGCACAAAAACCTGCGACAGCTGCACCTCTGGCTTTTGGGTGAAATGATAAAGGAAAATCACGAACATAATAGGCCGCCTTGCCTGTCTTTATAAAGGTTTTGTCAACATACGCAAAGGTTTGATCGATAAAACGTTTACAGTACGGGCATTCAAAGTCTGAAAATTCAATAATGGCTACGGTCGCATCATCACTACCTAATTTAGGTATGGTATCGCCTCGATTAAAATCCTCTAAGGTGCCAAGCTTTCTCGATTTTGGACGTTGTGAGCTCATGGCTATTTCATGAATGTCGGCCACTTGTTTCGCTAAGGTCGATATTTGCGTTTGCAATTCCTGTATTTGTTTTTCTAGTTTTTGAGTGTTGTTTTGTTGATTAGCGTTTGGATTGCTCGGCTCATTGCAACCACTGCAAAGCAAAATGAGGGCGATAATGACATTATATTTCAGACCGATATTCATGGTATTCATCCTGTACCAGATTTTTTGGGAGTGTTTGAGTTTTGTTAAAGGCAAACTTGTAATTCAACAACGCTAATACAGCCTGTATTTATGCTACAGAGTTTAGGAAAGGAATGGCAATTGGGCAATCACGAAAGGCTTTATTGCGATATTGGTTCAATGTTTTGCCAGCGTTACAAAATAGTGAATATTTTTTTCTAACAGGTGTTATTGATTCTTAAAGAGTTTTTAGTTTTCGGTTAAAAAGTGTTCTTTTTGTGGTTGAGTTGTGAACAAAGGGTTTGTTAGTATGCTTGGCGTGTCTTGCTAGGGCACTGCATTTAAAGGTAAGCGACTGCTTACCTTTTTGTGTTTTTACTCATTATAAAATTACTCGGCATAAACCGAGATTGTTGTTTAAGTAATTCATCAATAAATCAAATAGATATGATGAATATTTGACGACAAATTTAGGGGAATTTGTTTTGAAATTTATGTCTGCGCTAAAGGCAGAGGGGATTTTTGCGCTAAAAATCTCTTACCTGTTTTTATTTACCACGATATTTCTAAGCTGTATCAATACGGCTTATGCGTCTGAAAAAAAATCCAATGATCGTAATGTTGAGGCTTTGCTTTCCAATCTTGAACAACAATCTTTAAAGCTTTCAAAATTGGCAAAAAGCAATGATAAGTCGAAGCTGCATCAACAAGCTGTACTTGATCTGGCTAAACAACGACATGCCGGGTTATTAGAGCTTATCGAGTATTCGCCAAAAGAGGTGCTAAAGCTAGCTATTCCTAATAGCAGCCAGAATAGTAAAATTGCCCCGTATTTATTGCAGAAACGCAAACTGTCTGGGCAAATTGAGGTGATCTATCAGGATTCTCCGCGACAAGGTCAAACAGAGTTGCAATACACTCTTATATCTGACAATAAGCGATTTTTACTAAAACCTACGTCGGGTAAACCTTTGCAAGATATACGCTCAGGTGCACAAGTTGTTGTTGAGGGGCTTGAACTGCAATCAGCTCAAGAGTCATACATTGTGTTAGAGCAATCTCAACTTGAGCAAAACACTGTTTCACAAGCCTCTGCAGTGTCGAGTTCAGCAACGATTGGCGAGCAATCGACCCTTGTTATGTTGATTAACTTTGCTGATAACGCCGATGTAAAACCATGGACGGCAGAGCAGGCTGAAAGCCTGGTATTTGGCGATGTAAACGCCTTTGTTGAAGAAAACTCTTACGGCAAAACATGGCTAACCGGTTACGTTGAAGACTTCCAAACACTTCCTATCCAACAAAGCTGTGATTCATGGGATATCTATGTGGCTTCGCGTGATGTTATGGACGCTAAAGGTGTCGATATAAACGCTTATGACAAAATTATTTATATTTTCCCTGAAAATGCTGCATGTGGTTGGACAGGTAAAGCGACTCTTGGTGGTGACCCAGGGCGAACCTATATAAATGGCTCATTCACGTTAAATACCATAGCCCACGAATTAGGTCACAATTTTGGCTTGCAACATGCCAATGCCTTTGAGTGTGGTTATCAATCAATTGCCGATAACTGCTTAAACATAAGTTATGGCGATAAGATTGATGTTATGGGTGCCTACGGAAACGAAGGGCACTTTAATGCCTTTAATAAAGAGATTTTGAATTGGGCTAACGATATAGCACCGAGTATTGACATTATTTCAGAAAGTGGTGATTACCTAATCAGCCCATTGGCCGATTCTGATGTGCCCGGTGTCAAAGGCGTCAAACTGTTACGTCATCAAGACGCCAATGGTAATCATTATTGGTACTACCTTGAATATCGTACAGCACATGGTTTTGATGATTTTCTTGCGGATACGCCGGCTTTGACACAAGGGGTGATTGTCCATTATGCCAGTGATGCCAATATTGAAAGTTCTCGTTATTTAGATATGACACCTGAGAGTGATTTTTATGACTGGGACGATGCCGCATTGCCTCTTGGCCAGCAGTTCCATGACGCAGATGCAGGTATCACCATTGAACCAGTACAAATTACAGAACAAGGCATTTTGGTAAACGTACAGCTTGATCAAGCGCAGTGTCTGCAAGTTCAACCGACAATATCGGTGCAAGAACCGGCGACTTGGAAAACAGCTGGCGAGAGTGTTAGTTATGCCATCACTGTAGCCAATAATAATAACACTCACTGTGCAGCAACAGGTTTCGATTTAACAGCGACGTTACCAGACGGTTGGAGTGCTGAACAGTTGCAGGTCGTGCTTGAATCTGGTCAGTCCGTGGTTAAAAACCTTGTTGTCAGCTCATCAACATCCGCAGCGGATGGTTTTTACAATATTGATTTTACAGCGACCAATCAAAGCAGCCCTGAATATAGCAGCACAGCTAGCGCTAATTTTGTGATTGAATCGCCGCTACCTGAATGTGTTGCTGTCACACCGCAGTTGCAGTTGTTATCTCAATCGCAATCTTTTGTTGCCGCAGGTGAGGCAATTACCTATCAAATGTTAGTGACCAATCTAGATAATGAAGCCTGTGATTCGAGCAGCTATTTATTGGACACCGTGGTGCCACAGCAGTGGCTGGCCGAGTCTAAAATATTGCAACTTGCGCCACAGCAAAGTCAACAAGTCGCACTGACAATAACATCGGCAGAGGCAGCGTTAACAGATGATTATCAGTTGTCGGTCTCGGCGAAAAACAATGCTAATGCAGACTTGGTTAGTTTTGTTGATGTTAACTTTAGCGTTGACAGAACATTAGCGTGCCAGCTTTCAACCCCAACATTGACGCTAACATCGGCAGCATTGCAACAAGCAACATCGGGGCAGCCATTGGAGTATCAACTGCTCGTAGTGAATAACAATAGCAGTGATTGTGATGATGCTAATTTCAGCATCTCAGCCGATGTCCCGACGGGGTGGCAAAGCAACACTGTGACGGCAAATCTGGCAAGTGGTACACAAAAAGCTGTGTCAATTACTGTTATCTCAGCACAAAACGCTGAATCGATGGATTACTCGATAATGTTGTCGGCGGTAAACAACGCTGACGCTAATTATAACGCGAATGCCAATGCAACTTATCGTGTACTGGAGACAGTCAATAACGCGCCAAACGCGGTTAATGATGTTGTAGAGTTGTCAGCAAAGAGCCCAATTGACATCAATGTGCTGAGTAATGATTCTGATCCTGAAAATGATAACTTAGTGGTTAGTGCTGTTACTCAAGGCAATAAGGGCAGTGTAACTGTTTTATCCAATGGCATGATTCGTTACAGCCCAGCGAAAAGCTTCAAATCGACGGACAGTTTTAGTTATACCATCAGTGATGGTGTTAACCAGTCGACGGCAACGGTAAACATCAGTCTACAATCATCCGGTGATGATGGCGGTGGCAGTGGTGGTAACGGTGGCAATGGTGGCAACGGCGGTGGCAAAAAGCCTAAAGGTTAACATTGTATAAACACCCTTAAAAACGATAGAAAAAAGCCAGTAAGTTTATGCTTACTGGCTTTTGATTAGTGATTTTATATTTCTACACTATGTGTTAAGGCTCCGCAGTCTCTACAGTGATGCCTACAATGACACTTGTATCTGCTGTATCACCATCATTAACAGTAAATACAAGCCCACCTGTACCTGATAATGTGGCCATAACCCCAGCTACGTCTGTAGGGTTAGCAAACCCAGGTAACAGTTCAAGAGTAAATCCACACTTGTAGGTTTCACCTACCAAAATATCTGGATTGGCAGTATCAACTGCACAGAAAGGCAAATTGCTTTCATTAGGGTAGTCATAGCCATAAGATGTCGATTCATCACGGACAATGAATGTGTCGGTAAGAGTCACACCGTCAGCAAGTGCTAAATCACCAATAGTGATGCCGGTAATATCTACATTATCAACACCACCATTGCTTAAGGTGACATAAACATTGAGTTTAAAAGCAAAATTAGGTGTTATTTGTAACCCTAAATTAGTGAATACAACTTCAGCGGGATCCATTGCTGATACTGATGCCCCATCGCTATCAACACCTGTCACTGTCGCTTTATTCAACCAACTGTCGCCAGCATTGCCTGATACTGGTAGGGTTATCTTACATTCAGCCCATTCTCCAGGGCTTAATGTATATCCCTCATCTGCATTAGAGTCATATAACGCGATTTCAGGCATTATATTGGCGTTGTTGCTGTCTGCAGATATATTACAGAGACTTGTTAGAGGCACAGCTGTACCAGTCTCAGACACTGAATCATAATCGACTAGGTCATCTAAGGTTCTAAATTCCACATCGTCAACAGCATCTATATCGACGCTAAATCGATATGTATACTCAACATCTCTGGTTTGGTTTGTATCGCCAGTTTCATCAACCTCAAATGCGACGTTATTGGCTGCAGTTCCTGCCGTTTTGACCAGGGTTATATTGGTTTCTACATCAACAACATTTAGAGACTCCATGCCAGTATCTGTAGCTTCTGTTAATTCGTTATCATCAGCGGTTGCTGTAACGGTATTATCAAAGCTTGTATCAGATCCTGCATCTACTGCTACGTAGCGTGTAAAGTAACATGTATAAGTATCTCCAAAGGCAATAGTAACGTTGGTTGTATTACATTCAGTCGCACCATTGATGTTTGGAAATTTGGGATCCGTAATACTTGTCAAAGCTAAAGGTGAGTCATGGAAGCCAGATGTATTCTCAACGGTGATTTTGTATGTAACATCTTCTCCAGGTTCCACAATTTCCGTTACATCCGTTTCAACGCCAGTTATAGCATCAATACTTACGGCATTTTTGGTAACTGTAATCGTTGGAAGATCATTGGTTATATTGACCTCTTCGGGATTACTACATACTTTATCATCGTTATTACTAGGGGTACTGGCATCCAATAAACCAGTAGTAGCAAACGCTTGACCATTCGGATCGTATTGAACCGTTTCACATGACGTCGGATTACCAACACTGTCGCCATTAACATCTTTTAATGTTGCCTGAACAACATCACCGTATATTTCAGGGCTTTGATCATCGGGTAAATCTCGATCGACAATAAATACCTTAAATGTACAGGAAAAAGTATCTTCTGGTAAAACTTCAATCGAGGCGCCATTATTTTTATTACATGTGGAAGCGGTTAAATAAACCCCATCAGCAGGTAATGAATCCTCGAGTAAATCTCCCGCTGGGAACGTATAAATTGGTCCCCATAAATCCAAAGCGTATGCAGCTTCAAACGATCCATCAGCGCTTAAATCAATATAATCAGTAAGGGCATGAATGAAAATTGAACTTTGTGTACTGTCGTTGGTGAAACTGTATGTGTATTCAAACTCGCCGCCTGGTTCTTCATAAGTCGAAACTGACGTTAATGTTTTCGTTGGAACGGGTGGATCGGGTTGGATAAATATATTAAGCGGAATGTCACCACAGTTACACTTAGAGGTGGTGTTGGGCTCTTGCCCTGGGTAAGGTTCGTCGGCTGAACAATTGTCTCTTTCTTGGTTGTCCCAACCGGCACAATAGACAAAATCGACCTGTTGATCATCGCCACCATCACAAAGCATGGTAAAGGTCGCATCTACTAAAGTGTATTCATCATTCACTAAAGGTCCTTTGGCAATATCGCCACAAAAATCATCATCGAGATCTTGCGCGACTAATATTCCAGAGGGAATGTCAGTAGCAAATTCGTTTTTTGGAATGACAATGCTACAGGCTTCAGAGTCTTGCTGTACTACCTGAGGCGACTTTTGATTAAGGGGCAAATAGAAGGTGGTGTCCCAACGCTCATTTGCGTTAGTTCTGACTCGAAGATCCGCGGTTACTACAATCTCGGATCCATTCGTACAAGTAAAATCACCAGTACTTGGATCAGGAGGGGTACCATTCACCGCTTTGACGGTAACTGTGGTGATCTCGACATCGTTTGCAGTACAGTTGAGTGATTCACCTACTGTATTTTTAAGACCTTTCCCCCCCGTGGCGTAATACGCATCAGCCATACAGTAATTCTTGCTGTTGGCCGGGCCATCAAAGATGGGGTTGCTGGTGTTAGCCTGTGCGGCGCTAAAGCTAATGAGGAGTGTGCTCCCCAGAAGCAGTGGTAGCTTACAGGCAAACTGTTTGAGTTTTAGTAATTTTTCCATAGTGTCACCATTTTATTACTGCGTTAATTGATAATTATTCAGGTAATTGTTGGCGGTAATAGTTAACCGTCGATTTCAGCGTGAGCTGAATTAACATTCGCTTCCTTGGAAAATATGGTCGTAACCGAACACCAGAAAGCACTCTCGCGAGTGATGTGTCATAGCAATGTTTAAGCCATTTGTGTAAGGCTTTGTTATTTAAGGTTAAATATTTCATTTATGGAGGCGAGAGACTTATTTAAACATCGCTTATGGACACTTTTGCAGCGATAAAGTTTTAACCTTATGATATTCATGGTTATTTACTGGAGGGAGAGGTGTTACACCTGTTACACTTTGGGTTACAGTGTGAACAGATTTCACTCGGAGTATTTTGTGAGTTTAAACTTAGATAGAAGCCAACGATTGGTGATCAACAGCCAAGATATGGCGTGGGAAGCATCGCCAAGCGTTGGTGTTTGGCGCAAAAAACTGGAACGCGAAGCGGCAGAAACGGGTTTAACCACCAGTATTGTGCGCTATGACGCTGGTACCAGTTTTAGTGCGCATCATCATCCAGGCGGTGAGGAAATCTTTGTTTTAGACGGTGTTTTTGAAGATGAACACAGTAGCTATCCAGCCGGCAGCTATTTTCGTAATCCACCAGGTACCTTTCATTCTCCCAAAAGCGCAAAAGGGTGTGTGTTGTTTGTCAAACTTAATCAGTTTCAAGCAGGCGATAGCACAAGCATCAACATCAATACGCAACAACAACCATGGTTGCCAGGCAGAGTCGAGGGGCTATCGGTAATGCCGTTACACTCCTATGGCACAGAGCACACCGCCTTGGTTCGTTGGCAGCCGGGCACACATTTTTTAGAGCATGTGCATGCAGGCGGTGAAGAAATATTGGTGCTCGATGGTGTTTTTGCTGATGAGTATGGCCAATATCCTAAGGGGACCTGGGTGCGTTCGCCGAATTATTCCAAACATACTTCATTTAGTGAACAAGGCTGCACAATATTGGTCAAAACAGGTTACATGGGATAATCCACGGTAAAGAACAGTGGGTAAAGAACAGTGGGTAAAGAACGGTGCTAAGCAATGGAACCTGATAAAGCGCAAAGTGGTATTAGTGACAGTGGCAAAATAGAGAGTGCCAAATCAGATAGTGATTACACCAATCTAGATTGGCGCTCAGTGGTACTCGCTATCGTCAGTATCGCCAGTTTATTTTATCTATTTAGTTTACCGGTTATTGTGCAATCGCAAAGTTACCATGACTTTGCTGATCAACGCGCGATGTACGTTATTGCCAATTATGCCAATGTGTTGTCTAACATAGCGTTTATGCTGGTTGGCGGTTATGGGCTGTGGTTATGTCGCAACTTGCGTGGTTTAAACACCAAGTTGGCATGGCAAATCTTTTTTATTGGCGTGGCCTTGGTCGCGCTTGGTTCAGCTTATTATCACTTTACACCGAGCAATAGTTCGTTGTTTTGGGATCGCTTGCCAATGACGGTCGGTTTTATGGCGCTGTTTGCGGTATTATTAGCTGAGTTTGTGCATTCTTGGTTTGCTAAACAAGGTTTGCTGATACTTTTGCTACTCGGTTTTATATCATTGCTTTACTGGCTTTGGTTTGATGATTTGCGCTTGTATTACTGGCTGCAATTGCTGCCCATCATTAACATCCCGTTATTACTTCTGTTATATCCAGCTAAAGGCAAACGTTATGCCTTATTGTGGGGAACCTTTGCATTGTATTTACTGGCCAAAGTCTGTGAGCACAATGATAAGGCAGTGTATCAATACACCGCGTATGCCATCAGCGGTCATACCCTGAAGCACTTGTTGGCCAGTATGGCGATTTTATGTGTTTGTCTGTTGGTTAAACGCAAGGTGTCTGAGCTACTTTAAAGCGCGGTTAGTGCTGATTGTTTTTATCGACTTGTCTTTTCTCTGCAAGGCTTTTCTCTGCAAGGTCTTTGTCTGTTTCACGTTTAACCAGTAAAAATGTCAGGTACATTTTGGTCGGTAATGAAAATATAATCCCAAATGCCATGCAGGCGCCACCTAATATCAAACCCTGAATGCCCATAGTTTGCGGCAATTCGCTGTAGCTTAAAATATAGTGCCCCACGATCAGCAATATCAGACCAAGGACAATGCTGATTTTCAGGTAGAGAATTTGTTTATCTTGTTTCATTAGGGTTTATCTTATAGTGCCTTTAAAAAAGACAGTTTGATTGACATCAAGTTAACCTTTTATACCTTATCTGAAGCAGTAAAATAACGCTAGAGTGTGGCAGCGTATTGTTAATATTCATAAAAGTGTCAAATGTTTGTCATATTTGTTGGCTACATTAATTTGTTAAAAAATTGTAAGTGGTCAGCGCCTGGCCGTTGTTTATTGTGCAACTTACCGAATTACTGAAAATTTGGTAGGGGTTTTTTGCGTCCTTTTTAAGCTTTATTTCACTCCTGTAACAAAACTGTCATATTTCTTTCTTATAATCGCCGCAGTTGTAAAATTTATTAATCAGATAGGTTGTTCTGTGTCGATAGCAGCAAAAACGATGAAGTCCAGGCAGATTAAAAATAATCTTGCTAAATGGATGATTTCTGCGGGTGGAGTCAGTGTACTTTTCACCCTTGTTTTGATCTTCTTATATCTTGTTTACGTGGTTAAGCCGGTTTTCGAATCGGCGTCGGTAGAGCCTTTGCAAAAAGTCTCATCAACGACAACTAACGTGTTGGCCGCCGGTGTCGATGAGCTGCGAGAAATCGCATTCGATATCGATAATCAAGGTGTTATTCGTTTCTTCCAAATTGAAGAAGACGGTTCACGTCAGGCAAACCAATTGTTACTCGAACAAGACTTACTTGTCAGTGGCGAAACATTAGCGTCTGTGCAAAGCATGAATGATGGTAATTATTTATTGCTGCTTGATAATGGCACGGTGCGCTTGTTTAGACCTAAGTTTAGTGCCGAGTTTATTGGCGATACGCGCGTTATTCACCCAAGCATTGAGTACCCACTTGGTGAAGAGGCGATTATTGTTGATGAAGATGAGCAAACCCTTTCGCAATTATCATTTGCCATGGACGCCGAACGTGCGACCTTTATTGCATTAACAGCAGATGACCGTTTGATTAAAACCTCATTGATTGCCGAAGACGATTTTAGTTGGGATCCAGAATACTCTGCGGAGTATCAACTGGTGAAAGACAATGTCGAAAACATTAAATTTGTTGGCATCACGCCAGATATGACCACAGCTTTTGTGGTTGCTGGTGAAAGTGTTGATGTTTATGACTTTGAAGATGATTGGGACGTACCAAAACGTGCCGACTTTGAACCGGTTGCCAATAGTAACAATCAAATTACCTCAATGGCATTACTGTCAGGATCTAGCTCGGTATTAATTGGTACCAGTGACGGTCAAGTTCATCAGTATTTTGAAGTTGCCGCTAAGGATGGTCGTCAATTTAAACGTATCCGTTCTTTCACGGTAAGCGAGTCGGAAGCGGTTGTGGCGATTTATCCTGAGCTTTATCGTAAGAGCTTTTTTGCAGCAACAGAATCCGGCATGGTTGGTATTTACTACACAACTTCAGAGTCTGAGTTGTGGACCGGTAAGCTGCTTGATAATGGCAAACAATTATTGACCATCATGCCGCGTGCTAATGGTTTGGTTGTTGCGGCAACAGATGGTATCGAGTTAATCAACGTTGATAACGAGCACCCAGAAGTTACCTGGTCGGCATTGTGGCAAGAAGTTTGGTATGAAGGTTACCCTGAACCAGACTTTATTTGGCAATCAACGTCAGGCTCTGATGACTTTGAAGCGAAATTCTCATTGATGCCGATTTCATTCGGTACTATGAAAGCAGCATTTTATGCGATGTTATTTGCGGTACCAATTGCCATTTCTGCGGCTATTTACACCGCCTACTTTATGCCACCAGTAATGCGTCGCACGGTTAAGCCAACAATCGAGTTAATGGAAGCATTACCGACGGTTATTTTAGGTTTCTTGGCTGGTCTTTGGTTAGCACCGTTAATTGAAGAACATTTGCCGGCGGTGTTTATGCTGGTAATCACCTTGCCGGTGACCACGGTTGTTGTTGCCTATGTTTGGTATAACTTACCGAAGCAAATTAAGGCGATGATCCCTGAAACGTATTCACCACTTATTTTATTACCATTTTTGATTTTTGCTGGTTGGTTATCGTTTGCCTTATCGCCAGTAGTTGAAGCCAGTATGTTTGGCGGTGACATGCGTCAATACCTAACTAATGATTTAGGCATTAACTTTGATCAACGTAACTCACTAATCGTTGGTATCGCCATGGGCTTTGCGGTTATACCAACCATATTCTCAATGGCTGAAGACGCGATTTTCTCGGTACCTAAGCATTTAACCTCAGGCTCACTTGCACTTGGTGCGACGCAATGGCAAACCTTAATTAAAGTTGTGTTGTTAACCGCCAGTCCGGGTATTTTCTCGGCGGTGATGATGGGCTTAGGTCGCGCCGTCGGTGAAACCATGATTGTGTTAATGGCTACCGGTAATACACCAGTAATTGACTGGTCCATCTTCCAGGGTATGCGTACCTTATCAGCAAACATTGCGGTTGAAATGCCTGAGTCTGAAGTGGGTAGTTCACATTACCGTATTTTGTTCTTAGCAGCCTTCGTTCTATTTGTATTTACTTTTGTTTTTAACACGTTAGCTGAGTTTGTTCGTCAGCGTCTACGTGAAAAGTACAGCTCACTTTAGGGAATAACTCACAATGAATAATTGGTTTAAATCAGGTTCTCCATGGGTATGGCTAAGTGCCGCCGGTGTAACCATAAGCTTGATTTCGGTAGTGGGCTTGCTGTTTCTAATCGCATCCCGTGGTCTGTCATACTTTTGGCCATCAGATATCCATCAGTTTGAATTGCAAGATCCAAACGGTATTAAATCGACGGTTATCGGTGAAATATATGAAACCGAAAAAGTGCCAGCGGTGCAACTGGGTAAAACCCAACTTGATCTAAAAGGTGAGGAGTTTGTTACTCGTTACTTAGTGAAAACCGGTAACCGTGAATTGGTACCGCTTGATTTTCGCTGGATATTAGAACCTATGGTTGTCGAGCAATCACAACCTAAGTCAGTCGCGGTTATTGAACGTCGTACCAACGGTAACTTTTATGGCTTTATTGAAGAAGTGTACATGGACGGTAAGCAAGTTGACGTTAATCAACTAGATACTTTTATTGACCGTGTTAACGACTTACAAGACGACATCATTGATCTGCAAAAAGTCGACATTGGTGCCATTAACTATGAACTTGAACGCATTCGCTTAAAAGAGCGCAAAGCTGAGTTAGATGGTAAGCTAAATGACGCTAAAAAAGCTGAGTTCGCTGCCGACCGAAAAGCGTTAAATGACCAATACCTAGAGTTGGAAAGTCGTTTGGCAGCCCTTAGAGATGAGGTTAAACGTGACAAGATTATTGTTCGTGCAATGGATGGCAGCAAAGTAGATATCCCTCTTGAAGTGGTTATTCAAATTAACTTCAATAATGACATGGGGTTCTTTGCTAAATCCGGCATGTTCTTTGCGCAAATTGGTGCCTTTATCGCAGACGACCCACGCGAAGCAAACACCGAAGGCGGTGTATTCCCGGCAATTTTTGGTACCGTACTAATGGTATTATTGATGACGGTTATCGTTTCGCCATTAGGTGTGGTTGCGGCTATCTATCTGCATGAATATGCCGGTAACAATGCATTTACTAAATTATTGCGTATTGCCGTTATTAACTTGGCAGGTGTACCGTCGATTGTTTACGGTGTATTTGGCTTGGGCTTCTTCGTCTATATGATTGGTGGTTCACTGGATCAGATTTTCTACCCAGAATCATTACCGAGCCCAACTTTTGGTTCTCCTGGCGTATTATGGTCGGCGATTACCTTGGCGATATTGACCTTACCAGTGGTTATTGTGTCGACTGAAGAAGGTTTGTCACGTATTCCTTCAAGCATGCGTCATGGCTCATTGGCATTGGGCGCAACGAAAGCTGAAACCTTATGGCGTATTATTATTCCGATTGCCAGCCCGGCGATTATGACCGGTATCATTTTAGCGATAGCTCGTGCAGCTGGTGAAGTTGCGCCATTAATGTTGGTTGGTGTAGTGAAAATGGCACCGACGCTACCGTTAGATGGTAACTTCCCATTCTTACATCTTGAGCGTAAATTCATGCACCTTGGCTTCCACATATACGATGTTGGTTTCCAAAGTCCAAACGTCGAAGCGGCAAGACCATTAGTCTATGCAACCGCGTTATTATTGGTCAGCATTATCGTTGCCCTGAATATGACGGCCGTTACCATTCGTAACCGCCTACGTGAAAAATACAAAGCCTTGGAACACTAACCGTTAGTACGGGCTTTTGAACAGAATTTAAGAATTATTTAACAGAGTATTATGAACCATGATTAACGTTAAACCAGAAATTGCTATGCCAAGTGGCAACATCGTTGATATCAACAATTTGACGCCTGAACAAACGGCATTGGAAATTAAAAACTTAAACTTACATTACGGTGATAAACAAGCGCTTAATGGAATCTCAATGAAGATCCCAAAAGGCCAGGTAACCGCATTTATCGGCCCGAGTGGTTGTGGTAAATCAACCTTGTTACGCTGTATTAATCGTATGAATGACCTGGTTGATAGTTGTAACATTCAAGGTCAAATTGACTTGCACGGTGAAAATATTTACGGCAAGCACGTTGATGTTGCGCAACTGCGTCGCAAGGTAGGTATGGTGTTTCAACGTCCTAACCCATTCCCTAAATCAATCTATGAAAATGTGGTTTATGGTGTGCGCTTGGTTGGCGAAACCAATCGTCGAGTATTGGATGAAGTATGTGAACGCTCGTTGCGCGCTGCGGCACTGTGGGATGAAGTAAAAGATCGTATTCATGACAGTGCGCTAGGTCTTTCTGGTGGTCAACAGCAACGTTTAGTTATCGCTAGAGCCATTGCGATTGAACCTGAAGTGCTATTATTAGACGAACCAACGTCGGCATTGGATCCAATCTCAACGTTGACCATTGAAGAATTGATCAACGATTTAAAAGAAAAGTATACCGTGGTTATTGTAACGCACAACATGCAACAAGCGGCTCGCGTATCTGATCAAACGGCGTTCATGTATATGGGCGACTTGATTGAGTACGCAGATACCAATACCTTGTTCACCACACCAAGCAAGAAGAAAACTGAAGATTACATTACCGGTCGTTACGGTTAATAAAGGAGTAGCAACGATGGAAAATATCGATACTGGCCGTCATATTTCCGGTCAATTTAATCAGGAACTAGACGCTGTTCGTAATCACGTAATGACCATGGGTGGCCTGGTTGAGCAGCAATTGAAAGACGCGTTGCGCTCGGTTCATCAAAGCGACGTAGAATTGGCACAAAAGGTCCTTTCAAGTGACTACAAAATAAATAAACTTGAAGTGGATATTGACGAAGAATGCACACGCATCATCGCCAAACGCCAACCTGCGGCAAGTGACCTGCGTTTGGTGATGGTCATTATTAAGACCATTGCAGACTTAGAGCGTATCGCCGATGAAGCCGAAAAAATAGCGAAAGTCGCATTAGAGCAATTCAGTGCCAAACAACAAGACTTATTACTAAGCTTGGAAAACCTAGGTCAGTTAACACTATCTACACTGCATGAAACCTTAGATGCCTTTACTCGAATGGACTTTGATGCCGCGGTAAAAGTGCATCAAAGTGATAATCGCATTGACCGTGCCTATGAAGCCTTAATGCGCCAATTAATGACTTATATGATGGAAGACCCTCGTTCTATTCCATCAATTATGTCGGTGATTTGGTCTGCTCGTGCATTAGAACGCATCGGTGACCGCTGTCAAAATGTTTGTGAGTACGTTATTTACTTTGTAAAAGGCAAAGTAATACGTCATATATCTGATGAAGATGTGGCTAAAGACTTACTAGAACAGTAGCCACCGTCTGATCAGCACTGGCAATTTTATTAAGCTATATTAGTTCTGCTAGTATGGCTTAATTGTTTTTGTTTAAAAAATACACTAAGCACGCTATTCTTGTAAAAATATCTGATTTTATGACGGTATTTTTTTGTTAAATAAGGCTTAATTAGTGTATATTAGCGCCGATTTTTTAAATCAAGCAGTAACTACTGCAGGATAAACAATATGAGTGGAAATACAATCTTAGGTGTATTCGCAAAATCGCCTATAAAACCTTTGGAAAAGCATATTCGCAAAGTACATGAATGTGCTGCACACCTTCCTGAATTTTTCAGAGCATGTGCTGATCAAAACTGGAGTCGAGCAGAAGAAATTCGAAAAACAATTTCGACTTTAGAAAAAGAAGCAGATGAGTTAAAACGAGAAATTCGTAACGAGTTACCTGGTGGCATATTCATGCCAGTACAACGTACAGATGTGCTTGAGTTAGTGAGTCAGCAAGACAAAATAGCTAACAAAGCAAAAGACATCTCAGGTCGTGTTTTAGGTCGCAAATTGGAAGCTCCTGAACAATTACTTGAAGAATTTGAAGCGTACGTAAATCGTTGTCTAGATGCTGTTAAACAAGCAGCAGCGGCTATTAACGAACTTGATGATCTGCTAGAAACTGGTTTCCGTGGTCGCGAAGTTGACCTTGTGGAAAACATGATTGAAAAATTAGCCAAAATTGAAGATGACACTGACAGCATGCAAATTAGCTTACGTCGTAATCTTATGGCTATCGAAGATAAGCTTAACCCGATTGATGTGATGTTTTTATATCAAATCATCGAATGGGTAGGCGAATTAGCTGATTTGGCTGAGCGTGTTGGTGCTCGCCTTGAAATCATGTTAGCGAGATAAGGGGCGCTGCAATGGAAATCTTAATTAATCACGGCAGTGTGCTCATTATGTTTGCTGCAGTCGTTGGTTTCTTTATGGCCTGGGGTATTGGTGCAAACGACGTTGCCAATGCTATGGGTACATCGGTTGGTTCGAAAGCACTAACCATCAAACAAGCCATCATCGTGGCGATGATTTTTGAATTCGCAGGTGCTTACCTTGCCGGTGGCGAAGTAACCTCTACGATTCGTAAAGGCATTATTGATGCCGGATATTTTGTCGATATACCAGAGCTGTTAGTGTTTGGTATGATCTCTGCACTTCTTGCTGCAGGTACATGGTTGCTTATCGCTTCTTACATGGGCTGGCCTGTATCTACGACGCATTCAATTGTTGGTGCTATCGTTGGTTTCTCTGCCGTTGGTGTATCACCTGATACCGTAGCATGGGGTAAAGTTGGTGGTATTGTCGGTAGTTGGATCATCACACCATTGATTGCCGGTGTGTTCTCATTTATCATCTTCAACAGTGCGCAAAAGCTCATTTTTGATACCGATAAGCCATTAGAAAAAGCCCGTAAATGGGTGCCGTTATACATGTTTTTAGCCGGTTTTGTATTGTCTTTGGTGACAATCAAAAAAGGTCTCAAACACATCGGTATGGACATTGGTACGTTTGAAGGTTACATGTACGCCATTGGTGTTGCAGTAATCGTTGCTATAATCGGTAAATTCTTTATCGCTCGTCTTAAGTTTAAGACAGCAAAAAGTCGCCGTGCGGATTACATTAACGTTGAAAAAGTATTTGCCGTATTAATGGTGATTACCGCATGTTGTATGGCATTTGCCCATGGTTCAAATGACGTGGCAAACGCGATTGGTCCATTGGCCGCGGTTGTATCTGTTGTTGAAAGCGGAGGTGAAATAGCCTCAAAAGCAGCGTTAGCTTGGTGGATTTTACCACTAGGTGGTTTTGGTATTGTTGCCGGTTTGGCCATTTTCGGTCATCGCGTAATCGCCACTATTGGTAAAGGTATAACTCACCTTACACCAAGCCGTGGTTTCGCAGCCGAACTTGCCGCAGCTTGTACCGTTGTTGTTGCATCAGGTACGGGTTTACCGATTTCAACCACGCAAACCTTGGTTGGTGCAGTTCTAGGTGTCGGTATGGCACGTGGTATTGCCGCTATCGACTTAGGTGTTGTACGTAATATCGTGGTGTCGTGGGTAGTTACCTTGCCAGTAGGTGCTGGTTTATCGATCATGTTCTTCTGGATGATCAAAGGTGCTTTCACCTAACCAATTACGTTAAGTAATGCATATTTAAAACCAGGCTTTAGCCTGGTTTTTTTGTTTATAATGTTGGTAAAAGTCGCATTATTAGATTAGATTAATATTTCCTAAATGTTATTTTTGATTAATTTAATTGATGAATATACATCTGCCCAACCTCAAACATATCCAGTACTTGCTGGCCTTAAATGAACATCAACACTTTCATAAAGCGGCCGATGCTTGTTTTGTGTCGCAGTCAACCTTGAGCAGTGCCATCATTAAATTAGAACAGCTACTCGATTGTCAGCTGATTGAGCGCGACCATAAAAGCTTTGTGTTTACGGCACATGGTAAAGCCGTTGTAGCTATGGCCGAGCAACTTATAAAGCAAGCGTCAGAGTTTGTAGAGTTCTCACAATCACAAGGTAAGCTCGACAAGGGGCATGTCTATTTAGGTTGTATTCCAACAATTGCGCCATTCTTGTTGACTGATGTGATAACCGAAGTGAAGCAGCGCTTTCCTGATTTAGAGTTATTTATTACCGAAGCGCCGACGGATAGCTTATTAGCTCAACTTGCTAATGGCGACATTGATATTGCCATATTGGCCACGCCGGTTGACCCAAAAGCGGCAGGTCCGGTCAAAGTCACTGAGCTTGGTCATGATGCCTTTTATCTAGCGGGAGATAAATCCTTGGTGGAGCAAGTCATCGAGGAGAAAACATTTCAACAAATACCGGACCATTCGGTGTTCTTGTTATCAGAAGAGCATTGCCTAACCGATCATGCGTTATCGGCCTGCAAGTTAGTTGATAAAACCAAAGTCAATCCATTTGCCGCAACGTCGTTAGCGACCTTATTGCAAATGACCATTCATCACAAAGGCATTACCTTTTTGCCAGAGATGGCGATTCAAAAAGGCTTAGCAGACAACCCTAATCTTACCGTGTCGCTATTACAGGGACAGCCCGCCAGACAAATCGCCATGTTTGAGCGAGAACACAGCCCAAGAACGGAATCTTTTGCGCTGCTCGCCGATGTTGTGCAGCAATTTTTTCAAAAAAATTGAAAAAATTTCAAACTATTTTGCAACTCCCGTCGACTATAAGCGTAAATGACAACAACAATGGAAAAGAGATTGTTTGAGCGCAGTGAACAAAGCCTGATTAAACAAGCCCAGAATGGCAATAAATCTGCCTGGATGAAGCTTATTGCTCAATACGAGAGTCAGGTATTTAATTATGCACTTCGCATGGTAGGGCATCGGGATGATGCGTTAGATTTGATGCAAGATATCTTTATCAGCGTATTTCGCAACTTGTCTTCATTTCGCGGCGAAAGTCAATTCAAAACCTGGCTCTATCGTATTGCCCATTATCGTTGTGTTGAATACTATCGTCGTCGAAAACCGACCTTATCGTTAGATGATGAACCGGAAATGATGGACGAGTCTAACCAACATTGTCCAAGTACCAGTGCCGAGCATACATCGCAAGCACAAGCGCTCGGCAAAGCTATGCAAACGCTATCGGTTAATCAACGTGTGGTGGTGGAGTTAAAGTTCTTTCATCATTTCACGTTCGACGAAATAGCCAACCAAATCGGCGTATCTAGCAATACCGTTAAATCGCGCTTATACGCCGCATTAGATAAATTAAAAAATGTTTTGGAGGTTGAATATGCCCAAGCATGATCAAGACTCATTATTTGAATTATGGCTCGATAATAAGTTATCGATTGAGCAAGCACAGCAATTAGAGCAACTCGCAAGCCAAGATGAGGCATTAGCAGCACGTTTGGCGAGTGCTCGGTTTATTGAGCAACAAGCGCTAGCTTTTGAGCCTGAGCCGGTTCCAAAGTGGGATAAACAATCGACTTTCAGTGACGAAAAACGCCCGTGGTGGCAGTGGCGTGCGATGCCTGCACTGTCTATGGCTATGTCTATTGTCGCCATCGCGTTAGTGTTATTTAAAGTCGAGATAAGTAATACCGAACAAGGCTTACTGGTGAGTTTTGGTGGTAGCCAAGCCATGCCGACGGACGTCGAACAATTGGTTAATGCCAGATTGATCGAATTTGCTAAAGAGCAACAAGTGGTGATGGCTGAGTTTAATCAAGACATTATATCGAGACAGCAAGACAACAATCTAAAACTTGCGACTTATGTGCTAAGCGCATCGAGAACCGAGCGCCAGCAAGATATTTCCAATATCGTCAGCTTTGTCAATGAAGCGCGTGAAGAGGATAACCTGCAGCAGTCTCTAAAAATGCAACAACTTGATTATAAGTTGCAGGCACAAACCATAGGCTATCGCATTGATGGTCAGTCTGATGCAAAACCCGACACCTCCAACAAGCAACCATAATTTCAGGAGTCTATTATGAAAATAATGAAACGTATTATCTCAACAGCGGTTGCCGCAACACTGGTGTTGACGCCACAAGCGATGGCAATGGATTATCAAAATCTAAACAAGCAGCTAAATATTATGAGCGATATTTTAAAAAGCTCAGTCAATGAAAATTCTGGCAAAGGGTCGCGTTCGAAAGTAAGCAAAATTGAAGGCCATTACCTAGCAGGGCAAGGTGTGTTATTTACGGTTAACCTCAATCATTCATCATTCTACGGTATGCCACTCGCTTTACCTGTGGTGCCGGTTGCTCCTGTTGCGCCACGGCCTCCTAAAGCGCCTAAAGGTATGGATGGCGAAGCACTGTTTGGTGAAGAGTTTGAAGTTGTCATTGAAGAAGCGATGGAAGAGGCTGTCATAGCGCTTGAGGCAGCACAGGAAAGCATTCGTTATGATGTAGAGCAACAGCGCCAATTACGAGAGCAAGAACGTGATTTGGCTTATCAATTGCGAGATATCGCCCGTGAAGAGCGAGATTTAAGTTATCAGCGCTCGCATTTAGATAAAGATGAACAGAAATCAATAGAGCAAGATTTGAAACAGCTTGAAGCGCGCAAAAAGGAAATCAATAAGGCCAAACAAAAACTGGCTGCCGAATCGAAAAAGTACCAACAAAAAGTCGCACAATTAAAGCAGCAACGCATTGAGGAGCAAAAAGCCTTTATGCAATATATTGAACAACAAGTGAGTAATGTATTGTGTAACTATGGAGGCGGTTTACGTGAGGTGCCAGCACAGCAGTTTGTTAGTGTGATTATCAAAGGTGGTGGTGATAAAACCAATCAAGGCTATAAAGACAAGGTCTTGGTGTTTAATAAAGCGGATGTGAAGAACTGTGTGCTGGAAAAATTCGATGCCCCGGCACTGCTAAGTAAAGCCAATGGTTATCAGTTTTAATATACAGTAATGATAAAGAAGTGGTGTTCACCGAAAAACAAAACCCCGGCAATGCCGGGGTTTTTTTTGCTATTGATAAGAGTGGTGATTACTCTTCGATTGGTACGTAAAAGCTTTCTTTTATTTCGAAATCACCTTTAGCATCGACTAACTTATCGCCGTCAAAGTTTAATTCCAATCTTCTGCGCTTATCGTACTCTTCACCTTTACCTGATAAAAACTCGTACACATAGTACCAAGTATCGTCATTAAAGGTATCACGGATCACTGGGTTGCCAAGAACGAACTTAACTTGTTCTTTGGTCATACCTACTTGCAGTTTGTCTATTTGTTTTTGTTCGATGTAATTGCCTTGTGGTACATCTATTCGGTAAACGCAAGCCGATGTTAAACAAATGGCCGCACCGATAATCAAAGCTCGTAACATGTCATTATTATCCTAAAAGTCAGTGCCTGAATGATAACCAAGGGGACGCTTATATGAAAGCTTTTTATGCAACAATTTGGCCTTTTAAGCCGAGCAAAAGCAAGGGCAAAGGCCAAGGTATATGTTGCCGTTGTTATCAGATAGTTTAACTGGCTAAAAGTTCACGAGCATTTGCCATACTGGATTCGGTAATTTCATCACTAGCGAGAAGGCGAGCGATTTCTTGCTCACGCTTATGTTGATCAAGTTGATTGACTCGAGTTTGGGTTTGATTACCATCGGTGAGTTTGGCAACGAACAATTGCTGATGACCGCGACTTGCAACCTGCGGTAAATGCGTTACGCAGATAACTTGTGTTGATTGACCCAGTGTTTGCAGTTGCTTACCGACCATAGCCGCTGTTGGGCCGCTGATACCCACATCGACCTCATCAAAGATTAACGTAGGCGTGATGATCTTGGCGGATAGTATGACTTGGATTGCCAAACTAATGCGAGATAACTCACCACCAGAGGCGACTTTGTGGATCGCTTCAAGAGGTTGGCCAGGGTTCATGCTGGCAACAAATTCAATATGATCTAAGCCAAATTGCAGAACTTGATCCGGTTTCTCACTGTTTACTTGCACGCTAAATTGCGCTTTTTCCATATTTAACTGCTGCATCGAAGCGGTGATTTTGCTTGCCAATTGCTTGGCGGCTTGCACGCGCTTGTCGCGCAGTTTAACGGCGGCGTGTTGGTATTGCTCTATACATTGGTCTAGCTCGCTGTCGATAAATTCAAGTCGATGATCATCGACAGCGATACCATCGAGTTCTTGCCTAAGCAAGCAATGATGCGCAAATAGATTTTCAGGTCGTACTTGATGTTTTCGTGCTAATTGCATCGCGGTGGCGTAGCGCTCTTCAATCAAGGCATAGGTTTGTGGATCTATATCTATATTTTGTTGGTATACGCTAAGATCATTACTTGCTTCTTCTAATGAAATTCTCGCTTCATTGACCATTTCTGCAATGGCTGTCGCATTAGCATCAAGGTCGACTAACTGATTTAACTGTTCACTGCATTTTTGAATCATTGATAGCGCAGAGTATTCATCACTATCAGAAAGTTGTTGTAAACATAAATCACTAACTTGCATCAGTTGTTGCACGTTGGCATTGCGCTTAAAGTCGTTTTCTAGCTGGTCAAACTCATTAGCTTGTAGAGAAAACTCATCGAGCTCTTGTACCTGATATTGCAATAATTGTTGCTTAGCTTGGCGCTGTTCAACATTAGCGAGTAATTGCTGTTTTTCTTGTTCTAATCGACGGTGTTGGTGATACAGGGTTTGTACTTTTTCAATGTGCTTTTGATTATTAGCGAAATCATCCACCAAACGACGCTGCTCTGTTGGCTTTAACAACAATTGGTGATCATGTTGACCGTGTATATTAATCAACTTTTGGCCAAGCTCTTTTAACTGCGCCAATGGCACCGGGTTGGAATTAATATAGCCCTTAGACCGACCCTCTTTTGAGATCACCCGACGAATAATGCATTCATCATCTTGTTGTAAATCGTGATTTTGCAACCATTTTTGCACCTTGACTAATTGGCTGATATCGAAGCTGGCGGTAATTTCAGCTTTATCGGTGCCAGGGCGCACGGTGTTGGTGGTTGCTCTATCCCCCAAACACAAACCTAACGCATCGATGGCGATGGATTTACCGGCACCGGTTTCACCGGTGATGGTGGTCATTCCTTGTTGCCAGTCGATCTCAACAAAGCTGACAATGGCAAAGTTTTTAATGGCAAGATTGGTAAGCATGTTTGGCACTCATTGTTATAGTTCTGCGGTTAAACCACGGGATAAAATAAACACTGTTAATTTATACAGTAAAATTAACAGTGTTTATCAATGAATGCAAGTTTGAATTTTCGACAATCGAAAGGGGTGTTTAATAGACCTTATTGCCCCAACCAAGTTTGGTACGCAAAACGCTGAAGTAATCATGATCTAATGGGTGCACAAGACGTAATGTGTATTTGCTTTTTTTAATACGAATTTCATCGCCAGGCATTACCGCAAGAATCACATGGCCATCACAACTTACTTGCAATTCTTCGTGATTGTTTTCGGCAACGACAATTCTAATTTCACTGTCGCCATCGACAACGATAGGTCTTGATGACAAGGTATGCGGAAACATTGGCACCAAACTAAGGGCGTTTAATGTCGGGGTCATAATTGGGCCGCCGGCAGACATAGAATATGCGGTTGAGCCAGTTGGTGTTGAAATGATGATGCCGTCACTGCGCTGGGAGAACATAAAGGTATCACCTAAATAAACCGCAAACTCCATCATGCTCGCGACTTTACCCGGATGCAGAACCGCTTCATTCATGGCAGCGTTAGAGCTCTTTAATTGCCCATGACGGTATACTTCTGCGTACAGTAAGCATCGATGCTCGGTGTTAGATTGACCTTCTAAAATCGCTTCTAATGGCTCAATCAGGTTATCTGGCGAGAGATCGGTAAGAAACCCTAAATTGCCACGGTTAACCCCTAACACGGCAACATTATGACTGGCTAACACGCGTGCAGCGCCAAGCATGTAGCCATCACCACCAACTACAATAGCCAAATCAGCTTGTTCACCAATTTCAACGATATCAAAGGTGATATCTGCGTGTTTATTGAGTTTTTCACTGACCTTACTTTCAATCATTACTTGGTAACCATTGTTTTCCAAATAATGATGTAAAGCCGCAATGGTAGCCAAAGCGCCATCGTGATCGGGTTTTCCTATTAATCCTATGGTGTTATATAACTTGCTCATCTAGAGGTGTTGCAGTTTTTTCCTATATAAAGGCAGTTTTACTAAGAAATTAGCTAAAGTAAAGCTGAGAGCGGAATTTTAGTTAAAATTAATGCTTGAAAGCGTATATAATGCCCCCATAAATGTTTTAGTGAAAATCAGTACCCCTGAGTCAGTCGCAGTCTTGCGTCTAGCGGAACTTGGGAAAAGATATTGTGGAGTTATCGATGACGAACGAGTCAAATAAAACAGAACAGCAACCAGATACCGTAGAACAAGAAACGGTTGAGAATACAGAAGAGGTTGTTGTTGAAGAGCAACAAGCAGAGCAAGAAGTCGAAGTATTGTCTGCAGAGCAAGAAAAAATTGCTGAACTAGAGCAAAAGCTTGCTGCCGCATTAGCAAAAGTTGATGAGCAAAAAGATTCCGTTATTCGCGCCAAAGCCGAAGTTGACAATATTCGTCGTCGCAGTGCGCAGGAAGTTGAAAAAGCGAAAAAGTTTGCGCTTGAGAAATTTGCTGGTGAAATGCTAACGGTTGTTGATAATTTAGAACGTGGTCTAGCCACCATTAACGCTGAAGATGAACAGCAAAAGACCACCTATGATGGTGTTAACTTGACGCTGCAAGGTTTGATTTCTGGTTTGGATAAGTTCGGTGTTAAAGCCGTTGACCCACAAGACCAGCCATTTAATCCAGAATTGCATCAAGCGATGTCTATGCAACCGGTAGAAGGTGTTGAAGCAAACACCGTTATTGCGGTAATGCAAAAAGGTTACGAGCTTAACGGCCGCCTGATTCGTCCAGCTATGGTTATGGTTTCTAAATAACCGCTACAAGAATCTGTATAAGAAAAAGGCTCACTATTGTTCAGTGAGCCTTTTTTGTTTCAAATAAGTAATGATAATACTCTTTAGTACATATTGTATATTGACCTAATATCAAAGCTATTGAGAGTAATATAAAATAACTAAATAGCTCCCCTAAATTACAAAATAAACTAAAAATCAAAAGCTTAGTTCTATAAGTAAATAGTTTACTTAATTGGAAAAATAAAATTCTCTGCTATGCTCATAATAATAGATTGGAAAAACCCTGTTAGTTTAGGGTGATAATTATAATAACCATTAGCGGAAGATGAAAAGAGCAGTTATAGCGCTTAATAATTACATAACTTTAATTAAAACTCCCTTTGATCAAAAAATGGCTCTTTCACAGTCAATTTGGAGTGGTGTTTTAGTTTTACTGTTATTGTTACTTTTATTCTCCAAGATTCATATCGCGTTTAACTATGAAATTAATTGGGATGAATTTTATTATTTGTCTTTTATTTTTAAACATTTAAGAGGGGAGTTATCTTCTTCTCTCCAAACATTCCATGTACATCTTTTTTCATGGATGAGTCTTTTGACCTTCAATGAAGTTAATTTAGTTGTTGTTGGCCGTATTGTAATGGTTTTATTACAAGTGCTGACAGGAGCTTTTCTTTATTCTATATGTCGTAAC
Organism: Thalassotalea sp. HSM 43; assembly: GCF_004752005.1. Classification (NCBI taxonomy): domain Bacteria; kingdom Pseudomonadati; phylum Pseudomonadota; class Gammaproteobacteria; order Alteromonadales; family Colwelliaceae; genus Thalassotalea; species Thalassotalea sp. HSM 43. The sequence goes on along the minus strand of NZ_CP038493.1, from coordinate 779,602 downwards.
TTTTTAACTGTAACAGCTTCCTTATTTGCAATATTTTCTTACTTTTCTTTTTCTTATATCCTTTTAATGGGAGCAAGTTTTAGAACCGATCCAATAGCAACATTTTGTGTAACCGCAATCGTTTCTATTTTGTTAAATTTCCAAAAAAAGAATTATTTGATTTTGACGAGTGCTTTATTAGGATCAATCTCTCTTCTTGTAACGATAAAGTCAGTTTTGTATTTACCAACTTTTATTTTGCTTGGTCTAAGGCGAATACTGTTATCCAATGAAAGAAAAGAAGATTTAATGTATGTAGCCAAAATCCTTATTAGCACCCTAGTTTTCTTTCTTATTGGGCTATTTTTTCATAAACAAGGGGTTGAATCGCCAATTAAACAAGCTGAAGTATCTTTATTAACTCACAGCTTTTCTAAAACTATTGAGCAAGCCGAATTTTTTCCAGGAAAAGCATATTTTTTGAATACTCTGGTTTTTGATGTTGTATTTTGGGGAACATTGTGTTCAGGTTGTGTGTTGTTTTGGACTATTGATAAACAAAAATTTATTTCAGAGCCTGCCCTCCTAAATTTTAAATTCATAAGCTGGGTTATGTTGTACGTAGCTTTCTTACTCCCTTTGTTTTCAATCTTATTTTACAGAAACGCCTTCCCATATTTTTATACGTTCGCCTTACCATTGGCATCTTTTTTTTGTGGCTTAGTTTGGTTTTGTTTATTTGATAAGTTTGAATCAAAAGCAAAGCATTTCATCGCGGGCACATTTATTGTTCTATTGGTTTTGAATACGGTCAAAATGGCTGTTGAACGACCACAAACCCGCTCAAATAATTCACAAAAACTTTTAGTAAATGAAATTCATAAAATTTTCCCTAAACCTGTAAGTTACTTTGATAGGTGCTCGATGGTATCAACTTTTCGGCAGGTAGGTTTCTTTATGAGTTCTTGGGGAATGGAAAATTACAAAGCCAATTTAACGCCAACTTTTGAGCAAATTATCATTAAAAGTCAGCCAGTATTTTATATTGCAAATATTGGATACCTAGAAGAAAAAACATTGAAAGTGGAGTTGGACAATTCAATAGACCTATCAGAGACAGATAAAAATGTCATAGGCAGAAACTATATACATCACTGGAATAAAATTTACGTTGCTGGTAAACAGTTTAACTTTGGGCACTCTAGTAGTGAACTTAACTTCCACATTCAAATTTCAGGCGTTTATACCTTAGAAGCGGGATCGAAAGTTAATATAAACAAAACTCCAATCTATCCAGGGGAAACTTTGTTTTTGTCTGAAGGACGCCATCAAATCTCTGCTAAAGATGGGAGCGGAATAGTTAAGTTACGGTGGGGGGATAACCTATACGTCCCGAGTAATGAAGTACAAATCGAAAATGTTTTCTCTGGATTTTAGCTAAAAAGGAAGTTGCAATGAAACTTATAATTCAAATACCTTGCTTTAATGAAGCTGATACTTTGCCTCAGGTTATTAAAGATTTGCCCAAAAATATTATTGGTGTCGATACTATAGAGTTGTTAGTTGTAGATGATGGCTCTACAGATGATACAGTGAAAATTGCAGAAGAGTTGGGCGTTGATCATATTATAATTAATACTTCAAACCAAGGTCTTGCTAGAACTTTTCATACAGGTATCGAAGAATGTTTACGTCTAAATGCTGATATTATTGTTAATACAGATGGCGATAATCAATATCAAGGTCATGACATTCCCAAATTGGTTGCTCCAATCCTAGCCGGAAAGGCCGATATCGTAATCGGCGATAGAGGTGGAATTGAAAACCCTCATTTTTCTCTTTTTAAAAGGTGCTTACAGGTTTTCGGTAGCTTTGTGATTAGAAAGGTAACTGGGCTAGAGATTACCGATGCTGTCAGCGGCTTTAGAGCAATGTCGAAAAAATCTGTTCAAAAGATCAATATAATTTCCGACTTTAGTTACACGATAGAAATGTTGCTTCTAGCTAGTGCTAATAAAATGTGCGTTAAATCAGTCAAAATTGGAACAAATCCCAATACTAGAAAGTCCAGATTGTTTACATCAGTGCCTCAATTTTTAAATAAGTCAGTTACCACGTTGTTTAGAGTTTATACAATGTACCAACCGTTTAGAGTTTTTTTAGGGACTGGGGTTATTATATTATTTATCGGTATTGTTCCGATATTACGGTTTCTTTATTTTTATTCTACCGGCGATGGAAGTGGGCATATTCAGTCGCTAATTTTAGGTACTACTTTAGTCATTATGGGCGTAATTATATTAGTGCTTGGTATCATTGCTGACTTAATAAGTATAAATAGAAAGTTAATAGAAAAAACAATCCATAAAGTTGAAAAGTTAGAAGACCGCTTTAGAGGTAACCCAAGTCCAAGCTCGAAAGATAATGTATTGGAGTACAATAAGGTTATGAAGAAAGGAACTAATAATGATGTCTAAGCTGCCTGAAAATAACAATCTGGTTAGTTTTGATAAAGATTACGGTCTTTATTTCAATGATTTAAGTTGGGTACCCGCTCCTAGGTATGTTTTAAGACGATTTAGAGTTTGTAAAATATTGAGGGGAATTAGTACAGCGCGTATCCTAGAAGTAGGGTGTGGTGCAGGAGCTCTTAGTTATGATTGTTGGCAAAAAGGTTATGAAGTAGAGGTGTTAGAGAGATCCGCTGAGGCACGTTTGGTTGCTTCACAGACATTATTAAATACTGCAGTTGCAAAGTCTATTCATGCTGAGAGTTTAGATTGGAATCAACAGTTTGATGTAATTATGTCTTTCGAGGTTTTAGAGCATATTGAGAATGATAAGGCGGCTCTTATTGAGTGGTTGAAATGGTTGAAGCCGGGAGGGATGTGTTTACTATCTGTACCTGCACTAATGTCGAAATGGGGGCCTAAAGATGTTTGGGCTGGCCATTTTAGACGCTATGAAAAACAAGAGTTTTTAAAATTAATGAATGATTGTGGCTTGGAATGTATTCATTTTGAGACTTACGGCTACCCCTTAACCTACCTGACTAATATCCTTCGAGATAGGATACATAATGCGGATTCTAAAAAACGGCCTGTGGGTGACTTAGAGGGAACAGAACGAAGCGGAATTGAACGAAAAAGTGAGGCTAAACTGTTTTCGTTTCAACAAAGTTATATAGGAAGAATGCTGATGCGATTATGTTGCCATGCGCAGAGTGCTTTTGCAAAATTCGGCCTTGGTGATGGGTATATAGTACTCGCTAAGAAAAAAAATTGAGCGTTTGGACAAAATAGTTAAAATGACTAAGAAAGCTGCCCACCTATTAGGTAATATCTTGGTAGTTATTATCCTAGCCTATTTTGCGTTAACAGCATTACCTAAGCTGGAGCAGTTTCAATGGAGGGCTACGTTTTTACTGCCCGTTACAATAACTGTAATGATTTTTATTTTCACAAACTTCTTAGGAGCTATTATATGGTTCATTTTATTAATAGGTAGAAATGACAAAATAGATATAAAGCAAACAATTCAAATATTTTTTATATCACAATTGGGTAAGTATGTGCCCGGAAATATAGCGCATTTATTTGGTCGAGTGTGGTTTTCGAGAGCTATAAGAATCGACACTGTCAATGTAGTTAATACTCTGGTTTTAGAGGTTGTTTTACTTACCTTAGCAGTAATGACTCTTTCATTGTTTACTTTATATCAAGTAGGTTTGCAGGAAACCATAGAAAAACATCTAATCCAATTAGATGTTTTGATTTATAGTTCAATTTTTATATCAGTTATCAGTTTGATTGTTTTGCGTCAAATTCCAAGCCTATTTGGAGTTGATAGTAAGCTTAAATTCCTACGTAATTTACATTTTCCTAAAGTAAAATACCTATTGATATGCCTAATTCTTTATTGGTTTACTTTTTTAACTGTTGGTTTTTCATTAGAGTATTTGGCCGACAGTATCTTTGATTATCAGTTTGAAAATATTATCCTTGTCGCCGGAATTTTTTCAATCGCTTTCATAACTGGGTATCTAACGCCCGGTGCTCCGGGGGGGTTGGTGTAAGAGAATTTGTATTGATTTTATTGTTAACACCTTTTTGCGGCGAGCTTTGTGCAATTATTATTACTGCTCTTAATAGGGTGGCTCAGGTAATAGCTGATTTTATTACTTTTTTTATCGGTAAGGCTATTAAAAGTACGAATGATTTGCCGTCAAAAATAGAGCAGGAATGACCGTTGAAAAATAAGAAAAATAAATTAAACATTCTAGTTTGGGGGACATTTGATAAAACCAAGCCTCGAAATCGTATTCTTCAAAATGGCCTGAGCCAAGTAGGTTGTATTCTACAATACTGCCATGCAAACATTTGGATGGGCGAAAATGATAAAAGTCAGCTAAAAAAAGTATCTCAATGGGGAAACATTCTCTTCAGTTATATGAAGGAATACCCAAAGCTCATAGCAAAATTTTGCAAAATTGACAAAACTGACTTTATTTTGGTTGGTTATTTAGGTCATATAGATGTTTTGATTCTTTGGCCATTTGCAAAGATAAAAGGAGTTCCAATTGTTTGGGATGCTTTCATTTCTCTTTATAATACCGTTGTTGAAGACCGTAAACTTGTTAGTAAATATAACCCTTTGAGTTGGCTCTTATATATATTTGAGTGGACAGCGTGTCGAGCAGCAGATGTGGTAGTGTTAGATACGCGTGCTCATGCTAATTACTTTCGTAGTCGGTATAAGCTAGATCAAAACAAAGTAGCTCATACTTATGTTGGTGCAGAAGAATTGTTTTTTGACCAACAAATAATACGTAAAAGAAAATTGAAACAGCAACATAAGCAATTTAATGTATTGTTTTATGGAACCTTTATACCCCTTCATGGAATAACTACCATATTATCTGCAGCAAAGCTCATCGATAATAAATTAGTGAATTGGACTTTAATTGGCACAGGGCAAGAGGCTGAAAAGTATAAACTTGAAATAGAACAATGCTCTAATGTTAGTTGGAATAAGTGGGTTGAATATGAATCATTAATTGAGAAGATTAATGAAGCTGATGTATGTTTAGGGATTTTTGGTAGCACAATAAAGAGTGATATGGTCATACCTAATAAAGTATTTCAAATTTTAGCTGCTAATAAACCCCTAATAACAAGAAGTTCACCGGCAATAAAAGAGCTCCTATCGGGTGAGGAACCTGGTGTATGGTTAATTCCTCCTAATAATGCAGATGAATTGATTCGAGCAGTAATCACTGCAATGAATGAAAGAGAAAAACTAAGCTCTTTAAATCTACATCATGAAGTGAATGAGCAGTTTACACACAAGGCAATAGGAGAAAAACTAATTTCATCGCTAAAAAAGGCAAAAATTTGTGACATTGAAATGCAATAATGGCAGCATATTACTAGCGATAAAATGCTATTGTTTATAAAAATTTATCGTTCAATCTCAATACGCTGCCAATCATCATCTTCCGATACGCGAACAGAGCGCACTTTATTGCCATTTGTCGGCTGGTCACTGTATTCAACGTTGATCTGATTAATTTGACCTGGCCACTCGTCCTGCAATGCTCGCATTTTAATGTATATCGCTGACAAGTTGTCAGGTTGGGCAATTTCTTGGTATACCCAAAAGTACTTACCTTCCACTTCAAAGCCAACACTGCCTAAGGCTAATGTTTTTTTGCTTTGATCCAATAAACGAAACTGTTTTTGAATATAGGTAGCAAAATTTTGCTGGCTGGTTGGATCCGATAGTAAGTCTGAGTTGCTACCCAAAATATCAGCAATCGCATGCTCAGCATCATGCAGATAAAAACGATGCGATACTTCTATATTGTTGGTGCGCTCATTAAATAAAATACTGCTGTATGCTTCTTTTTGTTGATGAGCACTAACGACAGTGCTCATCATCATTACAAACATAGTCAGTATCGGCATCAGCTTTTGTGTGATAAACGATAATTTCATGTCAGTTTACTTTTTATAAACCTTGGTTTTAGGTTCTTTAAGTTCTGCTTTACTGTCGTGCATGATATCGCGATATTCCATTTTCTTCGACTTTTCTTGCTTGAACGCTTCAATACGCGACTCAATAATGCGTCTTGGAAAGTGGTTGTTTTCGACATTTACATCGGCCGTTTCCCAGTGTGGGTCAACCGCAACAGAAACCAGAACCTTGTCTTTTTCGGTGACAATAAGCTTGCTTACCGACTTTGGCGAACGGCGCCAAATCTCAGCTGGGATATGCATTGCTTGAGTTGAACCGTCGGCGTAGGTTAGCTCTAGTAAAATAGGCATAACCAAACCACCTTTGTTTGAGAAGTTAATAACGTAGTAGTTTTTATCTTCTTTTACGGCACGTTCAAATGCTTGACGTTCCCAAGGCTCAAGTTTGTTAAGCATTTTCTTGTATTCATTGCGATCTTTGTTGGTAACTGTCCAACGATCGTTTTCGTCGTGGAAGTCACGAATGTCGGAGTTTAACTCTAACCAGGTTTTAACACCGGCTTCGTTGTTACGATCAACATGCAATGAGGTTGGCTTGTCTAATTCTTCTTGACGACGACGGTCAAGGTCGATGTCAGGGTTTTTAGTATCAAGACGTAGCTTATATACGTCATCAACTGCAATGTCTACGTGATCTGTGGTGTAAAACCAACCATACCAGAACCAGTCTAGGTCAACACCAGATGCTTCTTCCATCGTGCGGAAGAAATCGGATGGTGTAGGGCGCTTATTCTTCCAACGCACTGAGTATTCTTTAAAGGCAAAATCAAATAATTCACGGCCAAGAATAACTTCACGCAAAATGTTCAAGGCAACCGCTGGCTTGGTATACGCATTAGGACCAAGTTTCAGAACACTATCCGACTGGGTCATCACAGGTACTTGCACATCCGATTTCATGTAAGACACGATATCACGCGGTTCAACGCCCCATGGAATTGTAGGATCCCACTCACGACCTGCGACACCGTCAAGGAAGCTGTTTAAACCTTCATCCATCCAGGTCCACTGACGTTCATCTGAGTTGACGATCATTGGGAAGTAGTTGTGGCCGATTTCGTGGATAACAACACCAATCAAAAAGCGTTTTTCGGCAAGAGTATAGGTACGGCTGCCATCTTCATGCCATTTTGTGCGAGGGCCATTGAAGGTGATCATTGGGTATTCCATGCCACCAACTGGACCATTGACACTGATTGCCGTTGGGTAAGGGTAATCAAAGGTGTAGCGTGAGTATACGTCCATGGTGTGGATGACGGATTCAGTCGAATACTTTTTCCATAAATCGCCACCTTCTTTTGGAAAGTACGACATCGCCATAACCAATTCTTGATCGTCACCACCTTGATGATAACCTTTGGCATCCCACATAAACTTACGTGATGATGCCCAAGCAAAATCACGGACGTTTTCGGCACTAAAATGCCACGTCTTAGTTTTATCTGTGCCAGCTTTTTCGTTTTTCAGTGCTTCTTCAGCGGTAACGACAAATACTGGACGCTTAGCATTTTCAGCTTGCTTTAAACGCTTTTGTTGTTGCTTAGTAAGCACGCTTGAGGCGTTTTCAAGTTCACCGGTAGAGGCAACAATGTGATCCGCAGGTACGGTCATTTTTACATCGTAGTCACCAAATTCTAGGGTGAACTCACCACGACCTAAGAATTCTTTATTATGCCACGCTTCGTAATCTGAAAACGCAGCAACACGAGGGAACCATTGTGCAAGAAGGAATATATCATTGCCGCCCTTGTTGGCATCATCTGGAAAATGCTCGTAACCAGCACGTGCTGATACCGCATTTTCTTCGAGAATGTTAAACGCAAATTCAATGTTGAAACTGACGTCATCACCAGCGTTTAATGCTTTTGGTAGGTCAATACGTGCTTGTGCGCCAACAATAGTCACTTTTAATGGCTTACCGCGGCTATCAGTGACCTTAAACGTATCAAAACCATAGGTGTTGTCTGAATAGGCATGTTGTTTACGTAGCTCAGCAAAGCTGATCTTCCCTGGTTTGTCATGGCTAGGCTTTTCGGTTGCTGGACCACGACGACCTAAACCGCCAAAATCAGCACTTAGCTCAGAGATAGAATCACGTTTAAAACGGTTTTGCTCTAACTGTATCCAAATATATTTTAAGCGATATGGCGAGTTATTGTGATAGGTGACCGTTTGTGTCGCACTTAGGCGACGAGACTTTTCATCTAGAGTGACGTTGATATCGTAATCAACTTTTTGTTGCCAGTATTCTTTACCTGGCTCACCTGCGGCATTTCGGTAATCATTTGGCGTTGGTAAGATTTCTTCCATCTGCCTAAATTTATCTTCGAAATCACCTTTGGTTTGCTTTACGGCCATGCTTGATGCATGACTTGCAAATACTGCACATACAGAAATGGCAGCGAGGATATGTTTGAACTTCATTAGAGCCCCTGAAATGTAGTTATTTTATTAGCGCTAGGCGCGATATCATATCCATACTATTTTCAAGGGCAAGTACTATTCGACAAAATGCAACATTTTGCGATGAATTGTAACTCAGAAATGTTTAACTAATCGTTTGAATGCCTACTGTTCTCGTAAACCTTCAAACTTTTTCAGGCCGTGATTGATCAACACAAAAACGATTGCTGCCACAACGACCAGGTTTATAGCCAAAGCGGCAAATAAATCAGGGGCTTTCATAGCTGTACTCATCAAAGACTCTTGATAATAAAAAAACCATTGATGTTCATCTGGGAATACCACCGTGTGCAGATAGTAAAAAATGTCTCGAAAGCCGATAATCGCAAACAATAAAACGATGCCAAGAACAAAACTGCTACTGGTGATTAAGCGTATCTTAGCGCTCGGTGTTTTGTAGGGTTTGGCGATACAAAGGTATTGCAACAACACGAAAAACAATAAAACGACAATGCACATAAGGGTTAATTTATCGACAAGATTACTGACATCTTGTAAATGCACAACTTCACTGTTGGTATACAGCGCTTTGTTTTGTCCATTCACTTGATACTGTATGGCATCAAGTCCTTCGCCGCTATTATTTATCGACTCAACCACTCTGGCAAAAAGCTCTACATGTTGCGCTTTTTCGGTGTTAGCAAAGTCTTGTTTACCAAATTTGTTCTGTGGCGCGTACGTTGCGATATGTTGGTCGATATCAAGCAGCTCGTACCATACAGAGTAGGTAAAGTTCAGGTTGCTATTAATTATCCAGCTAAATCCAAGGCAGACAATGATTAAGCTAATGCTTTTAAATAACCAAAGCGCTGAATAGTATGGTGATTTTTTTGAATGTTTAGTCATTGTTGTTGTTTTGTGTAAATAACCGCGTGTATATAGCTAGATTAACAAACAATGACCAATGATTTCACTTTAAATGACAACAAAAGTTACATATTTATTTTATTAAAGTGTCAGGAAATTTGACAAATTTAATAAGCAGTTCTAGCTTTCTTAATAGGGCACGGAGTTGGTGACGTCCGGGAATGTTACCGGTGCAGGGATGAAAAGGGACTAAAAAAGTGAATAATGATAATGCAAGCGGACTGTTGCTGGTTGGGTTTGATCTGGTTTTAACATCGGAGTGTAGCCAAGTCCTGTCACAAATATGTGACATAAATGTTGTGAGTTCTATGGAACGATTAGAAGCTTTAGCAAACGAGCTGGAGCCGCAGGCTATTGTGTATGTGATGGACTACACAACTACAATTCACCTGCACAATATACAGTTTCTTAAAACCAATTTTCCTCAGTCCCTACTTTATATTGCGACCACTTCGGTATCCATACCATTATTACATCAGGCCATTAATATTGGTGTTGCAAATGTCTATATGTTTCCGTTTTCACCCAATGATGAACTAGATTTTACCGACAATTTAAGTTCTAAAACGTCAATTCAATGTCGTACGCAAAGCAAAAAAGAAGATATCAGTAGTATTCGCTTTAATCGAGACGACCCTGTGTCTTCATTGTTAGATATTGTCGAAAGAGATTTTGTTAAAGGTCCATCGCTACAAGATTTATCCGATGATATCCATTTGAGTCCAAGTCGTTTGTGCCACATGTTTAAAGATTACTGCGGGTTAACTTATAGTCATTATTTATTGTGCAGACGCCTTGAAGAAGGAGAGCGATTGCTGAACGACAATAAACAGTCGATAACAACGATTGCCTACAGTTTAGGCTTTGCTAACCCTTCGCATTTTAGCCGTAATTTTAAAGAACATTTTAATCTGACACCAAATGCCTTCGCCCAGGGAGACAGATCGGTAACGTTGAGCAATACTTATATAAGATATCAGCGCCTTCGCGCAGAATTATTGCCAGCGGACAGTTATGCCATACCAGAGAGAAAGCCAGTTAAGAAGCATGCCTCATTTTAAAAATATCAGACGTATTAGTCTTGGCGCACTGTTGTTTTTGTGCGCCATTTTTACGTCAAACGCACAATCCATTGATATAATCATTTCAAACAGCGGTGCCGCATACAATCGTTCTAGCGATGTTAATTGGCTGCCGGAAATTCAGCACCAACAATTTTTAAATACCTTACAGCATGATTACGCTTGGTTTAAAGATGGGCAGGCAACGTTAACTGGCATTGAGTTGCAAAAATTGTTGCTAGATTTAGGTTGGCTGAATACGAGCGTTACCACTGATGTTGCGTCTAAAAACATCTTGAATGCCGATGCGAATTTAACCTTGGGGATGTTGAAGCTAATCGATTTATCGGCGCATTTGTATGGTACAGAAGTAGATTCTGAGGATCTCTTATTGCAAGCGCTGCAACAAAAGCGTGAAGGTGAGCTACTTTGGTCGATGATCCCTAATTACGATCAAGTGAGCTTACTACGAAAGTACATTAGCAAATTTAGACATTTACAACGAAAAAAATGGCCCGCCGTTGATGTAAGCTTTTACCCAAAATTGGGGCAAAGCCACCCTAAAGTGAAAGCAATACGACAGGCTTTAGTTTATTTAGGCGATTTGCCTAAAAAGGCACAAACCAGACAGCGCCAAGATGTGTTTGATTCGGTCGTTATTGCTGCGCTAAAACGATTCCAACAACGCCATTCATTAGTGGCTGATGGTCGGTTAGGCCCGAAGACATTTGAACAGTTATCTATTACCCCAGAGCAACGCGTTAAACAGTTACAAATGAATTTATGGCGCTGGTTCGCATACCCTAAATCAGAGCCGAATCGCTATATATTAGTCAACATTCCCGGCTATAAATTGTTTATGAAGGACTCTGGCTCTAATGCTTTTGAAATGAAGGTGGTCGTAGGCAAAAGTGATAATCAAACCCCAACAATGGTTACTGAAATCAATCGTTTAACGGTTAATCCAACATGGACACCAACTTGGAATATCATCCGCAACGACTTACTGCCTGAATATAAGAAAGATTATTTGTCTTTGAAACGACAGAACTTTCAATTATTAAAAGGAACAGGGAGTTCACCTCAAGCAAAACAAATTGATAAACCCAATATCGATATTCCTTCTATGCTAAAGGAATATCGCTTGGTTCAATCACCAGGTGACAACAATGCGCTAGGGTATTATCGATTTAATATTCCTAATGACCACTCGGTTTATTTGCATGATACACCGGCAAAATCGGCGTTTAATTTAAAGCACAGAGCATTAAGTCATGGTTGCATACGCTTAGAAGATGCGGCATTTTTAGCGAACACGTTAAGCGAGTATGATGAAAATATATCATCAACACGAACGCAATCAGCGTTACATTCTGGCAAAACAGCACACTTTAGACTTGAACAGCCCATTCCGGTACTTATTACCTATCAAACGGCATGGATTAATGAGCAAGGTGAGCTGCAGTTATTGCCAGATATCTACAATAAAGATGAGCATCATGTGATCAATATTCCAAGGCTAGTGTTTGCTAATGATAGCGTACCTTCGCTACTGAAAAGCCGATTGAATAGCCCAGAAGGTTCTTAACACCAATACGAAGCTACTTTGGCTCTCACAGCTTAGAATGGGCACAGCATAGAATAGGGTATAGCTTAGAATAGGGTACAGCTTAGAATAGGGTACAGCTTAGAATAGGGCTTTGGATAACAGTCTATTATGCAAAGATTGAGCGCGCTGTTTTAAGCTAGGTTCTAAGTCAGAGTCTAGCACTTGATGTTGTGAAGGTTTAAAAAACAATCGTTGCCATTGCTCTACAGTAGCAGGTTGATGTGCAATCTCACATATTCCCATGATGATCCATTTCATAACTAATATCAAAAATAGAGCTAGCTTAAGACGCCGCTAATATTAAATAAATACAAAATATTGACTAAAAAATATCGTCACTCATTCAAGTCCCCTTGAGCTACGTCATTTATTTCCGTTACTAGGCACAAATTAGGTAAACTAACCTCAATATCCTTTGCATAGTGCTTGCAAAATTTATCTTTCATACTAAGGATGACATCATTATCCTCATGCTCCTTAATTGAGGACACATGCTTTTTCTCTAAATCAACAACGACAAACTCATCAAACTCTGGTAAGTGCGCCAATTGCCATTTCTGATGATAAATGGAACGGTGAATTTTGGTTAGAAAGTCTGTATATGACTCACTTTTAAGCACTAGGTTACCGTCATCGTTTACAGTGTAATGATCAACAGATTCACTGATCACACTTTTAGCGTCAATTTCACTGGTATTAAGGTTTTTCATGGGCAGTGATGACTCGACAAAGACAAAATTACTATCATGTGGAGATGGGGTGCTCGAAGGCAGGACAACACCTTGTGTGCCTTCAATCTGTATATCGAGTTGTGAGCCAATGGTCGGCACTATGTCGAGATTAGAAAATAATCCTTTATACACTTCTGGTTTTGTGACGTTTCGACCATTTTTATACTCCGCATAGGCGAGAAGTATTTCCGATTGAGTCTGATCGAGTACATTGGTGCCGTGACCATATGATGTCGGACGTACGTGCTCTAACGCCGTTGTCATTCGGTCTTCTTTTAAATTGAAGCTATCACCATGATCTGACATCACATACAAAATGGCATTATCCAAATAGCCTTTCTGCTTTAACTTTTGTAATAAATCTGAAAATTGCGCGTCCACTTGCGGAAGTAATGATTTATACATGAAATGGGCATGGTTGCCATCCCATAACTCTTCCTTGACATTAATGAAGTTTTTCGAGGTATATGGCCAATGCAGCATACAAAAATGGATAGCAAGAAAGTTTGATTGAGTTGGTGATAACTGCTCTAGCGCAGCATCGTTAAACGATTCTGGTGAAAATGTTCTGCCTACCGCTCTGTTCATGTTTATATAAGGTAAAAAATAGTAGCCAAATCTGGTGTTAATAAGGACGTTAATAAGAGGTAAATCAGAGGCGGTATTTATTAAAGTGTCGGCAATACCCATTTTAGGGCCAACAACATTATCAAAACCATAACTCTCATCTATTATATTAAATCGTCTCTCATCGAGCGCCCAAATTGTGTTGTAGTCTTCATCTTTCAAGGTATCAAGAAATGGTATGTCTTTACTAACTAATGGGTCAGGTGTCAGGTTAAATCGACCACCATGAGATATCGGATATTGACTCTTTAATAGGCTCAACCAAGAAACATAGGTTCGCGGGAAGACCGTATAGGTTTTATCGTAAATGACTGAGTTATCGAGAAAGTTGTTAAGATTGGGCATCAAGTCATGTTTAAAGTTTCTGTAGGTCAAATGGTCGGGTCGCAAGCCGTCGACACCAATGATAATGACATTCGGTTTTTGTTCAGCGATATGTTGATTTTCATTAGTAATAAATAGAGGCGGAGAACAGGCTAAAACAACGGCTGTAGTCCATATTAAAACAGATTTTTTAGAGTGATATTTATATAGATTATAGAGAAATAAAGCGCTAACAGTAGAGATCAAAAAGACATTAAATGCGATAGAGGATAACCAGGACGTTCTTAGAATTCCCAATAGTGACGTAGGGCTAACGTATGAATTAAATGCAATAACACAAAGGAAGTGAAGCGAACATATATTTAACCACGCTAGTGTTTTATACGAATCATTTTCGATGCGTTTAAAAAACACCTTACAAGAAACGGTAATGATATAAGCCCAGACGAAATGCACCACAAGTAACACTAATGTGAAAATACCGACTTCTTGAATTAAGGCCGGATTCAATAGTTTTCTTACTTTTTCATTGGAAAGTAAGGTGAGAATAGAAAATTCAGAAATTGGCTGCAGTGTACTCCTAAAGGCCAAGCAAAAAACCGTAAATAGCAATATAAGGGCTAATGTTCTGAAGTAAGTTCTTTTAATCGTAATCATTTTTTATTCTTTTATTTTATTTTCCTGTTCAGGCTCTTTACTCGAATCCGCTTTTTGAATATTGAATTTTTCGAAATCGGAAATGAGTTTGCTTTCTTTGCGCGCAGAAGGCCATTGTCCTGAATTGATATATTTTTGAGCTGCGACGTTAAGGTCCTTGTCTTCTGCAAAAATTATCTCTTTAAAAGAATAATTTTGATGGCCAAAATAGACGATAGGTCCCCAGAGCATAGCCAATGAGGATGTCAATAGTATCCCTGACCATATGTTTTTTTGTCTCACTAGTTATCTCCTCTTCTTACATCCATACCACGTTTAGAGTTCGGCATTTCTCAAAATGCATTGAGAAAATTCGACGTGAGCTATTAGTCATTTAGATTAGTAATCAGGATAAGTTTTTGGCAACGAAGGTAGGTGGATTTGTGCTAACTTCGCAATTTGATGTCAAACAATGCAATCCTGTGTTAAGCGAAACCTAAAATTGCCTCTAGTCTTAGTCATTGTCACTGTGCATAAAACAGTTACATATAAACCGCAAGGATTGAGAGGTTGACGTCCTTGCTGAATTAATTTCAGGAGATGAAAAGATGATTAAGTTTAAAGAGTTAATGAAAAACTTCATAGAGGACGAAAGTGGTTTAACAACTGTTGAGTACGCAATTGCAGGTGCACTTGTAGCTGGCTCACTAGTCGTAGCGTTTTCACAACTAGGTACCGCAGTAAGTGGCACGATTGACTGTCTAACCAGTGCGGTTGGCGGTGCGTCAGGCGACTGTACTCAGTAAAACCTTAATATCAAGGTCTACAGAGATGCTCGATTACGTAAAGTTAGCCATGATGATAACGATATTTGTTGTCTTTGCTATTTCCTTTTATACGGATTTACGTTTTCGACGCATCCCTAATTTATTATGCCTAGTCGCTCTTATTCTCGGATTGGTCTTGCAACTGTTACATAAAGGCAGCGCAGGGTTATTTGAGGGCCTTCTTTGCGTAGGACTCGCATTTATCATTTTATTTCCCTTCTTCGCACTTCGAGCATTAGGTGCTGGAGACGTTAAAATGATGATGGCCGTGGCTAGTATGATGAATATCGAATTTTTTTTACTAACCCTAGGTTATGGCATGGTTATTGGTTTTTTTACCAGCATCGCCTTCGCCCTATATAAGTTAGGTTTTAAACGATTAACGGCAATTGTTAGACATTACATACGTTGCCTTTATTTACGACAATTTATTGCAAGCAATGATAATGAATTTATGAAGCTTAAAGTACCTTACGCGCCCGCATTAGCGGTTGGTTGGGTTATTGCTTGCAGTCAAAATACGGAAGTCATGATGGTTGTCTCAGCGCTTCGGTATCAAGTAGGGATTTAAGTATGGGATTATTTAATTTTGGCAGGAAGAAAGAGACCAAAGCCGAGGAGTCAAAACCTGTGGCAGAACTCGCACCTGCTCAAGCTGAATCTCATAGCAAACAGGGAGATGGGGCAATTAGTCAATCACCATCCGATGTATCGCTTATTAATAAAGCGATAAGCATTAATGAACAGACAAGTGATGCACTCACAATTCACAGCAGTACGGAACAGCAAGCAATCCATAGCGATTTAAACAGCCAAGAGCAAAGACTTGCAGCTCTCGCGCCTCGGCCTAAAGATTTTAGCGATACCGGCTTATCTGAAAAAGTATTGCTAGAAATATTGATAAAAGCTCTATATAACAATGGCGTGTGTACTATTAGACAGCTTGCCGATATCACTTGCTTATCGGGTGGCATATTACAAACACTGGTTGAAGTCGCTAAACATAAAAAGCTTGTTGAGAACCATCAAATTCAAAACAACCAGATGCGATATGGGTTAAGCCACATAGGTGAGATGGCAGCCGAAAAATCTCTCGCCAAAGCAGGCTATCAAGGCCCTGCGCCGGTGCCTCTGAAACAATACTCTGAGATAGCTAGCAAACAATCTAGCCGACAAAAACTGATCACTAAAGATTTGCTGTTAAATGTCTTTTCTAAACTGACATTCTCAGATGATCTTTTAGAAAAAGTAGGCCCTTCACTAAATTCTTTTAAACCCGTGCTTATTTATGGCGCACCGGGAACAGGTAAGAGTTATTTCTGTCGTCATTTAAATATGGTCTTTGGTGATGAGGTGCTTATTCCGTACGCGATAGAAGTAAACGGCGAGATTATACGAGTTTACGATCCAGAGATTCACAAAAAAGTCGACATGAGCCCAGCTGAGCCAAAGAATGGCGTGTTAAGCCTAAAGCAAGGCTTCGACCCAAGATGGGTATTATGTCAAAGACCGCTCGTTGTCACCGGTGGTGAATTAGATGCTGAAATGCTTGAAGTAAGATTTGATCAGCAAAACAAAACCTATAAAGCGCCTCTGCAACTAACAGCCAATAACGGTATTTTGCTGTTAGATGATCTTGGTCGCCAACGAATTTCCGCAAAACAATTATTCAACCGTTGGATTGTGCCTTTGGAAGAGCGAAGAGACTTTTTATCGTTGCAGTCTGGTGCGCATTTCGAGATCCCATTCGAATTGATTATGTTGTTCTCCACCAACTTATCACCAACCGACTTGGTTGATGACGCTTTTCTACGTCGGTTAGGCTACAAAATAGAATTCGAAGAATTATCCGTCGCTCATTATAAAGTGATATGGGATGAGGAATGCATCAAATTTGACTTGATAAGTGATGAATCGTCATTTGAATATCTTGTTAACCAACTACACAAAACGCACGGCAAACCGTATTTGCCATGTTACCCAAGAGACTTACTCTCCATCATCAGTGATCAGGTCAAATATCGAGGGCTCCAAAATAACGTAAATAACGAGCTATTAAACTTTGCCTGGACAAGCTATTTCGTTAGCGAATAACGAATATAAATGGGAGCAAAAATATGAACAAAAATGTACTGATATTTATTCTTTTATCACTGGCCTTTGGTGTCGCAGCGGTATTTATTGCGCAAGATTGGTTGGATGCTAACAAACTCGGAAATATAGAAGCCGGTAAGAAAGCGACAGTGGTTGTTACGACACCAATTCCTGTCGGAACGATTATCGAAGCCAAGCATGTAAAAGTCATGCAGGTATCCGATAATCTGGTTCCTGAAAACGCTTTTGCTAAAACCGCTGAAGTCATTGGTTTAGTTGTTAAAAGTCCGTTATTTCCTAATGAAGTGGTTCGTCAAGAACGCGTTGCCAAAAAGGGGGCAGGTAGTGCATTAGCAAGCTTAATTGCGCCTAATATGCGTGCCATAACCATTCGAGTTAATGATGTTGTTGGTGTTGCTGGTTTTATTCTACCGGGTAACCGGGTCGATGTATTAATGACATCAACTCGTACAGGTGCTGTGCAAACCGAGGTTGTCTTAGAAAATATTAAGATTTTGGCGATAGATCAACGTGCTTCATCTGATGAGAACCAACCGAAAATTGTTCGCGCAGTGACCGTTGAAGTGGATTTGATGCAAGCTGAAGTTCTGCTCAGCTCGCGTAATCAAGGTAGCCTGCAATTAGCGTTGCGCAACCCGAATGACGAGTCTAAAAACGTTATACCTGAAGAGGCTCAACCGCAGATAGCAGAAGTTAACGCTGAACCAGAGCCTGAAACAGAAAAGCCAAAAGTAATAGCCTCAGTAGATTCTCGCAGAAAAGTAGAGGTTATTAAGGGAGTTAAGCGAGAAACGGTGCAAACCACCAACTAAACAATTAGGACTATAACAATGAATATAAAACTAATCGTAGTACCGTTTATTATGCTGATATTAAGTAGTATCGCAGTAGACAACGCATATGCAGGCGGTCCATTTAAAAAAGACGATGACGTGGTCACTGTGCCTATTTTTAAGTCTGATAGCTTAAAAGTGAAAGGTGATATTCAACGGATCTCTATCGGTAATCCACAAATTGCCGATATCCTGATCTTACGAAGTGATGAATTATACGTGCTGGGTAAAGCGTTAGGTACCACCAATGTGATGCTATGGGATGAAAATGATGAATTAATTGATGTCATTAATTTGCAAGTGACCCACGATTTAAACAGTTTAAGAAAAAAATTCCACGATTACTTGCCGAAAGAAGATATTGGTGTCGAAAGCTCACAAGGTCAACTTGTATTGAGTGGCCAATCAACGTCACTAGCGAAAATGGATCAAGCGTATGAACTTGCTAGAGCTTACGCCGAGTCTGCGTCGGCTGTAGGTGGTAAAAAAAGTGAAGTTCTCAACATGCTAAGTGTAGGCGGTGGCCATCAAGTGATGTTGGAAGTGACGGTTGCAGAAGTGCAAAGTGAAATCGCGAGAAAGCTTGATTCTAAAATGTTATTAGCATTCGATGGGTCAGATGGCACAGGCGGTGTTATTTCAGGTGGGGATTTTTTGGACGCATTAGATGTTGGCCCGGCACTAACTCAAGGCTTTTTTGGGAGCTACCTTGATGGCGATATGTTATTTCAATTTGCCTTCGATGTCGCCAAACAACACGGTCTAGCGAAAATACTTGCTGAGCCGAATATCACCGCATTAAGTGGCCAAAAAGCAGAATTCTTATCTGGTGGTGAATTTCCCATTCCAGTTCCTGGCGGAAGTGATAACGGTACAACAATTCAATACCGAGATTTTGGTGTTGGTGTAAGTTTCGTCCCAACAGTTCTAGATTCCGGAAAAATAAACCTTAATTTGAATGTATTGGTCAGTGAGCTGAGTACTGCTGCGGCGGTGTCACTTGCACCTGAAGGCACCAATTCACGTTTTGCTATTCCGTCTATTGTCAAACGCTCGACGTCAACCACTGTTGAGTTAGGCGACGGTCAAACCATCGCTATTGGTGGCTTAATTAGTGATACCTTGCGTGAAACGGTAGATAAGATTCCAGGTTTAGGTGATATACCAATTTTGGGGCAACTATTTAAGAGTCAGGAATTTCAAAAATCACAAACAGAGCTGGTGATTATGGTTACGCCTCGACTGGTTCGTCCGTTCAATAAAAAGGGTGTTGTTTTGCCTACTGAAGGGTTTGTACCAGCCAACGATTTAGAGTTTTATTTGCTTGGTAAAATGACCCAAAAAGAAGAGCCGGAAAGCTTAGATGTTGCACCAAATGAAATGGACGATAGTAGTGATGACATGTTGCCAGATAATGGCGGTACCCAATCATCTTATGGTCACGAACTACAAACAGAAGGCGGAGAATAATGAAAAATTTCCTTATATTGTTGTCAACAACGGCTGTTTTTAGCGGCTGCAGTACCATTCCTGAATATCCGATTTCAGGTAGTTATGCAAAGATCAATGAAATGCAAATCCTTGATCCTATGGCTCCCGAAAACAACAACGGCATCGTAAATGAACTCGATGCGGATTATGGTAAAAAAGTTATCGAAGCGTATAAAAATTCTATTTATGCACCTAAAGAAGGTCGAACCAATACAAGTGCTGCTGCCATCGGTGGTAAGTAAATAGAGGGTTAGTTTATTTAAAGATGGAGGTGAATAATGTTAGGTCGAAGTAAATCGGTTGATAAGCAAAAGGGTAACATTTTGGTGTTATTCACCTTAGGCATTGTGGTTATCATTGGTATGGCAGCTTTAGCTCTTGATGGTGGGCATATTCTCCTTAATAAAAATCGCCTTCAAAACTATGTTGATGCTGCAGCATTGCATGCTGCAAAAACGCTTGATACCGGCGGCAACCATGCTGACGCCCGTTCTGCAGCTGTAGAAATGTTGCAAGCTAATTTAGCGCACGGTGATGCATTTGAGATAAACGATGGCGTTGCTACCTTACCATCATCAGACTCAGTGTTATCAACCAGCACGATTACTGCGCAATTAACGGTTGAGTTTTCACAACGACCAGATCCATTTGCCAGTGTCACCGATGCCAGTGCGCGTTATGTGTTAGTGCGGGTTAGCAATGTGGGGCTAAATAGCTACTTTGCGGGAATGTTTGGATTAGACAAACAAATCTCAGCATCTGCAGTGGCTGGGCCGAGTACCGCTATCACGTTTTGTTCAAATGATTTGGTACCCATGATGATATGTGGCGATTCAACGCAAACTGCGGAAACAAATTTTGGTTTAGGTGCTGGTCAATTACAGGCTTTGAAAATTGATTCTGACCCTAATTCACCGGTCGGTCCAGGTAACTTTCAGTTGATAGAACTTGATGGCCTTAGCGGCGCCAATGATTTGCGTTATGCTATGGCAGGAGCCGATTCCAGCGAATATACATGTTTCTCGCCAGGGGTTGATAATGAAAGTGTACCTACTCAGCCTGGCAATGTCGTTGGCCCAGTAGCGGATGGCCTTAATACTCGTTTTGGTTCTTATCACGGTACCATGAAAGGCGACGAGAACGCCTACCCTCGAGATCAAAATACTTGTGAAGGAAATCTAATAGGCTTTGACGATGATGGAGAAGTAGTCATACCAACGGTTACTGATCCTGATACAGGTGTAGTTAGCAATGACTATTATACTTATCAAAATTACCTTGATGATCATGCAACGGAGTCTTGTACATCCTCAAAAACGATTTTGGACGGCAATTTTCTCCCTGATTCGACGGAAAATGATGCTATCAAACCATTGAGGCGTGAGATTCGAGTGGTCATCGGTGATTGCGGTGATAGCTCTATAAATGGGGCTAATACCGTCGATTTCTTGGGCTTTGGTTGTTTCTTTTTAACCCAGCAAGTTCAGCATACAGGTAATGAAGCTTATGTTGTCGGCGAGTTTAATTCCGTGTGCTCAGGAACTGGGACGCCATCTGGAATTGCTGAGGACAATCCTGGCCCTTACACTATCGTACTATACCATGTTCCAGGGAGCACTACTTCATGATCCGCTCACCTGGTAGAAAACTATCTACGAAAAAACGTCAATTAGGTTTGGCGGCGATTGAGTTCACGCTAATTCTTCCATTATTACTGTTTTTTACCTTTGTTGTGGCGGAGTTTTCGCGACTTTTATATCAGTACAACGCTTTAAACCATATCACCAGAGACGCTTTGCGTTATGCCATAAATGATGCCAGAGATGGCTCAACAGGTAATGTTACAACGGTTGGGATAGCTGATGAATCTAAATCTATCGCCATATATGGTGGAATAACGTCTAGTGGCACCTTATTGCCCAATTTAGCATTAGATGACTTTGTTTTTGTTGATGCGGTTGGTGATGAGGGGGAGTTTGTAACGCTAACGGTTACTTATGATTGGCAACCGCTGATCTTTACCGAGCTACCGCTATTCGTTTCGGGAAATACTATCGATATGTCATTTCCTTTGGTTGTTCGTTACACAATGCGGGTACTTTAATATGTTGCTGAAAAAAAATAACAAAGGAATGTACACCGTAGAGTTCGCTATAGTAGGTAGCGTATTTTTACTGCTGTTTTTTTCGGCAATGGAAATTTCAAGGTTATTGTTTACTTGGAATGTGTTGACTGAAGTATCCAGGCGAGCAGCAAGAGTGGCAACTGTGTGTAATTTACTTACAGATACGAGTGATATCTCTACAATTCCTGCTGTTACATCTCCACCTGCTAATGTAACCAGTTCAGCTATTGCTGGAATTGACAATCTTATTCCAAATCTTAGTGCAGCAAATATACGAATTTTTTATTTAAATCGTAACGGTACTGCAGCATCAAGTCTATCTACCACGCATTTAGTGCGTGCTGAAATTGTCAATTACCAACATGAATTATTAATACCTGGCTTTTTTATAACTCTTAACTCACCAACTTTTAGCGCTACATTGCCTGCTGAAAGCTTGGGAGCCACGCGCTGGGGTTACACAACATGTTAGACAGCAGGGGATCGGATACTGCTTATCTAAGAATTTGAATACTGAGGATGCTATGGAACATAAAGTACGTAAATTATTTGATTGGCAAGAAAACAACACGGACTCAAGCCAACCAGAAGTGATGAAGGAAAAATCGAAAATGTCTTTACCTGTATTAATCGAATCACTATTTGTTTGTGCTGATCCTAATTTACAAGCGACAACAGAAAGCTTTTTGCAGCAGATAAAAAACTTAAGAGTGACATTTGAAAGCAAATTGAACTTTATTAAAAAAGATTATCAATTAGTTTTTATTACTCATACCGGCGATGATATCGAAACCAAAAGCAATCTTGAACGAGCAGGAAAAGCGGGCTTTCCAATTGTTTTAATCGCCGAAAACCTGTCACAAGATATCATGAAACAGGCGATTTCTCTTAAAGTTCATGATGTTTTATCAATGACTGAATTTGAACAAGAAGCATTCAACACCATCAAAAAAGTCAGCGATGAACTGTTTAGTCAAGCTGAACTCGCACCGATTATTTCAGTCATTAATGGTAAAGCGGGCAGTGGCGCCAGTTTTATCACCAATTGCATGGCGCAAATTATTGCTGAAGATGCAACGGTTGCGGTAGTTGATGGTGATCTTCAGTTTGGTACATTGGCAGATAGCATGGGCTTTACCCCCGAATATTACTTAGATCAAGCCTTACAAGATGTTGATGAGCTTGACTCTACAGCGATTAAGTCAATGATGTGCCATCGTGATAACTTGAGTTTATTGCCGGTAAAGTCGTTCTCGCAAATTAATGAATTAAGCGACATAGATCATGGGCAATTATCGCAGCTGATTTACAAAATTCGCAGTGACTATTCTTATTTGATCACCGACTTATCTAGAGGCTTGGAAGCATTTTCGTTCAATATACTCGACGTATCAGATGCGATTTTCATTGTTGTACAACAAAATATCGTGAGTATTCGAGAAGCCAAAGCACTCGTTAAACAACTGATAGAAAGACTAGGAATACCAAAGGCAAAAATATCTATCTTACTAAATCGTTACTCAAGCAAGTACAGCAGTATTAGTGACAAAGATGTCGCTGAGGCTACCGGAATCGATGCTGTGTATGCAATTGAGAATGATCATCAATTTGCTAATTCATGTACCGATCTCGCAAAAACCGTGAGAGAGTTGTCAAGTTCAAAAGTTATCGAACAAAACTTACGCAATGCTATTGCGCAAGCAACACCAGTTGAATTTATGGAAAAAGACTCTTCTGGAAGCTTTTGGTCATTTTTAAAGAGGGATAAATAAATGGAAATGGTCGCAGAAAACTATTTCGAGAGTTTAAGTGCTCAAGATTTAGATATAAAACAAGAACTATACACACAGTTGATCAAAATGATGGACTTGTCGGTGTTAGAAACCATGGATTCAGCTAATGCTGAGGAGCAAATAACCGAAGCGTGTAATCATTTACTCAATGAAACCTCTAGACCATTAAATTTGTCGGTTCGTCAAAAAATCATTAAGTTAATTATTGATGAGATTTTAGGGTTAGGGCCATTAGAGACGTTATTTGCTGATCCAACAATTTCAGATATTTTGGTGAATAGCTTTGATAATATTTTTGTCGAGAGGCACGGTAAATTAGAACGTGTTCCTGTGCAATTTTATGATAACTCTCATTTGCTTAATATTATCGATCGTATTGTATCAGGTGTTGGCCGTCGCATAGATGAGTCATCACCAATGGTTGATGCAAGACTTAAAGACGGTTCTCGAGTAAACGCCATCATACCTCCTCTTGCCTTAGATGGCCCTTCACTGTCCATTCGTCGATTTACCGTTGAAAAACTTAGAGCGCACCAACTTGTTGAATATCGTTCAATGAGTGAAGAAATAGGCAAACTGATTCAGGCTGCCGTACATGGCAAATTAAATATATTGATTTCGGGTGGTACTGGTAGTGGTAAAACTACCTTGCTTAATATCTTATCTGGCTACATTCCGTCAGACGAACGCATTATCACCATCGAAGATTCTGCCGAATTGCAGCTGCAACAACCCCACGTTGTTCGACTAGAAACACGCGTTGCTAATATTGAAGGTGTAGGTGAAGTGATGCAGCGTGATTTGGTGAAAAACTGTTTGCGTATGCGTCCAGACCGCATTGTTATCGGTGAGGTACGTGGTGCCGAAGCGATTGATATGCTGGCAGCTATGAATACCGGTCATGAAGGCTCACTGACAACCTTGCATGCTAACAGTCCACGAGATGCATTAAGTCGCTTGGAAAATATGGTTTGTATGGGTGGCATTGATATGCCGGTTCACAATATTAGAGCGCAAATAGCTTCCGCCATAGATTTAGTGGTGCAATTGCAACGACAGGAAGATGGTAAGCGACGTATAACCAGTGTGTCTGAGATTAATGGTATGGAGGGCGATGTCATTACCATGTCTGAGATATTTACCTTCCAACGTCGAGGAAAGACTGAATCAGGAGACATCATTGGTGAGTTTAAAGCGACCGGTGTTGTGCCAAATTTCCATAAACAGATATTGATGAAAGGTATTGATTTACCACACTCTGTTTTTGGTGTTGATATCGAAACCATTAATTTTTAGGAGACAGGTATGAGTAATGAATTAACATTCCTGTTGCTGATATTTGGCGCTGTGATTTTTATGTCGCAGACGTTATTAGTATCCGTTTACAGCCCGCAACGGGCAAAAACAAAAATGCTGAAAACGAAACTGAAAGATCTTTCAGATTCAGCGGATGCGCAACTTGATTTAATCAAAGCCAAGCGCCTAGAAAAATTATCCCCGATGTTACGCTATGTTGAAAGCGAGACGTTTGTTGGCGATATAACCTCTAAATTAGAAATGGGCGGCTCAAAGTTATTTGGCCATCAGTATATCTTAATTGTAATAACGATCATTGCCTTGGTCTCCCCGTTAGTATGGTTGTTTACTCGAGACTGGCTCTTTTTATTGGTGGTTGCTGCAATCATTAGTTTTGCATCTATGGTCAAGCTCAATCGCGATATCACCAAGCGTTTTGAAAAAATCGAAGAGCAATTTCCAGAAGCTTTAGATGTGTTAAAGCGTGGCTTGCAAGCGGGTTACGCATTTTCGGAAGCTTTAAAGCTGGTTTGTGAAGAGTCACGCGGTGAACTCGCTTATGAATTCAACTTGATGTTCCATCAAATTAATTTTGGTAATGATGTTAAAACGGCATTATACAACTTCGTTGGCCGAGTACCTATTACATCTGCTATGGCGTTTGCTAGCGCCGTAAGTATTCAAAAAGAAACCGGTGGTAACCTTGCTGAAAAAATAGAAACCTTATCTCGTGTTATTAGACAACGATTTGGTTTTAAACGTAAGGTTAAAACTATGTCAGCGGAAGGACGATTATCAGCTTGGATACTTGTTCTGACCCCGTTTTTACTTTTTGCTATGTTGCATATCGTCTCGCCTGGCTACTTAACACAGCTAGTCGCTTCAGAAGAAGGCATCGATTTACTTAAATTTGGTCTTGTCAGCATGATGATAGGTATTTGGTGGATCAGCAAACTAATACAGATAGAGCTTTAATATGGATTATTTACTGTCTTTAATTCGCGAATATACCGATGACCCGGCAACGGTTCAAGCTATTTTCTATGCAGTAACAGGACTTGCCGGTGTGACTCTCGCTGCGGCTATCAGCCTGTTTGTTTCTGGTGTTTATTCACCAATTAAAATTCAACTTGAAAGGCTAAAAACTGGTGAGAAACAAAATTTCACCAAACAGGAAGGATTTTCTAAGTCGTTAGAACAGGGGTTGGATAAATCATCTTGGTTACCTTCAAGAATGGGCGGCGATAGCGAAAGTAAAAAATTGCTTATCCACGCCGGTTACCATAACGAAAGCGCACTAAAAATTTATAATGCGATTAAGTTGTTTTTACTGCTAATTGCCGGCGCAGCATCACTCGCGGCATTGCAATATTTACCCAATATGTCTTCAACCATGTCGTTTTATGTGGTGGCGATGATTGTTGGTCTTGGTTATATCGCACCAGGTCTGGTGCTCACTCATTTAGCCAATAAGCGTATGAATGGTTTGCGCAAGTTTTTTCCTGATGCATTGGATTTGCTTGTTGTTTGTTGTGAGTCAGGCCTTGGCTTACTTGAAGCCTTTCAAAGGGTCAGTAAAGAGATGGAGTTCTCACACCCCGAGTTATCGCATGAACTTGCCTTAGTGTGCCGTAAAGTGCGGGTAGGCTATTCGATGCAAGATGCGTTGCATGAATTCTCTGAACGTACGGGTTTAGAAGATATTCGCGGTCTTAATTCTGTTATTGTCCAAAGTTTGCGTTTGGGTACGGGAATTGCCGATACGTTACGTGTTTATGCCGATGAATACCGTGATAAGCGTTTGCAGGCTGCAGAAGAGAAAGCGGCCAAGCTTGGTACTAAGATGCTGTTCCCTATGTTATTTTGTATTTGGCCATCGTTTTTTATTGTTGCCGTAGGACCTGCTATATTGAAAGTAATGAGCGTTTGGGATAAAGCGTTTTAAACCGCGTAACTGGAGTGCGTATGCATATAAAAATACTAAGAATAATGCTGGTTCCAATGGTGGCCTTGTTTGTTTCGGCGTGTCAAACCACGGAAGAGCAGCCGACATCAATGCAGCAATATGCGAGACAAGATTTATTTGGTGAAGGGAAAACGAATACCCATTTAACCACCGAGACCTTTGAGAAAGCATTTGAATTCGCTCTGAGCTCTGAACGCTCAGGGGATACAGACCAAGCCTTATATTATTATATTCAGTGCTTAGAATATCAGCCAGATAATGCAGATGTTCTCTATCGAATCGCTCGCATCCACGATAGACAAGGTAATCACAAGATCGCGGTTAGAGCATATCGAGAAGCATTACTTAACGACAACAGTATGGTTTTTGCCCATCAAGCGTTGGGCATTATTGAAGTTGAAAATGGTAATTTTGAGTTAGGTAAAACCCATCTGTTACAAGCTATTTTACAAGATCAGAAACGCTTAGAAGAACTCGGTGCAGTTAAAGAAATGGGCTATTTTGTGCCAGATACTGAATCCCCCGTCGATGCATACAATGTAACCGGTGTGATAGAAGATATGGATCGAAACTTCGAACTCGCACGTACCTATTATAATCTGGCGCTCAAAATTAACGCCAAGTCAGCGAATATTTTGTCCAACATTGGTTACTCCTATTACCTTACGGGTGATTTAGTATTAGCCGAAAAGTATTTTAAAAAGGCCATAAACAGTAATAATCAGTTTAAGCGAGGTTGGACTAACTTGGGGCTGGTATATGCTCGCAAAGGTCAATATAATCGAGCCATTAAAACCTTCAAACAAGTCATGCCGGAGCACGATGCTTACAATGACTTAGGCTATTTTGTCCTTCTCGAAGGGCGTATAGATGAAGCGGAATATTTCTTTAAAAAAGCAATAGATTTATCACCACGTTATTTCGAAAAAGCCAATATAAATTTAGAAAAGGTTGAGATGAAAAAACGTGATATGCAATTACAGCAAGAACAGTCGTTGTCGTTAACTCAAGATAAGGTATCCGAATCTGTTTCATTGAGTACAGAAACAGGCAATCAAGTTGCAGCAAGCATTGATACGACTGTTATAGAAACGAGTCAATAAATGACTCTATAGAG
Organism: Thalassotalea sp. HSM 43; assembly: GCF_004752005.1. NCBI lineage: Bacteria > Pseudomonadati > Pseudomonadota > Gammaproteobacteria > Alteromonadales > Colwelliaceae > Thalassotalea > Thalassotalea sp. HSM 43. The sequence continues at coordinate 751,707 of NZ_CP038493.1, read as the reverse complement.
AAAACCTTGATAGCAGAGAAGCAAAGCAATCCATCAATTCGCGTGTTAGATAGCAATAATTATGGCTCGATAAATGCTCGAGTGTTATCTGACAGCATCACATTAATAGACATTAGCCACGAAAGATTTGAGGCATCATTGTCGTTGCATGGTGGTCAAATTTTAAGTTGGCAACCTAACGGTCAGCAAGAGGTTTTTTGGCTGAGCAAAAAAGCGAAATATGACCAGGCAGAGGCAATAAGAGGTGGGGTTCCACTGTGTTGGCCTTGGTTTGGCGCTTTAGAAGGTGGTGGCAATCATGGGTTTGCCAGAACATCACAGTGGTCGTTAGCAGAATATCACATCAACCAAGATGACGTTGTGCTTACATTAGTACTAGCGGGCGAGCAAAGCCAGAATATTTGGCCATTTAAATATCAACTAACGCAACGTATTGTGATCTCAAGTTCATTACAGCAATCATTAGATGTCACCAATACCGGTGATAAAGCATTTCGTTTTAATGGTGCTTTGCACAGTTATTTTGGTGTCAGTGACCCTAAATACGTTGCCGTACCTGTTTTGAATAATCATTTCTATGATGACAAAATAAGTTCTCACCTAAAATGCACACCAAGCGATGTGTTTGACTGTGTTGGGCCGATTGATAGAATTTATCATTGCAATTCTTCAGCGACAATTTTTGATAAACACTGGAAACGTGCTATCGAAATTAAAAAGTCCAATTGCCCGCAATGGGTATTATGGAACCCAGGCAAAGCCACGGCATCAACTATGGCGGATGTGCACCAAGGTGGAGAGAATGAGTTTGTTTGTCTAGAAGCGGCAAACACCAATTGGCTTACCGTCGAACCTGGAAAGTCTATAGAACTTAGCCAAGAGATTCAGGTTTACAATATCTAAATAACACGAGAGATTAGTGCTATCCCACTCGTAAATTATCGAGCAGTATTTGCTGGGTAAATGAGGTTTTTAAATAAAAACCTCTAGGTAGAGTCATAAATGGTTTTCCGTGCTTATCAAATGCTTGAGTTTTTGCTTTTGAATTTGCCGCTTTGGGTCTAAGTTGCATCACTTGCCCATAGCTGCCATTTATTTTCTCGACTTCTCCCATGGCAATCATATCGGTCAGTTCTTGCCAATCGTCTTTTAATAATTGTTCTTGTTCTTGGCTCGCTTGCCATAAAAAAGGTGTGCAAACGATGCGCTCAGCAATTGGGATATGCCGCTCGGAAATAATCGGTACCCATAAGACTTTGTTGAGCTTGTTGCGAATATGACTGGTTTCCCAAGTTTCACCGGTGATGCCGGTAAGTGGGGCGACACAAACGAAGGTTGTTTCTAAAGGTTTTCCTTGGTCATTAATAGGCAAAGTTTTTAATTCGATACCTAATTCTGGGAAGTCAGGTAATGGTCTTGAACCGGCATGTGCGCCTAATACTTTTTCGAGCAGTAAGCCAATCCAACCTTTTTCTCGATTGAGACTTTCAGGGACGGCAACCTTATGCTGCTCGGCTAAATCACCTAATGAAAACCCAGCGATGCTTTGCGCAGTTTTCATAAGTTGATGTTCGCTACTTGGGATCCTAGTCATGACTCGTTTTGATTAAACTATTTTCGCTTATTATGTCGTGAATTAGTTAAAATAGAAATTATTTCTCCGTTTATTTGCTCCAAAGTGAAGTTTGTGGAACAATCAATTTAACAACGTAGAATTGAACGGGAGTTCACGTGATTGATGCCGAAGGCTTTAGAGCCAACGTCGGCATAGTAATTACAAATGGTAAAGGCCAGGTGTTTTGGGCCAGACGCTATAATCAGCATTCATGGCAGTTTCCGCAAGGTGGTGTCGATGAAGGTGAATCAGCTGAACAAACCATGTTTCGTGAATTATATGAAGAAGTTGGCTTAAAGCCACACCAAGTAGAAGTCATAGCAACGTCTAAGCATTGGTTAAAATATCGATTACCGAAACGCTTGATCAGACACGACAGCAACCCTGTATGTATTGGTCAAAAGCAAAAATGGTTTTTATTAAAGCTCACTTGCGCTGATGAAGATGTTGACTTGTTGCATTCCTCTCATCCCGAATTTGATGACTGGCGATGGGTAAGTTACTGGTATCCAGTACGACAAGTTGTATCATTTAAGCGCGATGTCTATCGTCGAGTGATGAAAGAGTTTTCGCCAATAGCGTTACCGAAAGGGCAGTACGAAAATAGTGATTTTAGATCGAGTAAGCCAAGAAAAGGCCATAATCAACGAAGAAACCACCGCCGTCGTAAAGCAAAAAGTTAGTCTAAAGTAGTTACTTTGCCGCAATAAAGAAAAACCACGCCTGTCGTGGTTTTTTTGTATCTGTATGCTGGCTTTACAGGTACTCGTTGGTAAGTCGCTGATTTTAAATAACAAGCAAATTAGTTTATACTTACGGTCTAATTATTATAATCCCCTGTCGTTGGGGCGCTGCTGTATCAGCGTCAATCATTTCTTTAAGAGAGAATATGTTAACCACACTGCGTCGCATTGTTTTGGCTTTTACCCAGGAACCCGAGTTAAATAAAGCTCTGGGCAATATGGTAGCCGATGTCAAGCAGGCGCTAAAAACCGACTGTTGCTCCATCTACCTTGCCGATTATCAACAACAACATTTTCTGTTAATGGCATCCGATGGTTTGGCGCAAGCGTCACTGGGGCACACCTCTATAGGGTTTTCTGAGGGGCTTGTCGGTTTAGTCGGGCAACGTGAGGAACCTATTAATATTGCCAACGCGCAATTTCACCCTCGCTTTAAGCATGCGCCTGAAGTTAAAGAAGAAGATTTAAATGCGTTTATGGGGACGCCGATAATTCACCAACGCAAAGTGTTAGGTATTATTTCCGTTCAGCAACGTCAATCACGACAATTTAACGAAAATGAAGAAGCGTTTTTAGTGACGCTCGCTGCACAACTTGCCGTTGTTATCGCCAACATCGAAAGCAAAGAAATACTCAGCCGAAGTAAACATCAGCAAAATCGCCAATTTATTCAAGGTGTGCCAGCGTCACCTGGCTTAGCCATTGGTAATTTATATGTTAGCTACCCCAAAGCTCAGTTAAGTGGCATCAGTTTGCGCAAAAGCGACAACAAGGAACAGCAATTATCGTTGTTTTATGGTGCCGTGCGACAAACTCGTGACGATTTAATGAACATGAGTGAGCGTATGCAAGGGGCGATCCCCGAAGATACTTTAGATATCTTTGAGATGTATCGTCACATGCTAGAAAGCGCAAGTTTAGGTGAAGAAATAACCGAGAAAATTGCTCAAGGTTGGTCCGCTGAAAGTGCCTTAAAACTGGTCATAGAACAATATGTGGTGCAATTTGAAGCGGTGGACGACGCTTATATTCGTGAAAGAGCCACCGATATTAAAGACTTGGGCAACCGAGTGTTGTATCACTTGCAGCAGGAAACCTCATCAAGGGTACATTTTCCCGAACAGATGATCTTAGTGGCAGAAGAAGTCACTGTCTCCTTGTTAGCTGAGTATCAAGATAAAAGCTTGAAAGCCATCGTTTCCTTACAAGGTTCAACCAGCTCGCATGCGGTTATATTGGCAAGAGCTCTAGGCTTTCCTGCTATTGTTGCTGTAGGTAATATTCCATTGAGTTTGTTTTCTGACAAACAGGCGGTTATCGATGGCTACTCAGGGGAAATCTATTTATCCCCGGATGAGGCAATATTAAATGAATATTGCCATTTAGTTAAAGAAGAGCAAGAGCTGCAGCAAATCGTTGCGCAAGTGGTTAACCTGCCGGCGGTAACCCAAGACGGTCGTTCAATCGAGTTATTACTGAACGCGGGCTTAAGCACTGAGTTTAACGAGTCGATGAAAAATGGTGCGGTTGGTATTGGTCTGTATCGTACTGAAATTCCATTTATGGAACGTAACTGTTTTCCATCGGAACAAGAACAAATTTGTTGGTACAAAACAGTATTAGAGTCGTTTCAACGTCAACCCGTGGTGATGCGAACCTTGGATATTGGCGGTGACAAAGCGTTGTCATACTTTCCAATTAAAGAAGATAATCCGTTTTTGGGATGGCGTGGAATTCGCGTAACCCTAGATCACCCTGAGATATTTTTGGTGCAAGTTCGTGCCATGCTAGCAGCCAATATTGGTCAGGGAAATTTGGAAATTATGTTGCCAATGGTGTCCAGTTTAAATGAAGTGGATGATGCTATACGCTTGATTAATCAAGCGTATTATGAGATTTCCAATGAAACAACACAGACGGTAGCAAAACCTAAAATCGGTATCATGATTGAAGTTCCGTCGGTGATTTTTCAGCTCAAAGAACTTGCAGAGAAAGTCGATTTTTTTAGTGTAGGCAGTAACGATTTAACCCAGTACTTACTGGCGGTTGATCGAAACAATGCTCGGGTTTCTGTGTTATACGATACCTATCATCCAGCCGTGTTAAGAGCCCTAAACCATATTGCCGAACAAGCTCAACTGAGTTTGATAGAGCTTAGTTTATGTGGCGAGTTGGCAAGTGACCCTGGCGGTGCTTTGTTATTAATGGCCATGGGATATGATAAACTGAGCATGAGCTCTCATAATATCCCTAAAATAAAGTGGGTCATTCGTAACGTCAGTTACGAGCAATCACAACAAATATTAACTCAATGCCTCATGTATAATACGTCCGATGAGGTTCATAACTACCTAAATGATCAGTTGGAATTACTGGGCTTAGGTGGTTTCGTTCGCGCTGGTAAATAGACTTATACGGTGCTATTGCGTATCAGCCAACAAAGCCAATAATATAGACCGGGTTTTGGCTTTACAGTCGATTTAGGTCTTCACAAAAATTAAAAGACAAAATGTTTCTTTCGGTATTTTTAGTATGCATGTTAATAGGCACGCTAGTAGGGTTTCTTGCTGGCTTGCTTGGTATTGGTGGTGGCTTGGTTATTGTGCCGGCATTGGTCATGCTGTTACCGAAGTTTGGTGTTGCCAAAGAAATTGTCATGCCAATTGCATTAGCCAGCTCTTTGGCGTCGATTGTGGTTACCTCATCTATGGCCGCATTCAATCATCATAAACTCGGTAACATTCCATGGCGCCTCACTAAGAAGCTAATGATCTTTGTCGCAATTGGTGCGGTGATTGGTGCCAACCTGGCGGACTTGTTACCGGCAAAAACCTTGACTTGGTTATTTGCCAGTTTTGTCATCGTGCTGGCGACGTATATGTTGTTATCGATAAGGCAAACAGTGCAACGTGACCTGCCGTCTAAAAGAGTGTTAAAAGCGGTTTCAGCGTTCACGGGTGTTATTTCAAGCTTAATGGGCATCAGTGGTGGCGCCGTTTTAATCCCTTTTTTGACCTATTGCGGCATGAATTTATTGCATGCGATAGGTATTTCCACTGCATGTGGCATGATAGTGTCGCTTTTTGGCACAATGGCGTTTATGATAGCAGGTCTTGGAAATCCTAATTTACCTGATTGGAGCTTAGGATATATCTATTGGCCTGCGGTACTCGGTATTGCGTCAACGTCGACAATACTCGCTCGATATGGAGTGAAACTTGCCAACCGCTTGCCAGTGAAAACAATAAAAAAAGTTTTTGCCGCATTCTTGATATTAGTGGCAATAAAAATGATGTTTTAAAACGGATTGTCTATGACATTTGCAGCTATTCAATTTCCACAAATTGATCCCATTATTTTTTCCGTCGGCCCTGTTGCTTTGCGCTGGTATGGATTGATGTACCTAATTGGTTTTATCTTTGCCATGGTTTACGCCAATAAAGCGGCCGATAAATCCAATGGCGTGTGGAGCCGAGACCAGGTTAGTGACCTATTATTTTATGGCTTTCTTGGCGTCATTGTTGGCGGTCGAGTCGGCTATGTATTGTTTTATAATTTTGACTATTTCTTAAGTGACCCGCTGTATTTATTCAAAATATGGACCGGTGGCATGTCATTCCATGGCGGCTTACTAGGCGTATTAACGGCTATATTGTTGTTCGCCCGTAAAGAAAAAAAGTCCTTCTTACAAGTTGGTGATTTTGTCGCGCCACTGGTGCCATTTGGCTTAGGGGCAGGGCGCATCGGTAACTTTATTAACGCCGAGCTTTGGGGCCGAGAAACTGACGTCAGTTGGGCAATGGTTTTCCCAAGCGATCCATTGGGGCTTGCTCGCCACCCATCGCAATTGTATGAGTTTTTCCTCGAAGGCGTGGTATTGTTCTTTATGGTTTACTTTGTCAGTAAACATACAAAAGCGACTGGTGTCGCGGGCGGTACATTTTTAGCCGGTTATGGCGCATTTCGATTTATCGTTGAATTCTTTAGAGAACCAGATGCCCATTTAGGCTTTATTTTTAGCTTTATTTCTATGGGGCAAATATTGTCCTTACCTATGGTAATTGGTGGTTTGGCATTGATTATCTGGGGCTTAAATCAACACACAAACGACACAAGCAACAAGCAAACCAAGGGAGCGCACTAATGAGACAGTATTTAGATCTTTGTCAACGCATTATCGACGAAGGTGTTTGGGTAGATAACAAACGTACCGGCAAGCGCTGTCTTACGGTTATCAATGCTGACTTACAATACGATGTGGCCAATAATCAATTTCCATTGATCACCACACGTAAAAGCTTTTATAAAGCAGCCATTGCGGAATTGCTTGGTTATATCAAAGGTTATGATAATGCCGCTGATTTTCGTGCGCTTGGCGCTCGTACTTGGGACGCCAACGCTAATGAAAACAGCGTATGGTTGAACAACCCATACCGTAAAGGTGAAGATGATATGGGCCGCGTCTATGGTGTACAAGGTCGTTCTTGGCAAAAGCCAGACGGCGGCACCGTAGATCAGTTAAAGAAAGTGGTCGATAATTTGAAAAACGGTAACGATGACCGTGGCGAAATTATCTCTTTCTATAACCCTGGCGAATTTCATATGGGCTGTCTACGCCCATGCATGCACACCCATAATTTCTCGTTACTAGGTGATACATTGCATTTGACGAGCTTCCAGCGTTCATGTGACGTACCATTAGGGCTTAACTTTAACCAAATTCAAGTGTTTACGTTTTTAGCCTTGATGGCGCAAATTACCGGTCATAAAGCGGGCACCGCTTTTCATAAAATTGTCAATGCGCATATCTATGAAGATCAGTTAGATTTAATGCAAAATGTTCAACTTAAACGTGAACCGTTAGCTGCACCTAAGTTAGAGATTAATCCAGATATTAAAACCTTGGAAGATGTCGAAAAATGGGTTACCGCGGATGACTTTAAAGTGGTTGGTTATGAGCATCATGATCCGATTCAATACCCATTTTCGGTATAGCTTTTACGTATAGCTTTCTGTTCGCTTAAATCGTTTGACCAAACGCTTAGCAAATTGCTTAACAAAACGTTTAACAAGCAGCTTAAACAAAACTTAAAGAAAAAGGAGAACAGTGATACTGTTCTCCTTTTTTATCTATATCTATTAACTAGTTGGTCAGGGCTAGTTGAAGCTGTGTCGAGTTCGCTGCTATGCTCCGGCGAACTCAGACAAGTTAACTAAGCTCTTAACTAAGCTCTGCGTCTCGCAAATCGTAATCCTAGTAGACCACTTGCAAGTATAAGCAGTGAAGTTGGCTCAGGAACTTCTGACGGTGGGTTCGTACCATCACAGCTGCTCGGTAAATCACTTGTTGTGCTTACTTCATCTTCGTTACACATACGAGCGTAAAAGCTGATATGTGACACTTCTTGCATCTGACCATTAGGACCGATGAAAGGAGAATCCCAAGTGAATATGTAGTCGCCAGACTCTTCATCGAATGCGGCGCCAAAATCAAGCCAGTAGCCAACGTAAACATCAGGATCCGCAGCAGAACCGCCTTTTAGTACAACCATGATGTCATAACCATCGATAGGATCAAAGGTGAACATCCCAGACTCAGCAGGAACATTTTCCCCTTCGTCTTTCTCAAGGAACATCCAATCACTGTAACCAAACATCATGTCTACGTTAACTTGTAACGGGTCTTTAATGAAATCATTAGTTTCTGAGCCCATATCACATGCAAAGCTTTGTTCGATACCAATGTATCTATCTTCACATGGAGCCATGTAGCTTGCGTTTGCCCCGAATGCTGAAAACGCGAGTATTAACACGGCACCTATTATACTTTTTCCTTTCCACATAACCTTGCCTCTTGGGTTTTATTGTTAACTGAATAATTGAGTTGAACAAAGCAATATACATTCCAATATTTTTTTTATGTTATATTTCAATGTCTTATTTGTGTTTCTCGGTTGCTGACTCGGTGGGTGCTTGATTCGAGTGTAAAAAAGCCTGTCAGTATCAGAATTGCAGCTAACAGCCATCTTATTGAAAGGTAACAACTTTACATTAAAGCCATTGTTTTAAGGCTGGATTTATCTTTATTCTGACGGTGTTGTTGATGCTACAGGCTATGTTTATAAAGGCGTTGAGGGGTAGGGGATCAAGGAGATAAAAATGATATTTGTTTTGAAAGGGTAAACAAAAAGAGAACAGGATCACTGTTCTCTTTGTCATTGGTTCTTCAGGCGAAGGCCTAAGATGCGTTGGAGATAAAGACGAGTCTATTAAACTCTTTTTCTTGCGAAACGTAATCCCAGTAATCCACTTGCTAAAATCAGTAACGAAGTAGGCTCTGGCACTTCTGACGGTGGGTTGGTACCGTCACAGTTGCTTGGCAGACCATCGGTGGTCGATGCTTCGTCACACAAGCGAGCGTAAAAACTGACGTGTGAAACATCTTGAATTGGTCCATTAGGGCCAACAAATGGTGACTCCCAAGTGAAAATGTAGCTGTCAGATTCTGCATCATACGCTGATTCAAAATCTAACCAGTAGCCAACATAGACATCTGGGTTTGCTGCTGCACCACCTTTTAGTACAACCATGATGTCATAGCCGTCCATCGGATCAAAGGTGAACGTACCTGATTGACCCTGACCTGAGTTGCTTTCATCTTTAGAGAGGAATTCCCAATCATCATAACCGAACATCATGTCTACATTGACTTGAAGCGGATTGAGTTTGTCATTGTTGACGGTACCCATGTCACAGGCATAACTTTGCTCAACACCGATATACATTTCATCACAAGGCGCCATGTAACTGGCCTTGGCGGCGAATGAGGAGAGTACGAGCAGCAACATAGCACCAATCAGATTCTTTCCTTTAAACATAAGATTTCCTCTTGAATTTTGTCTTTAGCCGTTAATTTGGAACTCGGGCTAAAGGTTGCAATATCCATTCCGAAATAATTTTTACTTATCTTATTAGTGACTTGACGTCGAAATAGGTATGAAAACAAAAGGCAAAGTAGTGATTTGTAAAAAATTCTGACACCAGTTCAGGCCTTGTGGAAAAAGGGATGACGGACTTTTTTACAGCTTTTAAGGGGCTTTTTTAAGGTTTTTAAGGTGGCTTTTTTTAGGCAAAAAAATACCGCCAAAAGGCGGTATTTCTAAAAAAACTTTAGCAAAAACTCAATTAAAGAGCTTTGATTTTTGCATTTAAACGACTCTTAACACGAGACGCTTTGTTTTTGTGGATTAAACCTTTACTTGCGTAACGGTCTAAAATTGGTGTAGCAGCTACCATTTCTTGTGTAGCAACTTCTTTGTTACCAGCTTCAATTGCAGCGATAACTTTCTTCACGTAAGTACGCATCATAGAGCGACGTGAAGCATTGTGTTGGCGACGCTTCTCAGATTGGACAGCGCGCTTCTTAGCAGACTTAGAGTTAGCCAAGGTGAACTCCTAAAATTTAAATAATATAGCCATAATTTAAGGCTGCGAAATATGCCTGTTTTTTCCGCCAATGTCAAACGTTTTAACTAAATAAAATCGATTAACTGATGATTAGGATGAAATAGCGGTTTTAACCCAGCCCGTCAAAGGATATGATACTAACATAATTGGCCCCTGAACCGAAACTTTACCGGCCTTGGTAACCAAATTATTAATAAAAATAACAAAGGAGCAGCAATTTTGGCTAAGCGTTTGCTTAAATCTGGCCTAATAGTCAGTTTTATGACCCTCATATCAAGAGTACTGGGTTTGGTCAGAGATATCGTTATTGCTGACAAGATTGGTACCAGTGCGGGTGCCGACGTATTCTTTTTTGCAAACAAAATCCCAAATTTCTTGCGTCGATTATTTGCTGAAGGCGCATTTGCACAAGCTTTTGTGCCGGTATTGTCTGAATATCAGCACCAAGATCAAGCCAATGGCACAAACGAAAGCAGAGAGCTGATAGCTAAAGTCAGCGGTACATTAGGCGTCATTGTCTCGGTTGTCACCTTGTTTGGCATGATAGCCTCGCCTGTGGTGGTTGCGTTATTTGGCTTTGGCTGGTTTGTCGATTGGCTTAATGATGGCCCTAACGCCGCTAAATTTGACTTAGCATCAAGTTTGTTAACCATTACCTTTCCTTATTTATGGTTTATTGCCTTAACCGCGCTGGCAGGTTCCGTGCTTAATACCCTAGGTAAATTCGCCGCAGCAGCGTTTACACCCGTACTGCTCAATGTGTGCATTATATTGGCGGCGATATTTCTATCCAGTCAATTTGAAGAGCCAGCTTATGCCTTAGCCTGGGGAGTATTTCTTGGTGGTTTAAGTCAATTTTTGTTTCAGCTGCCGTTTTTGTATCGCGCAGGTGTATTAGTGAAACCGTCATGGGGTTGGCGCCATCCTGGTGTTAGCAAAATTCGCAAGCTTATTGTCCCGGCTTTGTTTGGCGTATCAGTGACACAAATTAATTTATTGCTTGATACCTTGATTGCCAGTTTCCTTATAACCGGTTCGATCAGTTGGCTTTACTATGCAGACCGTTTATTAGAGTTTCCGCTTGGTCTGTTCGGTATTGCCATTGCTACCATCATTTTACCGAGTTTATCGAGATTACATGCCAGCAAAGATTCTGGCCAATTTGCCGATACCATTGGCTGGGCATTAAAAGTGGTGAGTTTATTAGGCTGGCCAGCGATGGCGGGTTTGATTGTATTAGCGCAACCCGTGATTATGGTGCTATTTATGCGCGGTGAGTTCTCGCAGCAAGACGTGTTACATGTATCTTATGCGTTATTCGCCTACATGAGCGGTTTAATAAGCTTTATGTTCATAAAAATCCTCGCTCCAGGCTATTACGCGCGCCAAGATACCAAGACCCCTGTGATAATAGGTGTTAAAGCGATGGCAGCTAATATGGCGTTCAATCTAATGTTGGCACCGGTATTTGGCTATGTCGGGCTAGCCATTGCGACGGCTTTATCCGCAACATTGAATGCAACCTTGTTATATAGAGGCTTAGCGGCGAAAGATATTTATCATATCGACCGAGCAACGATAACCATCATCGTCAAATTAGTCATCAGTGCAGCCATTATGGCCTTGGCACTAATGTGGTTATCACCGGAATTTGCCCTGTGGGTTGATATGTCGTTGTGGCAAAAGGTCAGCAACTTAATTGGCCTTATCCTGTCCGGCGCAGTTATCTATTTTGCAGCAGCGGCTGTGCTGGGTCTTAGGCCACGCCATTTTATTGGTAAATAATATGGCAACGGCTCGAATTACTGCGAAGTAACAAGCATATAGGCAATAATTTGTCGTCAAATTAGCTCAAATAGCCACTTTACTGATGCCGCTTTTTCGTCAAACGAAAAAAAAACTCTAAAAATTTTGCAAACTTGCGTTTAGGTGCTGATTATTGCGCCACACTGATATATAATTCGCCGGTTATTACTGGCGTATTTATATTGTCTTTTAAAAGGCAGTATCTTCGCTATCACTGAGGTACAGGTTTTTACGTTAATGCAACTGGTTAGAGGCATCCACAATATTCGAGACGCGCACAATGGCTGCGTGCTAACTATTGGTAACTTTGATGGTGTGCATTTAGGACATCAGCGAGTTGTTGAAGCGCTGGTTGAAAAAGCCCAACAGTCGAATTTGATCCCCGCCGTAATGGTGTTTGAACCACAACCTCAAGAATTATTTAACCCGCAAATGGCACCGGCAAGGTTAAGCCGTTTGCGCGATAAATATTCGTTGTTGGCAGAACTCGGCGTGAAGCGCTTAATTTGTGTTAATTTCAATCACAAATTTGCAGCACAATCAGCAGAACAGTTCGTCGAAGATTTATTGGTACGCAAACTTGGTGTAAAACACCTGATCATCGGTGATGATTTTCGGTTTGGTAAGAATCGCTTAGGTGATTTTGCCATGTTGCAACGAGAAGGCTCTAAATACGGTTTTGACGTAACCGATACCGCCAGTTTTAAAGTACATCAATGTCGTATTTCCAGCACCGAAATACGCAAAGCGTTACAACAAAACGACTTAGCAGAAGCACAAGTGATGCTTGGGCGAAAATACAGTATCCGTGGCCGTGTGGTTCACGGTGATAAACAAGGCCGAAATTTAGGTTTTCCAACCGCAAATGTCTTGTTAAAACGCTGCGTATCACCGGTCAGTGGTGTTTATGTGGTGCAGACCAATATAGCCGGTCAGTCGTATAATGGTGTCGCCAATATAGGTTCGAGACCAACAGTAAGAGGCATCCGACAACAGTTGGAAGTCCATATTTTTGATTTTAAAGGTAATTTGTACGGTAAACAGATAGAAGTTGTGTTACTGAAAAAGTTACGAGAAGAGCAACGATTTGCCTCTCTAACGGATTTGACCGCACAAATTGCCATAGATGCAGAACAAGCACGCCAATTTTGCCTACAGCAAGGTTAATCTTGGCATTACATGCAAGTGAATAGTTAATAGCTACGGATAATTATTTCAATGAGTGATTACAAACATACCTTAAATTTACCCGATACCGAGTTTCCGATGCGCGGTAATTTACCGCAACGTGAACCGAAAATGCTGCAAGCATGGGCGGAACAAGATCTATACGGTCAAATTCGAGCCGCCAAAAAAGGTAAAAAGTCATTTATTCTTCATGACGGCCCTCCGTATGCTAACGGTAATATTCACTTAGGGCATGCCGTAAACAAAATTCTTAAAGACGTTATTGTTAAAGCGAAAACCTTGTCTGATTTTGACTCACCATACGTTCCTGGCTGGGATTGTCATGGTCTACCAATTGAATTGGTTGTTGAGAAAAAGTGGGGCAAGCCAGGTAAAAAGCTTAATTCGGCGGAGTTTCGTCAAAAATGTCGCGACTATGCGATGACTCAAGTAAATGGTCAACGCGAAGACTTTAAACGTCTAGGTATATTTGGTGATTGGGATAATCCATACCTGACCATGGACTTTAAAACCGAAGCCAATATCATTCGCGCATTGGGTAAAATCACTGAAAACGGTCATTTGCATCAAGGTTTTAAACCTGTGCACTGGTGTACCGATTGTGGTTCAGCACTAGCCGAAGCGGAAGTTGAATACAAAGACAAAGTATCACCGGCCATTGACGTTAAATTTAATGCCGATGACAGTGTGGCGGACTTATTCGATCACCCAGAAGATCATCGTGGTGAAGGCCAAATTGGTATTGTCATTTGGACAACGACGCCGTGGACGCTACCAGCGAATCGCGCGGTGTCTGTGCACCCTGACTTACAATACACCTTGGTACAAGCAGAAACCGAGCAAGGCCCATTGCGTCTTATTTTGGCCACAGATCTTGTTAAAGACTGCATGGACCGTTTTGGCGTAGAAAAATATCACGCTTTAGGTTTTTGTAAAGGTGGTGCGCTTGAAAACGTTCGAGTTCAACACCCATTTTATGATTTCACTGTGCCAGTGATTTTAGGCGACCACGTGACCACTGATTCAGGTACAGGTTGTGTACATACTGCACCGGGTCATGGTGTAGATGATTTTAACGTTGGCCGTAAATATGACCTAGAAGTGGCTAACCCTGTTGGCGCTAATGGTGTGTATTTACCGGATACCGAGTTATTTGGTGGTCAACACGTATTTAAAGCCAATAATAATGTCGTTGAAACCCTAATAGAAAAGGGCGCTTTGCTGCATCATCATGCTTATGAGCATTCTTACCCACATTGCTGGCGCCATAAAACGCCGATTATTTTCCGTGCGACACCGCAATGGTTTATCAGTATGGATCAAAATAATTTGCGTAGTGATTCATTAAAAGAAATCAGCAAAACCAAATGGATCCCAGACTGGGGCGAAAGCCGCATCGAAAAAATGGTTGAAGGTCGACCTGATTGGTGTATTTCACGCCAACGTACTTGGGGTGTGCCAATTGCTTTGTTCGTTCATAAAGACACCGGTGCTTTGCACCCTGATTCAATCGCCTTGATTGAAGAAGTCGCGAAGAAAGTTGAACAAGGCGGCATTCAAGCGTGGTTTGACATGGAACCAGCGGAATTACTCGGCGAAGGTTCAGATGAGTATGTAAAAGTACCTGATACCTTAGACGTTTGGTTCGATTCTGGTGTTTCGCACTACTCAGTTGTTTCGGCTCGCGAAGAGTTCGACAAGCGTGCTGATCTGTACCTCGAAGGTAGCGATCAACACCGTGGTTGGTTTATGTCATCAATGATGTCATCGGTGGCAATGACTGGTCAGGCACCATACAGTGAAGTGCTAACTCACGGTTTTACCGTCGATGTTAACGGTCATAAGATGTCTAAATCGCTTGGTAATGTTGTCACGCCAAGTGAAATTACCAATAAAATGGGTGCCGATATTTTACGTCTTTGGGTCGCGTCAGTGAACTATACCCAAGAAATCACCGTGTCGAATGAAATCTTTAAGCGTCAAGCTGACGCGTACCGTCGTATTCGTAACACGTCGCGTTTCTTATTAGCCAATATGAATGGCTTTGAGCCAAATCAGCATATGGTTGCCGTTGAAGATATGGTTGCCTTGGATCGTTGGGTTGTCGCTAAAGCCGCAAGCTTGCAACAAGAGATTGTTGACGCTTATGACAACTACGAGTTCCATGCGGTTGTGCAAAAGTTAATGAACTTCTGTACCACAGAGCTGGGTGGTTTTTATCTGGATATTATCAAAGACAGACAATATACCGCGAAAGAAGACTCGCATGCGCGTCGTTCTTGTCAATCGGCATTATTCTTAATTGCAGAAGCAATGGTTCGTTGGATGGCACCAATCACCTCGTTCACTGCACAAGAAATTTGGTCGGCATTACCAGGTGAGCGTGATGAGTTTGTATTTACCGGTGTTTGGTTCGATGGTTTACAAGAGCAAGCACAAGACGCTGAACTAAACGATGCATTCTGGACACAAGTATTGGCTGTTCGTACCGAGGTCAACAAAGCATTAGAGCAAGCGCGTCGTGACGAAGTTGTTGGCGCGACCTTGCAAGCGGACGTAACCTTATACGCATCGGAAGAGCTGGCGGCTAAATTGCAAAAGCTTGAGCAAGAGTTGCGTTTTGTATTGATTACCTCTGCCGCAAACGTGGTTACTGGTGAAGCGCCAGAAGGTGCCTTTGTGAGTGAAGTTGCTGGCTTGTCAGTTGTTGTTAAAGCATCAAGTGGCAGCAAATGTGAGCGTTGTTGGCACTATACCGACGATGTTGGTAGCAATGAACAACACGCTGATTTGTGTGGTCGTTGTATCACCAACATTGAAGGTGAAGGCGAAACACGTCAATTTGCCTAAGACATGGCAATAGAGAAGTAGGCTTATGTCAAACGTATTTAAAGAAACAGGATTGCGCTGGCTCTGGTTGGCGCTGATAATGCTGATTGTCGATCAAGCATCGAAGCAATTGGTTGTCGCAACCATGGATTACCGTCAAAGTATCGCGGTAATGCCATTGTTCAACTTAACCTATGTACACAACCCAGGCGCTGCATTTAGCTTTTTGGCTGATCAAGGCGGCTGGCAGCGTTGGTTTTTTACGGCGATAGCCGCCGTGATGAGCATATTGCTGATTTTCTGGATGAGTAAAACACCCAAACACCATAAGATGATCGCCATTGCGTTTGCGTTGATCTTAAGTGGTGCGGTGGGTAACCTTATCGATCGGGTTATGTACGGTTACGTTATCGACTTTCTCGATTTCTATATTGGTAATAGTCATTGGCCGGCATTTAATATTGCCGATTCGGCGATTTTTGTCGGTGCTGCATTGATGATCATTGATGCTTTTAAAAATGACGATAAGTCAAAATCCGAGTCCAAGACTCAATCTCAAGAGTAGTAATAATGAGTGATAAAATCGTTGCTGAAAATTCAAGTTTATTGATGCACATTACCATGAAGTTATCGGATGGTTCTGCAGCCGATAGCACCAAGGTTAATAATAAACCTGCCCGAGTAAATTTGGGAGACAGCAGTATCTCTCCAGCGTTCGAACAACAATTGTTAGGGCTTCAAGCTGGTGATTCTAAAGAGTTCACCTTGGCGGCAATCGATGCCTTTGGCGAAGTGAACCCTGAGAATATTCATTACGTTGATAGACAAAAGTTTACCGCTGAGACACTGCCTGAAGTTGGTGCTATTATGACCTTTACCGCTCCTGGTGGTGAAATTCCAGGCGTGATTCGCGAAGTCAATGATTTAGCGGTAACCGTCGACTTTAACCATCCGTTGGCTGGGCAAGAGATAACCTTTGCTGTCGATGTAGTCGAAGTATTATAAGAAAAGGACAAGTTATGGAAATCATTCTGGCAAATCCTCGTGGCTTTTGCGCCGGTGTTGATAGAGCAATCAGTATTGTTGATCGTGCGCTGGATATATTTGGTGCGCCAATTTATGTAAGACATGAAGTGGTTCACAATAAATTTGTGGTTAATGGCCTTAAAGATCGTGGTGCCATTTTCGTCGATGAATTGCACGAAGTTCCAGATGATAATACCGTTATCTTTTCTGCTCATGGCGTGTCTAAAAAAGTACGCCAAGAAGCCAAAGACCGTGGCTTGAAAGTATTTGATGCAACTTGTCCATTGGTAACCAAAGTGCATATGGAAGTTACTCGCGCGTCACGTAAAAATCACGAATGTGTGCTTATAGGTCATGCCGGTCATCCTGAAGTGGAAGGCACTATGGGGCAATATGAATCGCAATCCGGTGGTATCTACCTGGTCGAATCGGTTGCCGACGTTGAAAGCCTGCAAGTGAAAAATGCCGATGTATTGTTTTACTGCTCGCAAACCACACTATCTGTCGATGACACCGCTGAAGTTGTTGATGCGCTAAGAGCAAAATTCCCTAACATCGAAGGCCCAAGAAAAGACGATATTTGTTATGCAACACAAAACCGTCAAGATGCGGTTCGCTCGATTGCCGCCAAAGTAGAATTACTATTGGTTGTTGGCGCGAAAAACAGCTCTAATTCAAACCGATTGCGAGAACTAGCAGAGAAAATGGGCACTACCGCTTACTTGATTGATGGTGCATCGGATATCAACGAAGAATGGCTAACTCAAGCTGATTCAATTGGTGTTACCGCTGGTGCCTCAGCGCCTGAAATTTTGGTTGCGCAAGTTGTGCAACAACTAAAAGCAATGGGCGGTAAAGTGGTTACGGAAAACCCTGGTCGTGAAGAAACCACAGTATTTGCGGTACCAGCCGAGCTAAGATAATGAGCTCTGAAAATCAGATTATAAAGCCCGCAATAGCGGGCTTTTTTGTATCTGAGTGAGTGCCAATATCAGTTAAGTTAAGAATTTGGTCTGAGTTTAAAGTGGCACTTTTTCTGCTGTGCTAAGAACGCCATTTTTTATCTATAATGTGTGTTACTGATAATCTTAATGTTTTAAAATAGTGCCACAACAGCCCAGCATAAGCGCTTTGTGGTGCGCGTTACTTTACGCTCTACGATAAAATTTAAGAGAGTATCTTCTTTTAAATTAGGCAGGAAGCCTATCCACACTAAATGAAAAGGATTTTCATATGATACCTAACAACAGGATATCAACACGCTTGCCATCTTATGCGATAAACGGCGTTACCTTAATCGAGTTGATTGTGGCAATCAGTATCATTGCCATATTATCGACAGTCGCCTTGCCAAGCTTTAAGCAGCTTATTTTACAAAAGCGTATGATGATTGAAGTTAATAAATGGCAGCAAGGGTTTGCCTTTGCGCGCCAAGCGGCGATTAGTTCAGCAAACGTTGTTACGTTATGTCCGTCAAGCGATGGTATGCGCTGCGCTGGCAACTGGCAGCAAGGGACTATGGTATTTGCTGATCTTGATGGTGATAAGCGCAAATCAACAGATGAGAGCGTGCTTTACCGAATGGGAGCGAGCAAAAACGGCATCGTAGCCACTTGGCGAGCGTTTCAAAATCGCAACTACATACAATTTCAACATAACGGTTTTACCTGGTATCAAAATGGTACACTCAGGTTATGTATCGATGGTGAAAACCAACGCTATAATCGAGCGCTGATTGTCACCAGAGCAGGGCGAGTACGCGTATCGCAAGATAACGATGGTGATGGCGTACATGATGATGCATCTGGCGAGTCGATACAGTGCCATTAATTCTCCCTCACTCTCACTAATTCTCATTCAGTCTCATTCACTCTCAAGAACGTTGAG
Source organism: Thalassotalea sp. HSM 43 (assembly GCF_004752005.1). Classification (NCBI taxonomy): domain Bacteria; kingdom Pseudomonadati; phylum Pseudomonadota; class Gammaproteobacteria; order Alteromonadales; family Colwelliaceae; genus Thalassotalea; species Thalassotalea sp. HSM 43. Next base: position 733,146 of record NZ_CP038493.1, on the reverse strand, counting down.
TTGGATTATCAAAGCTCACTAGAATTGCTTAACACGTCAGAGGCAAGCATTGTTATGCTCGCCTGATTGAGTAAATGCTTGCAGAAATTGCTGATGGTCGATGCGGAACGTAAAACACTCGCTATCTTTTTGCTGCGTATCATGCGCGGTTGCGGTGATCATAAAGCTGTCTATTACGCCGGTATGGTGTGTTGTGGTCGCAATCGTTAAACGATATTTTTGTTGTTGTGACAAAGTTGTATCTGGCCACTGTTGATGAGCCAACAGCACAAGGTTGTCACTGTATGTTAAATACTTGCTGAAGTGCTGTTGTTGGGCAATGGCCAGAGCTAATAAGCTGGCTTTTGCATCTTCGCGGTTAACCTTCATTAACCATTGCTGATAATTAGTTAGCGCAACACTTGATAGAATGACGATAATCACTAAAGTTATCATCAGTTCAATCAAAGTAACCCCTCTAAGACTGCTTACTTTTTTCATAAGTGTTTTTCATATGAATTTTTCATGTTTTCTTATAGGCCTTTATTCATAGTTTTTATTGCTGCTCGTTAGCGCTCTTTGAACGGTTAACTTCAATACGAATAAGGTGCTGTTGCAAATAAGGCGCAGAATCTTGTGAGTTGGATCGAGTAAACAAGTGAAAGACATGGTATTTAACCGGCAACGTTAACGAGGCATTAGCGGGCAATTGACCTAAGTAAGCAATTTTATATCGACTGTGGTTGCCTAATTGCTTTGCGTCTTGCCAGTTAATGTCGCTAAGTTGCAAACGGGTGTCGTATCCATGGTAGTAGTCATGGCTGAGAGTTAAATCATCACCTCGAGAGATTTTGTCGCGCAGTTCTTTTTTCGCTTGTGATATCGCCTGATGGCGACGGTTTTTGCTTAACTGATGCATCTGAAAAATAGTTATCTGTGATGACTGATTTAATACTTGCTTAAAAATCGCATTGGCGATGAGCATGATGATGATCAATATTATCAGCACGCTAAACAGCAGTGCTCCGCTTTGCTTATGTTTTAAGCTCATTGCTTGCCTTTGCCTTATCTATACCAGTCTGCATTGTTATTCTTTCTTAGCTTATTAATTCTTAGTGTATTATTTCTTGGCTTATTGATTATTGCCTTAATGATTCCATTATTGGTTAATGATAAAGCTTTGCCGAAACTGTCGGCGGTGATAGTTATCGCTTACTTGATAAGTGATATCACCAAGGCGATAGATCTTATTGTCAACATGTTGGCTATCCGGGCATTTGCTTCGTACCAATAAATCGACGGTTACATGCATCACATTGCGCCAGCTCGCGACGTTATTTGGCGACACGACTTGGTCGACAATATTATCGTCATTGTTATCTAGCCCAAGAGTGATTTGCATGTGCTCAACACCGCTAAGTAATTCTTCCTTTCTCGGAAAGCCGCGATGAGATGTTTGCCAATATAGGGCGGGTACAGGTTGCCCGTTACATTGAATTTGACTGTTGCCGATATAAAAACTGTGACTAAAGGTTTGATGTTGACTGGCATTACTTAGCTGATTGGTTGTATCGGAACTATCTCGACCAAAGTAAAACCTTGACTGAGCAGCATTGGTTTTAAGGTAAAGTTGATTCGGGTCAAATGCCGTGGCTAGCTCATGCTTAATACCACGTAACGTCAATATGTCACCTCTGAGATAAGCATCTTCAGCGACACACAAATAGTCACTGGGTGCATCATTAATCGCAAACACACTTTGTTGGATAGCTCTCGCCCAATCTTGTGAGTCAGCGCGGCAGCTATTGGTAACTGTCGAGATAAAGGCGCTACCAGACAGTTGACTCATCTCAACTAGAGATTGCCAATAGCTGACTTCTTTTAAATCTTGCTCAAGTAAGGTAAAGCTAAAACGTGCGGTGTCATTTATGGCGCTTAGCGTCGACTGATAGTTAAATTGTTTGTTGACCGACGCCAATGTTGCCATGGTTATCGACAGTATAAATATACCAAGCGCCATAGATATCATTAACTCGACTAAGCTAAAGCCCTTAATATTCATAATCTAGGCTCAGGCAATAGTAATTGTCGGTTTTACTGGGGCACTCTGTGTAGTTTTCCACTTGGCCGAGTTCAGACCAGAATAGGCTAGCGGTGGCTTTATTCGAGGTCACGTTAAGCTTGCTTGCGCCATTTGGCAAGTGATGCAGTTGTTGTTGCCAGTTGGCGAGTTGATACTTAGCGACTATGTCAGGCTCACACTGGCTAATGTTGCAATCTACTAACGAGCCGGCAGCTGCCGCCGAAGAGCTGAGAGAAGCTGCAGATGTTAACTGATGAGCGTAGTTATTTATCGCACCGTCATTGCTGCTGAGAAGGTTAATAAGGTCGTTTAAAAGATATTGTGCCTGTATTTGCCGGATATTATTGTGGCTTTTGCTGGTCGCATGCAAGACAACATTAGCTAAATAGAGCATAACTAATGTCAGCAGTAGCATGGCCACTAACACCTCAAGCAAGGTACTGCCTTGGTTTCTGTTATTATTTCTATTTTTGTTTCTGTTTTCGTATTTGGTGAGATTTCGTCTCTTAAAAAACGCAGTCTGGTTTGTTCGTTGCATTTATTAACATCCATGTTGATAACATACGTTATAAGCATAGCGTTATTTTTACAGCCTATCGCTAGGATTAACGTGCCATAGCAGCTAGAGTAAAGTGTTTTTTGGACAAATATTAACCACTTAGCAAGACTAAAATGTAGTTATTATCTAGTAGTAATTTAAATTTAATGTTAGATTAGTGAATAGGAAGTAAAAGGCTTTGTCGATCAGGATGGATCACAAAGCAACACATTAATTTTAACAAAAAAGCTGTTTTATAGGATATTCAAGCGATACAAGGGAAGCGCTTCTGCAGGATGTTAGCTGCAGTTGGGGTATTGGATAATGAAAAGAATAAAAGGCATAACACTAATAGAAATCTTAATCACTGTACTCGTCCTGAGTATATTGGTGAGTGCTGCTGGCCCTAGCTTTATGGATTCCTTCAAGAAAGGTAAGTTAGTTAGCGCCGCTGAACAGATGTATTCTTTCCTGCAACAAGCTCGTTCTGAGTCTATCGCTCGCTCCGAAGAAGTTCACTTTACCGTTAGCAATATGACCTCATCATCATGGTCTTATGGCATGAAAGTAGGGGAGTCTTGTGATCCCAGTAAAACGTCGAATACCGATCCACTTGCCTGTGTATTAACCATAGATGACGGTGACGGCTCTTACAGCGCGGCTAATGATGATGTGCTGTTTCGAGTTGACGGCAGTGAGCACGATGAGCTTAGCATTAGAATGTACTATCAAAGTGGTACCATCACCACGAGTCTGGTCTTTGATCCCACTAGAGGCACTGTTGATGTAGGTCGAAATTTTATGTTTTCTGATGCTTCAAATAACGCAATCGTGGTGCGTGTTAACAGGTTGGGTGTTGTCAATATTTGTTCTGATGATTATGCGGAGTACAATGCATGCGGCCTTTAATCAATCAAAAAGGTTTCACCTTAGTTGAGTTATTGCTTTCCATGGTGTTTGGCTTAATAGTTCTTGCTGGCGTTACAACCATATATGTCTCGGTTGTTTCCAGTAGCGGCAGTACTTTGAAAGAGTCGAAGCTCAGCACACAGTTGATGACCATCATGAGTGTGATGACCAATGATATTCGTCGTGCTGGCTATTGGGGCACATTTACAGAAACACCTTCATCGAACCCATTTAGTGTCCCTAATGACAGCGCTTTAGCGGTGTTTAATTCAATTTCAGCCAATACCGTGGTTGCTGAAAATAGCAATGTTGATGGTGAGTGTATCATCTTTGCTTATGATGCCGATAACGACGGAGAGCTTGATTCAGACAGCGAGTTTTTTGGCTATCGTAAAAACGGCAGCGTTATCGAAATGCGCACTACAGGTACAGTCGCAAATGCTGATAGCTGCAATGAAAATGATGGCGATTGGGAAGAAATCAGTGATTCGGAGTTATACAGCATTACTCGTCTTAGTTTTAACCCGCAAAATTCAGAGTGTGTCAATACACGAGAGCCTGATGAGATAGACAACGATGGCGCCAATGGTGTCGATGATAATGGCGAAATAGACTGTTATGCGCAAACACCAACAGTGGGTAGCGGCGATACTACGGTTGAGACGAGAGAAATTATCATCACCTTAGCGGCAACACTAAATTCAGACAGTGAAGTGACGTATACGATTCAACAATCCATTAAAGTTCGCAATGACATGGTGAGGGTTCGATAATGAAACAATTAACGCTTCGCCGTAAACAGCAAGGTGTAGCAGTACTCGCTATTTCCATCATTTTATTGATTTTAATCACCTTAATCAGCTTGTATTTAGCCCGCAGTGTTATTTTTGAACAACAGCTGGTCAATAATGATATGCGCTCGAAACGAGCATTTGAAGCCGCAGAAGGTGGCCTGGCTCTTGCGCTCGAATATTATGCTGATGGCTTAGATCAAGATGACGATGGCAATATTGATCCGGTATTCGATTCTGACGGAGATGGCATCGGTGACTCAGCCACTGGTACCATTGGTACATCGCCTGTACAAATCAGTGTCAATGAAATTAGCGCCTCAGATGTGATATCAATCGAAGTGATCTCACAAGGTTGGAGTGAAGATGAGTCTGCCACCAGAACCATCACTGTTACCTTGCAAGCGTTAGACCCTATTCCAAATATGCCAGATAACCCACTCAGTACTCGTGGTAATTTAGATATAAACGGTTCTGCATCAGTACATAATCCAGAAGGACATAGTTCGATTTGGAGTGGTGGCGATATTGATATTGGTTCGAATAACGCCACCGCAACGTTTATTGCCGACCCAAGTGATGTGAATTATCCCGCTTGTATGGATGTGCCTCGCGCCTGTAGCGAAATTCAAACATCAAATAAAGAAACTGTTGGTTTGGATATTCTTGAGCATGACTCAGATTTGGCCAACTTGACGCCTGAAGAAATGTTTGAAAACTTTTTCGGCATGTCACCTCTTCAATACAAAGAACGTGTCGCGACCGTGGTCATTGATCCGGCATCGCCGGGTGATTCTAAGGGCTGTGATGCCAATACTTATGCCGATTGCGCTGAAGGTGCTCGAAATGAAGTGGTTTGGTATGAAGGCGATCTCAATATCAATGGCGGTACCGTAGGTTGTAAATCTGTAGTAACAGGTAACAATGTGTGCCCAAGTGATGATGAAGCGCCAAGCATTCTTATCGTTAATGGTAATGTCTCTATGTCCGGTACACCGCACTTTTACGGTGTGGTTTTTATCATGGATACCACCGAAGTGTCGGCAAATGCGACGTTTCATGGTGCCGTTGTCACCGGCGGTGGCTTTAATACCACCAGTGGCAGTTTAGATATTCATTACAATACTGACCTATTAAAAAACACTAGGTTGAATACAATTCCGACTGTTGCAGCAGGAAGTTGGAGAGATTTTTAGGGAGTTATTATGAATAAATATCGTAATTACGGATTTGGTCTTATCGAAGTTCTTGTTGCGTTAGCAATTATGGCTGTTGGCCTTTTGGCGGTAGCGTCATTTCAAACCTCACTTATTGGTGGTAGTGCTGAAAATAAAGCTAAAGCGGAAGCCATGGCGATTGCCCAACAACGCCTCGAACAAATGCGTAATATCAGTAATGATGCATTTACTGCGGCTGAATTTGAAACCTTATATACGGCAACTAATGGTTACAGTAATGACACAAAAGTAGCAGGTTCTAACACCTCTTTTTTACGTCAAGAAAACATCACCGATAACGCTAAAGCCAAAGAAATTTCGATTATGGTCAGTTGGGAAACCAGTGACGGTGTGTCGGAATCGGTCGAATTAGTCACAAGCCTCGGTTATGAGTCACCGGTTATTAGTGGTGAAATAGATAATAGTGACGATGATGAGTTTTATGTGCGTTCTGCAACCGGTCGAGCTGAGCTAGGTGAAGGTCAGGTTACCGATGATGATCGACGTCGTATGGTTATGAACGATGATTTAACCGGCTTGGTTAACCGCGAAGACGGTGATTTACGTTTAACATCCGGTGATGACATTGTATTAACGCTAAAAGATGCCTGTCAGATTGATGATGAAGTCATCGACTACGATGTTGGCGAGTGTACTGGCTTTGTTGAAATTTCTGGGCATGTTTATATTGATACGGCAACACAAAATCAATTATCTATCGGTGAAGTTTACGTCAAAGCCTCTGATGCCGCGTTTTGTCAACGTTATTACGTTGATGATACCGGTAAAACTGTGCAGGTAACGGCGGACAGCACAACAGCTTTAACCACGGATAATGGTGATTACAGTTACTATCAGTATACCTGTTATCTAGGAGGTGGTTGGCACGGCAATATTGGTATCATTCTTGGAAGCGGTATAAGCCAATCTGACAAGGTTTGTGTTGGTGATCCGACATCAGCAGATGCATTCGAACGACCGCAAATCGCAACCCGTCGTGTATATCGTGGTATGGCGTTTGAGATTGACGACACTAAGACCACTCAAGATGTAAACGGTGATGACGTATATTCACCTATTGTCGATGATAATGGTGATACCATTTATTATTCGGTGGGCGTAAAAGATGCCTTGGTTCTGCCAAATCCAGATGCAGAGCCTGCTGAAGCACCGCATGACTTTGTTGTTAATAAGATGCAACCAGGTGATAGTGATGGTGAGTTGTGTGTCAATGACGGTATCATGGTGCGTACAGATGCTAACGTCGATGGTATTACTGGCGGCTTATTTATTGGTAACCCAGACGATTTTTACTGTTTAAATAATATGGGCTCGGCTTATATTGATGACACCAAACTCGAAGCATTTGGTTATTCAGTAAATAATAACTGCCCGTTTGATCCAAGTGATCCTCCATCACAGAAACATCAGATTACTGGTAGTATTAAAATTGGTGTAGTTGGTGATGATGTCCCGCCATTTACGGTTAATACCTCTGATGGGCCACTAAATTGTACTGCCGATGCACCGGTATTTGCTGGCTTTATTGAAAGTATATTTAACATCTATACCATAGATTATCGTTGTGATGTTTACGATTGGGCGGAAGCAAGCGATTTAGAAAATGGTTGGTCGGGTTATATTCAGGTAAACCCTGATTTATCGCAGATGACCTGTTCCGATTTAAGACAATATCATGATGTGATCAAAGCCGATCACACCGCGACAGAGCAATTTGTTTGTAAAATGGGCCAAGTATTTAACGTTGTTGGTGACATTACACAAGGCTCTGGTGGTAAGTCTTTAGCAGATGTTACGATTAGCGACGCTAACGGTGTTTGCTTAATTAATGCCGAGCAAACCGGCTTTGAATGTTCGTCTGATACTATCGATGACGGTGATACCTGGACAGGTAGCATTTATTTTCAAAGTGACAGTAATTTGGATGTCTGTTTGTCAGTGAATGATGTTGAACTGGTCGGTAAATATACGAAAGTCGATGGTGTGCCGTTAAGTCATATAGAATTTACCGCGGTGTCGCCGGGTACGTTTAGCGTAAGCGCGACATTGCAAAACATTAAAAATGGCGACAGCTGTCCTTAGGAGTTAATAATGAGAGCTAAAGGTTTTACATTAATTGAATTAATGATTGTTGTTGCCATTGTCGGCATTATTGCCGGCATTGCTTACCCGTCTTTTGCTGATTCGATGATGAAGTCACGGCGTGCTGATGCGAAGACCGCTATGTATGAAATTGCAATTCAACAAAAGAAACTTCGTGGTAATTGCGCAACTTATGGTTCGAGTTTTGGCTCTGCGAATAACTGTGCGGCTAAAACGGTGAGAGGCAGTGCGACAACCGACAATGGTTATTATCAATTGTCATTGGGCAGTGTAAGTGGCAACGCATATGTTATTACTGCAACGGCTCAAGGAGTGCAAGCCAAAGATACCGGCTGTACCTCAATGACGTTAACATTTAGTGCCTCTAATCCAAAAGGGTTAAAAGCGCCAAGCGCTTGTTGGTAACGCACAGCAATCGATAGTTAGATTTTTGTAAAAGTAAAAGGCCAGAATTCATTTCTGGCCTTTTTTGTTACCGATGAAAACAGTGGGTTATTTATGCTTAAATATGCTTAAACCACGTTCTGAGCTATGCTGATGAGCTTTATGGATGCGCTTTATGGATTAGTAACCAGCTGGACAGATGAATACGTTTAAGAGACACGTAGCTGCCATTATTCGATAATGACTAAACTATCATAGTCATTCGCATTAAAAGCTTACTAAGCTGCTATCAAAGAGTCTTATGGTATTAGATTCAATGTAGGTGATTAATCTTCGTCTATAGGCCAAGTAAAGCTGACTTTAGCGCCATTTAAGGTGTTTGATTGGGTGAATTGGATATCGCCTTGATACCAAGCGGCAATCATCTTAACAATCGAAAGACCTAGGCCATAACCATCGACTTTTGGGTTGCCTTGATAAAACGGTTTATCAAGCTGTTGGGTTTGTTCAAAGCCGCCGCCATCGTCGCTGACACTGATGGTAAATTGATCGTTGACCTGGCTAAAGCGTATCTCAACTTGTTCATTGGCGTGTTTTAAGGCATTGGTGATCAAGTTTTGCATTAAACGTTTAAAGGTTTTGGTTTCGACCGGTGCAGTGACATTATTGTCCATGTCGATAACGATATTAATGCGTGATGCTTTTTGTAATTTATTGACTAAATCTTCGATTGGAGCATAAACATTTTGCTTAACTAAAACAATGTCTTTCGAGTCGAATTCCAGCTTGGTAATTTGCAAAAATTCTTCAGTGAGATCTTCAATTTCTTGCAAGTCTTCTTCAATAGACAGCAATTCATCAAGGCTAGGCTCGTGCTTTAAGCTGGCTATCGAAAACCCAGTACGAGCCAGAGGGGTACGTATTTCATGACCGACCATACGTGATAGATTTTTTTGCAAATCGATTAATTGCTCAATGCGTTCAGCCATTTGATTGATGGTATTGGCAGCAGGGTAGGCAATTGAGGTAGGCTTTAAATGCAAGTGTTGCCATTTGGCGTTTTTGGAGAACTCCATAACTGAGGTCGATAATTTACGTAAATCGACAAAAGCAGGTCGAAACCAGAATAAGATAATTAAACCACAGCCAGCATAAAATAATGTAGTCACTAACTGGTGACTGTCTTGGCCCAGATCGTCGTCAACAATCGGCCCTAAAATTAATACCGCGTTATTGTGGAGCTTATAGTAATAGGCGTTATCTTGTTCGTCATCAACACGAATGATTTCACCGCCTTTTAACGGCTCAAGCATATCCGCTGGCAATGAAATGGTGTTTAACGGCACCATGGTAAAGATATCGCCTTTACGTTCAATAGACGAGTGATAAAAATCATCGACGGATATCACCGTCTCACTTGGTTCAATGGACTCCCATACTAATTGGAGACTTAGCGCTAAAATAATTAGCGACGCCACCAAAAATAGCGTGAGACGCAGAAACTGCTTGTTCATTTATTTGTTAATCTTCCTGATTAGTAAGCACGTAACCTTTACCCCATAAGGTATTAATTTGGTAAGGGTTACCGTTTATGGTGTTAAACTTTTTACGCAGTTTGCTGACATAGACATCAACACTTCGATCAAAACCATCATATTCACGATTCATGACGATCTTGCTGATCACATCCCTGGTCACTTTATAATTAAAATTGCGGGCAAATAAGTAGAGGATTTTAAACTCTTGTTGCGTGAGGTTAAGTAGGGTATCAGCCACTTTAACTTGCTGTGTTGCTGGAGTTAAGTGCAGCTCAGGTAGGGTAATCGGTGTCTCATCGTCACTTTGCGTTGATGAAGGTGATTCATCTTTTGCTTTGAACAGTTTTAATTTGCGAATTGCGGTTCGAACACGAGCTAACAATACATCCGGCACAAAAGGTTTGACGATAAAATCATCTGCGCCCATTTCTAAGCCTTCAATTTGACAATCTGAGTCAGTAAAGGCTGTGATAAAGATAAACGCACCATCGAACTTGTCGCGCCATTGGTTGCATATATCAAAGCCAGACATGTCAGGTAAATCGATATCACACAATATCACATCGAAGGCATTAACTTTTGCGTCAACACCCAACAAAGAGCCGCCATTAAGCCATTCAACTTCGTAATCATGTTGCTCTAAAAATCGCTTTATCTTTAGACCAAGTTTGTGATCATCTTCTATGAGAAGTATTTTTTGTAGTTCATATTCTTGCATTATAACAATCGCCAAGGAAGTTTGCGGCGTTTCGCCGATGTTTTACCTAAGTATAATAGACTGAATTTAAAGGTCGAAAGCTCGGTTAAGGTGGTCATTTCTACCAATTTAAAATTCAATGTTTCTGCCGTCTCTACCGGGTAAACAAATGAACCTTGTTTACTATTTTGTTGACAGTGGACGATGTTATTATTTTTAAGAATGCAGATGTTTTGTGCGTCGGGTAATTGCCATTGCAGAGTGAGTTCGGTGTTACAACTCTCTCCTTTATTTTTAACAATGCATTTGTTTGGCATAACGCTAAACACAGTCTCATCTGCCTGAGCAAGGCTCGGCATAGACATTAACAAAGCTAATAAGGCAAGTACCTTGACGCTGTATTTCATAGTATTACAGGGTTTACCAATTCGTTAACCAACTTATTCCAATGAAACCGCTCTGTAATTCCTTTTTATCGGTCGCTTGTGAGCTAATGATTTTGCTCGACAAACGTTCATACTTGAAGTTCGCCACCAAATATAAACCATCCGATAGCTCATAGGCGGCATCAATTCGAGAATAATAATTGATATTGTCACCATCTAATGGCGAACCGTAGTAATACTCTAATACTTGATCCGATTTGTAGAGTGCGCCAACTTCTGCGGATAATTTAAAATCCGTGCCTTTATTAAACAGCACTCGCTGCCAAGACACTTCCGCTTCTTCGCCATGGTGTACATTGGAAATATCGGAAAACACACCAAAGGTGATGATGTTTTTATCGTAATAATGCTTAACTTCAACACCACCTAAATAGCTTAAGTGGGCATCAGTCGAAGGGTGGTTAAATGGCGGTAGCATTGGGTCAACAAAGCTGACAAAATCGTCATCCATGTGATAATACAAGCCATCAAAGTTATGTCTTGTCACCAGATCAACGATGGTGGTGGAAGTCTCATCGGCGTCGATGTAAAGGTTTAAACCCATCTTGGTATTTTCTATAAAAAACAGATCTTTATAGTAAAAAGTCCAAGTGGGAAGAAAATAAAACTCAACATCTTCTTTGAAATTTAACGGCGATTCAAAGTGATACTTACCAGCGGAAAATTTGATCGCGAAAAATGTATCATCCACGTCTTGTGATGACTCTTCGATTGGTTGTTGTTTTTGTTGCTCTGCAAATGCTGGTAATGCCATAACAGAGCAAAAAGCACTAATTAGTGCCGCTTTTATGATACGGGCTGTCATATGATTGTTTAACTGTCTTCATCCCAAATGGAAATCATCAATATGCATATACTAGGTAAGCAAAAACCTGCTCACCATGGCCTATTGATATCGAACTATTTCACTTTAATAGTTTGCTATTAACATCGCTGTAAAAAAGTGTTAACAATCATCGTTTTTACGCGCTGTAAACTGCCCGCATGCTAGCAAAGGTGGATAACAAATGCGACACAAAGTTACATATGGGTTACAGTATAGCGCTTACTAGTTATTTGTTTTCAAGGGATAAATTAGCTGGTTGATCCAACAGTTTGACCTTGTATTCACCTTTCTCAAGCCATTGCTCTAAATCTTCGCTCGAAAGCGGTCGGCTGATGTAATACCCCTGCACCGTTTCACATTTTTTGTCTCGTAACCAGTCTAGCGTTAGTTTATCTTCAACGCCTTCAGCAACAACTTTTAAACCAAGCTGATGTGATAATTGAATCGTCGACTCAACAATCAGTTGATCTTGTGGTTGGTGAATTAGATGCTCAATAAAGGCGCGGTCTATCTTCAACTCTTGTACTGGTAAGTTTTTCAACTGTGCTAAAGACGAGTAACCGGTGCCGTAATCATCGATTGATAAATTAATGCCATGGGTGCGCAACATAATGATGTTATCAACCGCTTTTGAACTGTGATCAACAAAGGCATCTTCGGTGATTTCAAAACTCAACGCATCTGTCAACGAGCCGTCATTCGCTAAGGTATCGATTAAGTATTGACAGAACTCATCGTCGAGCAAGTTCTCTGGGGAAATGTTTATGGCAATATTTAATGCTAGGCCTTTGCTGCGCCAGTATATGTGTTGCTCAATGGCTTCGTTAAGGACCCACTTACTTAACGCCGTCATTTGCCCGGTCTGATCGGCAATATGAATGAAACTGTCTGGTGTAATAAGACCGTTAACTGGGTGGTTCCAGCGTAATAAAGCTTCGACTTCTTCGATATTATTGGTCGCCAGATTTAATTTCGGCTGAAAGAATAATAAAAATTCATCATTCTCTATGGCACCGCGTAAGCGATTGACTAGCTGTAATCTATCAAGTGTATTTAAGTCTATTTGACGGTCATAGATTTGATATTTTAAGTTCTTACGTTTGGCGATTTGCATCGCTGAGTCGGCTTCTTTTAATACCTGATTTGCCTGTGACCAACCATCACTGATGGTAATACCGATATTAACCTGCAAATGAATAGAGATATTTTGATAAATAAAGCTTGGCTCGATAACACGGTTGATATGACTTACCGTGGATTTGATGTCTTTTTCGGTTTGATGGTCAAAACGAATTAAAAAGCCATTACCAGATACGTGGAACAAAGGTTTTTCCAGTTTGCCAAGGCGATGGGCAATTTCAAGAATGACTTCATCGCCGACATCGTGACCTAAGGTATCGTTGATTTCTGATATGCGGCGTACGTTTATTTGGCATAGCAGGTAAGGCTCCTTTATATCATGCATTTCACGATAAAATTGACTGCGGTTTGGCAGTCCTGACAGTAAGTCACTAAATGCTTGGCGAGTAATTTCGTTTTCACGTTCTTCAATTGCTTGTTGCATCACGCTAAATTGCGCAGCCAATTGATTTAACTCATCGGTACTGCCAATACGCGCCGTCGAATTATAGTTACCTTGGGCAATTTGTTTGGCTAAATCGACAAACGAGCGCACTGGGCGTGAGACGCCATTAGCGATAAAATACGCGCCAAATAAAGAGGCTGCTAACGTTAACGCGATTAGTAGGAAGATATTAAAGCCGTCTTGTTTTATTGCCGCAACAAGATTTGAACGAGATTGAAAGAAGGTCGCATTAACGGCGACGTTATTAATATCACCCAAGTGCAAATGTTTACCAATCAAAGAACCTTCTTGCATCGCCTGCAGTGGTGAATCACCTTCAATAATAAACTTGTCCTGACGCATCGCATCATTTCGCGCAATCCACTGCCAGTTTTCTTGTTCTTGCAACGCAAAGCCAACGTAAAAACTGCTTAAACCTGCCAGCTCATTTGCCAGTGCTTTATTGATTTCATACCCCAATGCAATGTGACCGACGATTTCAAACTTTTCTAATACGGGGGCAATCACCATTTGGTAAATTTGTTTGTTGTTAGCGTAATACACTTCAACAGGGTGATCTTTGAGCCAATCAGTTTGGCTAAATATCTCGTTTATTTTATTACCATTTTCAACACGCTTTATTTCTTTGTTGCTGTCTTTTACTTGCAAATGTCCAATGATCACCGCGTCGACATCGATAGCTAGGGCAATATCGGCATCAATGCGCTTTCTGTGGTTATTTAAAGGCAAAGACAGATTTCGATGTGCGCTCGTAAATTGCTCAACCAAGGCTCTGTCGGTTGCTGATATTTCAGTAAAGGCAGATAAGTAATAGCTGCGACTTTGTAGTTTTTCTTTTAATAAATGTTCTGCGTTAGATAATACGCTTGCTAACTGATGTTCGGCACGTTGTTTATTAGAATAATAAGACGTGACAAAGGAAACGGTTTGTACTGCGATCAGTAAAAGAATGAAAAGACCAAAGATGCGACTGCGCAAACTGGAAAACAAAGGAGCCATAGATTTTTCCCTATTACTGTGACGATCCATTTTATGCCACAGTATTTATTGTTGTTATATAGGTGTTGCTATCTTGTTAAGATGACAAAAATCACCTTGAAAAGCAAGCAAATAACCCGCGCTTAGACGCCTTTGTTTAGCTGCAAATCGATAAATACCGCTATGTACATGTTAGATAAATGCTGCTGCTTAATTTATATGCAAATGTGCAATCTTGCAGTACAGGTTTCTGTAAGCCCATAATTCGGGCACTAAGGTGAAATTTCTATTAGAAGATCACAAATCGAAACGCTAATTGCCTCGTTTTAAATCAAAAAAAGTGGAGTTTTTAATAAAACCAACTAGGATTTTTATTATTAACACAACAACTTATCAACAAAGGTCGTGACCAAGCCATAATCGACTTTTAATGATTACCGATACCAAGATAAACCCTAGGTATCACAAACTCTGTGTAGTAATTGACGTCAAATTAACGCTAAGGAACAATGATGAAAAATACAATTGCAACGCTGCTAATCGCTTTATTGATAAGCGGTTGTGCCGCAACCTGGGACAACATGTCTGAAGAGACTATTGGCGAATGGAAAGCAAATGGTGTCGATGTAGAAACGGCAAACTATTTAACTGAAAACCGTGTAACACCTGAACAATATGCTGAATGGAAAGCGGTAAAAATTACCGACCCAGAAATGATTATTGAGTGGTCTGAAGCTAAGTTTAGTGCATCAGAAGCACGTGCTTGGATGGATGGCGGTTTTGAACTCGATGACGCCATTGATAATCGCTCTGAAGGTTTAAGCCCTACGGCTGAAAAGCAATAACGGTTGTTATCTCGCTCTATTGTCATTGAGCGTATCGATACAAAAAAAGACGCCCTTAGGCGTCTTTTTTATGTGGAGTTGGTGGAGCGGGGGAGATTTGAACTCCCGTCCGAAAAACCTACATCCTCGGTACTACATGCTTAGTCGCTCATTTATTTAACCAGTCAGACGCCAAGCGACAAGCTTCGTTCTGGTGAGTCTGATACTGTTTCGCGGTTCACCGTCAGACGCAGTTCCCTCGCTAGCCAATTTTTCATGACCATCGCATCTCAAGCCAATAGGCGAAGCTTCGAGAGGATGGCTAGCATTATGCTGCTAGTGCGAACGTTTCGTCGTTTGCAACTATAGTTTTGCGGCTTTTTACCAGGCCAACCGCCCCTGGGCATGCACCTTGGGTTTCGTGAATCCCGTCGAATCCTAGATCCGCCCCAAAGTGAAACGCTAAACGCGCTTTACATTGTATATTGTACTGTTAATTATGGTTGAAAACAACGCGGTTAAATAGCGAACAGTAATTGTTGATAAACTAGGCTTGATTATCATAAAGCGGTAAAGCACTTTAAATATTACATTAATTCGTTATACTGGTTGTACCAGTGATGAGTGATAATAACAAATAGAGGCGATAATGGCTCTTCCTAAAATATTGGATGTATATGAAAAGTGGACCAAATTTGCATTTGGTAACCGACTTTTTTCGTGGTTTTTTGCGCGTTGGGCACCTTACTTTAAGACCATAAAACCTTTGGTTAAAGAGTTAAGAAAAGGTTACTGTGAAGTGCTTATACCTAAGCGTAAAGCAGTGGAAAACCACATTGGTACTGTGCATGCGATTGCAATTTGTAACGGCATGGAAATGGCTATGGGAGCGGTCAGTGAAGCGAGTATTCCTGATAACCTACGTTGGATCCCGAAATCAATGACGGTCGATTATACCGCCAAGGCCGGTACCGACATTCGTTGTATTGCCAATATCGAAAACAAAGAGTGGCAAGTGGGGGATTTTGGTATCCCGGTTGAAGCATTTGATGACAACGATGTGTTGGTGGCGAAAGCGGTAATAACCGTATGGGTTAGTGAGAAAAAGCCTAAAATATCCTAACGAGCCAAAACAAGTCTGATGTTCGATTAATAAAAAAGCCTGCATGCGCAGGCTTTTTTATGTGTTATTGATTTTTGTGCTTCATGATTCGGCCTTGATCAACCTTCCATTCTCGGTCTTTGATGTCAGCTCGCTTGTCATGTGATTTTTTACCTTTACCTAAGCAAAATTCCAGCTTAACCCAATTGCGCTTCCAGTACATCGCGGTCGCAATGAGAGAGAATCCTTGACGGTCTACTGCGCCTATTAAGCGATCAAGTTCTCGACGATTTAACAATAGCTTTCGATCTCGTCTTGGATCACAAACCACGTGGCTAGATGCCGACAATAAAGGTTGGATTTCAGCGCCAAGTAAATACGCTTCGCGATTTTTAATGAAAACGTAACAGTCTGATATATTTACTTTTCCATCCCGAATAGATTTGATTTCCCAGCCTTGAAGTTCCATGCCGGCTTCAAATTTATCGGATAGATTGTATTCATGCCTCGCCTTTTTATTTAAAGCGATGGTATTACTTGCTTGTTTGTTTGATTTTTTCTTTGCCATAACGGCGACTATTATACGGATAAAGGCGATTAATGGTACTGATTAAAACATTTTTTGCGAAATTTTCCAGATGTGATTTCGCTAATCCTTTGATATCATGTCGAATGTAACATAGGAGAAGAAATGCCAGCGATTAATCGTAGTGCACTGGTTATGCGTAGTGCCGCTGATATGTATAAGTTAATAAATGATGTTTGCAAGTATCCAGAGTTTTTACCTGGTTGTACTGATGCCAAAATTGTCAGCCATAATGAAGACTCAATGACCGCCTCATTGAAGGTCTCCAAAGGTGGGGTACAAAAGTGGTTTACCACCGAAAACACCTTGCAAGAAAATCAAAAAGTCAGCATGCATTTAAAAGATGGCCCCTTTAAATATTTAACAGGGCATTGGTTGCTAACACCATTAAGTGACGATGCTTGTAAAATCGAATTGAAACTTGACTATGAATTTTCCAGTAAGCTCATCGAGATGGCATTTGGCCGAATATTCGATAGCTTAACCAATTCTATGGTGAGTGCGTTTACTCAAAGAGCGAAACAGGTTTACTGATGATCGAACAAATTTCAATAGAGCTGGTTTATGCTCTGCCGACCGAACAAACATTGATTTCACTATTGATTGATGAAAACTCAACCGTAGAGCAGGCGATTATGGAATCGGGTATATGTCAGCAATTTCCAGAGATTGATTTGACCGTCAATAAAGTTGGCATTTGGAACAAAGCGGTTAAGCTGCAGCAAACCGTGCATGATGGTGATCGTATTGAGATATATAGACCGCTTATCGCCGATCCAAAAGAAGTGCGTAAACGACGAGCGGAAAAGGCCAAACAAGAAGGTCGCGCCGACAAAGTAACGGGTGGACGAGTCAACCCGTTACGTGGCGCTGCGAGTAAAGAATAGATTACCCGAGTTAGATTACCAAAGTTAGACTACCAGAGAATGAAACGTGCCATGCGTGATGCTCGGCATTCTTCATCGCTATAACCTGGTTCGTCATTATCAAAAACGTTTTCAATCATCGCAAAGTAATACTGCATTTTGTCTTGCATTTGCATCGCTAGAGCAAACACGTTATTTGCCGATTTTGCTTTGGATTTATGTAATAGTACTGGTTCATTGCTTCGTGCTTGTACTAATTGAACCAATGGTTTGTTTATCAAGGATGCATAGGCACCGAGATCATCGCGTGAAATCGAAATAGGCGTGATCGTGGCACGCATTTCCTTGTTAAACAGAAATTTATCCCCGGACACAGCATATGACTTCAAGCTTAGTAAGCTGAAAAAAGTGATTAACGACCACAGTAGAGTTAGCTTTACTGATTTCACTGTTCTTCCTCCCTCTTTACGTACCATATCAAATTTGCGTCTTTATTAACCTATGTTAACTGATTGTTAAATGCCAGTGCAAGGCGGTAAACAACCGGTTTTACAAGATAAGTGACCATAAAATACTCAATTCGCTTTCAGTTGCCTGTCAAAAAATAATAAACCAGCCTATTTAACCATGTTTATATTGTGACTACTCTGTAGGCATTGTAAATATTGGTTTTGGCCTTTTAAAGTGATTTTCAGAAAGACAAAAATCATAGGTAAATGAATAACTAATCAACAATAACCCTACTTTTATAGTGGCAAAGATAGGAATTGCGTCAGCTTTTTTTACGTAACGGCTTATAAAATGTAGTTTTCTATACTGACCGCTTGTTAAGTTGCTGAATAATTTGGGTAAATCAATATTGGCAAGGTGTTTGCAGTTATCTGTTCGTTACTATAATAACGATTGCAATATTGAGGTGAATAATATGAAAAAGTTTCTGTATGCTACTTTGGCTAGTCTAGGATTGATGATTTCTTCAACCGCATCTGCCGACGTAATCAATTTTATGGATCTTGCCGATAACGAGCCTGGCGAAGGCTCTGTCGGTGAATCTTGGGTGTATGAAGGTGACGGTTTTACGCTAACAATCACAGCGATGTTAGGCGATCAAATGGCATTTCCATACCTTGATGAATCAAACCGAAGAGGCCCAGGCGGATTAGGCGTGTGCCCAGAAGATTTGGATGAATGTGGTTCTGATGACAACATTACCATTGACGAATCATTGATGTTGACCTTCGAAGTAGACGAAGGTGTAAGCGTTAGTCTGACTCAGTTGTGGTTCAATAATAACCATGATGAAGGTTTAGATGCCGATGACATGATCAGTGTCGACTTTTCCAGTATCGGCGGTATGGTTGGTGAATTTAGCCCAGTTGCAGACGGCGAAGTTATTGACGGTGTTAAAGGCACTTACGCGTGGGTAGCTGATGCCGGCGAATATGTATTTGGCAGCGGCGACTATGTATCACTTGCCTACTTTAATCAGGAGTTTTACCTGTCAGCGATGGAAATTGATGTGACACGTCCGCCCGCTGAAGTTCCTGAGCCTGCAAACTTAGTGCTAATGTCACTTGGTCTAATCGGTCTGATTGCGACGCGTCGACGCCGTATTTAGAATAATTATATATTTATTGTAGTAACAGAAAGCGTCGCATTAGCGGCGCTTTTTTACATCAGTTCGTTGAATAACATAGCCTACAAGCCTTTGCCAACAATGTTGGTGAAAAAAACAGCGTCGGATTTTTTTACGATTTCGTTGTGATTAAGAAAAAAACAGCGATAGAGAAATATCAACCTTATGATTTGTATTGGTTTATACATATTGGAAAGCAAATTGCATAAGTTAAAGCGGTGATTCTTTTATGTCTTTACAGAGGTTAAATATGAAAAAGTTAATTTACGCGTTTCTAGCATGCTTAGGCTTGACGATTTCTTCGACCGCTTCAGCGGGCTTCCTTAATTTTATGGAATTAGGTGAGACTGAGGGTGGTGCTTTGGAATTGGTTTATGAAATGGATGGATACACTCTGACCATTACAGGTTTTGATGATCTTGATGATGACGATGACGTTTATGCGTACCTTGATGCACCAAACAATACTGGACCTGGTGGTTTAGGTGTTTGTGCTGACGTGGACGACGCTATGCAATGTGTACCGTCGAGCAATGATAATGTCACTGAAGCTGAGTACTTAGTATTTACTTTTAGTGGTCTCGATGAAGGTACTAAAGTTGGTTTGCAACAACTTTGGTTTAATAACTATCACGATGGTAATTTAGGTGTAGGTGACTTAATTAATGTAGACTTTTCAGATATAGGTGGTCCGTCTGTTGACTTTGAACCTGTAACTGATGGTATGGAACTGGATCCAGGTAATTGGGCATGGGTTAACGACGACCCAAGTATGTTCTTATTTGGTGAAGGTGATAGCTTTACAATTTCTTATGTTAATCAAACGTTCTATGTTTCAGGTTTCGCCGCATCTAGTTTAGATGTTCCTGCTGAAGTGCCTGAACCTTCTAACTTAGTGTTATTAGCACTTGGTTTAGTAGGATTAGCAGCTACTCGCAGACGCCGCCAATAAACGCCCAGTCATTAATGCATGATTAGAATTTACCAATAGTGAAAAAAGCACCGCTTGGCGGTGCTTTTTTATGACTTGCTTAAAACGATGTGCTTTGCCGGTAATTTAATCTTTATTGCAATAACATTTTCAGCCCTTGTTGTTGCGGTTTAACAGTGCTCTGCTGCTTTGACCACTTGTTGGCGAAACCAAATATGACTTGGTTCATGATGCAACAGCGGTGACCAAATCATTTTTAACTCGATATCCGGTATTGCAAAAGGCGGTGGCAGTATCGCATAGCCCGTATCCAAACGATGAATATGAGCGGCTTTACTTGGTAATGTGGCAATTAACTGATCATCGTGGGCCAGTTGCATCGCAACATGGTAATTGCGAGTAAACACCTTGATATCGCGTTGCTTTCCTATTTGCGCTAGCGCTTCATCTACCCAACCGAGCTTTTGAATGTCTTTGGGATTCATGCCCAAGCCTACACCAAAACCTGTTTTTGAAACCCACACATGTTTACTTTGCATATAAGACTGCAAATTAAAATTTTCTAAAATAGGGTTACTAGCACGGGTGAGGCAGGAGAAACTGTCTTTCCAAAGAACCTTTTGATGAAAGGACAAAGGCAACTCATTAAACAAGTTAATTGCCATATCGATTTTACCATCTTCAACGTCGTGGAAGGTCACATCACTTGGGGTCATAATGTCGATGGTTATATTTGGCGCGACTGCATTTAAGTGTTCTAACAGTTTTGGCAATAGAGTTGATGCGGCATAGTCACTTGCCATCAACCGGTATACACGCTGAGACTGTTCTGGAATAAAGTCTGCGTCAACTTGCTGTAAGGCTTCTTTGGTATCCAACAGGATTTTGCGAATTTTTGGCGCGAGAAAGTTGGCCCGCTCGGTGGCTACCATACCTTCTGATGTGCGCACCAAGACCGGATCATTTAACAATGATCGTAGCCGCTTTAAACTATTACTCATTGCCGGTTGGGTTATGCCAAGATGGCCTGCTGCTTTAGTGACGTTTTTCTCTCGGAGCAAAACATCAAATGCGATCAGTAAGTTAAGATCTATATCATTTATATTCATAGCACTTATTTAACTATAAATGCTATGAATAATAAAGAGGCCGACAACAGAAATTATATTGCCGGCAACCGCAGAGGGGACTAGATACTGTATACCAGAGTCAGTGAGGTTTCAGTACGAGTCTTTTCGATGTCGCCATCGACGTTGGTGTTGTGGTCAACAGTAAAGGCAAATTTTAAAGCCAATGATTCGATCAGTTTGGTGGTTACCGAGCTGACCGATTTTAATTTACTGTTTTCACCTGTTTTCGTGGCAATCTCGGCACTCAAGGTTTGTTTAAATTCCATGGTCTGATAAATACGGCGTTCATAGGTTGCTGCGGTACGAACAATGGTCGACGTCTCAGTACGGTTGTTATGGTCATCGGTTTCAGCAATCTCATCGACTTTGAAACCCGGACCAATTTCCGCATCAAAATAGGCAATATCGGTTTCATACCAGCGACGACCCCAACCGGCAGCGACCGCGGCTTGGTAATCAAAACCATTAAATCGGTCAGCCTCATAAGAGCCATAGCCAAACAGATAGTTACGGCCACCTTCTTCTAAGGTGTAGTTACTTTGCAGGGAGGTTAGCCATTTTTGGTCGGTTGTTTCGTATCGCTTTTTACCGGTTACATCATCTTCGACTTCTGACTTACGGCCGAATACATCTAAAATCCAATTGGTTCTCAGCTTCCCCACTTCATGATTTAAATCAGAGCGCGCTTTGGCAATAAAGTAGTCATTGTCACTGGTGTTAAAAAACGCACCAACTTCGACAGAGCCGGTTAGTTTAGACGGCGTTAAGTCACACTCGGGAAATCCAATAAACTCTTCCGGTGGCACTTCGTCTGTAAAGTGATAACACTCAGGCTGTTGTTTTTGATTTAGCGCATCAACTATCGCGTCAATGGCTTCTGCATTACTCGATTGCTCTGCAGCTAGCAGCAATGGCGAGAACAATGCAAGCAAAGAAATGGGGACTTTTTTGTTCATGTTAAGCGCTTAAGATTGTTATTTTTCTATGAAAATATGGTTATGCGATTTACTGCATGTAGGATTATACATCGCTTGGTATCTGGCTTTGTTTTTATTAATCCTGCAGCGATTATATAGAATTACAGCGTCGAATAGAACACGACAAAGCAGTATTTTTTGCAACAAAAAAGGGAGCTCAGCTCCCTTTTAAATTAATAGATGTGTATTTGCTTATTTTACAACAGCTTTAAGTTCACCGTTTTCGTAACGAGCAAACATAGTTTCAAGCGAAATTGGCTTAATTTTGCTTGCGTTACCTGCGGTATTAAATGCTTCATAACGAGCCTTACAAATCTCGTACATTGCATCGGTACTGGCTTTTAAATATTTACGAGGGTCAAATTCCGATTGATTTTGCGCCATAAAACGACGGATAGCACCGGTTGATGCAAGACGTAAGTCTGTATCAATATTGACCTTGCGTACACCGTTTTTGATGCCTTCTTGAATTTGCTCGACAGGAACACCGTAGGTTTCAGGAATATTACCACCAAACTCATTGATCACCGCTAACCATTCTTGCGGTACGGACGACGAACCGTGCATAACCAAATGGGTGTTCGGGATACGCTCATGGATCGCCTTAATACGATCAATCGCTAAGATATCGCCAGTTGGTGGACGAGTAAATTTATAGGCACCATGTGAGGTACCACAGGCAATAGCCAATGCATCGACATTGGTTTTTTTAACAAAGTCAGCCGCTTCTTCTGGATCCGTTAACAGTTGATCGTGACTTAATACGCCTTCTGCACCAACGCCGTCTTCCTCACCAGCCATACCAGTTTCAAGCGAACCTAGGCAACCTAGTTCACCTTCAACCGATACACCACACGCGTGGGCCATCGCCACAGCTTGACGGGTAACATCTACATTGTATTCATAACTCGATGGTGTTTTACCATCTTCCATTAAAGAGCCGTCCATCATTACTGATGAGAAACCTAACTGTATAGAGCGCTGACAAATGGCCGGTGATGTACCGTGATCTTGGTGCATAACAACCGGAATATTTGGAAATTCCTCAACAGCTGCTTGAATCAAATGACGCAAAAATGGGGCGCCAGCATACTTACGAGCACCTGCTGATGCTTGCAATATGACCGGGCTGTCGGTATCAGATGCCGCTAACATGATGGCACGAACCTGCTCGAGATTATTGACATTAAATGCTGGGATACCGTAGCCATGCTCTGCTGCATGATCCAGCATTTGACGCATTGAAATTAAAGCCATTATCAACACTCCTTATTTGTGTGATAGATGCATGTCACAATTTTACTTGCCATGCGATTATTATAGTTCAAGTTGTAATATCGATTTTTATAATGAGGGCCAGCTGTACTGGCCCTTTAGATTTAAGCGTTTGCTGCTCGTTCTTCAAGCATAGCAACCGCTGGAAGTTTTTTGCCTTCGAGGAATTCAAGGAAGGCGCCGCCACCGGTAGAAATGTAAGACACTTTGTCAGCGATGTGATATTTATCAACAGCTGCTAAGGTGTCACCACCACCGGCGATAGAAAAGGCGCTTGAGTTGGCAATGGCTTGAGCGATTGCTTTTGTGCCTTCGCCAAATTGATCAAATTCAAACACACCAACAGGGCCGTTCCAAACGATGGTTCCGGCATTTTCAAGAATATCCGCCAGTGCACTGGCTGAATCAGGACCAATATCAAAAATCATATCGTCCGCTTCAACGTCGGCAACGGCTTTTAATGTCGCTACAGCGCTCTCGGAAAACTCTTTACCAACAACAACATCGGTCGGTACCGGAATGTCGCCGTTATTGGCTTTAGCATTGGCGGTTAAGCGGTTTGCCTCATCAAGTAAATCCGCTTCGTACAGTGATTTACCGACGCCATGACCTGCAGCGGCAATAAAGGTATTGGCAATACCACCACCAACCACTAATTGATCAACGACGGTTGCTAAAGACTCTAATACGGTCAGTTTGGTTGACACCTTTGAGCCACCAACAATCGCAACAAGAGGGCGCTTAGGGTTATCTAACGCTTTACCAAGCGCGTCGAGCTCACCTGCAAGTAATGGACCTGCACACGCGACAGGCGCAAATTGACCTACGCCATGAGTACTGGCTTGTGCTCTGTGGGCGGTACCAAAAGCATCCATGACATACACATCACAAAGTGCCGCCATTTTTTTGGCTAAGCCTTCATCGTTTTTCTTTTCGCCCACATTAAAGCGAACGTTTTCGAAAATAACTAATTCGCCGTCTGCAACGTCGATACCGTCAAGGTAATCAGCGGCAAGTCGAACCGGCATAGCAAGCGCTTTGCTTAAGTAGTCAGCGACTACTTGCATTGAAAATTGGCTATCAAACTCACCTTCAACAGGGCGACCTAGGTGTGACATAACCATGACTTTAGCGTTTTGGGCTAAGGCGTTTTTAATGGTTGGTAATGCGGCTTTCAAACGAGCATCAGAGGTAATGACGCCATCTTTAATTGGCACATTCAGATCTTCACGGATCAGAACGCGTTTACTGGTTAAATCCAAATCAGTCATTTTGATCACTGACATAGTTAGACTCCGTTTGCGTATTTAGTTAGTTTCAGTTAACTGTTGTTATTGTTTGCAGTAATGCATGCACCAGGCGGTATCAAGCATGCGATTTGCAAACCCCCACTCGTTGTCACACCAAACCAAAAGTTTGACTAGGCGCTTATGACTGACGCGGGTCGAATTTCCATCAACAATCGATGAGTGTGGGTCATGATTAAAATCACTTGATACCAAAGGTTCTTTGGTAAAACCCAAAATACCCTGCAATGGCCCGTCTAGCGCATTGCTGATCGCATCATTGACGCTATCGATATCGACGTCGGTATTTAAGGTGACACTCAGATCCATTGCCGTAACATTAATTGTAGGTACTCGTACCGCAATTGCCTCAAAGCGGCCGGAAAATTTCGGTAAAATTCGCTCAATTCCTGCGGCTAATTTGGTATCCACAGGGATAATCGATTGGCTAGCAGCACGGGACAGACGTAAATCATCATGATAGGCATCGATAACTTGCTGATCGTGCATAGATGAATGAATGGTGGTAATGGTGCCACTTTCCACACCAAAGGCTTGATCGAGCACCTGTATCACCGGAACAATACAGTTGGTGGTGCAAGAACCATTGGAGACAATAACGTCTGACTCGGTTAGTTGTTGCTGATTAATGCCATAGATGATGGTCTTATCAACATCGTTTTGTGCCGGTTGCGAGAACAATACTTTTTTCGCGCCACGCTCCAGGTGAATTGCGGCGTGGGCTCTATCTTTATAAATACCGGTACATTCTAAAACGATATCAACATCGTATTTATCCCACGGTAGCTTTTTGCTGTCTTGTTGATGAAGCAGGGCAATTTCGTCGCCAGCAACATAAAGGTGCTCGTTTTCATAGCGAACATCAAACGCAAAACGGCCATGATTGGTATCGTATTTTAATAGATGAGCAATGCCTTCTGGCTTGGCTAGTTCATTGATAGCGACCACAGTAAACTGGTCGTTTCGACCGGTTTCATAGAGTGATCTGAGAATGCTTCGGCCAATTCGACCAAAGCCATTTATTGCAATTTTTATTGTCATTGGTTAATCAGCCGGGTGAGAGCCCGGCCGGTATCCGTTAGTCCAGTAATTCGCGAGCGGTATTTACTACGTTTTCAACGGTAAAACCGAACATTTCAAAAAGTTCGTTAGCAGGCGCTGACTCACCAAAGGTTGTCATGCCTATGATGCGGCCATCAAAGCCAACATACTTGTACCAGTAATCAGCGATTCCGGCTTCAACAGCAACTCGTGCGGTTACATCACTTGGCAATACCGACTCACGGTATTCGGCGCTTTGTTCATCGAATGCGTCTGTACAAGGCATTGACACAACGCGCACGTTGTAACCTGCTAATTGTTCGCTGGCTGCCATCGCAAGTTCAACTTCAGAACCGGTTGCGATAAAGATGAGATCCGGCTTTTCGCCACAATCTTTAAGAATATAGCCACCGCGCTCGATATTTGCCAATTGCTCGGCATCACGCTGTTGCTGCTGCAGGCCTTGGCGAGTGAAGGTCAAGGTTGTTGGACCTTCAGTGCGTTCGATTGCGCGCTTCCAAGCAACCGCCGATTCAACCGCATCACATGGACGCCAGTTGTATAGATTCGGTGTCACGCGCAATGACGCAAGCTGCTCAACCGGTTGGTGGGTCGGGCCGTCTTCACCTAAACCAATAGAGTCATGGGTATAAACAAAGATATTACGTTGTTTCATCAGTGCCGCCATACGTACCGCATTGCGAGCATATTCCATGAACATTAAGAAGGTCGCACCGTAAGGTACAAATCCACCGTGCAAAGAAATACCGTTCATAATGGCGGACATACCAAATTCACGTACACCGTAAAATAGGTAGTTGCCAGATGGGTCTTCAGCACTAATGCCTTTAGAGCCTGACCACAATGTCAGGTTTGAACCGGCTAAATCTGCCGAACCACCAATAAATTCTGGTAATACAGGACCGTATGCTTCAAGACAATTTTGACTTGCTTTACGAGTCGCAACATTATCAGGATTTGCCTGCAAGGTTGCAATGTAGTCTTGGGTATGTCGCTGCCAATTTTCTGGTAGTTCACCTTTTGTGCGGCGCGTAAACTCTTTTGCCAGTTCTGGATGAGCTTGTTGGTAGCTAGCAAATAGCTGATTCCAATTCGCTTCGTTATCCGCGCCTTGTGACGATGCGTCCCATGCAGATTTGATATCGTCAGGAACCATAAATGGGGCGTGTTGCCAGCCTAAAAATTCACGTGCCGCTTGAATTTCGTCTTCGCCAAGTGGGGCACCGTGACAATCGTGGCTGCCACTTTTATTTGGTGAACCATAACCAATAACGGTTTTGCTGCAAATAAGGGTCGGTTTGCCTGTTTCTTGTTTAGCCGCTTGGATCGCCGCTTCAATTTGTTCAGGATCGTGGCCATCTACATCACGAACCACGTGCCAGCCGTAGGCTTCAAAACGCGCAGGCGTATCATCAGAAAACCAACCTTCAACATGGCCATCTATTGAAATGCCATTGTCATCCCAAAAAGCAATTAATTTGCCGAGGCCTAATGTGCCGGCTAATGAACAGGCTTCATGAGAAATACCTTCCATCAAACAGCCGTCACCTAAAAATACCCAGGTATGATGATCAACAACATCAAAACCAGGTCGGTTAAATTGTGCTGCTAAGGTTTTTTCAGCAATAGCAAAACCAACTGCGTTGGTGATACCTTGACCCAGTGGACCTGTCGTCGTTTCGACACCTGCCGTGTAACCATACTCAGGGTGACCTGGCGTTTTTGAGTGTAATTGACGGAAACTTTGTAAATCCTCAATGCTCACATCATAGCCGGTAAGATGCAGAAGGGAATAAATCAACATGGAACCGTGACCGTTTGACAACACAAATCGATCTCGATCGGCCCAGTTTGGGTTTGTTGGGTTGTGCTTGAGGTGATCACACCACAATACTTGAGCGATATCAGCCATACCCATAGGCGCGCCTGGGTGACCTGATTTAGCTTTTTGCACTGCATCCATACTTAACGCGCGAATGGCGTTGGCTTGTTGTTGACGTGACGGCATTTTTGCTCCGTTGTTATTAGGCTCTGATTAAAAACAGCGCGTATTTTCGCTTACAAAGCATTCTCGATCAATGATAAATGTAAGCTTTTTGCAATTAGTTATACTCATTCAAATCTTTGTTCACACTATATTTTCTCTGTTTTTGCTTGTAATTGAAGAGCTATCAATCATTTAGGAATAACAAATAATCAAAACACCAAGTGAAAGTCGGTGTGAAAACTTTTATTTTGTTGTGTTTTTTAAGCGTCGAACAATCAAAATAACGGCCTGTAAAGCCATTTTTTACCCGCTGAAGAGGTTGTTTTTTGTAATATACTGTAATCGTTCTGTAATTTTGTGAAAAATAACCGCAAAACAAAAGGTTATGGTGTTATGAAAGTTTTAGGGTGGGCTTTCAGTTTTTTGCTTGGAGAATTGTACAAAAAAATAGTTAAAAAAGCCTCTTGTCATACCTCTTTAAAGTGTATAAAGTGGTCTTGTTTTTAAAATAATAACAACTCTTTCAGGGCCTGCGTCATGAACAGATCGTCTATGAGGGAAGTGAAATTAAGTACTGTTTTTATAGCGGTTTTAATTTTGGGTGTTTCAGCGGGATTTTCCAGCTCGAACGCATCTCATGACACGGAAGTTAACGAAATTATATCTGAACAATAATAAAAAATAATTATTGTTAATTTTCTTAAACCTCGCTTTGGCGAGGTTTTTTATTTGTCTTGAAAAAATTTAATATGTGGCGTCCCTGAGACGATTCGAACGTCCGACCTAGCGCTTAGGAGGCGCTTGCTCTATCCAGCTGAGCTACAGGGACTAAACTCGTTTTGCACACCAGTGTCCACACCAGTGTCTATTGCCTTATGTGTAGCAAATTATCCGATTATTCCATAAATGTAAACGGCAATATTGAGCTAGGTGGCAACAGCTTGCCGTTCGCTTTGCCGCCCAGGTCAGGCAATAAATCCATTGTTATTCGATAAATGATCCTTTACAGGCTGCTACACGCTCAAAGTGTTGTCATCTGATCGTTTTATCGGCAAATATCGATCAACATGCGCCAAGTGTAAATATTTGCTTTTTGGCACAATTTTTGAATAAATAGTTAGAGTGAATTGATATTTGCAGCCATAGGTCTTGCTTACTAAGTGATTCATAGGCAAGTAGTCAAATAGAAAAGTAGACAATGCGAACAACAAAACCTTTTAGAATAACTTGAAGGTTAACGTTTAATTCACTCTGATACACACAAAACAATAATAGCGTATTAGCACCTGCACAAAATGACTTTAATGGTAATGCCATTTTGATCAGGCAGGATTTTGGAAATATTGGTGCAAGATAAAAAAACTGACCAGCAAGCAGGAAGCTCGCAAGTGATTTCAGACTCATCTCTACAAAATTTGGTCACCAAACAAGCGACGGTGCAGTTGCATGAGTTTTTTGCGCACATTATTCCTGAGCCAATCGATTCCGATCTCGAAACCAACCTCAAAGCTGACGAAGAGTTTTCCCAATTATTAGCCAGTTCCATCAGTTTAAGTATTGATGAATACCATGACAAATTACTCGGTAAGTCAGAATTAAACACCTCGAACCTGGCGTTGCAGGCCAGTAGTCTGATTGGTCGTAATGTACTCGTGCAAAATGGCCGTATTTACCTGGAAGACAATCAACACGCAGAAGCCTTCCTTGAGCTTGAGCGAGATTGTGTGCATATCTTGGTTTATGTCGAAAATGAGCAGGGTGAAATCGTTAAGCTATTACCATTAGGAGATTGTGGGCCAGGCCAGTTGGCATTTTCGTGGGATGGCTCCACGCGAACCGGTGATGTCGCGGCAGAAGGTGATTACCGTTTTATTGTTTCCTGCTTATGCGATGGCAAGGTTATAGAGTTGATACCCTTCACCAATAATAAGGTTATTCGCGTCAGCGTTGATAAGGCGCTCCAAGACTTGCGTTTGTACTTAGAAAATGATGACACCTTGATGTTGAGCGAGGTATCTCAAATTGTTAAACAAGATGGTAACTTTTAGAATATTTGAGGGTAAAGCTGATTTATCCTATGATGGCATTGATGCCAGAAAAAACAGAGCGTTAACACCATGGTGATATTAAGGCTCAAATCAATAATAACAACTAAATATGGCAAAACAGAGGTATTACTATGAGCTTTACTGATGACGACAATGATTTTGCGTCGACAGTGGACAAAGCAGATCAAGCCGGACAAGGGAAGCTACTAAGCGAAGCCTATCCTGGTGAATTGGATTTGCTGCGCTTACAGTCAAATCAACTTAATCAGTTATTTGATGTTATGCCTGCTGGTGTGGTTATCATTGATGGCGATGGTATTGTTGTTAAAGCCAATGATGTAGCATTTGAATTGCTTGGTGAACATTTATTAAAGCGCGCCTGGATTGATGTCATTCAACAAGCATTTAAGCCACGCGCTGATGATGGCCACGAAGTATCCTTAAAAGATGGTCGCAGGGTTAAACTCGACATCTCTTCGTTTGGTTCCCAAGCCGGACAACTTATCTTAATTACCGACTTGACCGAGACCCGCCTTTTACAAGATAAACTCAGTCAAATGCAACGCTTATCAGCGCTGGGTCGTATGGTGTCTACCTTAGCTCATCAAGTGCGCACGCCATTGTCTGCGGCGATGTTGTATTGCTCTAATCTTGGTAGCCAAAACCTTGATAATGAAAAGCGTCAAAGATTCCAAGAAAAATTGACCTCACGTTTGCAAGATCTCGAACAACAAGTCAATGACATGTTGTTGTACGCCAAAAGTGGTGGCAAACAAGTGGTCGCGGTTCTCGATGTGGCTGATTTACTTGATGAGTCATTAGCGGGTGTCGAGGCACAGGTCAGTGAAGCGTCTGCACAGCTTAACTTTGATTATCAGGTCAATACACCTATTCAAATCATAGGTAATCAAAGTGCCCTTGCTGGAGCGATTCAAAACCTAATCCATAATGCATTGCAAGTTATTGATTCTAATGCTGTTATCGATGTGGTGGTAAAAAGTAATGATAATCTTGTGCAGATCAGCGTCAAGGATAATGGCAAGGGCGTCAGTGAAGAAGATGCAGAAAAAATCTTTGAACCGTTTTATACATCGAAAGTACAAGGCACAGGTTTAGGGCTTGCGGTTGTAAAATCGGTAGCAAAAGCCCATCATGGTGATGTAACATTAACAAGTACCTTGGGCGAAGGCGCGGAATTTTGCATTTCAATTCCTTTGTTTATGACAAACAAAGACTGATCCAATCCTAGCTGATTAATGCTAACCGTCGCCCCGAATGTACCGACATTATTGACAACATAAAAACAATAACAAGGGGCACATATGACCAGTAAGCTGGTTCTGGTTGTGGAAGACGATCCAGGTTTGCGCGAAGCCGTCGTTGACACCATGTCATTATCTGAATATCAATGCATAGAAGCTGACAGTGCTGAGCAAGCATTGGTGATCCTCAATCAACGTAAAGTGGATATGGTGGTTACCGATGTGCAAATGGGCGCGATGAGTGGCCTGACCCTGTTAAAAAACATCAAAGCAAATTGGCCGCAGTTACCGGTTTTGATAATGACCGCGTACGCAACCATTGATGATGCCGTGCAAGCGATGAAAGATGGCGCGTGTAATTACATCGCCAAACCATTTGCACCACAAGTCCTTTTAAATATGATTGACCAATATATGCCGTTGGAAAAGGTAGAGGTTAATCGTCCGATCGCTGAAGACATCAGCAGCCAAAAATTATTGCAGCTCGCTGAAAAAGTCGCTCAAACAGATGCTTCCGTTATGATCCTCGGTCCAAGTGGCTCAGGTAAAGAAGTGCTTTCACGTTATATACATGACAACTCACCGCGAAAAGAGCAACCGTTTATAGCGATAAACTGTGCGGCTATTCCTGAAAATATGTTGGAAGCAACGTTATTCGGTTATGAAAAAGGTGCGTTTACCGGCGCACTAAATGCGTGTCCTGGCAAATTTGAACAAGCACAAGGTGGCACCATCTTATTGGATGAAATCACCGAAATGGACCTTGGCCTACAAGCGAAAATTTTGCGCGTTATTCAAGAGCGCGAAGTCGAGCGCTTAGGTTCGCGAAAAATCATTAATCTCGATGTACGTGTATTGGCAACATCCAATCGCCAGTTAAAACAAGTTGTCGCGCAAGGCCGTTTTCGAGAAGATTTATATTATCGCTTAAATGTTTTTCCTTTGACTTGGCTACCGTTAAGCCAGCGAAAGGGCGACATTATCCCGTTGACCGAAGCCATTGTGCGTAAGTATTGTGCTGGCGAGACCGTTAGTGTTGATGCTGGTGCTCGACAAAAACTGTTGAGCTACAGTTGGCCTGGTAACGTTCGTGAACTGGATAACGTTATTCAACGAGCCTTGATATTAAAATCATCGGCAGAAATTTGCGCGCAAGACCTATTGATCGACGAAGACGACATCATTGCAAGCTCAGATGCGACGGATGATGTGGCCAGTAATGAAGACAATCTTGGCGCCGAATTGAAACAACAAGAGTTTCAAATAATCCTTGATGCCCTAAAAGCATGCGATGGATCGCGCAAAGATGTCGCCGAACGATTGGGTATTAGTGCTCGCACATTGCGATATAAACTAGCCAAAATGCGTGAAAGTGGTATAGAGTTACCAGCATAGAGTTAACAGTGTATTAACATTGTAAGATGTCATCGCAAATCAGGCATCACGCGTACAAGATAAAATAGATAAAGCCTAAGGCGTATCCAGGTAGGAATAAAAACAAATGAAGTTTACATCACTAAGCATCATGCTCGTTGTGCTTAGCATCTTTATGACCGGGTGTTCGACCACTTCTGAGGACAGCGATCCGCGAGATCCGCTGGAATCCATTAACCGTCCGATATGGACCTTTAACTGGGAATACGCAGACAAATACGTATTCAAACCCGTATCCGAAGCCTACGCCGAATATGTACCGTCTCCGGTGAGAACCGGTGTACTTAATGTGGCGTTAAATTTAAATGAACCATTTACCGCGATAAACAATGTGTTGCAGGGTAAATTTCAACGTGCAGGGGTTGCTACCGGTCGTTTTGTGCTAAACACCACGGTTGGCTTGTTCGGTTGGTTTGACTTAGCCAAACACGCCGGCCTGATGCGCGAAGAAGAAGAATTTGGTGAAGTGCTTGGTTATTATGGCGTTGGTGATGGCCCTTATCTAATGTTGCCTGTGCTTGGACCAAGCTCTGTACGTGACGAAGTAGGTGATTTGGTTGATGGCTATTATTGGCCGTTGGCGATAATAGATTTTTGGCCCAACGTGGCAAGACGTTTGATCATCGCCCTAGATGCGCGCAGTAAGCTTGCCGAACAAGAGACCTTGTTAGAAGAGTCGTTAGACCCTTATGAATTTGTGAAAAACGCTTACTTCCAGAATATACGTTACCGATTATATGATGGTAATCCACCGATTGAAGTGGATGAAGAACAAGAAGAAGAGTTGGACGACTTGTTAGAAGAGCTCTAACGCAAACCATAAATCAGCCCATAAATAGAAATAAAAAAGAGCGCACTGTTGATAACATGCGCTCTTTTTTTAGCTGTTCACTTTAGCTGTTCAGTTGAGTTATTCACTTTAATTATTCACTTGAGTTTTTCAAACTGGCTATGGTGATTTTCTAACTAGTCATTTCTAATTAGCCATTTTCGAACAAGCCATTTTCGAACAAGCCAATGGCACGTGAAGACTAGAACAGAATCAGCTTAAGAATTAATCGTCTTGTAATTGCTGGCGGCGCTTAAATTGCGCCACAGCCTCATCAATATATTTGCCCAGAAACATTAACGAGACCGGTCGTAAAATAACAAAGTAGCACACCAATACCAATAGCAAAGGTAGCACAAACATCCATGAATCGACCCGCGCTAATAATAAAAACGGTGGGATCAAAATCAACAGTTTTAAAATGTTCAAAGTGACCTTAGCAGGTGCTGGCATTTTGTTATTAGCAAGCTCAATAATTTGCTGTTTTTCGGCAAAATTAAAGTCTTGTAATTGCTCAAATTGATTACTGGAAAAATAGAATTTCATAATGATTCGACTAAACTAACGTAGGCGGTATTGTAGCAAAGGCTAGGTAACAGGCAAACCTAAATACCAGCAAAAATATACAATACAGGCTAATCGGCGCCATCTGTATAGCAAATGTAATAAATCAATTTTTAGGCTATTTTTAAGTACCTAAATCTATTGTGTTTTGCTACAATTGCGCCAATTTTCGTAACAGGTTAATAAAAATGAACGTAATTGAAGGAACTTTTGTAGCCACAGGCAAGAAATTTGCCATTGTTGTTTCTCGCTTTAACAGCTTTGTTGTTGAAAGTTTGTTAGAAGGTGCTGTTGATGCACTAAAGCGTCACGGTAACGTTGCCGACAGTGACATCACAGTGGTTCGCGTTCCTGGTGCATATGAGTTACCAGTTGCCGCTAAGAAGCTGGCACAAAAAGGTGAATATGACGCCGTTATCGCTATTGGTGCGGTTATTCGCGGTGGTACACCACACTTTGATTTTGTTGCAGGCGAATGTAATAAAGGCTTGGCGCAAGTGGCAATGGAATTTGATATTCCAGTGGCATTCGGTGTGATTACCGTTGATAGCATTGAGCAAGCAATTGAACGTTCAGGTACCAAAGCAGGTAACAAAGGCGCAGAAGCTGCCCTAAGTGCACTTGAAATGGTAAATGTTTTAGAACAATTATAGGTGACCCCGTTGGCTAAACCATCTCCTAGAAGAAAAGCACGTGAAATTGCCGTACAAGCGATCTATTCGTGGCAATTAACTGGTAACGATATCGGCGAAGTTGAATCAAACTTTATTGCCGATAACACAAAACGTCGCTTTGAAATCGACTTTTTCTCCAAGTTAGTACGTGGCGTTGCTGCAAACGTCAGTGAACTTGATAATGCAATTCGACCGCATGTTGACCGTCCGTTGGATGAAGTTGATCAGGTAGAAAAAGCCATTTTACGTGTTGGCATTTACGAACTTCGTGATTGCAAAGACGTACCATATCGTGTGGTGATCAATGAGGCTATCGAGCTGGCTAAATCGTTTGCCGCTGATGACAGTCATAAATTTGTCAATGGTGTGTTAGATAAAGTCGTCACGGCATTCCGTCCTAACGAGTAAGGTTTCTACTTCTCTATGAAAGAGTTTGAACTGATAAAACAGTTCTTCACGGCGCAGCCTGTCAATCGTAAAGATGTGGCAATGGGCATCGGTGATGACTGTGCGCTTATAGAAGCCAGTGGTGATAGCTTAATTGCCGTTACCACGGATACCTTAGTTGCTGGTGTGCATTTCCCTTTGGATACCAGTGCTAGAGCGATTGGCCACAAAGCCGTTGCGGTTAATCTTAGTGATTTGGCCGCTATGGGCGCCGTACCAAGCTGGATTTCAGTTGCGATTACCTTACCTGAAGTAGATGAAAAATGGCTGGCCGAATTTACCCAAGGTATGTTCGAGCTAACAGAATACTATAATGTCCAGCTTATTGGTGGTGATACCACTCAAGGACCATTAAGCATTACTATTACCGCTCAAGGCACCGTTGCTAGAAATACAGCGCTGTGTCGCAGTGGCGCGAAAAATGGCGATTATGTGTTTGTCACCAATACCATCGGCGATGCAGGCTTAGCGTTGGCTGCCATCAATGGTCAGGTTGAATTGTCAGAACAAGACTTTGTTAAAGTCAAAGAGAAGTTAGACTTTCCTCGTCCGCAAGTGCTAGTGGCACAAATGATCCGTGAATTCGCTACCGCAGCGATTGATGTTTCAGATGGCTTGCTGGCGGATCTAGAACACCTTTGTAAAGCGTCTACTTTAGGTATCGATATCGATTTGGCCAATGTGCCAATATCTGATGTGATGCTGAGTAACCTGAGCAAAAAGCAGGCGATTACCATGGCATTAACCAGTGGTGATGATTACCAATTGATATTCACCGTACCTGCGACCAATAAAGTTGGTGTTGAAACCGCGATGGCGCATGCGAATGTTGATTATCGCTGCTTAGGCCAACTAAACCCATCACAACAGATAAACCTGCTGTTAGATGGTGAAAACTTTGTGGTACCGAGCAATGGTTTTCAACACTTTAGTTAATGGCGTTGTAACGTTATGAGCAATAAAAATGCCAGTCAGCTTTTTAATTTAAGCAATCCCGTGCACTTCTTAGCATTGGGTTTTGGCACTGGATTAGCGCCGAAAGCACCTGGTACCTTTGGCACCTTAGCGGCTCTACCTTTCATTTTTATTCTTGCTCAGTTCTCCTTACCGGTTTATATCGTCGCGACCATTATTATGTCTGTGGTTGGTATTTGGATTTGTGGTAAAGCGTCTGCAGACGCAAAAGTGCATGACCATGGCGCCATTGTCTGGGATGAAGTTGCCGGTTATACAATTACCATGATCGCGATTCCACTCAATTGGCAAACTCTGCTGGTTGGATTTATCATCTTCCGTATTTTCGACATATTAAAACCTTGGCCAATATCGATTGCCGATAAAAAAGTCCATGGCGGCTTTGGTATTATGCTAGATGATATTATAGCTGGTGTTCTGTCTTTAGCCTTGATGCATCTTATCTTTTAACTACCCTGTTTTGCTCACCTGCCATGTTGGTTTTGTTCCTTAATGGCATGCCTTAATAGAGTTAACCTTGTTCAGGTTTAACATTTATTAACATAATTCTGATACCCCTTTCTTTAGATTAGCTTGATAGTTTGGCGTTAATGTCCCTGTCTTAAACCCTTTGCCTTGCCTACCGTCAGGTGTCGAGCAGAGCACTGTGGTTTTATTCAATTGGTATTTCGCCCGAATAAAAATAAACACAAGTTAAATAAACTCAGGGGAAATTATGAGTACGGTCCAGAGAAAACTTCTCACGCGATTATCGACGGTTGCCTTAGCTGTTTCATTGTCCGCATGTGGCGGCGGTGGAGGCGGCGGTGGCGCTGATGACAACAAGCAAAAGCCACCTCCGGCGCAAAATAATGTGCCAGTGATCTCTGCATCTCCTGATTTGTCAGTTAATGAGTTACAGCAATATGCGGTAACCATCAGTGCCAGTGATGCCGATGTTGGCGATACATTGACGTTCTCAGCATTGAACTTACCAGCATGGCTATCATTAGATAGCACAACCGGTGAGTTATCAGGCACACCATCACTGTCTGATGCTGGAAGTTATGACAATATTATCGTTAGCGTCTCAGATGGCACCGATTCAGCTCAACTCGAGGCATTCTCGATTACCGTTGACGATACCTATGTGATAACTGGCCCAGTTGTTGATGGCTACGTTTCAGGTGCGAAAGTCTATTTAGACGTAAATGCCAACGGCGCATGGGATAACAGTGAACCGTTTGCGCTTTCGGACGCTGCTGGCATATACGAGTTGCATGTCGCAGGTGATGATAAAAGTGCTTTAAGTATTGCCCCATTACGTGCCTATTTAGGTGAGGGCGCGGACGATATCAGTCGCGATAACGATGATTTCGCGGCTATGCCAGTGACCCTATCTACGGTGCCGTTCACGGCGCTAAATTATGATAAAGCCATCACTCAGGTTATTTCTCCATTTACTCAGCAATTAACACAACAGCTGTCAGCTGAACTGCAGCAATTGCACGCAGGAACCATCTCAGAACAAGGCTTTCGCGATGCTGTCGCGTTACAAAAAAATAGCCTGTCGACGATTTATGGGGTTAATTCTGCAGGCATGTTTGGTGATTTCTTAAGTGACTCAGCGCCAATCAGTGATGAACAACAACAACGTCTTGTTGCTCGTGCAGAGCAACTTGTCAGCCAATGGCAATATCAACACAGTGATAGCCATGATATGGACAATGACGGTGTCGTTAATAATTTGGATAACGATATCGATGGTGATGGCGTCAATAATGACCTTGACGCGTTTCCTACCGATGCTAATGAATGGTCAGATATCGACATGGACTTTATCGGTGATAACGCCGATATCGATCGCGATGGTGATGGTATCAACAACGACCAAGACGCATTTCCGGCAGATTCTAGCGAGTGGTTAGACAGTGATAACGACGGTTATGGCGATAATTCGGATGCGTTCCCACAAGACTCAAACGAGTGGTTAGATAGCGACAGCGATGGTTATGGTGATAATTCAGATGCCTTTCCAACGGATGCCTCTGAATGGTTAGATACCGACGGTGATGGCACCGGTGATAACAGTGATGATGATATTGATGGTGATGGTCTGCTAAATGACGTTGACCCGGATCAAAACGTTTATGACAAGAAAGTATCTGAACTGACCTTGACCGACGCAGTACTGCAAAGCTGTTTAGCAAACTCTCAAGATGACTACGTCTATAAAATTAACTCGTTCAGCTGTGCCGATAGCACTATCGCTAGTTTACAAGACCTAGCTAATTTTTCTAATTTGCAATACCTAAACTTACCTGGTTCGCAAGTGAGTGACTGGAGTGCTATCTCGCAATTGGCTGATTTATTACAAATTGAAGCCAGTAATTCCAATTTCGTCGATACCAGTTTATTGAGCGGTATGGCTAAATTGCAAAAGCTGATCATTAACGACACTGACGTCACCAATGTCGATGTGCTTTTGACGTTACCGTCTTTGTTGGCCGTTGAAGTTTATAATACTGAACTGACGGATGGGCAATACATCAGCCTACTTGAAAACGACATTGCCATTCACTCAAAATCGGTCGATGTTGAACAATCCGCAGGTTTTTATGCTTACAGCGATTATTACATTGAGCTGATGTCTAATTTAAAAGGCAAATATTACCGTGAAAGCGGTAACGTGCAATTTAATTGGAAGAGCATTGGCAGCGGTGTTCTCGAATTGTCTGATTACCTTGGCAAATCAAATCTGGTGGTTGTCAGCGGCAGCATCGAAGATGGCATCGCCATCAAGTACAGTAAAACAGAGCAAGGTGTTGAGTTTTCTAAGCAAGCAATTAGCGCTTACCACCGTGAAAAACTTAATTACAGCTACGTGCCTTTGCCGGATGTAATGCCGGGCAATTATGATATTTGTGTCGGTATTGAAGATACCAATCAAATTGGCTGTAGTAAGTATGATATTGCCGGCGAGTTAGAAATTCTTACTTTTCGTGTCAATGATGAAGACGTTGAATTACCTATCGATGCGGTGGTTCAAGCCGGTGGTGTTATAGCTCAAATTAACTATGGTAATTGTGCTTTGTACAACAATACCGTGCATTGTCATGGTGGTGAATTTGAAGCCAACCCTGATGTCACAGACCCTGAAATTCTAGCGGTTGGTAATACTCACTACTGTGTTGCCCAAGCAGATCAAACGGTAAAATGTTTTGCTGAAGAGGGGGCCGCCGTAGTGGCGAATGTGCCAAGCTTTACTGACGTAACCGCTTTGCTATCCGGTGATCAGTTCAGTTGTGCATTAGATGCTGGCACGGTGAAATGTTGGGGCGATGATTTATACAACGTTGTTAGCGTACCGGACAGCCTAGGTACCGTGACTCAATTGTATGGCAACAATGTATTAGCCTGTGCTGTTGATGAAAACGGTACAACCTGTTGGGGCAAAGAAGAAGAAAAGCTGCATGAAGTACCAAGCTTGCAAGCATCAACGGAAAAACTTGAGGTGCGTTATGGTTCCATTTGTTCACTTGGCAATGGCAGTGTCGATTGTTGGGGCCAAGATGCCATTGAAGAGTGGAGCGAAGAGTTACAGCAAATCATCATAACCGGTTGGGTTGATCGAGTAACTGTCCCTGAATTTAACGATTCAGTGTCTGATATCATCAAAGGTATTGGTCGAGAATACTGTGCGTTATTAAGCACAGGTAGCTTACATTGCTTTGAAGATATGGTGGGTGACAGTTATGTACCAACAACACCACTAATGCAAAATATCGAATGGGCTGTAAGTGGTACCAACGCTATTTGTGTTGGTAGTGGCGCGGCTATCGAATGTATCTTAAAAGAGCCTGGTGGTAGTGGCACGTACCAAGATGAAGTGTACGTACTGGAACCATTTACTTTTAATTAAGCTTTGCTCTAGAGCGTATAACACAATTTTAAACAGTCATTAAAGACTAAGTTAAAACCCCGATAATTTGCTTTGTCGGGGTTTTCGTTTATTTGCGCCTAGATTAACGCCCAGCAGTTAGCTTTTTCATTTGTTAATGACCTCACTAAAGCTATGGCTGAAAAATATTCGATACGTATTTTTATTGTACATAAGTGCTGATTTGTTGCGGCGTTAGTTAATAAGTTTATTTGGTTTAAGTTTTTGTTATGTATGGTTTTTTATAAATTCGTTGATGGATTGTGAATGGGTTTAACACTTTTTAACAAACATCGTAAGTTTGCTGATTTACATTGGGTTTGCGCAAGTGTTTTTAAGGTTAAGTACAGGTTGACAGTTTGTTAACGAATAAGAATAAAACGCTTAGAAGCACGAATAAAAACTAGTCTAATGGGAAGAAAAATGTCCAATACAATAAAATTTAATAAATCATTGATCGCGACAATGGTTGCTACCAGCATGCTTGCTGCTTGTGGTGGTGACGATGTTGAAGTTCAAGATACCAGAACTGAAATCGTAGAAATTCCTACACCGACACCAACACCAGCTGATCCAGTTATGGCATCTGCATACGTGTCAGTGGTTGACGGTAACACAATGGCGGCACTATCAGGTGCAAGCGTTGAGTTTCACGTTGATGGTAAAGTGGTTCCTGCTGTTGCCTCTGGTACTGGCTACGCAATCGATGGCCTACCAACAAACTCTGACTTTATCGTTGCTGTAAACGTAGAAGGCAAAGCGACTGCATACGCTCAAGGCACCACAAACTCTGGTGCGCTAAATATTGATCCTATCGCTGTCTATGATTCTGTACCAACATCGGTAAGCATTGTTGACATGATGGGCGCGCCAGTAACCGGTTTATCTTTATACGTAAACGGTGCTGATGCGGCAGGTATTGAGAACATGCCAAGCGTGCAAATGGAAGGTGATAGCGAATTCCTATCAAGCATTCCTAACGTATTTGCCAGCGAGAGCAACGGTGTTTACACCTTTATGCTTCCGGCAAATGGTACGTCATTTGACGTAGAAGTTGCTGGTGCATTTGCTAGCCAAAGTATGGACTACGTGGTTGTTGGCGGTGCAATGTCTGTTGCTGCTGGTCAAAGCCCAATGGTTTATGTTGACGACGCACACCAAGCGACATTATTCACCGTTAGTTTCGGTCTAGAATTTGCTGATGGTTCTATGGTGACACAAGGTCCTGAACACTTATACCTAAATGACGGCGAATTAATGGCGGCATGGGATGATGCATCACAAATGTATTGGATCACTGACCTATCTTTTGCGCAAGTAATGAACCCAATCGCTCTAGATATGGTTGAAATTGATGGCGTTATGTTCGCCGCAATGGATGTTGCTTCAGCAGGTCTACCGTCATTTGACCAAGCGGCTTCTTCAGCAAACATCACTCTAGCGATGAATACTGACACTGAAAACGGTGAAGCACTACCAATTGAATATAAAGTTGTTTCTTCATCTGTAGTTGCTGGTACCGAAGCTAAATTCACTGTAATTTTCAACCAACCAGTTGAAATTTTAGGTGACCGTGTAACAGCTTACTCAGAATTTGTAAGAATGCGTGGCGACCTTGAAAACTACTCTTTCCGTCAATCAGGTCGTGAGCACAGCTACTACTTCTTTAACGAAGATGGCACTCTATGTGAAGACCCTTGGGAACAAGGCTTATGTCCTACTGAAACCGTACTAGGTGACACACAAGCTATTGATTCAACAGCGGTAACAGGTGTTGATGAAGAAGGTAATAACATCGTTGAAGGTGTTATTAAGTACAAAGCTGATAACTATGATGAAACCAGCACATGGTCACAAGTGACTGTTGGTGCACCAATGGTTGGTACTGATGGTAAAATCTTAGCTGGTACCAATGGTTGGGTTCACGGTTTCTATCGTGATGCCGGCAGCAACACTCGCCACGATTTAATCGCGGCCGGTGAAGATGGCGCAGAGTTTAGCTGGAACGAAGACAAAACTGTTCTTACCATTACTCTAAATAGCGAAAGCTACGACGCTGATGCCGAGACTCCGGTACTGCCTACCGGTCATGTTGACGCATTACCACGCGGTTACTTCAACGCAACTGACCTACAACACGGTGAGCAACTGCAACTTTCATTTGTTACAACACCAGTAGAAGGCAGTGCGACAGCAATCGATGTGATGATCGATGAAATGATTCCAGAAGCGATGGCAGTACAAGCAACGGCTGAAAACTTAGTTGTTGCAACCGGTGCTGGTATTGACGTAGCGGCTACCACGTACACTAACGAAGGTTACCAGTGGACTAACTATGAAGGTCAAGAAAACTGGTTAGACTCAGATGCTAACTGGATTGACTTACCTGGTCTTAATGGTCAAATGGCAGCCGCTGGTGATGCGTACTGGCAATGGCAACAAACGCCAGACGGTCAATGTACTTTCTCTCACCCTTATTGGGACAATGGTACATGGCAATGTATCTACCCTGGCGAAGGTTTTGATTACTTCCCTGCGAAAACGAAAGTTGTCGATATGGCCACTTGGTACTCATACGTTGTTGATGATTACGAAGTTGTAAGCAAAATGCTTTACGCAGACGGTGAAACATCATTCCGTGCGGCATACCTAGTTTCTCCAGAGCCATTAACGGGTAACGTTACTATCGTTAAATCTCATAACGTATTCTGGGATGCAACGGCAAACGACGGTTTAGGTGGCGCTGGTACTGGTGAGCGTGAAGTCAACGAAATCGTTGGTATCAACCTTGAAGAAGATGCGTCTTACGGTAACGCTGCAGAAGAAATGTACTACGTTATGCACACTTGGGATAACACCCTAATTTATAACGGCAACAATAAGTCTGATGTTGAAGGTTCAGCTTACGGCTTACCAGTACGCACAGGTTTCCCAAGCGACGTTATGGAAGGTAAAAACTACTTCTATAAAATCACTAATTCATTAACATCACTGCGTCCATCTGATACGCGTGGTACGGTTACTCACATCACTGTGAACCTTAACCTAACCACAGCATCTGGTGAGACCATCCGTGTTGAAAATGTGATGATGCCTGTTAAGTAATAACTTAATACCCCCAAGTAAAAACAGTAGCTTCGGCTACTGTTTTTTTTGCTTAAAACAACGCCTACGAATAAACACATTGTCAGCTAGCATTGGCAAATCATGTTATCCCATGCTGTCGCCAACGCCGCAGTGGGTAACGCATTATTAGCACCACTTTAACAAAAGTTAACATTATCAGCGTCGTTTATTGTGATAAGGATAGGGGGTGTAATCGATAAGCTGTATACCATCAAAATGAAAATAAAAAATTGCCCATCAAAGCCCGCTGTTTACCGTGTTAAATCGGTTGTTAGCACAGCGCTTCTGTCGTTAACGTTATCCACAACACTCGTCTCATGTGGCGGTTCAAACAAAGGTTCTAGCAACAGCCAAGCAGATAAAGAGGCAGTGTTAGCATTCGATCAGAGCTCAACGCCAGCTAAGCAAGTAAATGAACTTGAGGCATATACCTATACACCCAAGTTAAACATCGATACCAGTCAGCTTAGTTTTTCATTATCCAATCAACCGAGTTGGTTAAGTCTTGATGAACAGACAGGTCAGCTGATGGGCACACCGTCACAAACTGATGCCGGCACGTATAACGACATCACGTTAACCGTGCAATATCAGGGGCAAACGATTACTCAGCACTTTGATATCGCGGTTTATGACCGTTTAACCATTTCTGGCAGTTTAGCGGGGTTTGAACATTTAGACATAACATCATTGTCGGTATTTATAGACCGCAATGGTAATGGTCTGGCTGATGAGAATGAGGTTGCCAGTGAGCTGCAACACGGCGAATTTGAATTTCAACTATCGGCACCATCACTGGCGGATTTAAGCTATATTCAGCCGGTATTGTTATTTTCTGGCAACGAGCAAAACTACCTCGATACGCCGATATTTGCTCACCTTGCAGGCACGATCGCATCGCTGCCAGTAGCTATTGAGAATAGCGACAATGACCTAACCAATCTATCGATAACGCCAGTGCATGCATTACTTGCTGAGCACAGTCGCTCTTATTGGCAAAAGCTGCATATGTCAGCCCTGAATATTAACGATTTTCAGCAACAACTGGCGTCTATAAGCCAACACTGGAGCCATCAATACGGCTTGCCTTTAACGGTTTTAGGCGATGATTTTAATGCACACTATGCAAACTTATCAGCGCAACAAAAAGTCACTGTTGAGCGCCTCAGTCGTCACTATTTTACTGAACAACTTTTATTGCAAAGTACGATTATCGACACTGATGACGACGGCCAAGTAAATCGTATTGATGACGATGTCGATAATGATGGTTTTGTTAATGTCATCGACCAATTTCCAACAAATTTAAATGAACATCACGACAATGACGTTGATGGTCTCGGTGACTATGAAGATAATGACGATGATAATGATCAAATACTAGATCAAGACGATGCATTTCCGTTCGACGCTAGCGAATATCAAGACAATGATGCGGATCGTATTGGCGATAATAAAGACCAAGATGATGACAATGATGGTATCGCCGACCTACAAGATCATTTTCCGCTTGATGCATCAGAACACATGGACAGCGATCTAGATGGTATTGGCAATAACGCCGATGAGGATGATGATAACGATGGCGTAAATGACGCAGATGATGCTTACCCGTTAGACAACACTAAATGGCAGAATAATGACGCCGACGAAGACGGTTGGCCGCTTGGCCAAGACCCTGACGATACAGATAATCGGGTGCCAGATATAGCGTTTAATGATTTCGATTTTGACGGCTTTGCCGATAGTGGCGGCCTATTGCCTGATAACGATGATGACAACGATGGCGTGTTGGATATTGATGATGCCTTTCCATTTGATAAAACTGAATTCTTAGACAGTGACGCCGATGGCATAGGCAATAATCAGGACATTGATGACGATAATGATTTAGTCATCGATATCGACGATGCATTCCCACTCGATGCGACGG
Organism: Thalassotalea sp. HSM 43; assembly: GCF_004752005.1. Classification (NCBI taxonomy): domain Bacteria; kingdom Pseudomonadati; phylum Pseudomonadota; class Gammaproteobacteria; order Alteromonadales; family Colwelliaceae; genus Thalassotalea; species Thalassotalea sp. HSM 43. Next base: position 688,157 of record NZ_CP038493.1, on the reverse strand, counting down.
AAAGTAAAGATAATGACGACGATGGTGTAGGTGACAATGCCGACAATGACGACGATAACGATGGTATACCGGACGATGAAGATGACATTGACGATATCAACTTTGACGCCGATGTACTAAACAGTGGTCTTATCTTTGCCGACTCTAGCAACTTGCTCGGCTTAACCCATCGCTGGCAACTTGATGACGTTTCGCCAGCAAATGCTACGCAAAATGTTGCCTACAATGTTGCTGGCGGCTTAGCCAGTGGTGATTACGATCAAGACGGTGACATTGATATATATGTGGTTGGTGGTAATAGCCAAGCGAGTAAATTATATCAACAACAAAATGATGGCAGTTACATTGATATCGCAGCACAAGCCGGGGTGCAGCTGAATGGTTTATATTCAGGGCCGGCGTTTGCTGACACCGATGGTGATGGCGATCTGGATCTATTTGTCGCCGCCATGCCAGGCTTTGAAAATGTGCTATTTATCAATGACGGTAATGGTAAGTTCAGTGACAGCAATAGCGCCATAGCCGCAAATAACGCATTCAATATTTCAACATCGTTTGGTGACTTTGATGCAGATGGCAAATTGGATATGTTACTGACCCATTATGGCGAAAGCCTTGCCTCAGAGCCGCAATTACTATGGCAAAATAAAGGCGACAATCGCTTTGTTGCCATTGATGACAGCAGTAAGCTAACCAGCATTGCAACCACACATCAGCGCGATACGCAAAATGAAGACTATATGTTTACCGCCAGCTTTGCCGACATAAATCAGGATGGCTTGCAGGATATCCTCGTCGCCTCAGATCACAGTACCAGCATGTCGATGCTCAGTCAGGAAGATGGCACGCTATCCGATAGCAGTGATGAGTTAAATATCCGTATTGATGATTTGCAAGGCATGGGCAGCAGTCTCGCAGATATTGATAATGACGGTGACTTAGACTGGTTTGTCACCAGTATCACCCAGTTTGATGGTACAAGCGGTAGCTTATCGTTTAGTGGTAATAAACTTCTTAAAAATAATGGTGATGGCAGTTTTGTCGATGTCTCTTATGCCAGCAATACCTTTAACGGTGGTTGGGGCTGGGCAAGTTGTGCCGCGGATTTTAACAATGATGGCTGGATTGATCTGTTTAACGTCAATGGCTGGCTTATCAACTCAGATGCCGCCAGTCATTACGAAAGCCATTTAAACGATACCGTGGCGTTATTTCTTAATAACAAAGATGGCAACTTCTCTCGCACCAACATTAACGTCGGATTGAGTCACCAAGGTCAAGGAAGGGCGGTCTTATGTAGCGATTTTGACAATGACGGTGACGTCGATATCCTTTTAACCGACCACACCGTGGGCAAAAATGCCTTGCTGTATTATGAAAACCAAAACGGTAACCAATTAGGCAACTATCTTACGGTTAGGTTATCTGCCACTGAGCATAACAGCCAAGGTATTGGTGCTATAGTTGAAGTGCACACCCGTAACAATAAGCAATACCGTCATATCAATCTCAACAGTAATTTTACTTCTCAAGCGCCGGCTCTGGCGATGTTTGGCGTAGGCCAACATAAGCAAATTGAACGCATTCAGGTTACGTGGCCAGATGGCGACATACAAACCGTTGAAAACATCGCTGTGAATCAATCCATATTAATAAAGAAAACAGACAATACTCTGTAAGTAGTCGATTATGAACGTAAATAAAATAACCAAAACCAGCCTTTGTTTGGCAATAGGCCTCGCGCTAACGGCGTGTGGTGATAGTAATGATGAAGCCGATAGACCTGTGCTGCCAAAACAATCAGCAGACAAAACCCACAGTGTCGCTAGACAATGGAATGAGGTGTTGCTGCAAGGTATTCGCAATGATTTTGCCAGACCAACAGTACACGCTCGCAATTTGTTTCACGTGTCTGCGGCCATGTATGATGCATGGGCGTTATATAGCGACGATGACAGCTATTTAGCGGGGAAATCATTAAATAATAATGAGTGTCGTATTGATATTGAATTGCAGACTGATGATAGCAAAAGCGCGCAGCAAACAGCGATAAGTTATGCTGCATATCGCATTATTCAGCATCGCTTTGAGTTATCTCCAGATGCCGAGCATACCTTTGAGCTTGCCAATAAGTTGATGCAAGAGTTGGGTTATGATGAGGATTATGTAGACACAGAATTAAGCCCAAATGATGCCGCAGCGTTAGGAAATTATATCGCCGAGTGCTATATCGCTTATGGCTTTGACGATGGTGCCAAAGAAGATATCCTCTATAGCAATATTGCTTACCAAGTGAGTAATGACGCACTAGACCCAGAGCTTCCCGGAAATCCTAATATCAGTGATTTGAATCGTTGGCAGTCACTCGATCTTGGTACCTACATTGACCAATCTGGCAATGAAGTAGCTGGCGCAATTGAATTTTTAGGTCCTGAATGGGGACAAGTGAAACCGTTTTCTTTATCCCAAGACGACCTAACCATCAAACAACGCGATGGCTTTGATTATTATATCTATCATGACCCGGGGATGCCGCCATTGGTAGACGATGAGTTGGCAGATGAATACGAATGGGGCTTTTCTTTAGTCAGTGAGTGGTCCGCTCAACTAGACCCAAGCGATGGCGTGATGATTGACATATCTCCAGCATCACAAGGCAATATTACGCTAGAGCAATACCCTAAAACATTTGCAGAGCATCGTGATTTCTATCAACTTGATGGTGGTGATATCGGCCAAGGTTATGCTCAAAACCCGGTTACCGGTCAGCCATACCAACAACAAATGGTACCAAGAGGCGATTATGCCCGAGTACTCGCTGAGTTTTGGGCTGATGGACCGGATTCAGAAACGCCACCGGGGCATTGGTTTGTTATCTTAAACACGGTATTTGATCATCCTGATTTTGTGCCTCGCTTTGCAGGGCAAGGCGATGTTCTTGATAACCTAGAGTGGGATGTTAAAGCTTACTTTACCTTGGGCGGGGCGATGCATGACTCAGCAATCAGTGCTTGGGGTATTAAAGGCTGGTATGACTATATTAGACCAATCTCTGCGATACGAGCCATGGCCGATTTAGGTCAGCGCAGTGATAATACTAAAGCAAATTATCATCTCCAAGGCTTGCGATTACAGCCTGGTTTGGTTGAGCTTGTTAAAGACGGTGATGTCCTAGCAGGTAGTGAAGGTGAACATGTAGGCAAGCTTAAACTGTTTGCTTGGCGCGGCCCTACGGCAATCTCTGATGCAAGTAACGATGTCGCCGGGGTTGATTGGATTTTGGCTGAGAATTGGTGGCCGTATCAGCGTCCATCATTCGTTACCCCGCCGTTTGCAGGTTATGTTTCTGGTCACTCTACATATTCACGTGCAGCCGCAGAGGTGATGACCAAGCTCACTGGCAGTGAATACTTCCCCGGCGGGATGAGCAGCTTTGCCATAACAGCCGATGACTTTTTAGTCTTTGAACAAGGGCCAAGTGTTGATATGACGCTGCAGTGGGCGACATACCAAGACGCGTCTGATCAGTGCAGCTTATCGCGTATTTGGGGAGGAATTCATCCACCAGCCGACGATATTCCCGGCCGTTTAATTGGTTATAAAATTGGCCAAGATGCGTTTCAATATGCGAGCCAGTATTTTAGCCAATAGATGTGGTAAGGTATTATAAAGTAATGAAAAAACCCACCATTAGGTGGGTTTTTTATTGGCGTTAATTAGCTTAAATTAACACGGTTAGTCTCTAACGTATTTTACTTTTAATAAGTCATCTTTACTAACCGATTGGATTTGACCAAGTCGACTGAAAAAGGCATAGGCTGAATCACCGGTCGCTTTCAGGTTATTAATGGTCGAACTAAAGTAGATATCTGCATAGAAGGTCGATGGGAACACTTGGGTGTTCATCGCCGGACCTGCACAGCGCTCTTCCACTAATGAATAGAGCTCTTTGATATTCGGTACGCGCCAGTCATTATGACCACCAGCAGTGTAGCTTTGCGCACTTTTGTGAGCATCTAACCAGTTGACTTCTTCTTGCTCACCTAAGCAACGACCTTGCTCATCACTCCAAGCTTGACCTAAATCACAACGTGCCCAGGTTAAGCCGGTTTTGTTGTCAAGTACGCTTTGACCGTCATCGCTGATATTAAAACGTTGATTATCGGCGGTGCCTTTAACATTATAAACACAGTGCTGGGTAGTGCTACCAACACCGCGGATGGTCTCAACTTGCGCAATTGCTGAAAAAGCAAATGTTGAACCTGCTAGTGCAACGCTGATAAGGGTTGAATTAAATTTCATGCTTGATTACTCCTGAGTTGCTGTGCGCACTAAGCGGGCGTTAAGGCGGGCGTCACCGGTATATGAGGCATTAAAGTGAAGCGCTTCACCGGTGCCAAAATCAACGACAATGACTTTACGAGTTTGATAATCTGGGTTGCCAACATTACCTGAAAGTGACCCACCTTCACCGGTACGGGTATTCGAGAAGTAGGCTTTATTTACCGCATGCTTAAACCACGTCGAGATGGCCGGTTTGCTTTTGTTGGTGCCACTATAATCAAAAATAGACAATAATTCGGTACCGTTTGGTATACGCCAATCGTTGTAGCCGCAATATCCTTGATCATTTGTTTGTTGCACAAACTCTTCTGTGGTTAAACAGGCTAAGAAAGTCGGATCACAATGCTCTAGGCGTTGTTCTGGTGTTTTACCAGGGTAACCAGCATTGGTTGCAGGGTCACTGTCATAGTAACTAAATCGTTCAAATTTATTGTGGATGCCCGATTGGTCGGTCTTTACTTCCCACATTAGACCGGTGACGTTGTCCAACAAACAGCTGTACTCGGTTGCATCATCGCTTAGCTCTGTGCCATCAGCGGCAATTTTAGTAAAACTAAAGCCGGCAATACCGTCACTGTTGTCATTGTTCGTCGCATCGCGGCCTTGAGTCGCATCTTGATTGAGTGGCGTATAACGATCAGACTCAATGTCTGCACAAATTTGATCGTTTAAATGGCCTTCACTGACATTATCACCAAAACCAAAGTTACCACATGTGGTTACACCACTGTCGTTTAATGCCATTGGGATATAAGTAAAGTTTTCAGTGACATAGACATCAATACTATTTGAGTTTGATTTGCCACCTGAATCGGTTGCGGTCAGTGCGAACTGTAATTTAGTAAACCCATTGCCAACTTGTGGTGTGGTAAATGTCGCATGAGCTGCAGTTGGATCAACAATACTTACTGCCTCTCCACCAATTTGCATCCATTGGTAACTCATCTCTGAGGCAAAATCTTGCCCATCAATGACTTGACTGAATAAGGTAACCGTTTGCTCGGAAGAGACCACTAGATCAGCCATATCTTCAACCGTTGGTTGAGTATTTTCTGGCGTGCTGGCAGGGGATATGGTGATATCTATCGTTGATTCTTCACTAAATCGTTCGGTACTGGCAATCACTTTTATAGTAATGGTGGTGACTTGCTCAACACTTGGCAATTTAACGTTTAAGGTTTCTTTACCGAGTTCCTCGGTTACCAATGCAATATTGTCTGGTAGTACCCAGTCAAAACTCATGCTATCGGTAAGAAACGCTGTGGCATTTGCCCCAAAGTATTTAGGGTTTGCCGTTAAACTGATTTTACTGTGTGCCGTGGTATCAAACGCGGCACCTAAATTTACTGTCAAACGAGTGGTATCACTGGCTAAAAAGATTGAGCCAATGAGTTCCAGTTTGCTGGTATCTTCTTGCAGTAAATAGGCAAGAATTGAGTTAACTACGGCTTGCATTGAGGTCGCTTCGATATGTTGCTGCAATTGCTGTAGCGATATATTTGATTGGCCCTCATCGACAGACTCAACGTATGGGTCTTGTGCGAGTGAAATGTTTAAGCCTTTTTCTATTTCAATAATGGCGTTTTCTTCACTGATAGTGACCATTTCACCAAGTTGCGCTCGTGCATCGATATATTGACGAACCAAATGCGTAAATGGTGTCACATCACATGCTGCGCGTTCGTCTGCTTCACAGATAGCGGCGATATCATCTTGCCAACTAGGCTCTAGAATGAGGTTACCATCTTCATCGCGTTTCGGGATTGGTTGGTCAAACTCATCTTTTTTAAGCGAGCCATCTTCATTTTTTTCATACTGTGGGGTATAGGTCAGATGACTTGATTGCACTACATAGCCGTTATTTAAAGAGTTATTAACCGCAACAGAGAAACTGCCATCATCAGCAGGAATACCCGAGCCAATTAATGTACCTGCCAAGTCATATATATCGACTTTATAAGGTGGTTCATTATTGCCATCGCTTTCAATAACCGCTTGATCTTCATATTGTTCGCGGGTTTCGGCAAGCGGGCGGGCATATAACATACCGCTAATTACTGGGTTAACATTAACGGTAAGGGTGTCACTGCTGGTGGCACCTTCGTTGTCGGTAACGGTAACGCTGACTGAAAATGGAGATGAATTGCTTACCGCAGGCGTTGTGAAACTGGCGGTTGCTTGGTCATTTACCGTAAATACCAAATCGGCACTGGTACTTGTCCAAAGATAAGAGGCAATTTCACCATCGACGTCGTTAGCATCGACGCTGACTGATGCCGTACTTTGCTCATTGACGCTGACATTGGTGATGTTATTGACCAATGGCGCGGTATTAATTGCTTCAATACTAAAGCTTACCGTATCGCTTGCGGTTGCACCGTCATCATCGGTTACCGTTAGTTGAAACTCAACCGTCGGTGCGGCATCCAAGGCACTGACAATTGGTGTTGTAAATTGTAAATCGGCTGAGCTTGTACCATTACTCATGGTCATTGCTGGGCCGGAAATTTGGCTCCAGCTGTAGCTGCTAATCGAACCATCTGAATCGCTGGCAGTTGCGGTTAACACCACATTTTGTTGTTCTTGCACCGAACCTGGCGAGCTAATGCTAACGCTTGGTGCTTTGTTCTCAGGTGTCTTATTGTCTGGTCCATCTGGCGTTGAGCCGCCACCACCGCCACCACATGCGGTAAGCACGAGCAGACTGGAAAAGGTAATTCCTAAATGCTTCATTTATTATTCCTCTAATTATTATTTGGCTGTTGTTATTTTTAAAGCGCCAATTTTCGACACTTCAATGTAAACCAATCAATTTCTGCTCGCTTTCGCCAGCACCACTATAAGTCGTGGATTAATCAATGAGGAATAACGCTGTTTAAACTTAATTGCTAATTAAATCATGTGCTTATACTTGGTTTTTGGCTGGGGTTTGTGATCGCTTTATTGATGTGTTGTTTAACACTTTTTAACAAAATATCAGCATCAGACTTTTAAAGTTCACTTGCTTAACCTGTTTGTTACTCGCTTAACACTTTTTAACATAATTCGTACATCTCATTATCGATAATCGAGGCGCTAATTTATAAGCCGTTAAAGGCAAAAAATACCACCCTTGGTCGATGGTCACGCCGTCGAACCTCAAAATAATTATGATAAGGGGATAGTCTTGAAGTTTAATCGCATACTTGCTGCCATATGCGCGGCAGGTTATTCAATTGGCGTCGGTGCGACTGTGACCAGCTCAGAGAATGAAACCGAGCTAAAACAAGTAACAGGTCAAGCCATCGTTACGCAAAAACTGCTGCAAAACAGCGAGCTTACCGCCAATCACGGCAGGGTTAACCACGTGATTGATAATGGCAAGCAAAGTAAATTTGTTGCAGAACAAAATCTTGTTGGTAAACAACGTTTTGTGGTGATGTTGAAGCAGCCATCGGGCAGTCATTTTGATTCGCATATTCTAGCCAATAGTGGCAGTCAAAAACTGGCGCAATCAAGCCAACTGCAAACGCTTGCTCACAGCTATAAAACCCGCGCTGAGTACGAAGCCTACATTCTTGCAGAACAGCAAGATTTAGTCAGACAAATTAATCGCCAAGGCCACTCGGTCAATATTAGGCACCAATTCAGTAAGGCGCTAAACGGTTTCACCATTGAAGTCGATACTGAGCTAGCAAAATATATTTCAAACTTGCCAAGCGTGGCTAAAGTGATGCAGTTAGGTGCGTCTCGCCTACAGTCCTACAGCACAGGTAAAGATATTGGCGCGGATAGCATTTGGAATGGTTTATCGGGCTTTTCGAGTGAGCAGTATCGTGGTCAAGGTATGTTGGTGGCGGTATTAGATACCGGTATTAATTCAGACCATCCATCATTTGCAGATCAGCCATTTGATCAGCAAACCAGCTTAATTTCAAACTTTCCTAATACAGACAACGTTGGCGTTTGTGCCAGTTCTGCTGACGCTGAACAGCGTTGTAATGATAAATTGATTGGTATTCGCGCCTATCAACAGATTAAAGATGTCACCTTGGGCAATGGCGATATCCCGGCATTGACCTTGTATAACGGTGCCGAGCACGAGTTCGTTTATCAAGATGGCGAAGATTATAATGGCCATGGCTCCCATGTCGCCAGTCTGATTGCTGGTAATCAACTTACCGATGTCAGTTTGCATTACCCGTCATACAAACAATGGCAAGCCGATGGCGTATCGCTCAATGTGTCTAAACACGATGTCGCTGGTATTGCACCGGATGCGCAAATCATTTCTTACCAAGTCTGTGATCCGATTGGCAATGATGTCAGTTGCCCAGATGAAGTAGTGTTGCAAGCCATCGAAGACGCCATTAACGATGATGTCGATGTGATTAACTTCTCTATCGCGAAAGCCGCCGGTGGTAACCAAAACCCATACCAAGACGCGGTTGAACTGGCGTTTTTAAATGCCCATAAAGAAGGCATCGTTGTTGTTACCGCAGTCGGTAATGGTGATAACTACGGTCGCGGATTAGGTGATCATCCATCGCCTTGGCTACTGAGTGTTGGTGCGGCAGATAAAAGCGAATCTTATGTGGTCGGCACGGCCGTCACCGAGGTTGGCGGCGGCGATCCAGAAAGTATTCCTAAACGCTTAGATTTTGCTGGATTGGTGGCTATTACCGAATACAGTGCCAATACAGGTTATGTCGGCGCCTCTTTCTCAGGTAACCCTGTGGTTGCAGCAGCAAAAATTGACACATCATTGTATTCACCTGAGCAACAGCTGAATATCGCCTCGTGTATTGATTTACCAGAAAATGTTTTTGCCAGTAATGAAATATTGGTTTGTCTTGCCAACGGCGAGGGCAATACCGATTTATTACCAGGGTTTAATGCTTATCAAGCCTATCAGCACATGGCTGAGCAGGCAGAGCTTGCAGGTGCCGGTGGTTTATTGATTGTACCGAGTGATTTTGCCACTCCTAATTTGACCGTAAATTATACTAATCAGGCGTTTCCTGTCAGCTTTATGCGCTCAACGCCGCAAGATGATTCCAATGTAATCTACGATTGGGTGCTTACCTCAAATGAGATGAATTTACTGGTTGAGGCAACCATTAATCCACTGTCTGAATTTAGATACCCAACCATACTGGGCATGATGTACAGCAATAATACCGCGGCAGGTCCAGGTGCGGGAATAAATGGTGAGTACATGCTACCAAGTGTTGTTGCACCTGCGGTCAACGTATTAGCCGCCTCTGCTGACCAACGCCCGTTTAATGAATTTGGCAATAGCTCTGATTGGTTACCTCGTTCAGGAAGCTCGACCGCGACTGCCGTGGTTTCTGGTGCTGCTGTTTTAGTAAAACAAGCTCACCCAGATTGGTCACCTTCGGAAATTATTTCTGCCTTAACGCTTACCGCGCAACCGGCTATTCATATTGGCAATACCGAGATATATGGGCTGCCAGATGCTTACACCATGGGTGCTGGTTTAATTAATGTTGAACGAGCCATTAATACCGGCTTGGTGATGCATGAAAGTGTTGAAAACTTTATGGCTGCAGACCCTCAAGCACATAATGTTTCAGACTTAAATATGCCAGCGGTTATTGAACGTGCTTGTTACGGTAAATGTAGCTTAACTCGTACTTTTAAGGCCACCCGAGATGGTAGCTGGCGTTCAGAAATCTTCATGGATTATGCCTCGGCAACGGCGACAGTTAGCCCTGCCAACTTCACCTTGAAAAAAGGTGAGAGCATTGATATCACCATTGATTTTACCGTTGTTGATGAATCGGCGCGTTTTGGCTGGGATTTCGATAACTGGGAAAATCAATACGATGAAGACAGTACAGATATCATCAATAACGAAGGTAATTTAACCGGTGGTGATTTGGTGTTCTTCGCGGATGATAAAACCATTCCAGAAGTACATCTGCCACTTGCCGTTGAATCCAAGTTAGATATCGGTAATGACATGCATCGTGTCGATATTGCCTTAAATAAAGGCTCTAAAGTACTGCCTTTGTTCACCACCGACGATGTGACAACAGCATTGTTCACTGCATATCAGCCTGTGGTATCAGCCCCAGTTGAGACCGCAATTGTGCCAATCCACAGTTTAGATGACATGAGTTGTTATTTGAATCACCCACAGTTTTGTGAATTTACTTTGTTTGATGTTGAGCAGCACATGGCCGATCAAACCGCGCACATTGAATGGTTGCGAGTCGAACAGGGTAGCAAGCGATTATTTGCTGAAGCACAAGAAGTAGGGGTTCGTAACCTTACTGAAAACCGTCGTCGTAATGCAGTAAAAGTGGCGGTAGGTCGTGATTTAAATAAAAACTCACGAGTGGATTTTAGAGAAGAATTGTTATGTATCTCTGATTTCGCGCCACCGATGTCATCAAACGATGACACCCCAGGCTCTAATAACTTCTGCAGTATCACCGACCCTGAGGCAGGTGACTATTGGGTTATGTATCAGTGGGCTAGTGGCTTTAGTCGCGAATACACTGAGTTCTTTAAAGAGCAGCTGACAACAACCATTAAAACCCATTCTGGTGTGGTAAGCGGTCAACCGGCGAACAATATCTTCTTAACCGCAGATACGGTGAGCAAAGAGGTGACGGTGCACTGGGATGCCTCATTAGCGCCAGGCGCAACTGTATTTACCGCTTTTAATGCGGTTGATGACAGCAAGACGGTTAATTTGAATTTAACTCGTGCCAATGATATTGCCACATTAACCAGCAAAGCTCGCCCAGAAGATATTGTTGCTGGCGCCGAAGTGGAGATGGAAATTCATTTTAAAGAAAATCTATCGGACGCGACCCAGTCCATCAATTTAACCACCATGCTACCGGCAGGAGTTGAATTGGTTGGCAGCATCATTCCAGAGACCAATAGCCACTTGCAACTTGCCGTACAAACGGCCAGTGAGCAATTCCGTATCTTTGGTTCAATCGCCAGCGCCAAGGGGCTTGCTCGAGACTACGTTATCACCACCAGTGATAACGATGATATGTGTCGTACCCCAGAAGTCGATGGTCAAAGTCACGGTAAATACCTTGAATTAGGTATGACGCCTATCACCGGCAGCGCCATGCGTCTTGATGAACAAGCGGATGAGCATTACTTATTGTCACCGATTGCTCGTACCATTATTTCAAACCCTCGCCGTATCGATGAAGATGGCGTGTTGGAGTCTGAAAAAGATTGGGCAGCAAGAGTGCATTTCGATCAGTGGGGGCCGTTTAATTGGATGGCAACGGTGGACGCAGATGGTCAACAATACATTGACCGCGAGCATGTCACTATTGATCTGCAAGAGGTTTTTGCCGACTCCGATATAAGCACCCCGTGGGTGTCATTTTTCGGTAACAGTGATTACGCTCGTGGCCGTTATATGTATGTGTTTGGCAATGGTTTTATTGATTTTCAAAACTTTGCCGGGGCGAACCCATTAGGCACCGGAACACCAAACTTCAGCGATTTGTTTAATTTTGCCCATAGTGGCGGGTTAAACGGCGGTAACTTGTCTAATACCATTGCGCCATTGTGGCGTGCAGCAGGTTTTAATGAGCAGTTTATTACGCCATTTAATCCAAACCCTGAACAAGGTGAAGAGCTCTCTGGTATTGCTGTCGGCCATGTTGGCAGCAAACTCGTAGTCGATTATAAAAATATGCAAACCGGTTGGAAGCAAACCTGTTTGCATCAGCAATCGATCAATCTTGAAGATGGCAATGTGGGCACCCAATGTTTGTTGAACAATGGCGAATACGATTACTTTAGTAATACCCAAGGTAAGTCTATTCACCCAAGCCTAATGGAGTTTTACGGTAACGACCGTTATAACATGCAAATCTTTATGGAAACCGGAGAAGCGAAAAACCGCGCTGGTGACTATGAAGTGATCATTGCTTATGGCGACATCAAACGTATTATTTTTGAAGACGAGACGTTGCATTACGGTGATACCTTGTTAGACGACGCCTTATATAGCGCCAATATTGGTTTGCTTGGTCATGAAGGCTATCGCAATAGCTTTGGTGGTGTTTATCACGGTGCAGAATACTACAACTCAAGTAAAGCTGCAGACCGTTCAGAGATATTTAATGCCGTAAAACGCGATAAAGTGGTTTGTTTTGATTACGCCGGACCAAGTGCTAAATCGGGTAAAGTTCGCTTTACGGTGCGCTTACCTGATGATGCTGTTGCCGGTCAGACGTTCGAATTTGATTTAACCAATTCAGGTTCAAATACCGAATTTAGTAACAGTGCACAATTACTGGTAGCGCCATCTCTTGGTTTATCGCAATTGGCAAATCTAAGCATCACTGAAGACAGTCCAGCGCGTATGGTTACCGCAGCCCTGTCTGATGCCGATGTTACGGCCTATGTTGAGTCTAGTGATCGCTTTATTCAGGCCGATGCCACGGTTGTTGGCTCGCAGCTGCAAATCAGTATTCAAAGTGACGCCGACTACTACACTACGTCACCTGCGGTCATATCGGTACAGTTGGTATCAAATAGCAACGCTAATGATGTGGTTCATGCCAGTTTTGAAGTGAACGTCGATGCCATCAATGATGCACCTGAATTGTTTTATGAACAGGACAGCTTTGCCATCATGAGTGATGAATTTGTCGAGCTTATTGCCTTTGCAACGGACAAAGATGGCGATCAATTAATCTATACCTGGTCAGGTGAATATATTGACCAGTCGCAAATTAATAATGCCTCAATTAACTTATCGAACTTGCCAGCAGGTGAGCATGTTTATCAATTGCATGTGACCGATGGTCAGGTTGAGGTAAGTAAATCATTTACGGTCTCTGTTACCCAAGCAGAAGAAGATGCGTCCACACAACGCAAAGAACCAAGCGGCGGTGCCGTGCTTTGGTTATCACTTTTCACCCTTCTTAGCATCTTCAGGAAACGTACCCTGACGATCAAATAACCGATGCGCATAGCCTGCTTGGTGGGCTATGCAATTGCAAGAAGCTAAGAAGACATTTGGAAAAGATTATGTTGAAGAAAAAATTACCATTAACGCTGGCCATTGCCAGCGCCCTGACAGTGTCAGGCGTTGGTGCAATCTCCCACGACTTTAATCAGGTTGCAAACCATAACCAGCAGCACACAGGTGTTGCTAAGCCTTATCAATTACAAAGTCAGTTTGATAGCCAACAACGTGCCACGTTTCAGTGGTTTGATGCGCAGCAAAGTCAAAATCATTTAAATTTTGTTGCCGATAAACAACAGCAAATTGAACGCGCCGCGTCACATCATTTTGCCAGTGTCGCCAGTCAGCACGGCTTTATTAATAATGGTGCTAGCCAAGCGAAAGTCAGCACCGTGCATACAAGTGCCAATGGCCCAATCATCATGCGCTATCAGCAACAGGTCAATGGTGTTGATGTATTCAGTTCGCAAATAAATGTGGTCATGGATCAAAACTTACGTGCTGTTGCCAGCAGCGGCACCTTTGCACCGATTGTCGGTGAAGCGGCGTCATTATCGTCATTACCAGGCGATGCGGCGAAAGCCTCTGTTGTTGCTGCATTTCGCGACGCCGGTGTTAGCATTAGCGACTCAGCATTAACAGCTCTGGGGCGTCGAGGCAAATTTGATGAGTTCGAGATCAACCAACAACAGGATGCTATTGACTCTGAAAGTTGGGGCCTAGGTAAATCTGCGGCGCAGTTTATCTATTTCCCTAAGGCGAAGGGCGTAGAGCCGGCCTTTATGATCAACTTACAACGCATGGTGGAAAACGAAACGCGCAGTGAAATGATGGGTTATATCGTTTCTGCAATCGATCAGCGGATTCTGCACAAAGGCAAATTGGAAGCGGATCATAGTTTCCGTTACCGTCTGTATGCGGAAACCGAGTCGCCATTTAAGCCATACGACTCGCCAACCACCATTGAAGTATCGCCATACCCTATCGGTCTTGACCCACAAAGCTATGGCGATTATCAGCAACATTTGCACGACAGTAACTTAGTTACCATCGATCATGCCGGTGTCAGTACGCAAGATCCATGGTTGCCTGAAAGTTCAAACTGGGCACAAGGCAATAATGTTTGGGCGTTCGTTGATAAGGTGCCGCCAGAAGGCTTTAATCCAGTAGAAGACTTGGATAACGAACGTATTGAAAACGGTGATTATTACTTAATGACCTCGTCGGCGGGTACGTTCAGTTATACATACAATTACCGTGCACCGGCAAGCGAAGATAACAACGTAAAAGCGGCCATGACGTCGATGTTTTACGTGAATAACTTCTTGCATGACTGGTTTTATGACTCAGGATTTGATGAGCAGTCAGGTAACGCGCAATTTGATAACTATGGTCGTGGTGGCCTAGATCGTGACCCAATTGAAGCTCGTGTAGATTTCAACTCAGCCAATAACGCATCAATGGCGACGCCACCAGATGGCCAAGTACCTATCATGCGCATGTATCCATGGGGCTTATATGAATTAGGTTTTGAAATTCGAGGTATGCTGGATGAGTATTACAGCGAAGACGACGCGACCGATGCTAACGGGGAAAAGTTCTTTTGGGTGCCAAGTTTTGGCCGTTCCGTGTTTGGTCCGTCTACGTTTACCATCGAAGATGATAAAGATACGACGGATATCAATGAAAATGAATTGGTTATTGCTTATGACGGTGAAGGGGTAGACGGACAAGATCTGTGTGAACCGGCTATCAATGCAGAAGAATTGCGCGGTAAAACGGCATTGATTCGCCGCGGTAACTGTAATTTCTTCCAAAAAGCATTGCACGCACAAGCCGCAGGGGCAACGGCTTATCTTATGACCAATCATGTCAAAGAAGGTCAAGTTAACGCAGCCGGTAACGCTGGCGGTACCATCAATATGGCGTTAGGTCCGAATGATGATGCCTCGGATATGGAAATTCCCGGTGTGTTCTTATCCTATGAGCATGCTGAGCCGGTTTACCTGTCGATGCAAGCGGGTGAAAAAGTTCGTATTGACGTTGAAGTCGAAACCGATCAAAACCACTCTGCTTTTGATACCAGTATCGTTGCCCACGAGTGGGGTCATTATTTAACCAATCGCTTGATTCACAATGCCTGGGGCTTAATGCAATGGCAGGGTGCGTCACTAGGTGAAGGTTGGTCTGACTTTGTGGCCTTGATGTTGATGCTCAAAGAAGAAGATCGTCATATTGTCGGCAACGAGCAATTTGCAGGTCATATTCCAATGTCGACCTTTGTAGGTCGTAACCTGGTTGGTAATGCATCGTTTGCCGAAGGTATTCGTCGATACCCATACACCACAGACATGAATGTTAACGGCTTAACCTTAGGTCATATCGCCTTTAGCGCGCAGTTGCCTGATCACCAGCAGGGGGCATTCCATGCTGAACATCCGGTGCCGAATAACGAGGTGCATAATGCCGGTGAAGTTTGGACGGCGGCACTTTGGGAAGTCTATGTTGCCTTGCACAATGAACGCAGTGATTTGAGTTTCGACATGGTTGAGAAACGCATGAAGGAGTACTTGGTCGCCAGTTTGAAAATTACACCGTATTGGCCAACCTTTACCGAAGCTCGCGATGCTTTGCTGGCGGTAACCGCCGCAACCGATAGTCGAGACTTCGACATCATGCTAACAGCATTCGCCAAACGAGGTTTTGGTTTGGATGCGGTAGCACCGGATCGCACCGATTTCTTATTTGACAACGTACGTGAAGGTTTTGCCACGCAATACCCATCGTTTGTGGTCGATAATGTTACCGCCGACTACCAATATTTGGGCAACTCAGGATTTTACTGTGATATCGATGGTTCATTAGATGTTAATGAGACCATGCAAATTACCTTGCACCTTAAAAACCTAAGCAATATGCCATTGACGGGTGTGCATGCGGTGATTGATAGCATCTCTGATATTACCTTATCCGTCGATGGGGTCGAATTAACGGATGGCCGATTACCAATACAATTCAATGAAAACAATTACGGTGAAGTGATTGAATTCCCATTTGAGGTGACTTTACACAGCGCCGAGCCGTTATCGACAGTGCGTTTTGATATTCGCTTTGACAGTGATAATGCTGACGCCATTGTACCACCTGTTGGTACAGCCTGGACCAGCGCTGAAACCGATATCGTCAAAAACGAACACCAATTAACGCGTTTTGAAGACAATACCTCATCCGAATCCGATTGGACCACGACGGCGGACAACGTGTCTCCTGCCGCTTATGGTAATGCGGTGTTCCCTTGGGTATTAGATAACGGTTTTGGTGCCAATACGCTTGGTTTACGTCAAGGACAAATGTTCTGGGGCGCGGCAAGTCCAACTCGAGTATTAACCAGCCTGCAATCACCAGACGTTATCGTCAATGAGAGCGGTGATTTTGCCTTTGAATTTTTCCATATTTATGAGTTTGAAGTCGCTGAATACCGAGCAGCAGGTGCGCCGGAAGATGCGCCTTGGACACTAGAGTATTGGGATGGCGGTGTTATCGAAATCAGTGTTAATGGCGGCGAATGGCGCGACATTACTGAATTCAATGCACTGATGTCAGACCCATATGATGCGGTTATTCACGGCACATTTGCCAAAGAAGTGGCAGAAAGTCAAAACCCATTAGGCCATCGTATGGGCTATGCCGGTCAACTGCCTGGTGGTGAAGATGTACGCATCGTCATTCCTGAAGGCGAGCTAAATGGTCAATCAGTGCGGGTACGCTTTGCTATTGGTACCGATGAGCAAGCGCCAACCGCGGGTTGGTTTATTGATGACTTTGTCTTTGAAAACACCCAAGCGCCAGCATTTTCGGCGGCAGTTGCTGAGCAACATGAAGCATGTGGTAATCGTGTGCCAATGATCCGTGTTGATAATCGCCAGCGATTTGTTGAGCGTGCTAACGGTCAACAAGCAACCATTAGCCTAAGTGCCGATGTGGTTGATGTTGATAATGATGATGTCAGCGTCAGTTGGACACAAATATCCGGTCCATCTGCGCAACTGCTTAATGCCAATTCCACGCAAATGAGCTTTGTTGCTCCCGTAATCAATCGCAATGAAGAATTGATGTTTGAAGTGACCGCAACCGACTCGCACAACAATGCCCGTAGCAAAGAGGTGATTGTTAGCCTTATCGACGTCAATATTGCGCCAACGGTGCAAAGTATCAATCTCACCGTTACCGAAGGTGATCGGGTTGAACTTGAAGCCTTAGCTGAAGATGGCGATTTTGATGCGTTACTGTTCAGTTGGCAGCAAACCAATGGTGATGCGGTGCAAATGCAAGGCGCGCGCACGCAAGTGCTTAGCTTTAATGCGCCAAACGTTGACGACACACAAGACTTCGAGTTCTTGGTGACGGTAACCGATGGCAGTGCAAGCGATACGGCAATAGCAACCGTAACCGTAGAACCACGAGAGTCCAATGTATCCAGCGGTGGTGGCCTTAGTTGGTTATCGCTTTTGCTATTAACTTTGCTGGCGCGTATGCGCGCCAGCAAGGCTCAGATTTAGTCTTTAACTTGCGGATATATAAAGAGAATAATTATGCAAAATAAAGTTACTGCGCCGTTTAAGCGCACGTTGATTGCCGCAACGTTATTAACCGTGTTTGCATCGGGTCATGTCAAGGCCGATGCGACAACGGGTCATATTTCAGGGCAAACGATCACCTATAACGACGCGCCGGTTGAAGGCGTTGAAATCACCATCATTAATGTCGATACCGGTTATAGCAAAACCATCACCTCTGATGATGATGGTAAATACCGTTTTCCACTATTGCCTGCCGGTACCTATAACATCATTGCCCACAAAGATGGCTACTTGGTGACCGAGCAAAACAATGTCGACGTCAACATTGGTGGTAAAACCTTAATTAACATCGGCATGAATGAAGAGGGCGTAGAACGCATTGAAGTTCGTGCGACGACGATCGCAGCCATTGATACCACCAATACCGAATCTGGCTTGGTGATATCTAAAGATGAACTTGAGCTGCTGCCGGTGCCGCGAGATATGAGTTCGGTGGCGCTATTGGCGCCAGGCACCAACAAAGGTGATGCGGCGTTTGGTAACCTAGTGTCGTTTCCTGGTGCATCGGTAGCGGAAAACGCTTATTACATCGATGGCATCAACATTACCGATGTACGTACCGGTCTTGGTTTTAGCCAGCTGCCTTGGGAAATGTTCCAAGACTTTCAAGTGAAAACCGGTGCTTTCTCGGCTGAATACGGCCGTGCTGTCGGCATCATCAGTGCCACCACCAAAAGTGGTACGAATGAGTTTCAAGGCGGGGTTAACGCGCGTTACATTCCTGATGAATTACGTGAAGACCGTCCGGATGTAAAGCGCACCGATATTGGCGCTGAGCTATACGGTACGGAGTATTTCGCCATTAACCATGGTCGCACTTACGACAAAGTTGATCTCGATATTTGGGCCAGCGGTCCGATCATTAAAGACAAACTGTTCTTCTACGCGATTTATAATCCGTTGTTTGAAACCCGTGAAAATGCCAGCTTGTGGCGTTATACCGAAACCGACAGTGACGATGCAATTTGGGCAACTAAGTTTAACTGGAATATCAGTGATGACCATCGACTTGATTTTACGTACTTTAACGATGAGCGTGAGTATGAAGTCAGTTCAAAGCCTTATGATTTAACCAACAAGGTGATCGGCAGCTATTACTT